>NZ_JBIRAX010000010.1:0-409619 GCF_044326375.1 Actinomadura sp. 3N508
AGGGGGGCGTGGGGGGCGGAGCCCCCCACATCGGGGGTCCGGGGGTCGCCCCCCGGGCAAAACGACGAAGGAGTGGCGCCCCGCGCTCTCCGCGGGCACACCACTCCCAACTCCGAGTGGGCGAGGAGGGATTTGAACCCTCACATCCTTTCGGACACACGGACCTGAACCGTGCGCGTCTGCCGTTCCGCCACCCGCCCAAGGGTGAGGACCCGGTTTCCGGGTGCCTGAAAAGGCTAGCACGCGGCCGGCAGTGGTTAGGTACCAGATACGGCAGGCGAACCTTCGCACCGATACGATCGTCTACCAGTGGGGAAGGGAGGTGCCCGTGGGCGTCATTCAGCGCTTCGAGCGACGGCTCGAGGGCATGGTCGAAGGGGCCTTCGCCCGTGCCTTCAAGTCCGAGCTGCAGCCGGTCGAGGTTGCCAGTGCTGTGCAGCGCGAGATGGACGATCGGGCGGCGATCGTGGCGCAGGGCAGGACGCTCGTTCCGAACGACTTCGTCGTCGAGATTTCTCAGCAGGACGGGCAGCGGCTCCAGGTGTACGCCGACAGCCTGAGCCAGGAGCTGGCGAACCTCGCGCGCGAGTACGCGAAGGAGCAGGGGTACTCCTTCGTGGGGCCGGTGCGCGTGCGGTTCGAGAACACCGCGAATCTCGCCACGGGCATGTTCCGCATCCAGTCCGGGGTGATCCGGGGGTCGACGGTGGAGGGCGGTGAGATCCGCCAGCCGGTGAGCGACGTCCCGCAGGGGGCGCGCGGGGGGGTGTTCGGGGGGCATCCGCGGCTGCTGGTGACGACGGCCGTCGAGGGGTCGGACACGACCCAGCGCACCTATGAGATCAATACGCCGGTGACCCTGCTGGGTCGCGGCACGGACTGCGACCTGCGCCTTGTCGATCCCGGAGTGTCCCGGCACCATGCCGAGATACGCGTAGAAGGTCCCGAAATCGCTCTCGTGGATCTAGGGTCGACCAACGGCTCGTTCGTGAACGGGCAGCCGATCCGGCGGGTCACGCTGGTCGACGGCTCCCGGGTGACGATGGGCCGGACCACTCTTGTGTTCCGCCGCGATAGGGAGTAACCCCGACTCCGATGTCCCCTTTCACCCTCACGCTGATCAAGCTGGCGTTCCTCGCGGTCCTCTGGCTGTTCGTCATCGCGGCCGTCGGCGTGATCAGGGCCGACCTGTTCGGCTCGAAGGCCGCGACGAGAGCGGCCCAACGCGCGTCCCAGCCGCGGCCTCCCCGGGAGCGGGAGCAGCGGCAGCCGAAGCCGCCGCGGCAGCCGCGCAGCGCCCAGCAGGGCGCCCCGACGAAGCTGGTGGTCGTGCAGGGCGAACGGGCCGGCACGGTCATCGACCTCACGGGGGTGCCCATCACCATCGGTCGGGCCAATGACGCCACACTCGTAGTGACCGACGACTACGCTTCGAGCCGGCATGCCCGACTTTATGCGCAGGACGGTCAGTGGATCGTGGAAGATCTCGGTTCGACCAATGGCACATATCTCGGACGCACGAAGGTGAGCCGGCCGATGCCGGTTCCGCCCGGCGTACCGGTCCGTATCGGCAAGACCGTGATCGAGCTGCGCAAATGACTCTGGGAATCCGCTACGCCGCGCGCTCCGACGTCGGCATGCTGCGCGAGGGCAACGAAGACTCGGCGTACGCGGGCGCGCACCTGCTCGCGGTCGCCGACGGGATGGGCGGGCACGTCGGCGGCGAGATCGCCAGCGCGGCGGCGATCGAGGCGCTGCGGGCGCTCGACAAGGACCTGCCCGCGACGGAGCTGCTGGCCGCGCTGGAGCACACGGTCCGGGCGGCGAACGACAACCTGCACCGCATCGTGGAGTCCGATCCGGCGCTGCAGGGCATGGGCACGACGCTGACGGCGATGCTGTGGGCGGGCAACCAGGTCGCGCTCGTCCATATCGGCGACTCCCGCGCCTACCTGCTGCGGGACGGCAGCCTCTTCCAGATCACGCACGACCACACGCTGGTCCAGTCGCTGGTGGACGAGGGCCGTATCAGCCCCGACGAGGCCGCGTCCCACCCCCAGCGTTCGCTGCTGCTGCGGGCGCTGGACGGGCGCGGCGAAGTCGACCCCGACCTGTCCCTCCGGGAGGCGCAGGTCGGCGACCGGTACCTGCTGTGCTCGGACGGCCTTTCGGGCGTCGTCACCGCCGAGACGATCTTCCAGGTGCTGACCGACGTGGACGACCCGGAGCAGGCCGTCCGGCAGCTCATCGACCTGGCGAACCGCGGCGGCGGCCCCGACAACATCACCTGCGTGGTCGCGGACGTCGTCAACCTGGAGCGCCAGCCGCCGACGGGCGGGCCGGGGCACGCGGTCGGCGCGGCGGCCAACGCCTCGCCGCCGGAGCCGCCGGGCGGGGGGCCGGGCGCGAACACGACCGCCGCCGACACGCCCGCCGGGCGGGCCGCGCAGCTCCGCGACACCAGGCCGCAGCCGCCGGTCGCCGTCGACGAGATGCCCCCGCCGCCGGCCCCCGCGCAGGCGCCGATGGGCGACCCGATGGGCGGTCCGCCGATGGCGGGCGGCGCGATGCAGCCGGCACCGGCGCGGGCGCGCCGGGGCGGCCTGCGCCGCTGGACGTGGCTCTTCGTCGTCGCGGGCGTGGTCGTCGTGTGCGTCGTGACGGGCGGGGTCGTGCTGGTGCAGCTCGTCCGGAGCGGCCACTACATCGGTGCGGAGAACGGCCAGGCCGTCCTGTACCGGGGGTCGCCGCAGCCGCTGCTGGGCATCAGCATGTCCCGCAAGGCGAACGTGCCGAACCTCCAGCCCATCATGATCGAAGACCTCCCCCAGGACCTCCAGCAGGAAGTGAAGGCCACCTACTCGGTCGACGGCCCCGACGAGTGGCAGCTGCTGGTCGACCGGGTCTGCAAGTACAGCCTCCTGGAGCAGGACGGCACCGTCATCGTCGTGCGCGGCCGCAGCCAGCAGAGCTGCAAGGAGGACGTGAAGCCCACGAACGTCCAGCTCACCACGCTGACCACGCCCGACGTCAAGGCGATCAAGGACGGCACGGTCAAGAACATCATCGGCCGGGCCGGCGCGCAGGCCCGGCTGAAGGAGATGACGGACCGCCGCGACAAGTGCGCCCAGGGCGGCGCCGGCAAGCCCGCCGGGTGTCCCGGAGGGAAGCCGTAGATGCAGTCGATCGGGGAGCAGATCAGGGCGCGGCTGCCGTACCAGCGGCGCAACGCGGCCTCGTTCGCGCTGCTGATCTTCGCGATGGTGCTGACGCTGTCGGCGTTCGCGGAGGTCGGCCTGGCCCGTGACGGCTACATCCCCGGCGGCCTGTTCGTCTACGGCGGCGGGCTCGCCGTGCTGGCGCTCGCCGCCTACTTCGCCCAGATGAAGTTCACCCCGTACGCCGACCCGCTGCTGCTGCCGCTGGCGGTGGCGCTGAACGGCGTCGGGCTCGCGATGATCTACCGGCTGGATCTGGACACCAGCGACGACCGCAAGGCCGCCGCGGCCGCGGGCAAGAAGATCCTGGCGGACGCCGCCGATGCGCCCAGCCAGCTGATGTGGTCGTTCGTCGGCATCGGCCTGTTCGTCGCCGCCGTCCTGATCATGCGGGACACCGACAAGCCCGACGCTCCGCTGTCGTTCACGCCGAAGACCGCGCAGCGCTACACGTACCTGATCGGCCTCAGCGCCGTCATCCTGCTGCTGCTGCCGATCGTCCCCGGCATCGGCGCGGAGATCAACGGCGCCCGGGTGTGGATCAACCTCGGCCCGTTCTCGGTGCAGCCGGGCGAGTTCGCCAAGCTGCTGCTCGTCGTGTTCTTCGCCGGCTACCTGGTGAACAAGCGGCAGGCGATGTCGCTGATCGGCAAGAAGATCGGCCCGCTGAGCGTGCCCCGGGCCCGCGACCTCGGCCCGATCATGGTGCTCTGGTTCTTCTCGCTCGGCGTCCTGTTCATCCAGAAGGACCTCGGTACCGCGCTGCTGTTCTTCGGCCTGTTCATCTCGATGCTGTACATCGCGACGCAGCGGGTGTCGTGGGTCGTGATCGGTGTCGGGCTGCTGGCGGCGGGCGTGTTCGTCGCGACGCTGCTGCCGTTCATGGGTCACGTGAACCAGCGCATCGACATCTGGCAGAACCCGAAGCCGTACTTCGACGGCGGCTGCCTGCTGGAGAGCGGCAAGGTCGTCCCCGTCAACCCCAACACCGAGATCTACAAGCGGTTCGACAAGCCGGGCGTGATCTCGCCGGGCTTCAGCGCGTGCGCCGAGCTCGGCGGGGAGTACTCCGACAGCGCGCAGCTGATGAAGGGCCTGTACGCGCTCGCGGAGGGCGACGTCCTCGGCACCGGGCTCGGGCAGGGCGAGCCGTGGCGGACGCCGCTGTCGTTCAGCGACTTCATCTTCGACTCGATCGGCGAGGAGCTCGGGCTGACCGGGCTGATGGCGCTGCTGCTGATCTACTCGCTGATCGTGCAGCGCGGGATGAAGACCGCGGTGGCGGCGCGCGACCCGTTCCTGAAACTGTTCGCGGGAGGTGTCTCGTTCGTCCTCGCGCTCCAGGTCTTCGTGATCGTCGGCGGCGTGACCAAGCTGATCCCGCTCACCGGCCTGACGACGCCGTTCCTGTCCCAGGGCGGCTCGTCGCTGATGGCCAACTGGATCCTGATCGCGATCCTGGTGCGGATGAGCCATGACGCGCGCAAGCCGGCCCCGCAGGCGATCCAGGACGAGGGCATGACCCAGATCGTGAGCACGAGGTGATTTCCGTCCCATGAATATGGACAAGCCGGTTCGACGGGTGGCGATCTTCGCCTTGCTGCTGTTCTTCGGGCTGATGGCGCAGGTCAACTATGTCCAGGGCAGCCAGGCGGAAGATCTGCGGACCGACTCCAACAACGCCCGGCAGTACGCCGACCCGCTCAAGTCGCCGCGCGGGCAGATCAGCGCGGGCGGCGAGGTCCTGGTGGCGTCGGAGAAGTTCAAGACCGACAGCGAGAAGTACTCCCGGGTCTACAAGGACGGCCCGATCTTCTCGCCGATCACCGGGGCCTTCACGACGAGCGGCACCGCCTCGCAGGTCGAGCGGGCCTACAACTCGCTGCTGGGCGGCAACGACAAGCGGATCACGCAGCAGCGCTGGTTCGACACGTTCATCGGCAAGAAGGCGGAGGGCGCGAACGTCGAGCTGACGATCGACCCGGACGCGCAGCGGACGGCGTACGCGCAGCTGAAGGCGAAGACGCAGCAGGGCCGCCGCGGCGGCGCCGTCGTGCTGGACATCAAGACCGGCGCGATCAAGGTGGCGGCGTCGTGGCCGTCCTACGACCCGAACGAGGTCGCGCCGCAGACGGGCGACAAGGGCGCGAAGCGGCTGGAGCAGCTGGAGAAGGGCAACGGCGTCATCCGGCCGCTGGTCGACAACGCGCTGAGCCAGACGTTCCCGCCGGGCTCGTCGTTCAAGACGGTCACGTCGGCGGTGGCGATGGAGCGGCTCAACCTCAGCATCTCCTCCAGCGTCCTCACCGGCCAGCTGATCCTGCCGGAGTCGGGGAAACCGCTGCCGAACTCGCACGACAGCGGCAGCTGCGCCGGCACCGCCCCGCTGAAGGGCGCGTTCGCCGAGTCGTGCAACACCTCGTTCGCGAAGATGGCGCTCGACATGGGCATCCAGCAGCTCCACGACGGCTCGGCGAAGTTCGGGTTCGGGGAGCGGATCAAGATGGAGCCGGACATGTTCTCGGCGGAGAGCGCGGTCCCGGTGTCGGTCACCGACTCCAAGGGCAAGACGGTCGAGACCGGCAAGGACGGGACGGCGCGCTCCGGCATCGGCCAGGAGAACGTGCGGGCCACGCCGCTGCAGATGGCGATGGTCGGCGCCGCGGTCGCTCACGACGGCAAGATCATGAACCCGTACGTGGTGCAGAAGGTGCGGGCCAAGGACCAGAGCGAGCTGTACAACGCCTCCCCGAAGGAGTTCGGGGAGGCGATGAGCGGCGACCACGCCGACCAGCTCGCCCAGATGATGCGGGCCGTGATCACGGAGGGCACCGCGAAGAACCTCCAGGGCATGCGGATCGCCGGTAAGACCGGTACCGCCGAGCAGGACCCGAGGTCCGGCATCCCGAACTCCCGCTGGTTCGTCGGGTTCAGCCCGATCGAGAACCCGCGCTACGCCTTCGCCGTGGTGACCGAGGGGTCCGGCGACGGCGCGACCAACGCCGGTCCGATCGCAGGGGCGATCATGGCCAAGGTCTTGAAGAAGTGAGCACGGGCCTCGTCCTGAACGGGCGGTACCGGCTGCTGGAGCGGCTGGCCGTCGGCGGGATGGGCGAGGTCTGGCGGGCGGACGACGAGGTGGCCCGGCATCCGGTCGCGGTGAAGCTGCTGCGCCGGGAGTTCGTGTCGGACCTGTCGGCGCGGACCCGGTTCGAGTCGGAGGCCCGGTTCGCGGCCGAGCTGCGGCATCCGGGGATCGCGCAGGCCTACGACTTCGGCGAGCAGAACGGCCGGACGTACCTGGTGATGGAGCTGGTGGCGGGCGAGCCGCTGGACGGGATCCTCGCGCGGGACGGCGGGCTGCCGCTGGAGGCCGTCCTCGACCTGCTGGTCCAGGCGGGGCGGGCGCTGACCGTCGCGCACCGGGCGGGGGTCGTGCACCGGGACGTCAAGCCCGCGAACCTGATGGTGTCGCCGGAGGGCGTCCTGAAGATCACCGACTTCGGGATCGCGCGGCAGCTGGCGGCGGCGTCGCAGACCGCGACCGGCATGGTCATGGGGACGGCGCACTACATCTCCCCGGAGCAGGCGCAGGGGCTGAAGCTGACGCCGTCCGCCGATCTTTACTCGCTGGGCGTGGTGGCCTACGAGTGCCTGACGGGGGCGCCGCCGTTCGACGGTTCCACGCCGGTGGAGGTCGCGCTGCGGCACGTCCGGGAGGCGCCGGCGGAGCTGCCGCCGCGGTTCCCGGCGGCGGCCCGCGACCTGATCATGGAGATGCTGGCGAAGCATCCCGCGGAGCGTCCGGTGGACGCGGCGACCGTCGCCGGCCGGGCCCTGGCGATCCGCACGGCGCTCAGCACGGGCCGCCCGCTCCCGGTGAACGCCGCCGCCCGTCCCCCGGCACGACCCGAGATTGTTACCCAATCGTCTGTTTTGTCTGGATTTGACGGGTCTGTGGCGGCGGATAACCTCACCAGGGGATCGGTGCGCGGGCACGAGCGCCCCGGCAGGCGCACGGCACGGACGTACACCTCCGCCGCGGCGGTGCTGCTGGTCGTCACGGCCATCGTGATCGGGTCCCTGTGGAAGGGCTTCGCCTTCGCCGCCTCCGGCGAGGACGAGCGGGACCCGCCCGGCGCCCCCGCCACACGGCCCGTCGGGGACGGCAGCGTCGACGTCCCAGGCGCCTCGCCGGGCGAGTCCGAGACGTACCGGGCCCGTGTCACACCCAGGCGGACTGTCCCGCAGGGGCCGCGGACGCATAGGATCCGTCCGTCAACGCCGGGGACCCGCCAGGCGTCCCCAACACAGAAGTCATCCATGAATCCGCACAGGGCGACGCGCACCGCCCCAGACCAAACACCGACACCGGCGGAGAGCGCCACGACTCCGTCAACTCCGAGCCCGGATCCCTCTCCCACACAGAGCGGGAAGCTAGGTTCGGAGGACAAGGTGTAGACGTACGAGGGAAAGTGCACATATGAGTCAACCTCGGCTGCTCGGCGGCCGCTACGAGCTCGATACGGTGATCGGGCGGGGCGGCATGGCCGAGGTCTACCGTGCCCGAGACCTGCGCCTAGACCGCGTCGTCGCGGTCAAGACCCTGCGGTCCGACCTGGCCCGCGACCCCACGTTCCAGGCCCGGTTCCGGCGCGAGGCCCAGTCGGCCGCGTCGCTGAACCACCCCTCGGTCATCGCCGTGTACGACACCGGCGAAGACATGATCGGCGACAACTCCATCCCGTACATCGTGATGGAGTACGTGGACGGCAGCACGCTGCGCGACCTGCTACGGGAGAACCGCGCGCTGCTGCCCGAGAAGGCGCTCGAGGTCACCGACGGGATCCTGCGCGCCCTCGACTACAGCCACCGCGGCGGGATCGTCCACCGCGACATCAAACCGGCCAACGTGATGCTGACCCGGCAGCACGAGGTCAAGGTCATGGACTTCGGCATCGCCCGCGCGATGGCCGACACCGCCGCCACGATGACGCAGACCGCGCAGGTCATCGGCACCGCGCAGTACCTGTCGCCGGAGCAGGCGCGCGGCGAGCGCGTCGACGCCCGCAGCGACATCTACTCGACGGGCTGCGTCCTGTACGAGCTGCTCACCGGCAAGCCGCCGTTCACCGGCGACTCCCCGGTCGCGATCGCGTACCAGCACGTCCGGGAGGAGCCGATCCCGCCGTCCGGGGTCGACCCGCAGATCCCGCAGTGGGCGGACGCGATCGTGCTGAAGGCCATGGCGAAGGAGCCAGACAACCGTTACCAGAACGCCACGGAGTTCCGGCAGGAGATCCAGCGCGTCCTGCAGGGGCAGCCGGTGGCGTCCACGGCCGCGTCCACCATGCTCATGGGCGGGCAGCCGCAGGGCACCCAGGTCATGGGCGGCTACCCGGGCGGCCCCCGCACCCAGGTGCGGCGCCCGCCGGACGATTACGGCCTCCCGCCCGCCCGCTACGACGACATGGACGACCGCGGCGGCGCCGGCAAGAAGGCCGCCCTGTGGATCGGGCTCGCCGTGCTGTTCATCGGCGGCGCCGCGCTCATCGGCTGGATGATGAGCGGCGGTGGCGGCGGGGCCGAGCAGGTCGCGATCCCGCAGAGCATCGTCAACACCAGCCAGAGCGACGCCACCGCCGAGCTCACCAAGCTCGGATTCCAGGTCGGCGAGCCGAAGCAGGAGTACAGCGACAAGATCGGGCGCGGCAACGTCATCAGCTCCGACCCGAAGCCCGGCACCCAGGCGGCCAAGGGCGCAACGATCACGTTGGTGGTCTCCAGGGGCAAGAAGCCGCCCTCGGAGGTCGAGATCCCGGACGTGACCGGCAAGCCCTACAGCTCGGCCAAGAGCCTCCTGGAGGAACAGGGGTTCGACGTCGAGAAGAAGGTGGAGTCGAGCGACTCCGTCCCACGCCTCGACGTCATCAGCACCGACCCGCCCGGCGGCTCGAAGGCGCCGAAGGGCTCGACGGTCACGGTCGTCGTCTCCAACGGCCCGGCGAACCTCAAGGTCCCGAACCTGTTCAACAGCAGCCAGCGCGCCGCCTGCGCCAAGCTGGAGGGCCTCGGCCTGCGCTGCAACGTGCAGAAGGGCCCGGCGCCGGTGGACAGGCCCGTCGCCCCCGGCTTCGTCTACGACCAGTCCCCGACCCCGGACGCGACAGTCGCCCCAGGTGACACCGTCACGATCCACGTGGCGCAGAAGCAGGCACCCCAGCCGACCCCGCCCAGCCAGAGCCCAGGCATCCCCTGGCCTCCCGGCGGGGACGGCTAGCCGGACGAACACCCATCAAGGGCCCTGAACCTCCCACAAGGGAAGGTTCAGGGCCCTTGATCTTTCTGAACCGGGGGACGCGGACGAACCGCGCTGACCTGGGGGTTCGGCGGGAGGCCCGGAAGATATGCGAGTGATCTGAAAATTTCGGTTGAAATCCGTAACGTCGCAAGGCCCCGTGACGAAGACCATATCGAGGGCTTCCGCCATTGCCCCCGAGTGGCGGAAGCCCTCTTGTTTGTTTGCATTGCTCTCCTCCTTCGGGCCTTGGCGGCCCTCCATCGTCGAGCAACGCGTGCGATCGCTGCATCGCTCCGGCTCGCCTGGCGGCTCGCTGCGCGATCAGGTTCTCGCAAGCTCGAACCTGCCTTCGGACGCGATCGCGACGGGTTTGGTTGTTGCGTGGTTGCGGTGCCGGTTGCGGTCGTTGCGTCCGGAGGTGCTGGTTCCGGCGGGGTGGGCTGCGGCCGTGCGGGTGGTCAGCGTCGGGGGGTTGGGGTGGCTGTTGGGGGTGGGCGGTCTACTACGCCCTGGTCGAACTGGACCTTGGGTTCTACCCACGGGAAGACCGCGTACCAGAAGATGGCGGCTATGGCGATGATCAAGCCCAGTGCCGTGGCGGTCTTGGTCTGCCATTCGCCCGGCAGGTGGCGCCAGATCCAGGCGTACACGGGGTGCCTCCTAGGTTCCGGCGGCGGGCTGGTTCACGCGAGGTAGCGCGGACGCCAGCTCGCCGAAGATGATCATTCGTTCGGCGGCGGAGTACTTGGGGTGGCAGGTGGTGAGGGTGATCAGCGGCTTGGTCGGCTTGCGCTTCGGGTGTTGGGGGACGGGCGCGGTCACCTCTGTCGCGGAGGGTTTCACTATGTCGCGGCCGGTGACCGTGTAGACGTACTGCTTGTCCCGGGTGTCTATGAGGATCTTGTCGCCGCGCTTCAGCTCGCCCAGGCGGTTGAACGGCGCGGAGTAGGTCGTCCGGTGGCCGGAGATCACGAAGTTGCCGATCTGGCCGGGGAGTGCGGTGCCGGGGTAGTGGCCGGGGCCCTTGCGGAGGTCCTTGCGCTCCACGCCCTCGATGATCACGAAGCGGTAGTCCGGGCCGAAGCGGGGGATGCGGATCATCGCCAGGCCCTTGCCGAGCTTTACGCGCTCGGTGGTGACCTTGCCCCAGTCCTTCAGGAGCTGGTCGCCGAGGCGGTTCTGTTGATCCTGGGTGTAGCGGCCGGTTCCCCACAGCGAGTACGTGACGAAGAGCATGAGGATCAGTCCGGCGGTGATGCACAGCTCGCCCATGCCACGGATGACCGTCCGCACCGAGCGTCCTCCTCCGGGGCTAGCCGCCTGTGGGCACCGTAGCGTGCTTCATGGTCACGTTGCCGGTGTAGGGCGGCAACGTGGCGCGTTCCACGGTCCGTACCGAGTAGCCGAGCCCGTACGCGTGGACGTACTTCCGGTAGATCGCGATCTCGCGGGACGCGCCGAGCGCCGCGTGGAGCCGTTCCGGGTCGCCGGTCGCGGTGATCCGGAACGGTGGGGAGTACACGACGCCCTGGAGGATCAGCGTATTGCCCACGCAGCGCACCGCGCTCGTCGAGATCACCCGCTGGTCCATTATCTGCATCCCGGTGGCGCCGCCGGCCCACAGCGCGTTGACGACGGCCTGCACGTCCGCCTGGTGGACGACGAGGTCGTCGGGACGGACGTCGCGGGGCATGTCGGCCGGCTGCGGGGCGTCGTCCAGAGAAACCTGGACGGCCGCGCCTGTGAGTGGGGTGAATCCTGCGCGGGACGCCAATTGGTCCGCTTCGGATTGGGCGTGTTTCACGCGGGCGTCGTGACGTCCGGCCTCCCGGGAGATACCGTCGACCTCGTGGCGGAGGCGCCGGTACTCGGCGCGCTCCTGACGGCTCCGGTGCTGCTCGGCGGCGATCAGCTCGGTGACACGGGTGCGGCCCTGCTCGCGCAGGCTCGTGCCGCGGGCCGTGCTCGCGCTCGCCGCGAACAGGGTTCCCGCGAGGAGCGTGAGAACTGGGATGATGCTTCCCCACGCTGGAAGCCGTACTCTGCACACCAGCGACTACGCTAACCGACAAAACACCCATGCGCGGTCCGGCGCTCCGGCCGCCGGACGCCCGAGGAGATCGAATCCACCGTGGCCAAGTCCAAAGTGCGCAAGAAGGCCGTTTACACGCCCCCGCAGAAGTCCAAGGCCCCGGAGGTCAGCCCGCGCTGGCTGGTGCCCACGATGGTCGGTCTGTGGCTCATCGGCCTGATCTGGATCGCGGTCTTCTACGTGACCGCCAGCACCGGCACCGACGTGCCGTACATGACCGACCTGCACAACTGGAATCTCGGCATCGGCTTCGCCGCGATCATCCTCGGCGTGATCCTGTCGACCAAGTGGCGCTGACCGTTAGTTATCCACAGGCCGGGCATCTCCCACCCCGGCTATCCCCAGGTTTTCCACAGCCGGACACCGGCCGCGCCGCGCCCTGAGGGGCCCGGTGCGGCTGGTGTCGGCCGTGTGCACGGTCGTGATTTGGTCGTTTTGGTAGAGTGGCACGTTCCAATGAGGTGGAAGTGCCCGGACGCCGCCGCCGGTGGGCCGCGGCGCCCGCGCCTTTAGGTCGCGGAGGTGAGATCCGCCGTCCTGACCAGGACCAGAACCGCCAGCAGGGCGAAGATGAGCACCGGCGCCGCGATGTGGATCACGCGCTGGCGCGCCGCCGGCGCGTAGGCGTAGGCGGCGGCGAGCGCCGCGCCGACCACGAGCCCGCCGATGTGCCCCTGCCAGGAGATGCTCGGCACCCCGAACGTGATCACCAGGTTGATCACCAGCAGGAACACGATCGGCCCGACCGGGCTGCCGAGCCGGCGGCCGATCACGAAGAACGCCCCGAAGAGGCCGAAGATCGCGCCCGACGCGCCGACGGCCGCGTCGTTCGGGGCACCGACCAGGTACAGCAGCACCGAGCCGCCCAGGCCCGACAGCACGTACAGGGCGAGGAAGCGCCACCGTCCGAGCACCTGCTCCAGGGAGGGGCCGACCGCCCACAGCGCCCACATGTTGAACAGGATGTGGGCGATGCCGAACGTCCCGCCGCGCTGGTGCAGGAACATCGTGGTGAACAGCCGGTACCACTCGCCCTCTGCGACGCCCCCGACGGTGCCGTCCGGCAGCACGGCGCGGCCGAGCATCATGAAATCCCACACGACTTGCCACGACGCCAGCTCGGCCAGGTAAGCCGCCAGGCACGCGCCGATGAGCGTGTAGGAGACGACCGGCACGGCCGACGAAGACCCCCGCGCGCCGAGCACCGTCCGCGCCTTGCGCATGCCACGGTTGCCCTCGGCGACGCACTCGACGCACTGATGCCCGACCGCCGCGTCCCGCATGCAATCGGGGCAGATGAAGCGGTCGCACCGGGTGCAGCGCACGTACGTCTCCCGCCCCGGATGCCGGTAGCAGGTCGGCACCGAGGTCTCGGGAGCGGGCGTCTGGTCGTCTGTGCTCATCTAGGGCTCCGTAGGGGCCGTTACCAGGTCTCACCCTATGGAACGACTAACGGCGTTCGATCGTCACCGACTTGAGCACGACGTCCTCGGTCGGGCGGTCGCCGCGTCCGGTCTCGACCTTGCCGATGCGGTCGACGACGTCCGTGCCCTCGATGACCTTGCCGAAGATGGTGTGCCGGCCGGTCAGGTGCTGGGTGTGCCCGACGCTGAGCGTGATGAAGAACTGCGAGCCGTTGGTGCCGGGCCCGGCGTTGGCCATCGCCAGCAGGTAGGGCTTGTTGAACTTCAGGTCGGGGTGGAACTCGTCCTTGAACTCGTAGCCGGGGCCGCCGGTGCCGGTGCCGAGCGGGTCGCCGCCCTGGATCATGAACTTGTCGATGATCCGGTGGAAGACGGTGCCGTCGTAGAGCGGCGCGTCCGACTTCTGGCCGGTCCGGGGATCGTGCCAGGTCCGGTTCCCCTCCGCCAGGTCGACGAAGTTCGCCACCGTCTCCGGCGCCTGCTCCGGGTACAGCTGGGCGACGATCGTGCCGAGCGAGGTGTTCAGCTTCGCGAAGATCTCGTTGGCCACTCTGGCCTCCTCCTCGTTGAGTGGGTTATGTGACGTCCGATGGCGTGGTCACGATCATGCCCGAATATGTCACGCTCGGTGACCTGATGGTCGCGTGTTCAGGGTTTACCCCCCGGTTCCTGGGAAGGCTGCACGACAGGACCTCGCAAACAGGGAGGTTAGCGTGTCCCTAATGATCAATATCCGCCGGAAGCCGCAGGAGGACGGTCTGACACGGTTCGGACGCGTCCAGGAGACGGCCCGCCAAGGCGCCGACATGTGCCGGCAGGGCGCGTCCTCGGCGGCCGAGCGGATCGTGCCCGTCGCGGGCGAGCGCGTCATGGTCGTCCGCGAATGGAGCGCACCGAGGCTCCGGCAGGCCGCCCGGTACGTGGAGACCGGGCTGGCCCCGCGGGTGAGCACGTTTCTGAGCGATGTGGCGCACCGGATGGAACCGCCGAAGCGGACCAGGCCGGGGCGCGGCGCGCTCATGGCGATGATGGGGGTGGTCGCCGCCGTCGGCGTGGCCGGCGCGGTCGCGACGCGGCGCGGCGTCATCCGCGACCTGACCAAGGGTTCCGGTGACCATGCGGGGGACGCCACGTCCGCCGACTCCATGACGGTCAGCGGCGCCGACGTCGACGGTCAGGTGAACTCGCCGCACTGATCCACCCCTCCGCTCTCTAGGGCGGATAGAGGGCCCGGTCATCCGTGACCGGGCCCTTCGCCGTGCGCGGGTCGTGTGCGCGGGTCGTTCGTTGCGTGCTTCGGTGGGTGGTGGTCCGTTGCGTCCCCTCTGTCCCCGGGGTTGCTACCAACCGGTACGGTGAACGCCATGTCGCGGAAACGCTCGATCCGGCAGGCGGTGGCGGACGGGGCCAGGCAGCGCGCCCGCCAGGGCGTTCACATCGCCCTGCACCGCGCGATGGAGTGGGTCCAGCGGCGCGGTGAGATCACCCCGCAGACGCCCGGCCGCCGCAGGTTCGCGTATCTGGGCGAGGGCGTGTGCATCGGCTTCCCGGTCGGCGCCGTCTACGGCGAGCCGTGGATCTCGATCGGCGACCACACGCTCGTCGGGACGCACGTCACCATCTCGGCGGGTTTCGTCCCCGGCCTCGACCTCGGCCCGGACGTCGTCGTCCGCATCGGCGGGAGCTGCTCGATCGGGCGCGGCACGCACATCGTCGGCCACCAGTCCATCGTCATCGGCGACGACGTGTTCACCGGCCCGAACGTCTACATCACCGACCAGAACCACTCCTACGGCGACCTGGACACGCCGATCGGGCGGCAGTGGCCGGAGAACAACCCCGTCGTGATCGGCGACGGCTGCTGGATCGGGACCGGCGCGATCATCCTGCCGGGCACCCGGCTGGGCCGGAACGTCGCGGTCGCGGGCGGCGCCGTCGTCCGGGGGGAGTTCCCCGACCATGCGGTGATCGGCGGCGTCCCGGCCAAGATCCTGCGCTCCCACGACGAGGAGAACGGCTGGCAGCCGCCGTTGCGTACCCCTCCGCTCATGTCGCTGGACGAGCTCGCGGCGCTGTCCGTGAACGGTCTTGAGGGTCTCCAGGTCCTTCAGGACAAGCTGCGGGAGGAGTCCGGCCAGCGCGATGACGGCGCCCTCCGGGAGGAAGCCGGCTGACGCTGGCGGGCGGGGCGGCACCGGCAAGCGAAGAGCCCCGCCTTGTGGGGCGGGGCTCCAGCGTGGTGCTTGTCAGTTGTAGCGCGCGGTGCGGCGGTCGGCGCTGTCGCGGCGGTCGGAGGTGTAGGAGCCGCCTCGGCGGTTCCCGTGCGAGCCGCCACCCGAGCGCGGACCGCCTCCGGTGCGCGGAGCGCCGCTCGTCCGGGGGCCGCCGCCGGTGCGGGGGCCGCCTCCGCGACGGTCGCCGCCGGGGTGCGAGCCGCGGTGCTCGCCGTCACGGGACTCGAACGAACCACCACGGGACTCGTAGGAGCCGCCGCGCGACTCGTACGAACCGCTGCGCGGCTCGAAGGAACCGCTGCGGCGGCGTCCGCCCTCGCGGTCGAAGGAGCGCGGGCCGCGTCCGCCGCGGCGTCCGCCCGGACGGCCCCGGCCACCGCCCTCGCCGCGGCGCGGGCGCTCGGGGATGATCGGCCCCTCGATCGGGATGCCGGACGGCGGCCGTGCCCCGGTCAGCTTGACGAGCTCGTCGTCGCCCATCGTCACCCGGACGCGGGGCGCTTCGATGCCCGCGCGGCGTGTCATCGCGGACGTCGCGCGCACCTGGTGCGGCAGCACGAGCGTCACGACGGTGCCGCGCTCACCGGCGCGGGCGGTACGGCCCGCGCGGTGCATGTAGTCCTTGTGGTCGGCGGGCGGGTCGACGTGCATGACGAGCGTCACGTCGTCCACGTGGATGCCGCGGGCGGCGACGTCGGTCGCGACGAGCACGCTGATCGAGCCCTCGCGGAACTCGGCGAGCGTGCGGGTGCGCAGCCCCTGGCTCTTGCCGCCGTGCAGGCCCGCCGCGCGGACGCCGACCTGGGCGAGCTGCTTGGCGAGCCGGTCGACGCCGTGCTTGGTGCGGGCGAACAGGATCGTCCGGCCCTCGCGGTTGGCGATCTCGGCGGTGATCGCGGACTTCTCCTTCGGCGCGACCAGGAGCAGGTGGTGGTCCATCGTGTCGACGGACTCGTCCACCGGGCCGATCGCGTGCGTCACCGGGTTGCTCAGGTACCGCCTGACCAGGACGTCCACGTCCTTGTCGAGGGTGGCGGAGAACAGCAGCCGCTGCCCGCCGAGCTTGGCGGCGTCGAGGATGTCGGTGACGTCGGGCAGGAAGCCCATGTCGGCCATGTGGTCGGCCTCGTCCAGCACGGCGATCTCGATGTCGGACAGGTCGCAGGCGCCCTGCCGCATCAGGTCCTTGAGCCGGCCGGGCGTGGCGACCAGGACCTCGACGCCGCGGCGCAGCGCGTCGATCTGCTTGAACATCGAGGTCTGGCCGATGACGGTCTTGAAGCGCAGCCCGAGGCCGCGGCCGAGCGGCTCCAGGTTCGTCTGGACCTGCTGGGCCAGCTCGCGGGTCGGGACGAGGATCAGCGCCAGCGGGCGCTTCGGCGCGGCCTTGCGGCCGGAGAGGCGGGCGAGCAGCGGCAGCCCGAAGGCCAGGGTCTTGCCGGAGCCGGTCTTGCCGCGTCCGAGGACGTCGTGTCCGGCCATGATGTCGGGAATCGCGGCGGCCTGGATCGGGAACGGCGCGTCGATGCCCTGACGGGCGAGGGAGCTCACCAGCGCGGCCGGGAGGCCGAGCTCGGCGAACGTGGGAACCCGCTCATCGCCCGCGCTTTCGGGCATGGACGGGTTCTGTGCAGCAGCAGCTGTGGTCACGCATTACCTTCCGAGAGGGGGGCACGTCTCGGGAGGCACCACGGTCCGCGTGGGCTGCAAGGACGAGCCTGACGCCATAGGGGCGTCGAAGAATGATTCCTAGAGTCTAACGTCGGCGGGGCACCTCGTTATGCCCCGCCTCTGCCGGAACATTCAAGCTCACTCGTCCGACGGGCTGTCAGCAGTCGCAGGAGACGGCCCTGATGGGCGCGGTGAGCGGGTCGGGCGCGCGGCGCGTGACGGTCCCCGGGACGGCCTCCACGGGGAACCCTTCGCGGGCCCAGTACTCGAATCCGCCGATCATCTCCTTGACCGGATAGCCGAGCTTCGCGAACTCCAGCGCGGCCCTCGTGGCGCCGTTGCAGGCGGGGCCCCAGCAGTAGACGACCACGGTCCTGCCGTCCGGGATCAGCGACGCGGCGCGTCCGGCGATCTCCGGGGTCGGCAGATGGAGCGCGCCGGGGATGTGCCCCTGCTGCCAGCTCTGCGTGCCGCGCGAATCGACGACCACGATCGTGTCACCGCCGATGTCGTCGGCGACGTCGGACACGTCCGTCTCGAACGACAGGCGGGCGGCGAAATGCCGGACGGCCTCCTCGCTGGACGCCGCAGACAGGAAGTCGATCATTTGACACTCCTTGAGCCGGAAATCGCGTACGGCCCCATCCTGCGCGGCGGTCACCCCGTCCCGGCAGTGGCCTGATCGCCGACTATCGCTAAGATTTCGCCATGGTGGCCCTCGCTCCGCCGGCTCGCCGGCACACGGTGTCGGTGCTGACGTTCGACGGGATGGCGCCGTTCGAGCTCGGCTCGGTCGTCGAGGTGTTCGGGCTGCCCCGTCCGGAGCTGGACGTCCCCTGGTACGACCTGCGGGTCTGCTCGCCGGAGCGCGGCCCGATCCGGGCGGTGGGCGGCTTCACGATGACCACCCAGCACGGCCTGGCGGAGTTCGCGGCCGCGGACACGGTGATCGTCGTCGCCGTCCCCGACGTCCGGGACGAGCCCCCGCCCGACGTCGTCGCGGCACTCCGGCACGCCCACACCCGCGGCGCCCGCGTCGTGTCGATCTGCTCGGGCGCGTTCGCCCTCGCCGCCACCGGCCTCCTGGACGGACGCGAGGCCACCACACACTGGCGATACGCCGACCTGCTGCGCCGCCGCTACCCGAAGGTGCGCGTGAACCCGGACGTCCTCTACGTGGACGGCGACGACGTCCTCACCGGGGCGGGCAGCGCCGCCGGGCTCGACATGTGCCTGCACCTCGTCCGCAAGGACCACGGCGCCCGGATCGCGAACGCGGTGGCGCGGCGGCTGGTCGTCCCGCCACACCGGGAGGGCGGCCAGGCGCAGTTCGTGGAGGCCGCCGTAACGCCTCCGGCGGACGACGACGCGGTCGCGCGCAGCATGGCGTGGGCACTCGCCCATCTCACGGAGCCGATAACTGTCGCGCGCCTGGCCCAGGAAGCGCACCTCGCGCCGCGCACCTACATCCGGCATTTCCGCCGGCAGACGGGGACGAGCCCGCTCCGCTGGGTCATCGCCCAGCGGATCATGGCGGCGCTGCCGCTGCTGGAGGAGGGCCGCACGCCGATCGAGGAGATCGGCGCGGCGGTCGGCTTCGAGAGCCCGGTGACGTTCCGGCACCATTTCGTCCGGGCGATGAAAACGTCACCGTCCGCCTACCGCCGCACCTTCCACGCGACGGCCGCCGCCGTTCAGTGATCGCCGTCCTGGGCGAGGTCGTCGAGCCCGGTGAGCAGGCGCGCGACGTCCAGCCCGGTGCTTAGGTAGTCGACGAAGACATGGTTGTTCAGCGCCCATTTCGACCGGCGGTACCGGACGAGGAACACCGCGTCGTCCGCTGAATACCCCATTCCGACGAGCCCCTGCGCGACGACGAGCCCCGACCGGTTATAACCCGAATGGCACCGGACGAGGACACGCTTCCCCTGCCGGAGCGCGTCAACGGCGGTGTCTGCCAGCCGGCACACGGCCTCCAGCTGCTCGGCCGTCAACGGAGCGTCGGGCATCTCGGCGCAGTGGTGCTCGACATTCGGCGGCGGCCCATGGCCGTCCTGCTGGTAGAGGCTGATGACGGTGTCGAACTGGTCCGTCACGACCGCCGGTATGCGTTCTCCGGACGCCGCGGCGTAATGGTGCCCGCCCATCCACAGACCAGGGACGATCTCATTCCACGGATGCTCCGCATCCGGCGGCCCCTTGCCCTTGACGCGCACCTTCCCGGATCACCCGCGCTGAACGGCGACCGGGGCCTGGCGGTCGATCTCGCGGCACAGCACGGTGACCATCTCGTCGAAGGCCGCGACGCCGTAACGCGAGTGGAGGCCGGGGTAGACGTTCTTACGCGCGGCTTCCCTGAGCATCCAGCTCAGATCGGAGTGCGCCACCTGGTGCCCGAGAGCCAGCCGGTCGTGCGCCTGCCGGGTCACCCGGAGCAGCTCCGGATGGGCCGCGGACTCAGAAAGGATCATGCGCGTCGCGTCCCTGAGGTCCATGCCGGGGAGTCTAACGATGCGATCATGAATCGGGAGATTCTGCGGATTGTCACCGCCGGGTGGGCATGTCCCTTTGCAATCCCTGCCGAGTTCACGGCGGTGTGCCAGATCAGACAAATCACCCCTTCCCGGACGCCGCGCCCATGGTTAGCATCACGCTGCCGGGACGTCCGCCCCCGGCGGGTTCTCCATGGCCGCCCGCCGCCTGTCCCGGCAGCTCCCTCGCCAGCGGCGCCCGCCCGCCGCACACGACCCTCCCGGAGGACCCCCCGCCATGCAAAGACGCATTCTCGGCGTACTCTCCGCCGCGCTCCTTACGCTCACAACCCTGATCGCCATGGCGTCCGTCTCGTACGCCGCCCCCCAGGCCGCCGCCCCCCAGGCCGCCGCCCCGCAGGCCGCCGCCCCGCAGGTCAAGGCCGCCGACTTCGCCGGCATCGTCGCCCTGAGCAACTGCTCGGGCTCGGTCGTCCGCACCCCCAACTCCGCCGACAGCGACCCGGCGATGGTGCTCACCAACGGCCACTGCCTGGAGACGGGCATGCCGTCCGCGGGCCAGGTGATCACGAACCGGGCGTCCAGCCGGACGTTCACCCTCCTGAACTCCAGCGGCGGGGACCTGGGCACCCTGCGCGCGACGTCCGTGCTGTACGGCACCATGACCGACACGGATGCCGCCCTGTACAAGCTCAGCAGCACCTACGCCCAGATCCAGCAGCAGTACAACACCCGCGCGCTGGAGATGGTCCTCCAGCGCCCGGCGTCCGGCGGCACGCTGCACGTCGTCTCCGGCTACTGGAAGCGCATCTACACGTGCCAGCTCGACGGGTTCGCCTACCGCGTCCGTGAGTCCGAGTGGACGTGGAAGGACTCGCTGCGTTACACGTCCCAGTGCAACGTCATCGGCGGCACCTCGGGCTCCCCGGCCATCGACGGCGCGTCCGGCAAGGTCATCGGCGTCAACAACACCATCAACGAGAGCGGCGGCCGCTGCACCCTGAACAACCCCTGCGAGGTCGACGAGCAGGGCAACGTCACCGTCCGCCGCCAGATCGGCTACGCCCAGCAGACCTACACGCTGGCCAACTGCATAGCCCCCGGAACCACCCTCGACTTCAACCGCTCAGGCTGCACCGTCCCCCGCGGCTAGCCCCAAGGCAAGACGCCTCGCATCTCTCCGCACCGAGAGCTGCGAGGCGTCTTCCTGTCTCACATGGCTCGGCCGTCTAACCAGCCTTGATCCGCCGCAGCTGCTGGGTATCGGGGACGGGCAACGCCTAGCCCCTGAGCTCATCGTCGTCCAAGAGGACGTCCACATCGGCGTCGACGTGCCAGTTGCCGGGAGCGGCGTCCTCGATGCGGGTCGCCAGGCGGCGCATGATGCGCTGATGCATCGTACGAGGCCGCGCGCTCCGGACGAGTTCTCCGTGGACGAGGGTGACACGCACCGGGAGGTTGTCGGGCAGCGCCTCGAATTCTGCGCGTGTCCAGGTGTCGCCGGAGGCAGCGGGAGGGTCAGCGCGTCCATGGGCCTCGGGCCAGCGTAGGCGCCTGCGGTGTGCTGTGAGGGAGTTAACGACGACCGATAGTACTACAGGCCGTAGTATGTCCCACAGGACGTAGTACTACAGCTTGTAGTAGATAGCCGGAAGGCGGCCCGGGGCATGGATACGGTCGATATCGCGCGGTGGCAGTTCGGGATCACCACCGTGTACCACTTCCTGTTCGTGCCGCTGACGATCGGGCTGTCCGCGCTGGTCGCGGGGCTGGAGACGGCCTGGGTCCGGACGGGGAAGACCGCCTACCTGCGCGCCACCAAGTTCTGGGGCAAGCTCTTCCTGATCAACTTCGCGATGGGGATCGTCACCGGCATCGTGCAGGAGTTCCAGTTCGGCATGAACTGGAGTGACTACTCCCGGTTCGTCGGCGATGTCTTCGGCGCGCCGCTCGCGATCGAGGGGCTGCTCGCGTTCTTCGTCGAGTCGACGTTCCTCGGGCTGTGGATCTTCGGCTGGGACAGGCTGCCGAAGAGGGTCCACCTGGCCTGCATCTGGCTGGTGGCCATCGGGACGCAACTGTCGGCGTTCTTCATCCTGTCCGCGAACTCCTGGATGCAGCACCCGGTCGGCTACCGGATCGACGAGGAGACCGGACGGGCCGTCCTCACCGACTTCTGGGCCGTCCTGACCAACCCGACGCATCTCGTCGCGTTCCCGCACACGATCACGGCGGCGTTCGTCACCGGCGGCATGTTCATGGCGGGCGTCAGCGCGTGGCATCTCGCGAGGCGGAAGAACGTGGAGGTGTTCCGGCCATCGCTGCGGCTGGCGCTGGCCGTCACGGCGGTGGCGTCGATCGGCGTCGCGATCAGCGGCGACCAGCAGGGCAAGGTCATGACCGAGCAGCAGCCCATGAAGATGGCCGCCGCCGAGGCGCTCTACGAGACCGAGCAGCCCGCCTCGTTCTCGGTCTTCACGCTCGGTACGCCGGACGGCGACGAGGAGGTCTTCGGGATCAAGGTGCCGCGCGTCCTGTCGTTCCTGGCCACCGGCACCTTCGACGGCGAGGTCAAGGGGATCAACGACCTCCAGGCGGCCGAGGAGGCACGGCACGGGCCCGGTGATTACCGGCCGTTCGTTCCCGCCATCTACTGGAACTTCCGGCTCATGGTCGGGGTCGGGATGGTCACCGCGCTCGTCTCCTTCGCCGGGCTGTGGCTGCTGCGGCGCGGGCGCCTGCCGTCCAACCGGTGGGTGTACCGGATCGGGATGCTGTCGCTGACGCTCCCGTTCATCGGCAACTCCGCCGGATGGATCTTCACCGAGATGGGACGTCAGCCCTGGTCGGTGTACGGCGTGATGAAGACGTCGGCCAGCGTGTCGCCGGGTGTGACGGCGTCGTCGATGCTCATCTCGGTCGCCTCGCTGACCGCGCTCTACGCCGTCCTCGCGGTGATCGAGGCCGGGCTGATGCTCAAGTACGCCAAGGCCGGACCGCCGTCCGAGGACGAGGCGCTGCCGCCACCTCCCGATGACGAATCCGACGACGAATCCGAGCGCTCGCTCGCGTTCGCCTACTGAGGGACGCCGATCATGGAACTCACCACCGTCTGGTTCATCATCATCGCCTTCCTGTGGACGAGCTACTTCTTCCTGGAGGGATTCGATTTCGGCGTCGGCATGCTGCTGCCCGTCCTGGGGCGGAACGACGTCGAGCGGCGCGTCGTCATCAACACCATCGGGCCCGTCTGGGACGCCAACGAGGTGTGGTTCATCGTCGCCGGCGCCGCCATGTTCGCCGCGTTCCCCGAGTGGTACGCGACGCTGTTCAGCGGCTTCTACCTGCCGCTTCTCGCCATCCTCCTGTCGCTGATCATCCGCGGGGTCGCGTTCGAGTACCGCGGCAAGCGGGACGACGCGCGGTGGCGGGCCCGCTGGGACAAGGCGATCTTCTGGGGCAGCCTCGTCCCCGCGTTCCTGTGGGGTGTGGCGTTCGCGAACATCGTCCGCGGCGTGCCGCTCGACGCCGACCACGAGTTCGTCGGGACGCTCGCCGACCTGCTCAACCCGTACGCGCTGCTCGGCGGGCTCACCACGATGATCCTGTTCGTCCTGCACGGGGCGGTGTTCCTGGCGCTGAAGACGTCCGGCGACATCCGGGTGCGGGCCCGTTTCATCGCGAGCGTCGCCGCGGTCGCGGCCATCGCCGCAGGCGGCAGCTTTCTGCTGATCACGCAGCTCGACCACGGCAAGCCGGTGACCTGGCTGACCGCCGGGGGCGCCGCGATCGGGCTGGCCGTCGCCGCCGTCGCCAACCGGAGGGGCCGCGAAGGGTGGGCGTTCATCGGCACCGGCACGGCCATCGTCCTCGCCGTCGCAACGCTGTTCACCTCGCTCTTCCCGGACGTCATGCCGTCCACCCTCAACGCAGCTGGGACCCTGACCACAGAGAACGCATCCTCGACGCCCTACACCCTCAAGATCATGACCTGGGTGGCGGCCGTGTTCACCCCGATCGTGATGATCTACCAGGGCTGGACGTACTGGGTCTTCCGCAAGCGCATCGGCCCGTCCCACATCCCACCGACGCCACGGACCGCCCGGAAACCGCCAAATCCGCAGGAACCACGCAACCAGCAGGAACCCGCGCACCCTGGGGGACCCCTGAACTCGGAGGAACCCCCGGACCCGCAGGGACAGCGAAGCCTGCAGGGACCGCTGAACCGGCAAGGGCCGCCCGGCCTGCAGGAACCGTCCAATCCGCAGGAGCCGCCCATACAGGAACCGCCGACCCGCCAGGGACCCCCGAGCCCGCAGGAACCGCTCAGCCAGCAGGGGCCTCCGAACCAGCAGGGGCCGTCCAACCCGCCGGACGTGCCGGACGTGCCGGACGTGCGGTCGGGTAGGTCGGCGCGATGAAGCCTCTTGATCCTCGGCTGCTCAAGCATGCTCGGACGACCCGTGCGTTTCTTGTCGCGTCCGTCGTGCTCGGTGCCGCTACCGCAGGGCTGATCATCGCGCAGGCGACGCTGCTCGCCGGGATGCTCACCCGCGCGTTCCTCGGCGACGCCACGCTCGGCGAGCTGCGCGCGCCGCTGTTGCTCCTGCTCGCCGTCGTCCTCGGACGGGCCCTCGTCGCATGGTTGCAGGAGGTCGCCGCGCACCGCTCGTCCGCCGCCGTGAAGTCGCAGCTGCGCGCCCGGCTGCTCGCGCACGCGCTGCGGCTCGGCCCGCGCTGGCTGTCCGGCGAGCGCAGCGGCGAGCTGGCCACCCTCGCCACCCGCGGGATCGACGCGCTGGACGACTACTTCTCCCGCTACCTGCCCCAGCTCGTCCTCTCGGTGATCGTCCCGGTGGCGGTGGGCGCGCGGATCCTGCTGGGCGACTGGCTGTCCGCCGTGACGATCGCCGTGACGCTGCCGCTCATCCCGGTCTTCGCGATCCTCGTCGGCCTCACCACGCAGCGGAAGATGGACCGGCAGTGGCGCACGCTCTCCGTCCTGTCCGCGCACTTCCTGGACGTCGTCGCCGGCCTCCCCACCCTCAAGATCTTCGGACGCGCCCGCGCCCAGGCGGACAAGATCCGCGAGGTCACCGACCGGCACCGCCGCGCCACGATGTCGACGCTCCGGATCGCGTTCCTGTCAGCGCTCGTCCTCGAACTCCTCTCGACGATCTCCGTCGCGCTCGTCGCCGTCTCCATCGGGCTCCGGCTGGTCGAGGGCGGGCTGGGCCTGGAGACGGCACTGCTCGTCCTGATCCTGGCGCCGGAGGCGTACCTGCCGCTGCGGCAGGTCGGCGCGCAGTACCACGCGAGCGTCGAGGGCCTCACCGCCGCCGGACGGATCTTCGAGGTCCTCGAAACTCCCGCCCCCGCCACGGGAACCCGCACCGAAGTCCCCGACCTGACCCGCGCCACGATCCGCTTGGACAACGTAACGGTCACCTACGACAGTCGTGAGGCCCCCGCCCTCGACGGGCTCTCCCTCACCGTCCACCCTGGCGAAACGGTCGCCCTCACCGGCCCGAGCGGGGCCGGGAAATCCACAGCGCTCGCCGTGCTGCTCGGCTTCGTCCGGCCCGACTCGGGCCGCGTCCTGGTCGACTGGGCCGACCTCGCCGACCTCGATCCGGACGCCTGGCGCGCCCGCATCGCATGGGTCCCGCAGCGCCCGCACCTGTTCACCGGGACGATCGCCGCCAACATCCGGCTGGGCCGTCCAGACGCGTCCGACGCCGACGTCCGCGCCGCCGCGCAGGCCGCGAACGCCCTGCCGTTTATCGACGCCCTCCCGGACGGACTCGACACGCGGCTCGGCGAGCAGGGCCTCGGCCTCTCCGCCGGACAACGCCAGCGCATCGCCCTCGCCCGCGCCTTCCTGCGCGACGCCCCGCTCCTCCTCCTGGACGAGCCGACCTCGAACCTCGACATGGAGAGCGAGGCGGCCGTGCTCGACGCCGTCCGCCGCCTCGCCGCGTCGCGCACCGTGATCCTGGTCGCCCACCGCCCCGCCCTGGCCGCCCTCGCCGACCGGACGATCCCCGTCCCCCTCCACCCAGAGCCGGTGACGACGTGACCCCCACCCACGGACGCCCAACACCCGCGACTCTTCACCCGGCCGTGGGCGCCCCCAGGCAACACATCCCCACTCGCCCACCGCTCGGCACCCTCCCCCAACCCGCCGGACGGCGAGGCAGTACGTCGTCCGGCGGGGTTGCCCAATGGCGGCGCATCCCCACGCTCGTCCAGCTCAACACCTCAGCCCGCCTAGGGCGTGTCTCGAAGTCGGTCTCACCCGCGTACAGGCGTCCGCCGCGGACGGCTCGGCGATGCCGACGCGGACCTGAGCGGACATCTTGTGGAGCGATGCGACGCTCGATCACGGCCGACCTCGAGCCCAAACCGCCAGGCGAGCTGCGCAACGAAACCGTGAGTCGCGCCCTGGCGCAGCCTGCGCACCTGGCCCGGACGGTGCGGCTATGGCTGCACGTTTCCACCCACCAGCGTCCGGCCAACGCAGAACTTCCAGCATTGGTGAGGGTGGCATGATCATTAGGCTGCTCGGTTTCGCCCGTCCCGCCCGGTGGCGGCTCGGGCTCGCCGTCCTGTTCGGCGTGCTGGCGCTGGGCAGCGGTGTCGGGCTCATGGCCACCTCGGCGTGGCTCATCTCGCGCGCCGCGCAGCATCCGCCGGTGCTGATGCTGATGGTCGCGATCGTCGCCGTCCGCGCCTTCGGGCTGGGACGCGGCGTGTTCCGCTACGTCGAACGCCTCATCGGCCACGACGCGACCTTCCGGATCCTCGCGGACCTGCGCGCCCGCGTGTACGAACGGCTGGAGCGGCTCGCGCCCGGCGGCCTCCCCGCCTTCCGCCGCGGCGACCTGCTCAACCGGCTCGTCGCGGACGTCGACGCCGTCCAGGACCTCTTCCTGCGCGTGCTCCTGCCCTGCACGGTCGCCGCTGTCGTTGGCGGCGCGTCCGTTGGTCTCGCCTGGGCGCTGCTTCCGTCGGCTGGGGCCGTCCTACTGTGCGCGCTTCTGCTCGCAGGCGTCGTCGCCCCCTGGCTTTCGGCCGCCATGGCGCGCCGCGCCGAACACCGCACGACCGACCTGCGCGCCGACCTCACCACCCACGTAGTGGACACCCTCCAGGGCGCACCCGAACTCATCGCCTACGGCGCCGCCCCTGGGCACCTCGCCACAGCACGCCAACTCGACCGCGACTTCACCCGCGCGTCGGCTCGTTCCGCCGCCACCGCTGGTCTGGGTGCGGCGATTTCCGCTCTCGCGGGCGGTCTGGCCGTCTGGGGCAGTCTCGCCGTCGGCGTCCCGGCCGTCCGCTCTGGGACGCTCGACGGGGTGCTTCTCGCAGTGGTCGTCCTACTGCCGTTGGCCGCTTTCGAGGTCGTCGCCGGGCTGCCGCTAGCCGCGCAATATCTGGAGCGTGTCCGCCGCTCTGCCTCGCGCATCTTCGCCGTCTTGGACACCCCTGAGCCAACACACGACCCAGCCACCGCCACACCGCTCCCTGCGGCGCCCTACACCCTCAGGGTCGAAAACCTCCGCGCCCGGTGGACGCCTAACGGCCCCTACGTCCTGGACGGCATTTCCCTAGACCTGGCCCCCGGCCGCCGTTGCGCAATCGTCGGCCCGAGTGGCTCAGGCAAGACGACACTCACCGCCGTCCTTCTCCGGTTCCTAGAGCCCACCACCGGCAGGACGACACTCAACGATGTAGACATGCGATCCCTCAGGGGCGACGACGTCCGCCGCATCATCGGCCTCTGCGCACAGGACGCCCACCTATTCGATTCGACCATCGGCGAGAACGTCCGCCTAGCGCGTCCCACCGCGACCGACACCGAGATCCGCGACGCCCTACGCCGCGCCCGCCTCCTCGACTGGATCGACGCGCTTCCCCAGGGACTCGACACGCGGGTCGGTGAGCACGGCGCGCAGGTGTCCGGCGGCCAGCGCCAGCGCATCGCCCTCGCCCGTGCACTCCTCGCCGACTTCCCGATCCTCCTGCTGGACGAGCCCGCCGAGCACCTCGACATCGCGACCGCCGACGCCCTCACCGCCGACCTGCTGACCGCCACCGAAGGCCGGACGACACTGCTCGTCACCCACCGCCTCACCGGCCTGGACGCCGTCGACGAGATCGTCGTCCTGGACGGCGGCCGCGTCACCGACCGCGGGACGCACGCCGACCTGGTGTCCCGCCCCGGCCTCTACCGGTCCCTGTGGCAGCGGGAGCACGCCGCTGCCACAGCCGCCACCGCCGCTGCCGGGCCAACGCCAATTTGAGTAAATTATGCGAGACCATGTAAACCCGTCCCGTTCTCTATTCGTCAGCAGGGGCTGCGCAAATAGTCCGGGATTACCGAGAACAATTCGCCACCGGTCGGCATCACACCGAAGTACAGGATCCAATCGACCGGAACGGGGGATTCCACAGATGAAGATCTTGCTACGCGTGGTGCTCGGCGTCGCGATGACACTGCTGGCGATCGGCGCCAGCTTCGGCGCGATGCGAACGGCCAACGCGGACGGCCCGAAGACCGATCCCGCGGTCGTCCGGGCCATCGAGTCGCAGCCGTGGGTGGAGCTCGGCCCCGGCGACAGCGACTACCGCATCGCGTCCGCCCGCTGCTACCTGGTGCAGTTCAAGTTCTACGACGACTGCACCCCGACGTCCGCCGGCGAGGGCTGGCCGGCGAACCTCGGACCGGCGCTGCAGAAGTACCAGAAGTCGCACGACCTGCCCCAGACGGGCAAGCTCGACATCGAGACCTGGAGCGCGCTCCGTGACGACGGCGGCGAGGTCGGTGCGGGTAGCGGCCTGACGGCCCAGGTCAAGGGCATCCAGTACGCGATGAGGGTCCTGCAGGACTCGGCGCTCGTCGTGGACGGCCAGTACGGCCCGTCAACGACCGCGGCGGTCAAGCGCTTCCAGGAGCGCAAGGAGATCGACGCCGACGGGATCTTCGGCGAGATCACCTTCCGCGCCGCCTTCGCCCAGGGTGCAGAGTCACAGCGCACCCCCGGCCGCTAAGGGCCCCAAACGGCGGCCGCCCCGCGTGCAGCGAGGCGGCCGCCTCACACATCCGACCGCGCGCCAACAGCTCGCCTGAAATCCGTTTTCCGGCAGAGTCTTTCACCCGAGGCCAGAGCCGGTCATCCCGGCTTCTGCCGCCATCTGATCGAACTTGGCGACCTCAGAGATCACCCCAGCAACACAATTTCCCCACCAGCGATCATCACCTCGAACTTTGTGATCAAATGCCAATCGAGATGACCACGGGTTCCCGAACCTCCTTGCAGATTGGGCCTACGTCCGTAGCGTCGCCCTGACGTAACCCCCCAGGAACCCCGACAGTGGAGGAATCATGCGAAGGCCCACATCATCCCTCGTCGCCAGCATCACCATTCTCATGGCAGCGTTCGTCATGCCCGGTAGCGCGTCCGCGCCGGCCTCAACAGTGGTCTGAAGGTCTGGGACCCCCCACAACTGCTACGACGGGGGAAGCGTGAAGATCAACAACAAATTCACCATCACCCCGCCCCAAAAAAAATCCGCCCGAGCGAATAGTCCGCAGAGACGGAGCCTGGCCCGTCGCCGCCGCACACGAAAACGTCCTCGGCCAAACCCGCTCCCGCTCGCCCACATGCCGGACGATTCGTCCACCATCGGCTAATGCCCGCACCGCATGGCAGACGCAGACAGAAAGCGTGACACCGCCGTCCACCCCGACCTGCGCCGTCGTGCGCAGCACACCGCAAGCGACGGCGCGAGGGTGGGGTGTGGCAAGGGCGAGCGCGGGGCGAGGGCGGCGGGATTTGGTAGCCTCCGCGTCTCTCGTCAGGCAGTTAGGTAGTCGGCCCGCCCTTCGTCGTCGAGCTCGAACGAGCCTTTGGGGATGATACAGAACTCGTTTCCGTCGGGATCGGCCATGACGAGGAAGCCGCCGGGGTCGTACTCGGTCAGCCGGCGTCCGCCCAGCGCCTCCACCGTGGCCTGTTCGGCAGCCGGATCGTCCGACTCCAGGTCCAGGTGAAGCCGGTTCTTTCCGGCTTTGGAGCCGTCCGTGCGCTGGAAGCCCATGCCGAACCCGTTTCTGCGCTCGAGCCATACATAAGGCCCGGAACGCGCGGCCACCGGCCGGTCCAGCAGTTTGCTCCAGAAGGCGGCCAGCCGATCCGGATCAGCGGAGTCGACGATCACGCTGTTGATGTCCATGCCTCCAAACTTGCCCAGCACGTGACCAACACACCAACGAAGGGACGCGCAGCCGACAGAACGTCCGCCCCCAAGGCATCGGCTTCCCACCTGGGCATGGTTTGTGGACGATGACCGCCGCTGGCTACCGTCCTGAACGTGAACGCCTTGAGCGCGGAGATGTGGTTCGTCTTCAGTGGTCTCTGCCTTGTCGCCGCCTGCCTGGCCTGGCTCCGCGCGCTTAACCTGCTGACCGGCCGCATCGTGCGGAGTGTTCCGCGCCGGGTGGCTGCACTGGCGGTGGTCCCCCTGACGTTGCCGGGCATGGTCGGACTCTGGTTCGCCGTCGGCACCCTCGCAGACTGACCGTCCAGCCTCGCGCTGGCCAAGCCGTCAACCGCCAGCACACCCCAGGACGACGACGAGTCCGACCGCATCATCGCGCCGATCGAAAGTTATGAGCCGGCATACGTCCGCCTGTGGATAACCAGGCTGGTCTGGTGCCTCCAGGGCGTCTCGGGTCGGTCCCCCTACCAGCGGTCCCACATGATGACGAATGCCGTCACGATCGAGCCCAAGGTGGCGACGTCGGCGATGCTGAGCAGCAGGTCGCGGAACCGTTGTGGCGCCGGGGCGTCCTCGTATTCGTAGTAAATGAGGAAGCGGGGTCGGGGTGATCGTCGGCGCATGTTCGTTCGACGGCCGACCCGCGGGCTGAGGTGTCAGCCGCGCCGAATGTGGCCACGATCAACCGACGGGCGGCTGGAGCCTAGGGGTGCTCTACCAGCTGATGCGGCCCTCGGTGGTGGCGCTGCCGACCTTCCGGTGGTGCGTTGATCTGGTCGGACGTGTCCGTCCAGTCATGATCGCCGTCAGCCTGTCGGCTGGCTCTACAGTGCGGTGCATGAGCGATGGGAAACCAGCTTCCGACTGGCGTTATCAGGAGTTGCAGCGACTCGGCGAACGAGAGCGTTCGATGGCGAAAGAGCTGCACGACGTTCGGGAGACCATCGCGCGAATCGTCAAGGAGCTTGCGCCACACCACGCCCCGAAGGACCGCATCAACGACGTGGTCATGGCGAGCGGCTACAGCCGAGCCCTGATCGAGGCGATGCGCGGTGGCGAGAACGTGTGGACGCGACTATGAAGCATCTGCGTCACGGTCGAGCTGCTCTGCCGCTGAGTTCTCGGATCGTTCGGCGGTAACTCCACGCCCTCGCGTGACCTGAGTTTCCTCCACTTGCGAGACGCTATGGGGCATTAAGACCGAGCGCCCGGGGCGACGGGGAGCGGCGGAAATGGACAGGCCTGATTACGTGCTCATGCTGGGACGCAGCCGACCGATCGCCCTGCTACAGGAGATCGAGCGTGATCAACCCACAGTGTGCTGCGAGCTTCTTGCCTTTGCGTCGTTCGACGCCGTCCGGCCGCTGCTCCGCGCCGATCGGGGAGAGGACACGTGGACGGCGTTCCTCCGCACTCGGCTGCTGCGGCTATGGCTGCATCCAACCGACGGATCCCCGACCATTGGGCGGCTTCGGCTCACCGTGGACGGGAACAGGGCGAGTTTCCGGTTCGCGGCCGGGCCGATGTATCGCTGGAGATTTCGCAGATGGGCCGCCAAGCGACGAGAGACCATGGGGCCTGTCTGATCGCCACCTCTGAGGCACCCGCATACCTCGCGGCGCTCGACCGGAGGGATGGGCTGGTGAACGTGTCGCTATACACACATATGACACATACAACAGGCACGGAAGCGGAAGAAGTGATCATGACAGCCGAGAGCCCAGGTCGGAATCTTGATACAGACCTGGGCTTTCTGGTGGGTGGAGCCTAGGGGATTCGAACCCCTGACACCCGGCTTGCAAAGCCGGTGCTCTACCAACTGAGCTAAGGCCCCTCGAGCGGGGACCAGCCTACCTGTGGTCGGCGGTCACCGTGTCATCGACGCTGGCCGGGAGGATCAGCCCGGGGAGGGCGGCGACGCTGGGGAGGATGTGGGTGGCGCCGGCGGCGAGCAGGCGGTCGCGATCATGGGCGCCGGTGAGGACGCCCGCGACGATGGACGCGCCGGATCGGCGGCCGGTGAGCATGTCGTTGGCGGTGTCGCCGCAGACGGCGATGTGGCGGACGTCGTCCACGCCGAGGCGGAGGGCGGCGGTGAGGACGAGGTCGGGCCACGGGCGGCCGCGGGGGACGTCCGCCGGGCAGAGGGTCAGGTCGACGCGGTCCCACCAGCCGAGGGTGTCGATGATGCGCGCCTGCGTGCTGCGGCCGAAGCCGGTGAGGAGGCAGACGCGAATTCCTGCGGTGCGGAGGCACAGAAGGGCGTCGTCGGCGCCGGGGACGGGCTCCAGGCCGCGACGGTCGACGAGGTCGTCGTAGGAGCGTTCGAACGCCAGGTTCGCCGCCTGGGCGCGGTCCTCGTCGAAGAGGGAACGGAAGATGTCGAGTTTCGGGCCGCCGCGCGATTCGTGGAACCGGGCCAGGGCACGGTCGTACGCCGCCGTGCCGGAGACGATCCCCAGAGTGGCGATCGCCTCGGCGAAGGCGGTGCGGACGGTGTCGCCGTCCGCGACAGTGGTCCCGGCGAGATCGAGGCAGGCGACGGTGATCGGGGCTGCTTCGTTCACGCCGGGGACCTTATCGCCTGCGTCGGTGAACACCTCTCATCCCCGCCCGCGCCGACCTTGGCTCCGCGGACGGGCGGGATGAGAAACGCTCAGTTGTCGGACGACGTGGCCTCGGTCCACAGGTCCAGCTCGGCACGGTCCTGCTGCAGCCGGCGCCAGACAGCAAAACCACCGAGTGCGACGACGGCCAGAATGAGCAGCTTCTTCACGGTGGGACCCCTTCACCTCGACTATTCAGTCAAACCCTGGGGGACCTCACATCAGCGACTGCTGCCCCCAGGCTCTCCGCAGCCTAGCAACCGTTCCCGGGCGATCCGCACCCCCTCACCGGTATCGGACCCGGCGTCCAAATCCTGGTGCGGATGCCCTCACCCCCGCGCCATCTCGCCGGGCCGCCCGGACCGCCGCATAATCCGGGGTGACGACCTTCGGGAGAGCCGATGGCAGAGGACGACTTCCGCCGCTGGGAACGCGAGTTCGATTCGGGCGCGCCGGACGACGAGCCGTCCGGGGCCCGGGGGCTGGTGCTGGCGGCCGGGATGACCGCGACGGGATGCGCCGCGATGATCGCGCTGGGCGAGGTCGTCATCGGCTCGGCCGGACTGGTGCTGTCGTCGGTCATCTTGCTGCTGTGGCGAATCGGCCTCTGACCCAACAACTCCGCCCCCGTGCACAAGTCCAGGCACCCTTCCCCACACACGCGGCCCCCAGCCACACACACCCGACCCACCCACACACACCCAGGCCACCCACCCGCCTGAGCCGCTCTCCACGAGCACAGTTGGCACAGCACCGGCTTTGCAAGCCGGGTGACCAGGGTTCGAATCCCCCATATAGGCCCTTCACCCGCACATCCGCACATCCGGCCCGTCCGTCCGCCCACAGATTCAGGCAGGCCCGCCTACAGATCCAGGGACCGCCCGGCCACACATATGGGCCGTGTCCCGCGTCTCAAGGCCACCCGCCCCGCGCACATGGGCCGTCCTCCCACCACATTCAGACCTGCCGCGCATCCGAGCCGCCCAATCGCACCTTGGGCTCGTCCGGCCGCACGTTCAGGCGGTCCGGCCGCGCAGCTCAGTAGCCCGTCCGCCCAGCTGGCCCGTTTGTCCGTGCATCTGCGCCGTCCGCCTGCGGATCGGCCCGGTCGCGGATCGCACGAGTGGTCGCCGTGGTGGTGCCCAGGGTGAGCATGGTGGCGGCTCAGGGATGTGACAAGGATGAGAAGTGTTCACCTATGCGGGATCATCGCGAGATGGAACTGCGCGGAGCGAACGTCCTACTGACCGGTGCCAGTGGCGGGATCGGGCGGGCGATCGCGGTGGCGCTGGCGGGGCGCGGTGCGCGGCTCGTCCTGACGGGGCGGCGGGTGGACGTCCTGGAACCGCTGGCCGAGCAACTCGGCGGCGACGCTCGGGCCATCGCCGCCGATCTGGCGGACCGCGCGGCGGCCGAGCGGTTGCTGGACGCGGCGGGCCCGGTGGACGTGCTCGTCGCGAACGCGGCGCTGCCTGCATCCGGGCTGCTGGCCGACTACTCGATCACCGACATCGACCGGGCGCTCGACGTGAACCTGCGGGCGCCGATCGTGATGGCGAAGCTCGCGAGCGCGCGGATGGCCGAGAGTGGCCGCGGTCATCTGGTGTTCGTGTCGTCGCTGTCCGGGAAGACGGCGTCCGGGAACGCGTCCCTCTATAACGCGACGAAGTTCGGTATGCGCGGGTTCGCTCTGGCGCTGCGCGAGGACCTGCGACCACACCACGTCGGCGTGTCGACGATCTTCCCGGGGTTCATCCGGGACGCGGGCATGTTCGCCGAAACCGGCGTCACGCTGCCGCGCGGCGTCGGCACCCGGTCGCCGGAGGACGTGGCGCGGGCGACCGTCCGGGCCATCGCGCGGAACGTCGCCGAGATCGACGTGGCGCCGCTCGGGCTGCGGCTCGGGGCCAGGATCGGCGGGCTCGCGCCCGTCCTGTCCGCGGCGGTGCAGCGGCGGGTGGGCGGGACGCGGGTGACGCGGGCCATGGCGGACGGACAGCGCGCAAAGCGGTAGCGACAAATCCGGATCTTCAGGCGATAATCCGGAAAAGTCCTGCTTGATCAGCGATCGGCGATCAACAGCCGGCGATCCACGGTCGCCGCGGTCAGCGGGATGTGTCGGGCGCAGCGACCCCCGGGCGGCCCTCGCCTGCCGCGTGCGCCGCCGCGAGGAGGTCTGCGCATGTGGACGGGTAGGACGACGGCGATCGGGGCGGCGGTCGTGACCGTCCTGTCCATGTCCGTGGCCACCGCGCGGGCTGCCGACCGGGCGGCCGACCCTGCGGACGCGACAGTGGTTCCGGTCCAGGTCACCGGTAACCCCGCCACCCGCTTCAACCTCGTGATACTCGGGGACGGTTACACGTCGACGGACATGCCCAAGTTCCGCGCCCACTACGCCGAGCACCTCAACGACCTGTGGACGATCGAGCCGTTCAAGTCGTATCGCAGCTACATCAACGTGTACGCGGTCGAGATCCCGTCCGGTGAGTCTGGGGTGAGCTGTGACCCGTCGCTGTCGTCCCCACGCCGCACCACTCCGCTGAGCATGGCGTTCTGGAGTGGCTGCAGGGAGGACGGCGTCCAGCGGCTTCTCGTCATGAACTCTGCGGCCGCCAAGACCTTCGCCGACCTCGTCCCAGGGACGACCCAAGCGAATCGGCAGATTCTCGCGCTCGCCAACAGCGACACCTACGGCGGTGCAGGCGGCGCCTATGCGACGGCCTCGGGCGGCAACGCGATGTCGGCTCTCATCGCACCGCACGAGCTCGGCCACTCGCTCGGTGGACTGCACGACGAGTACGACTACTACCAGCGGGGTGTTCCTGGCGGGACGTACAGCGGTCCGGAGCCCGACTCCCTCCACCACACGCTCATGACCGAGCAGGAGATGGAGGCGCAGAAGAAGAAATGGTGGCGGTGGCTCGGCGAACGAAGCGAGTCCGGAGGAACCATAGGACGGTACGAGGGCGGCATCTACTTCAGTAAGGGCGTGTGGAGGCCGAGCCAGCACTCGATGATGAAGACGCTGGGCTACTACTTCGACCAGGTGTCGCGCGAACGGATGACGCAGCAGATCTCAGCCAAGGTCAACCTCGTCCAAGCCCACACTCCAACGACCGTGCCAGTGGGGGATGACCGTGTGCTGTGGGTCGAGACGATGCATCCGTCCGGACACCAGCTGTCCGTCACATGGACGGTCGACGGTAAGACAGTGCAGAAGGGCCCCAATCTCGATCTGTCGCGGTTGCACCTGAAGGAGGGCACGCACACCGTCCAGGCGAGAGTCACCGACCCCACCGACTTCGTCCGTGACCCGGTCGTACGCTCATCGCCCGCACTCACCCAGGTGCGCACGTGGACGGTCGACACCGGTCTGACGACCCCGCCGGACAACATTCCTGTCGATTTCAGCTCGTCCACGCCGACCGACAAGCCTGTCGGGAGCGAATCGGTCGTGTATGCGGAGACGACCCATCCGGTGCAGAGCATCCCGACCGTCCGCTGGGAGCTGGACGGGCGCCGCGTACGCGGCGGCGACCGGGACATCGATCTCGCACGGTTCCGCTTGTCCAAGGGCACGCATCAGCTGGTCGCACGCGTCGGTTCCAAGAGCCGGACCTGGACGATCGACGCGCAGGGCCCAACAGTGAAGTACGAACTGTCGAAGGCGACGCACAGCCGGACCCGTCCAGGCCGCACACCCGAGTACGTCTTCGACGGACCGTTCACTATGCGCCTGACCGGCGCGGACGACCGCCCGGGTGTCGTGGTCTCCGAGTTCCGCGTCGACGGGGACGGCTGGTTCAACTACTTCGGCTGGCCGACCGACTCGTCCGCCCCCTGGCTGTTCACGGAGAACGGCACCGTCATCGACAGCCTCACCTACGGCAAGGTAGGCAAAGGCCGACACACCATCGAATACCGAGCCATCGACCCAGCCGGCAACATCGGCAAGCCAGGCAAGTTCATCGTCACCCTCCGCTGACCCCCACCAATTACCGAGGACGAACAGAGTCCACAATCTTCCGATCCACACCACTTCTCCGCGCTCCCACACCACTGCCAAGCACCTCGAGACCCAACCCCCCAACACCCCGGCCCCATCCCACCACCCAAGCGCCCAGCGCCTGACGCCCTAACACTCAGTGCCCGACACCTGACGCCCGGCGTCCAACGCCCGGCACTCGACGGCTAATGTGCGACGCTCCGGCACCAGACGCCCGATGTGTGGCACCCGACGCCCAACGCCTGATGGGCGACGCCCAGAACCCTGCACCGTGGCCATGCCCGACGCCCGATCAGCGGCACGACGCCCTGCGCGCCCGATGCCTAATCGGTAGCCCGCCGTCCGACGTCCGATGGGCGCAACCCGGCGCCCGACGCCCAGCAACCCGACATCCACCGCCCGACGCCCGGCGCGCCCGATGCGTACCCAGTGACCGGCAACCAACACATGACGCCCCGGCGGCGCCCAAGGTCCGGCACCCGATACCCGACGCCCGGTGACCGACACCCGAGGTCCGACGCCTCATGGGCGGCGCTCGGTGGCTCGCACCAGACGTCCAGCACCAGACGCCCGATGCTGGCACCCGATGGCCGAGCCTGACGCCCGATCGGCGAACCCGAGGTCCGACGCCTGGCGCGCCCAATGCTTGATGGGCCGGGCCCGACGCCCGACGGGCGCAGCCGACACCCGAAGCCGGCACCCGGCCCGCCCGACGCCTGATGACAGCACCCGACGTCCGGCGCCGACGTCCGGCACGCGGCACCCGATGCCCGACGCGGCAACCCGACGTCCAACGGCCCGACGTTCGGTGCCCAGCGCGCCCGACGCCTGATGGGCGACACCCAGCGCCTGACGTCCGCGGTCCGGTGCACCCGGTGGCGCGGTCGATGCGCCAGAGCGGGGGCGGCTGCTGATGTCGGTACGGCAGCGCTGACGCCAGTATGGGTGCCTTGGCACCGGTACCTGTGCATTGTGGGCGGCTGTGGATAACCAGGGACGGTCCTGGTCATGCTCGTTGCGCGCGCTCGTTCCGGCAGGTCAGCAGGCCGAGGTTTCTTCGGGCTCGACAACGGCGTCCCGGGCCGGAGGCTCGGCTTTGGTGGGCGCCGGGCTGCGAGGGGCGGCGGTCGCGAGGATGGAGCCGCCGAGGATCAGCGCGAAGGAGGCGATGATCGTCCCGCTGAGGGGCTCGCCGAGGAACACGACCCCGGCGACGACCGCGACGGCCGGGTTCACATAGGTGAACACCATGCCCCTGGACGTGCCGACCTCCCGGATCAGCTCGAAGAACACGATGAACGCCAGCGCCGTGCACAGCAGTCCGAGCCCGATGAGCGCGGCGAGGACGCGTCCGCTAGGCATCGAGTCCGGCCAGGTGGCGGCGGCCGGGCCGGTGTAGACGAGCGCGGCGACGGCCAGCGAGAACGCGGCCATCTGCAGGCTCGGCAGGTCCCGCATCCGCCGGGTCGCGATCATCGGGGCGATGGAGTAGCCGAGTGCCACCAGCATGACCTCGCCGATAGCCCATGTGCTGCCACCGCCGAGATGCGGTCCGGCGAGGACGCCGACGCCGGCCAGCCCGACCAGCAGCCCCGCCCAGCGCACCGGCCCGAGCCGCTCTCCATCACCGGTGAGCCTGGCCAGCACCACCCCGACGATCGGGACGGCGGCGATCAGCAGCCCGGTCATGGAGCTGGTCAGCCGGTTCTCGGCGTCCGAGAGCAGGGCCCAGGGTCCCAGGATCTCCACCGCCGTGAACACCAGGAGCGGGCGCCAATGCCGGCGGACCACGTCGAGCTGGCCCGCCCGGAGCGCCAGCGGCAGCAGGACGGCGGCGCCGAGGGCGGTCCTGGTGAATACGATCATCGGGACCGAGACGTCGTCCTCGACCGCCACCTTGATCATCAGATAGGGGATGCCCCACAAGACGCCCATCAGCGCGAACAACACCCAGCCACGGCGACTCAACGCGACCTCCGTTCCCGTCCGTCCGCCGACGAACGGACGAGTTCAGGATGCGGGACGGCGCGCCGCACTGTCTTGAACGCTGTTGCGGTACGCGCCAGGCGTGACGCCCACCACGCGCCGAAACCAGCGCGTGAGGTGCGCCTGGTCGGCGAACCCGACGAGCGTCGCGGCCTCCGCCGGGCGGTGTCCCGCGTCCAGCAGCGCACGGGCTCGGCTGACCCGGTGCTGGGCCAGCCACGCGTACGGCGGCATGCCCATGGCGTCACGGAAGGCGCGCAGCAGCTGGTACCGCGAGAGCTGCAGATCGCCCGCGACCTCGGCGAGTGTCGGCGGGGCGAGCATCTCGTCCGACAGGCGCGCCGCGACGACGCGGGCGATCCGGCCGACGTCGGTGCCGCGACGTCGCGGAGCCTCCTCCAGGTTCGGACCCGCATGCCGCCGGACGAGCGCGCCCAGCACTCCGAGCAGCCGGGACTCGCCCTCCAACTGGTCCTGTCCCAGACGCAGCGCGCGATGCGCGAGCCGCAACGCCTCGCCGAGCTGTGCATCGTCGATGATCGGCTCCCGGAAGTGCGGCCACGCGGGCTCCTCGTCCGAGTTCACCGCAGCGCCCAGCAACTCGGCACCCGGATACACGCACAGATAGGCGAACCCTTCCGGACGAGCCGGGCCGCCCGTGTGCGCCTCCCCCGGCTCGACCACGACGAGGCTCCCCGCCCCCGAGTAGACCTTCTCGCCCCGGTAACGCATCGTCTCCAGACCAGCGACGGTCACCCCGATGGCGTACTCGTCATGGATATGCGGCGCATAGTGCCGCCGTCCGATCCGCGCCGTCAGGAGGTCGAGCGGCGCGCCTTGAACCCCGTCAACGCGCGTCCACAACGTCCGATCCCCAGACCACCCCTCACCGGGGACCCCACTCCCAACAGCGCCACCACCTGGCCACACCTCTGCAATCCGCTCAGACCGAGGCACACTACGCCGTCCGACCGGCCCACCGACTAGTTGCTGAGCTCCGAGGCCACCCGGCTGCCCACGCCCAAGTTCACCCGACCGTCCAGACAAAGAATCCCCAGACCACCCAGCCCCAGCCACGACGGCCCCGTCAGGGCCATCCGGGCCATCCGGCCAGGTGTCAGCTAGGTCGTCGAACCGCATCTCAACAGCCCCCTGACAAACCGCCTTATCCGATCGCCCACGCACAAGCTCACCAGTCCGCCTGACGCCTGGCCACTGCTGCGCCAGCAAGAAGCCACATGCCGCGCAGACGGCGAAGCCCCAGGCTCGACCGGCACATCCTCCCAACGGTTACCTGGCCCGCTAGACCACACCTCGGCGTCCCACTCAGGCCGAGGAGTGTTTCCCCACTTGGAATGCGCGTTGGCCAGGTGCCGGACGCCGATACCCGCAGGCCGCTCACCCCCGGGGTCAACCGACGGCCCGAGCCGAGTAGCCGGGCGCGGCGCTGTGACTGCCGCCGCAAGCGGTTCTGGCACAGGCCCAGAATCCTCGTCGGATCGACAGGCGGCTTGTTGGTGGTCTGGCCTACGGAGATGGTGACGCGCACGAGTCGCGGGTAGATGGGCCGTTCGGAATCTACCTCGGCAGGCCGCTCGGGGAGGGGGGCGGTGGGCTGCTGATCGGTTGGCCGTTCTGTCTGAGGCTCGGTCTGCCGGGCGGGTCGGGCTCTCGTGAGGCGCTCAAGCGGAGAAGACGTGGCGGAGCCGCCACCGGTCGGCGTCACGGCCAAGCTCCGCGACGGCCACTCCCTCGGCCCCCGTGACCCGAACCCGATAGACCCGGCCCTCCTGGGCTGTGCCGTACGTTTTCAAGACCTCGTCCACGGCGTACCGCACCCCGCGCCATTCGTACGCGGTGAGCCGTCCTGCCAGGTCGTGCTCGGCGCGGACCGGCTCGTTCAACAAGTGCCCCATGCGGCGAGCGTAGCACGCATTCGAACTGATGTTCGCAGGTCGGGCGGGGGTTCCCATGCCGCGTGACGCCGTTGTCGGGCCATCGCACGGATGCGTGTCCCCACCCCGCCGGGCGTGGCGCAGCGCTCGACATCATCCGGACGTTGAACCGGGACGTGCGGTCCATACACAGGCCAACGAAGGACGCCGCCACCCTCATCCCGCGATCGGCGAGACCTTCTCGCGATTCGGCCCGTACCCGGGGGAAAGACCAGACGAGAACCGAGGGGGAGTCATGATCAACGGGGCGCACGTCATCATCTACAGCCGCGACGCCGAGGCGGACCGCGCATTCATCCGGGACGTCCTCGGATTTCCGGACGTCGACGCGGGGCATGGCTGGCTGATCTTCAAGCTGCCGCCGGCCGAACTCGCGGCGCATCCCACCGAGGGCGAGCCGCGGCACGAGTTCTACCTCATGTGTGACGACATCCAGACCACGCTCGAAGGGCTGGGTGCCCGCGGCGTCCAAGTCGACGTCCCCGTCACCGAGCAGAGCTGGGGGCTACTCGCCGCGATCAGGCTACCGAGCGGTGGAGAACTGCCGATCTACGAGCCTCGTCACCCCCTGGCGAAGGACCTCTAGGCGCTGTTATCCACAGGTTGGGGACAGCGTCTGCACACACCTCCCTCGTCGTGCCGACAGGCGCTCTGGAGCTCGCGTCCACAGGCAGATCCCCAGAACGGCCAGGCTTTCCACGGTCCTTGTGGCCCCACCACGCGCCACCCCTCCATCATCCACATGGCCGGGGCGTCATACACGGAATCCACAACCTGTGGATAACTATGGTTCACATCCTGGGTACGGACGCCGGGTGCCGCGTCCACCATTCTTCCCCAGCTCGTCCCCAACCAGTGGGACCACTTATCCACGTCGTGGATAAGCCGCTGACCAGCGACTAAGCCGGGTCCGGCGCGTCCTTGCCCACACCGCTTTCACACGCTGTGGACGAGCGGCCTCCCCAACCCCGTGTGCCCGGTGGACAACGTTGCCCACCGAGAATCCCCAACCACGTCCCCAACCACCGTCGCTCCAGTGCACTGGGGACAACCACCACCAGCACAACGCCCCGAACCGACCATGACCACGCATCCCACAAGCGGCCCCAAGGCGGCACCTTGGTCCCGACTCAGGAACCGGACGGTGGATAGTCCGATGCCTGGTGCCGGGCTCGACTGCCAGGCCGGTGGGACGGTGCAGGCCCCGTCCGCGAACGGCGACATTCGGCATGCAGTCCGGGCGTCCACACGAGAGATGGCGACTGCCCGGTGCGGTGGCCCGAGCTCGCCACCGCACCGGTTAGCAGGTATGGGAAGCCCAGCTGCTGGTCCGTGTGCGCGCCCGCGATTCATCAGATGGCCCAGCGTGCAGCGCTCGTTACTCCCACGGCAGGGGATCGGACGAGCGTGGCCGGACACCGTCCTCAGACGACGTCCGTCCCGTGGCCGGAGAGACCAGCTTCTCCAGATGAACGACGCCTTCCTACTCGCCTGGGCGCTGCAAGTCATTGACGAGCGAGGAAGGTCTCAGGGTGATGACGTTGGGCGTCTCCGCCCAATCTTCACGTGGACGGCTGCAGCCAACAGACTTGCGAACTGTCGGTGGTCGGCCGAGTTCAACGCCCGCATCGTCCGCCGTGTAGAACAGATCGATCCACGATCTCCACGTGCGGCACCCGGCGCGTTTCGATCTCGACGAACCGCGTTATCCACAGTCTGTGGAGAAAGCGCCGCGCGGCCCACATCCCGCAGACTGCATAAGCTCGCCGAGCTGCAACGCTTGCTTCCACAGCTCAGCCCAACCCAAATCCAGACTGTACTGATCGCACAGTGAGCTTTCTCGGACAGAGGGACAAGACCGATGGTGTGCTCAGCGAGCGGCATCGAGGATCTCTTCGCCGAAGCTACGGCGATCTTTCCGAGGCGAGCCGAAGGTGATCCGCGATAGTGGGGAACGTCCGCGCCCGGTACCGCTGGACTACACCCCGGACCTTCACGCAGTACGCGATCGCGGTCTACGACGTGCTGACGGATCTGTGGTGGTGCCGTGTCGGCGGAAGGCGCAACCCTTGAAAGCTCGGGGCGAGATCAGCGCCCCGAGCCCGCTCCAGGCTCAAGGCCCCACAGCACCAGAGCACACAACCGCCCCGATCAGCGGGCAGGAAGGGTGAACCATGTCCGACGCGCGCATGGGCGCGGCCCGGCTCGCCGTGTGCACCACGGCCAGCCTCGTCGCTGTCATCGCCTACAGCGCCACTGCCAGCGCCATGTGGTGGCTGTGGGCCATCTGGGCTCTGCTAGCCATCACGACGACCGCGGTCGGCGCCACGGCATACCGCGCAGGCTGACCCGACAGCCGACACACCGAGAACGGCCCGCCGCTGCAGGAGAAGGGCGGCGGCGGGCCGCTCGCGTGGAGCGGAGTCCCTCATGCCGCAGTAGCCGCGGACCGACGGGTCCTCGATCTTCGTTGGGGATGCGCCAGACACCGAGCGCTACGAGCAACGCACCGTCGATCGTGATCAGTTGGAGATGCAGAGAACCTGGTCGTCGACGGCGGCCACGACAGTCACTGGGACTGTTGCCAGAGACGCGATGACGGTCTTCCAATACATGCTGACCCGCAGCCTGGTCACGCCTTCTTCGGTGGCTGCTTGGCCTGGCGGCGGGGAACGGCGCAGTGCGGCTGCGGCAGGCCGTCCTTGTCGGACTGGTCGCCGGAGCCCCTGCAGCATGTCCGCGATGCGAGTCGAGTTGTGCGGGGCGACACAGCCCTGTGGATAAATGGTGTGGTCGTCCGCCTCGCCCTGTCCATGCGCTCGCCGGTGGCCGTCCTGGACGAGATCCTGCGGGCCCGCGCGGCAACGAAACGGAAGACGATTCCTTGATCGTCTTCCTGGGCTCTCCCATAGCGCCGGATTCTTCCAGCTCATCGTTGTTCGAGGGATGCCGACTACGTGGGCTGACCTTGGGGTGTGGGGGTGGGCCCAGGAGGACTTGAACCTCCGGCCTCATCCCTATCAGTTCGATCGGGACCGAGGTCGCTGGTTCGCCTCCCCACGCTGACCTCGTGTTGACGGCTGATCATGTGCGGCGGCGGCTGCTGCTGTTGCTGTCACGGCTGCTGTCACCTGCTACCCCCGGCTCTGTGGGGAAAGACGTGAGCCCCGCCATGGTTCAGCGGGGCTCACGCAAGCACCTAAAGGCGATGCCAGTCGCGGAAGATCTGGTAGATCAGCCGTGCCAGCGAAACCACGGCGCTAAAGACCCAGGGAGATCGCCACCCACGGTGCTTGTCTCTGGGTTTCTGTTCCAAGGACATAGTTCTTCTCTCCCAGCCCAAGAGAAGCCACTTGGTACCCGACTTGAGACCACGTGCCCTCCCGCCCAAGGAGGGTCTTGAGCTGGCAGTCAAGCAAGGGCTACGACGCGGCCCCGCCGGGTGTGTCTCGCTCCGGGGCTCTAGGGGAGCAAAGCTCCTGTCCTCGCCAGCTAGGCTACGCCAGCTTCTTCCGGGAAATGGCGTTACCGGCATCTTTCCCCACCTTCCTCCCCCCGGCCCCGACGAGCCCTGCACTGAGCGGCGGACGGGTTCTGTCAAGGGTGGCGAAGCCATCATGTAGTGACGCCCGAAGGGCGCCCTTGACAGGTTCCGGCCGTCGCCATCCTCGACGCATCGGGGTCGGGGGGAGCCCCGTGCGTTTCCAGCTCAGCTTGCAACGTCCCTGAACTGGCGGAGCTGGTCGCCAGCTCGGAGACGTAGGGCGGCGGCGCGACCCCGTGGCGGCCGGTCGGGGCGGGGCCGGCGGGCGTGGCGCGATGCGCGGCCCGGCGCGGCCGTCCGGTGACCGGCGCCCACGCCGCACGCTCCGGGCGGCTAGGCGCGGGGCCGCGCCAGCGGCCCAAGCGCCGCCGCCCCTTGAGGAGATCGTCCGGCCGTCCAAGCGGTGGAACACCTACAAGAAGTACGAGCAGACGGTTCGGCTGTACCTCAAGCTAGGTCTCGGCAATCAGCTGGTCGAACGGCTGCTGCGGGTGGCCAAGGTGCAGACGTTCCTCAACGAGCAGATCAAGGCCGGTCACTCGGTGGCCAAGGTGCACATCATGGGCATGGTCCTGGGCGCGGCGCTGACGCGCGCCATGCGGGAAGAGCTGATCACGATGAACGTCGCTCGTCTGACGACCTTTCCTCCGGCCCCGTCACGGAAGAACAAGCCATGGACGGCGGACGAGGCGCGGGCCTTCCTCACCGCTGCGCGGACCGAACCCCTCTACCCGGCCTTCGTGCTGCTGATGGTCTATGGCCTGCGGCGGGGTGAGGTCCTCGGCCTGGGCTGGGACGAGTTGGACTTGGACGAACTGTCCATGTCGGTGTGCTGGCAGTTGCAGCGCATCGACGGGAAGCTCACCCGGACCCCGGTGAAGACGGACGCCGGTGACCGTGGGCTTCCGGTCCTCCCGATCATCTACGAGGGGTTCATTGAGCTGGCCGAACGGCAGATGTTCGCCCAGCGCCGGGCTGGGGACTCCTGGCTGGAAACCGGCCTCGTCTTCACGACGCGGAACGGCGGGCCGATCGAACCTCGGAATCTCTCGCGAGCGTTCGAACGCATCTCCGAACGGGCGAATCTGCGTCGCATCCGGCTTCACGACCTGCGTCACCTGACGGCGACGCTCCTCAAGAAGCTGGGTGTTCCACCGAGAGACGCGGCCGCCATTCTCGGACACGCGAAGATCTCCACGACGCTGGAGATCTACACCGACAGCGACATGGAAGACCACAGGAAAGGACTCGCAAAGCTAGCCAAGGAGCTGTTCGGAGAAGCGGACGAGTAGCCGCGTTGCTGTCTCCACTGCTGTCAAGGGCCCCCGCCGAGATCTCGTCGGGGGCTCTGAACTGGGTGGGCCTAGGAGGACTTGAACCTCCGGCCTCATCCTTATCAGGGATGCGCTCTAACCGACTGAGCTATAGGCCCGGGTTGTGCCGCTGTTCTGGCGGCGCAACGTGAGGTTACCCCATCTGGAGGGGCAACCGGAAATCGATTACTCGGCCTCCTTGAGGGTCACTTCGACCCCGCCGACGAGGTCTGCGGCGAGGTTGTAGATGACGGAGCCGACCGTGGACAGAGCGGTGATGAGCAGGACGTTCAGGGCGCCCACCAGGACCGTGTAGCCGAAGACGCGGAAGAAGGAGAACCAGTTGCCGGCGTCGACGCTGCCGGTGGTCTCGCCCTGCTCCTTGGTGAGGCTGTTGATGGTGTCGCTGATGGCGTCGAACACGCCCAGGCCGGACAGGATCGTGTAGAGAACGATCACGGCGACGAGGAGGATGACGAAGCAGACCAGCGACATGACGAAGCTGAACTTCATCACCGACCACGGTTCGAGCCGGGCGAGTTGAAGCTGGGCCTTGCGCGCCGGTTTACCGCCCGTGGCGGGCTTGGACGGGCGTTTCACCGGCGCGGGCGACGTGGACGGGCGGTCCTTGAGGACGGTCCCCGCGAAGCTCGGACGCTTCGAGCGACCAGAGCCGGGCTTCCCAGACGGGCTAGAAGCAGCGGGCGTCCCGGACGGCCCCGACCCCTGACCCGAGCCGGAGCCCGGACTCGGGGTGGACGAGTTACCCGACGCCGGCGCGTTGAACGGCTGGTTCGGCTTCTCTGTACGTCCTGTGGAAACCGAACCGGACGGCTCAGCGGGCTTGGCCCAGCCCGCCGAGCCAGAGGCCGAACCCGATGCCGCGCTGCTGGACGCCGGACCCGGCTGCGGCGAGGCGGCAGGGCCGGACGTCGAGCCCGAAGGACGGGCGGACGACGGACGAGACGCTGATCCCGATGGGCCGGACGAGCGCCCAGAAGCCGATGCGGGCGGTGGGGTGCTGGGCCTCGGGACGGGGTCGATCATGGTCGGGGAATCGGCGGGCTTGTCGCTCTTGGGCGGCTCGGTGGTGTCCTCAACGGGGGCGATCTCCGGCGAGTCGGACTTGTCCGACGCTTCGGGCATCGGTACCTGGGGGACGTCGGTCCTGGTCTCGTCCGAGCGCGAGTCGATCTCGACGGTCGTCTCGTCCCGGCCGGGCTTGGAGGCCGCGGCGGACACCACCTTGCCCGACGCACCAGACCTGCCCGACGCACCAGACCTACTAGCCGCGGCAGACCTGCCCGACGTACCGGACCTGCCCGACGTACCGGACTTGCCCGACGTACCGGACTTGCCGGACTTGGCGTCCGAGCTGTTCGGGGCGTCCGGCTTGGCCGACACCTCGGACGTGCCCGGCTCGCTCGCGGCGCCGTCCGACTCGCCCGGGTTGTTCGGCTTTGCCGATGTGTCGGGCTTGGCCGTGCGGCCCGGCTTGGCTTCGGACTCGCCGGCGGCCTTCGCGCCGGGGTCGGCCCCGGGCGTCTCGCCGGAGCCGCCCGGCGCAGCCGCGCCGGGCCCGTCCTTGCTCTTGCCGGGCTCGGTGCTCACGTGTCCTCCTGGCCTAGCGGTCGGGCGACGAAGGCGACGAACGCGCGGGACGCGATGATGTCCCGTACGTCATTCACCGTCGTCGCCTCCCTCGGCGTCCTCTGAGTCCTCCATGGACTCTACGTTCCTCGCGATGGCCACCACGCTGTCCCCGTCCGCGAGGTTCATCAGGCGGACGCCCATGGTCTGCCTGCCGGACTGCTTGATCTCCGCGGCCGTGGTCCGGATGACTCCGCCATTGGAGGTCATCGCGAACACACCGTCTTCCGGGCCCACCATCAGGGCCCCTACCAACATCCCGCGGGATTGCACGATCTTAGCCGTGAGGACGCCCTTACCCCCACGACCTTGCAGCGGGTACTGGTCGACGGGCGTCCGCTTGGCGTATCCGCCCTCGGTCGCGACGAGGACGTCGTGGGCCGTGTCCTGCACGACCAGCATGTTGAGAACTTCCTGGTCCTCGTCGAAACGCATGCCGATGACGCCGGAGGTGGCGCGTCCCATCGGGCGCAGCGAGTCGTCGTCGGCGCGGAAGCGGATCGCCTGGGCGCCGGTGGACACCATCAGCAGGTCGTCGTCGGTCGAGACGAGCCGCGCGGCGATGACCTCGTCGTCATCGACCAGGTTGATCGCGATGATGCCGCCGGTGCGCGGCGAGTCGAAGTCGCCCAGCGCGGTCTTCTTGACGCGGCCCTTCTTCGTCCCGAGGACGAGGTAGGGCGCGACCTCGTAGTCGCGCAGGTCCATGACCTGGGCGATGTGCTCGTCCGGCTGGAACGCCAGCAGGTTCGCGACGTGCTGGCCGCGCGAGTCGCGTCCAGAATCGGGCAGTTCGTACGCCTTCGCCCGGTACACCCGCCCCTTGTTGGTGAAGAACAGGATCCAGTGGTGCGTCGTGGTGACGAAGAACTGGTCGACGATGTCGTCCTGCTTGAGCTGCGCGCCACGCACGCCCTTGCCGCCTCGCCGCTGCGCGCGGTACAGGTCGGTGCGGGTGCGCTTGGCGTAGCCGCCGCGGGTGATCGTGACGACGACGTCCTCTTCGGCGATGAGGTCCTCGTACGAGACGTCCCCGTCGAACGGGATGATCTGCGTGCGCCGCTCGTCGCCGAACTTCTCGACGATCGGGGCCAGCTCGTCGCTGACGATCTGACGCTGCCGCTCGGGCGAGGCCAGGATGTCGTTGTAGTCGGCGATCTCCGCCATCAGCTTGTCGTACTCGTCGGTGATCTGCTGCCGCTCCAGGGCGGCGAGCTTGCGCAGCTGCATGTCGAGGATCGCCTGCGCCTGGATCTCGTCGATCTCCAGCATCTGCATCAGGCCCCGCTGCGCCTCCGACGCCGACGGCGACCGGCGGATCAGCGCGATGACCTCGTCGATCCGGTCGAGGGCCTTCAGCAGTGCGCGCAGGATGTGGGCGCGCTCCTCGGCCTTGCGGAGCAGGAACCGGGTGCGGCGGACGATGACTTCCACCTGGTGCGAGACCCAGTGCCGCACGAACTGGTCGATGCGCAGGGTGCGCGGCACGCCGTCGACCAGCGCGAGCATGTTCGCGCCGAACGTCTCCTGCAGCTGCGTGTGCTTGTACAGGTTGTTCAGGACGACCTTGGCGACCGCGTCCCGCTTGAGGACGATCACCAGGCGCTGGCCCGTCCGGCCGGACGTCTCGTCGCGGACGTCGGCGATGCCGTCGAGCTTGCCCTCCTTCACCCCGTCGGCAATCTTGAGGGCGAGGTTGTCCGGGTTGACCTGGTACGGCAGCTCGGTGACGACGAGGCAGGTGCGGCCCTGGATCTCCTCGACCTCGACGACGGCGCGCATGGTGATGGAGCCGCGGCCGGTGCGGTAGGCGTCCTCGATGCCCTTGCGGCCGACGATCAGCCCGGCGGTCGGGAAGTCGGGGCCCTTGACCCGCTCGATCAGCGCTTCGAGAAGTTCCTCGTCGGACGTGCCGAAGTTGTCGAGGTACCACCTGACACCCTCGGCGACCTCCCGCAGGTTGTGCGGCGGGATGTTCGTCGCCATCCCCACCGCGATGCCGGCGGACCCGTTGACCAGCAGGTTCGGGTACCGCGACGGCAGGACGTCCGGCTCCTGCGAACGGCCGTCGTAGTTGGGGGAGAAGTCGACGGTCTCCTTGTCGATGTCGCGCAGCAGCTCCATCGCAAGGGGCGCCATGCGGCATTCGGTGTACCGCATGGCCGCGGCCGGGTCGTTGCCGCGCGAGCCGAAGTTGCCGTTACCGTCGACCAGCGGATACCGCATCGACCACGGCTGCGCGAGCCTGACCAGCGCGTCGTAGATGGCGGAGTCGCCGTGGGGGTGGTAGTTCCCCATGACGTCGCCGACGACGCGGGCGCACTTGAAGTAACCGCGGTCGGGGCGGTAGCCGCCGTCGTACATCGCGTACAGGACGCGGCGGTGCACGGGTTTGAGGCCGTCGCGGACCTCGGGCAGAGCACGCGCGACGATGACCGACATCGCGTAGTCGAGATAGCTCTTCTGCATCTCGACCTGGATGTCGACCGGTTCGATCCGTTCGCCCGGGTATCCGCTCTCGGTGGTCACGTCCGTCACTCTCAAGACCTCTTCTGCTCGTTGGGATGCAAGTACGGTCGGCTGCCGGAATCAGCCCGCGGACGCCTCAGCCGTCCGCCGCGCCCTTGCTCGCCTGGAAGGAGCCGCCCGGCCTGCGCCACCGGAAGCTCACCCGCCCAGGCGCACGCCACAGGACCCCCGCCCCGGACCAACCGGACCGCCGCGCCTATCGCCGTCGCCGCTGCCTCTGCCGCTGCCGTTGCCGCCGGATGCTCAATCCGAGGCGCCATGATCACGGCTGCCTGCGGAAAACCTGCCATCACACGACGGCGAGCCGGGCCAACGGGCCGGGAACCGGGGCCTGGACGGCGGGAACCGGAGCCAATGCGGCTGGTGGGGGCCGGGCCAGGGCGGCTGGGAGCGGGGCCGGCGGCCGTGGGGCCGTCGACCGGTGGGAGCTGGGCCATCAAGCCAATGGGAGCTCGGCATGGGCCGCCGTACTCAGATGTCAAGGAAGCGCACGTCCTTGGCGTTGCGCTGGATGAACTCGCGGCGGGGTTCGACCTCCTCGCCCATGAGCACGCTGAACAGCTCGTCCGCCTGGGCGGCGTCGTCGAGCTGCACCTGCAGCAGCACACGGTTGTCGGGGTCCATCGTGGTGTCCCACAGCTCGTTGGCGTTCATCTCGCCGAGGCCCTTGAAGCGCTGGACCAGGTCGCGGGGACGCGGGTCGCGCTTGCCGGCGGCGACCCCGGCCTCGATGATCGCGTCCCGCTCGGAGTCGGAGTAGGCGTAGTCGGCCTCCGAGCCGCGCGCGTCCCACTTGATCTTGTAGAGCGGGGGCTGGGACAGGTAGACGTGCCCGGCCTCGATCAGCGGCTTCATGAACCGGAACAGCAGCGTCAGCAGCAGCGTGTTGATGTGGTGGCCGTCGACGTCCGCGTCCGACATCAGGATGATCTTGTGATACCGGAGCTTGGTGATGTCGAACTCGTCATGCACGCCGGTGCCGAGCGCCGTGATGATCGCCTGCACCTCGTTGTTCTTCAGGATCTTGTCGATCCTGGCCTTCTCCACGTTCAGGATCTTGCCGCGGATCGGCAGGATCGCCTGGAAGTGCGGGTTGCGGCCGCCCTTCGCGGAGCCGCCCGCCGAGTCGCCCTCGACGATGTACAGCTCGGACTTGCCGGGGTCGGTGGACTGGCAGTCCGACAGCTTGCCGGGCAGGGACGTCGACTCCAGCAGGCTCTTGCGACGGGTCAGATCGCGCGCCTGCCGCGCCGCCACCCGGGCCCGCGCCGCCTGCGACGCCTTGTTGATGATCTCCTTGGCCTCGCCGGGGTTCTCCTCGAACCAGTCGCGCAGATGCTCGTTGCAGGTCTTCTGCACGAACGACTTGGCCTCGGTGTTGCCGAGCTTGGTCTTGGTCTGGCCCTCGAACTGCGGGTCGGCCAGCTTGATCGAGATGATCGCGGTGAGGCCCTCGCGGACGTCCTCGCCGGTGAGGTTGTCGTCCTTGTCGCGGAGCAGCCCCTTGTCGCGGGCGTACCGGTTGACGATCGTGGTCAGCGCCGCGCGGAACCCCTCCTCGTGGGTGCCGCCCTCCGCCGTGTTGATCGTGTTCGCGAACGTGTGGACGGACTCGGCGTAGGACGAGTTCCACTGCATGGCGATCTCGATCGACATGCCCTTGGTCTCGTCGCCGAAGTACACGACCGACTCGTGGGCGGCGTCCTTACGCGCGTTGATGTAGCGGACGAAGTCCTCGATGCCGCCCTCATAGTAATAGCGGACGACGCGCGGCTCCCCGTTCACGTGATCGGGACGCTCGTCCCGCAGCGTGATGGCGAGGCTGCGGTTGAGGAACGCCATCTCCTGGATGCGGCGGGAGAGGGTCTCGAAGTTCCACTCGGTGGTCTCGAAGATCTCCGGGTCCGGCCAGAACCTGATGAGGGTGCCGGTCTCGTCGGTCTCCTCACCCTGGCTGAGCTCGGTCTCAGGCCCCTGCCACGTGTACGACTGGCGCCACACATGGCCGTTCTGACGGACCTCGGCCTCCATCCGGGTGGACAGCGCGTTCACAACCGCCGAACCCACCCCGTGCAGGCCACCCGACACGGCATAGGACTTGCCGTCGAATTTGCCGCCCGCGTGCAAAGTGGTCAGCACCAGCTCAATGGCCGGCCGCTTCTCGACGGGATGCTCGCCAACGGGGATGCCGCGCCCGTTGTCGAGGACGCTCACCCCTCCGTCGGCCATCAACGTCACCACGATGTCGTCGGCGTAGCCGGCCAGGGCCTCGTCGACCGCGTTGTCCACGATCTCGTAGACGAGATGGTGCAGGCCACGCTCACCGGTCGAGCCGATGTACATGCCCGGGCGTTTGCGAACCGCCTCAAGCCCTTCAAGGACAGTGATCGAACTAGCGTCGTACGCCAAAGGAGATCCTCCTGCCGGGGATGTCTGCCGCTCCGCGCCCGCGGGAGGGCACGGTGTGCCCCGTAACACACATGACAGGGCGCCCTTGTGCTCTGTTCAACGTTCGGTCAGAGCTTTGGGCACCCCTTGGCGGCGCAGCATCCTGAACCGATTTCATTCTACCGGGTCATGCGACAGAAAGTGGCACTGCCGAGCGCTGTATGCGCGTGTGGCGGCCGAGCGGGCCTGGAGATGCATCCCCCCACAGGACCGGGGGTGTTCTCTGGCCTACGTGGCGCTCGCTGCTGAACTCAGCACCCCCGATCCCGAACACATGTTCCCACCACCCCCCGACAGTCCCCCTCACTCAAGCCCAGCAGCCACCCACCCGACACGGACCCGCTCCCCATACCTGGAGACGGTCACTCCCGCCCCTCGTCCAACATCACCACCACCCCACCCACATCCTCCAGCACACAGCACCCCCACCCGCGGGAGTGGGTGGGTGCATGGGTCGGGGTTAGCGGGTGCGCCAGGCGCCGGGGCGGCGGGGGGCGGTGGGGCCTACGACCTTTACCCGGCGGACGGTGCCGTGGCCGAGTTCCTCGTTCAGGCGCCGGACGAGGTTGGACGACAGCAAGCGAAGTTGGGTCGCCCAGGTCGTCGAGTCGGCCACGACGGTGAGTTCGCCGTCCTCGAAGCGTTCCGGGTGGGTGTGCTCGGCCAGCTCCGCGCCGACGATGCCGGCCCAGTTGCCGAAGACGCCGCCGACGGCGGCTCGTTGCTCCCAGCCACGGGACGCCATCAGGTCGCGGATCGCCGCGCCGAACAGTTTGGGGTCGCCGCCCCGCCCGGGATCGCGCACGCGGACGAGGCGTCCCGACCCCTTGCGCTTGCCGTTCTGCCCGGGCATGGTGCCGCGCTTAATCGCGTCCGCCTTCGCCTGGGCGAGGGCCTCACGGGCCAGTTCGATGCCCGACTTGGGCGGCGGGACGTCGGCGCCCGGCGCACCCGGCGCGCCGGACTCGGGGGACTCGGGGGACTCGGGGGACTCGGGGGACTCGGGGGACTCGGGGAAGTTGTGCACATCCTGTGGATCGTCGTTCACGCGCTCGCCCTTTCCCGGTCAGTCGCGGACGATCTGGCCGTCGGAGACGGTATACGAAGCCCCTGTCAGTTCGGCCGGGACATCGGCGGGGACGGCGGCCGTGATGAGGACCTGCTCGGCGGCCGCGACCGTCTCCGCCAGCCTGCTGCGACGCCCCGTGTCGAGCTCGGCGAACACGTCGTCCAGGATCAGGACGGGGTCGTCGCCGTCCGCCCTCAGCAGGTCGAACGCGGCGAGCCGCAGCCCGAGCGCGAACGACCACGACTCGCCGTGGCTGGCGTAGCCGCGCGCCGGGAGCTCCCCCAACTGCAGGACGAGCTCGTCCCGGTGCGGCCCAACGAGGCTCACTCCCCGGACCAGCTCCTGTTTGCGCGACTCGCCGACGGCCGCCAGCAGCTGGTCGGCGAGTTTTCCACGGTCTGTGGACAACTCGCCGTCCCCCAGCGAACTCTTGTAGTGCAGATCGGCCGCGTCGCTGCTCGGCGCGAGCGTCGCATAGGCGCGGACGACGAGCGGACGGAGCGCCTCTACGAGATCCAGCCGTGCCGCCAGGAGCTCGGCTCCGGTGCTGGCCAGATGCGAGTCCCAGACGTCGAGCGTCGCGAGCACCTCTGGGCCAGGTGAACGCCGGTGCGCGGCCGCTGACTTCAGTAGGGCGTTGCGTTGCTTGAGGACGCGGTCGTAGTCGGAACGGACACCGGCGAAGCGGGGAGCCCGGGCGGTGAGCAGCTCGTCCATGAAACGGCGGCGCTCCCCCGGGTCGCCCTTCACGAGCGAAAGGTCTTCTGGGGCGAACAGCACCGTGCGGAGCATCCCCAGGATCTCGCGGGGCCTGGGGACGGGGGACCGGTTGAGCCGCGCCCGGTTCGCCTTCCCGGGGTTGATCTCGAGTTCGATCAGCGCCTTGCGGTCGTCCTTCACCAGGCCTGCCCGCACGATCGCACGCGGCGCGCCATGCCGGACGAGCGGCGCGTCCGTCGCGGCCCGGTGGCTGCCGTGCGAGGCGACGTAACCGATGGCCTCGACCAGGTTCGTCTTGCCTTGCCCGTTCGGGCCCACGAACGCCGTAACCCCCGGTTCGAGCGCGACCTCGGCGGCCGGATACGAACGGAAGTCCTGCAAGGAGAGGTGGGCGACGTGCACGAGACACGAGCGTAGAGCCTTCGCCGCGACACCGGGCACGAGCCTGCCACCCATCCGCCGTAGCCGCGTCCACAGGCGCCGGAGCGTCGTGCGGGTAGCGGGAGGTGCTGGTCTGCGTTCTGGTGGGGTCGGCATGCGCACCTCCTTCGGGACGTTGCGGGGACATGCGAGCGCCCCGCAGGTTCGTCGTCTGCGGGGCGTTCTCAGCCCCCGCGGCCGACTCAGTTCAGGGTCGGGCATCGCGGGGGGAGCGCGGAACCGAAAGCGAAACTGTGGATAACTCTCCGGGCTCAGACGGGCGGGGGAGTCACGTCGGCGCCGGGGGAGTCGCCGGCGGTGGCGGTCTCGACGGTGTGGCCGCCGAACTGGTTGCGGAGGGCGGCGACGACGCGCATCGCCGGTGAGTCCTCCTGGCGGGAGGCGAAGCGGGCGAACAGGGAGGCGCTGATCGCGGGCAGCGGGACGGCGTGATCGACGGCGGCCTGGACCGTCCAGCGGCCCTCTCCGGAGTCGTTGGCGTAGCCGCGCAGGTCGTCCAGCTCCGGATCGTCGGCGAGGGCCCTGTTCAGCAGTTCCAGCAGCCAGGACCGGATGACCGTGCCCTCCTGCCAGCTCAGGAACGTCTCCGGGACCTTGGTCACGATGCCGCTGGCCTCGATGAGCTCGTAGCCTTCGCCGAAGGCCTGCATCATCGCGTACTCGATGCCGTTGTGGACCATCTTCACGAAGTGCCCTGCGCCGACCTCGCCGGAGTGGACGAATCCGTACTCGCCCTCTGGCTTGAGCGTCTCGAAGATGGGCATCAGGCGCTTCACGTTGTCGTCGTCCCCGCCGACCATGAGCGCGTAGCCGTTCTGCAGGCCCCACACGCCGCCGCTCACACCGCAGTCAACGAAGCCGATGCCGGCCGCAGCGAGCTGCTCACCGTGCTTCTGGTCGTCCACATAGTGTGAATTACCGCCGTCGACGACGATGTCGCCCGCTTGAAGAACTTCCCCCAGCTTGTGGATGGTGTCCTCGGTGGGCTTGCCTGCGGGCACCATCACCCACACGGCGCGCGGCGGGGACAGCCGTTCGACCAGTTCCTCCACCGAGCCGACGTCGCTGACGTCCGGATCGTGGTCATAGCCGACGACCGTGTGACCGCCCCGGCGCAGCCGCTCGGCCATGTTGCCGCCCATCTTGCCCAGGCCGATGATCCCAAGCTCCATGAAAACTCCCCTGTGCGTAGCTGTCCCTGATGTGCCCTGGGGCGAGCCTTTCATCCGGTTCGACTCGTCCGGTCCGACCGGCCGCCCTGTGGACGAAAGGCCCCCGGCCTCACCCGGACAGCCGGACGGGCATGATCAGGTAACGGTAGTTCGGGTTCTCGCCGTCCTGCGGGGGCTTGCCGGTGAGGACGGCCGGCTTCGTCGGGGTGGTGAAGGACAGCCGCGCGACGTCGGAGCCGATCGCGGAGAGCCCGTCGAGGAGGAACGCGGGGTTGAACGCGATGTCGATGTCCTCGCCCTCCAGGGACGCCTCCAGAGCCTCCACGGCCTGCGCCTCGTCCCCGGTCCCCGCCTCCAGGACGACCTCGCCCTGGCTGAACGAGAGCCGCACGGGGGTGTTGCGCTCGGCGACGAGGGAGACGCGCTTGACGGCCTCGATGAACTGGGCCGTCTGGATCTCGGCGAGGCCCGCGTACTCGCTGGGCAGCAGCGACCGGTACTTGACGAAGTCGCCGTCGAGGAGGCGGGACGTCGTCCGGCGGCCGCCGCCCTCGAAGCCGATCATGCCTTCGCCGGTGCCGCCCGTCCCGCCGAGCGCGATCGACACCTCAGCGCCCGCTGTGAGCGACTTGGCGGTGTCGGCGAGCGTCCTGGCCGGGACGAGCGCGACGGCGGAGAAGTCCGGGCGCTCCGGCTTCCAGTGCAGCTCGCGGACGGCCAGGCGGTAGCGGTCCGTGGACGCCAGCGTCACGGTCTCGCCCTCGATTTCCACACGGACGCCGGTCAGCATGGGGATCGTGTCGTCCTTGCCTGCGGCGATCGCCACCTGGCCGACGGCCGCGGCGAACTCGTCACTGCCCACCGACCCTGCGGCCGGTGGCATCTCCGGGAGGGTCGGGTAGTCCTCCACAGGCATGGTGAGAAGTGTGAACTTCGCGCTGCCACAGCGGAGCATCACCTTCGCGCCGTCCGTCGTCACCTCCACAGGGTGGGGAGGAAGGCTGCGCGAGATCTCGGCGAGGAGCCGCCCCGATACCAGGGCGGTGCCCGCCTCCTCCACATCGATGTCCGTGGAGACCTGGGCGGAGACCTCGTAGTCGAACGCGGACAGCTTCAGCCGGTCGCTGTTCTCCTCGCCTCCGGCGACGATGTGCATGCCCGCGAGGACCGGCACCGGCGGCCGGACGGGGAGCGTACGCGCGGTCCAGGCGACGGCGTCGGCTAGGGCGTCTCTGTCGATGCGGAACTTCAAGTGGACCCGCCTCCTGCAGGTGTCGGACAAGGGTGAGGTGATCCTGGCACGGCCGGGGCGCTCGGGTCGGGTTGTCCCCAGGCCCTGACTTGAGATGGATCTTTTCTTGAGTAGAGAAGTAGTGCAGTACCAGTAATAGGGGCCGTGGATAGTGTGGACAGACCGCGTCTGCCCAGGTGAGACCGCGTTTCTCTGTCCACCGGTGCTGTGCATGGGGAGTGGACGGCGCGGCGGCGCCTGGGGACGGCGAAATCGTCCCCACACGTCATCCTCATGTCATCCCCCGGTTTTCCACGAGTTCTCCACGGGTATGCCGTGGGTTTTGGCGCCCTGTGTACACCGGACGGGTGATCGCCGGGTTGGCCACAAGCCCGTCCCCAGCCTCTCCCCAGCTCCTCCCCAAGTCGTCCACGGGTTTTCCCCAGGACATGGTGGGCCGGTGCGGCGCGGATCCACATCCGTCCACCCTTCATCCTCAGGTTCTCCAACGGTTGCCCACCGGGTTATCCACGAAAATCCCCAGAGTTTTCCACAACTTGTGAGTAGCGACTCCGGTTCTCGGGCGAGACGTGCCTTTCGTCGCTTCCGTCTGGCCAGCGGGGTGTGGACGGGGCGGGCGCGGCCCGTCCACAAGCGTCGCGCAGGTCTGTCCACAGTGTGCACAAGGCACCGTTCAGCGCTTGCGGGCCTGGTGCTTGATGCGCCCGGTCAGCTCCGTGACCTGGTTGTAGATGGCGCGTCGCTCGGCCATCAGCGATCGGATCTTGCGCTCGGCGTGCATGACCGTGGTGTGGTCGCGGCCGCCGAACTGCTGGCCGATCTTGGGCAGGGACAGCTCCGTCAGCTCCCGGCACAGGTACATCGCGATCTGCCGGGCCGTGACGAGCATCCGGGAGCGGGACGGGCCGCAGAGGTCTTCGATCGTCGTCCCGAAATACTCCACCGTCTGCGCCATGATCATCGCGGCGGTGATCTCCGGGCCCGAGTCGTTCGGGATGAGGTCCTTCAGGACGATCTCGGCGAGCTTCATGTCCACCGACTGCCGGTTCAGGCTCGCGAACGCCGTCACCCGGATCAGCGCGCCCTCCAGCTCGCGGATGTTCGTCGCGATCTGCGAGGCGATGAACTCCAGCACGTCCGGCGGCGCGGCGAGGCCCTCCTGGCGCGCCTTCTTCTGCAGGATCGCGATCCGCGTCTCCAGCTCGGGCGGCTGCACGTCGGTCGTCAGCCCCCACTCGAACCGGTTGCGCAGCCGGTCCTCCAGCGTGACCAGTTCCTTGGGCGGACGGTCGCTGGAGATCACGATCTGCTTGCTGGCGTTGTGGAGCGTGTTGAACGTGTGGAAGAACTCCTCCTGCGTCTGCTCCTTGCCCTCAAGGAACTGGATGTCGTCGACGAGGAGGATGTCGACGTCCCGGTAGCGGCGGCGGAACCCGTCCGCCTTTCCGTCGCGGATCGAGTTGATGAAGTCGTTCGTGAACTCTTCAGAACTCACATACCGGACGCGCGCGCCATTAAAGAGGCTCTGCGCGTAATGCCCGATCGCATGAAGAAGGTGTGTCTTGCCCAGGCCGGAGTCGCCGTAGATGAACAACGGGTTGTACGCCTTGGCCGGCTGCTCGGCGACGGCGACGGCGGCCGCATGAGCGAACCTGTTGGACGAGCCGATGACGAACGTCTCGAACGTGTACTTGGGGTTCAGACGGGCGTGCTCGGACGCACCAGTCCCCGCGGTGCCCGCAGGCGCCGGACCACCGCCGCCGGGGCCTGGGCCAGGCGCGGGGCCAGGACCAGGGCCAGGGCCAGGGCCAGGGCCGTTGGGGCCGCGGGCGTCGGGGGCATCCTCGTCGCGGAACGAGCTCTCGCGGTAAGGCTCCTCGCCGCGATACTGCTCACCGCCACCACCGCCGTACTGCTCGGTGCCCACGCCACCGCCGTACTGGTCGCCGCTCGTGGGTGCGCCGCCGTACTGGTCGGCACCTCCGCCACCGCCGTATTGGTCGGTGCCAGCGCCGCCGTACTGCTCCGGCCCTCCGTACGGCTGCTCTCCGCCAGCAAACGACGATGGATCTCCACCCTGGAAGGTGTTCTCTGGGTGCCCGCCGAGCGATGGTTCGTTCCCGCCGTGTTGGGGTTCGCGCCCCTGCGGCTCTGCACGTCCGCCGCCGCCCGAACGCAGAGGGCCGAGCGTGCGATCGTTCAGATGCGAATGCGAGGGGCGGCCAGGAGGCTCCCCACTGAAACCCTCCGGCGCGCCATGCCCGGGATAACCGCCCTGCGTGCCTCGTCCATCGAACGGGCCTGGGCCGCGTCCACCTGGACCAGGACCCGGGCCCGCCCCGGCCGGCCCGTACCCGGGTGGGCGGGGAGCGGGCGGATAGTTTCCCCGCTCATCGTCCGGAGCCTGTGGATAACCTCCGGGCGCGTTGGGGTTGTGGGTAGCTCCCGACTGCGGCGACCGGTACCCCGGCTCGCCGCCATACGGCTGCTCAGAGTAGGAACGATCTGACGATTCGCTGTAGGGCTGGCCTGTGTGCGGGCGCTCCCGGTCCCTCTCACGCTCGCGATCCCTGTCGCGTTCGTCGTGGGGGCGGTCTGAGTAGGAGTCGCCATAGGAAGGGCCAGCGTCGTGCATGCCGAGCCCTGCCCCCGGCGCGGGGATCGGTGCACCAAGCGGCTCACCGCCCCCTGGCCTGGACGACGCGCCAGGACCGGGGCCCGGGCCTGGGCCGCCGCCGGGCATCGCGGGCGGCTCCGGCTGGACGGTCACCGCGACCCGGATTTCCCTGCCCAGCTCATGTGAAAGGGCCTGCGTGATGAGGTTGCGTAGGCGCGTTTCCAGCGCGTCCTTGGCGAACTCGTTCGGCGCGGCCAGCAGCGCCGTCCCCTCCACGAGCGCTAGGGGCCGGACCATCGGGAGCCATGCGCGGTAGCTAGGAGACAGATCGCTCTCGGCCAGTGCGGTGAGGGTGCGGGCCCAGACTGATCCGAGATCCTGGCCGTCCATGCGCAAGGTCCCCTCCCCCTCCGTTCGACGGAGTACCTGACTGCCCCGCCTGTCCCACGGGATGCGATCGGCCCCACAGGGCACGGCCGCGACGCGGAAGACTTACTCTCTCACGAGTTGTCCACAGAGTTGTCCACATGCTGTGCATAGGCATGGAGCACCCTGTGTAAAACCCGTCACGCGGGTTCTAGCGAGCGAGGTCGGGGAGCCTCCGGCCTGCACGGCGGGCCGGTCCGGGTGTGGTTCTCGAACGGGGGTGGTGTGAGGGGCAGAACACCGACATGGTTCGTCGAATTCATCGAGTCGAAAGAGCGTCGGTTCGCCCGGACGACCTTAACCGCTGCGGCCCACACCCGCAACAGGATCGGGCCCGCGACCCGGGCGTCATCGCTCCCGTTTGACCGGCTGCGCTGGAGCCCGTAACGTGCTGAGGTCGAGTCGCATCGACGGAGATGACGCGTGCCCGCCGGCAGCCCCTCCAGGCAGGCTCGGGTGGGCCCCCGCTGCGGGGGACCGGACGCGCCCCTCGATGCGAGTTGCCGAGCCCTTGCATACGAACCGACCGCAGCACTGGAGCCTCAAGTGAGCAAGCGTACTTTCCAGCCGAACAACCGTCGTCGCCACAAGAAGCACGGCTTCCGGCTGCGCATGCGCACGCGCGCGGGCCGCGCGATCCTGTCCAGCCGGCGCGGCAAGGGCCGCTCACGCATCGCGGTCTGATCCACCGCTCACTGTGCTGCCGTCCGGAAACCGGATGCGGCGGCGGGACGACTTCACGTTGGCCGTCCGGCGTGGTCGCCGCGCCGGACGGCCAACTGTCGTGGCCCACCTGCTTCAGCCGGCCGAGCCAGCCGACCAGGGCACGGGCCGCTCCGCCGCTCCGCCGCTGGTCGGGTTCATCGTGGCCCGCACCGTGGGGAACGCGGTCGTCCGCAACACCACGCGACGCCGCCTCCGCCATCTGATGCGCCCGCAACTTGACCGGCTCCCAGCGGGTAGCCTGCTCGTAGTGCGCGCCAACCCCTCGGCGGGGACGGCGCGTCCTGACGAACTGGCCGCAGATCTGGAGTCGGCGCTCGACCGGCTGCTGCGGCCCGCGTCCAAGGGGCGGAGATGAGGAGTCAGCAGGGGATGACCTTTCCCCCGCACCACCCGGCGGGGTCCCCGGGCCCCGTCGCTGGGCTGCTGATCCTTCTCGTCCGCGCCTACCGCCGCTTCTTGAGTCCCCTGCTCGGGCAGCAGTGCCGCTTCCACCCCAGTTGCAGCGCTTACGGCCTGGAGGCACTCCAGGTGCACGGGGCATTGCGCGGCACATGGCTCACGGCCCGCCGGATCGTGCGGTGCCAGCCCTTCCACCCCGGCGGTCACGACCCGGTGCCGCCGAAGAAGCCGTCCGAGAGGTGCTTCTCCGGGGGAACTGGGGGGACGTCCCCGACGTCCGCCCAGGAGCGATCCATGGCGGCTACCCCGGACCCCGGCCGCGAGGAGAGCGGCCCCGCCCTAGCAGAGCCCAAGGAGCAGCCCGGTGCTTGACTGGTTGTACGAGATCGTCGCTCAGCTCATCGTGTGGATTCACACGGGGCTGAGCACCGTCGTCCCCAAGGACAGTGGATGGGCCTGGGGCGGCTCGATCATCCTTCTCACCGTCCTGCTGCGCGTGATCCTTGTCCCTCTGTTCGTGAAGCAGATCCACGCTTCACGGAAGATGCAGGAACTGAACCCCAAGGTTCAGGCGCTGCGCAAGAAGTACAAGAACGACAAGCAGCGCCTCAACCAGGAGGTAATGAAGCTCTACCAGGAGAACGGCGCCAACCCGCTGTCGGGCTGCCTCCCCCTCCTGGTGCAGATGCCGATCTTCATCGGCCTCTTCCAGACGCTGAAGAAGGTCTCGGACGCCAAGCCCGGCGAGAGCGTCTTCTCCATGTCGGCCGACCTGGTGGCGAGCGCCCAGCACGCCAGCATCTTCGGCGCCCACATCCCGGACACCTTCCTCAACGCCTGGGGCTCGGACCCCAAGAGCTGGACCGCCATCATCATCACCGGCATCGCCGTGGTGATCAGCTCCTGCACGACGTTCTTCACCGTCCGGGCGAGCATGAAGCGCCAGCCCGTCACCGACGACGCCAACCCGATGATGCAGGCGCAGAAGATGATGGTCTTCCTCGCGCCGCTGTTCGGACTCTTCGGGCTCGGGTTCCCGCTCGGTGTCCTCATGTACTGGGTCACGTCCAACAGCTGGACGCTGGCGCAGCAGCACTACATCTACAAGAAGTACCCGCCGCCCGGTAAGGACGGCGAGCCCGCGACGACCACCACCGGCAAGTCCGGCACCGCCAAGTCCGGCACGAAGACCGGTGCCAAGACGGGCACGAAGACCGGCGCCAAGACCGGCGCGAAGGCTGCCGGCTCGAAGAACGGGCAGTCGTCGGCGAGCACGAAGGCCAAGCTGAGGAAGGACGCGGAGCCGGAGTCCGATGTGGACGACAAGCCGAAGGTCGTCCGCAACCAGCCGACCCGCAAGTCGCGCAGCAAGCGCAGTGGCACCCAGAAGCGCTAGTTTGATCCCCGAGTACGTGCCCGAGAAGGAGACCCCCGTTGAGCCAGACCGACACCACCGAGGTCGACGTTCAGGCACTCGAGCAAGAAGGCGAGATCGCCGCCGACTACATCGAGGGCCTGCTGGACATCGGTGACTATGACGGCGACATCGACATGGACGTCGAAGGCGAACGCGCGATCGTCGCCGTCGTCGGCGGTTCCCTGGACGAGCTGGTCGGCAAACGCGGCGAGGTCCTGGAGGCGTTGCAGGAGCTGACCCGCCTGGCCGTGCACCGCCAGACGGGCAACCGCACCCGGCTCATGCTCGACATCGGCGGCTACCGCGAGCGCCGCCGCGCCGAACTGACCAAGCTCGGCACCGATGTCGCCGACGAGGTCAAGCAGGCGGGCGAGCCGAAGCCGCTCGCCCCGATGACCCCGTTCGAGCGCAAGGTCGTCCACGACGCGGTCGCCGCCGCGGGCCTGCGCAGCGAATCCGAGGGCGAGGAACCCGACCGCTACGTCGTCGTCTACCCCGCCTGACGAAGACCAGGGTCAGCCCCGCTGACCGCCGGCCGCTCCCGGAGGACCTACCACCTTCGACCACCCGGCCGGATTGACCCGCTTGACCTCCTTTCACAGGGGACAAACCTAAGAACGAACGGCTCACCCCTTTTGCACGGCCCTGGTGCCCCCACCGCACCGGGGCCGTCCGCATATCTGCACCATGACCGGGACCTCATCCGCTCGCGCGGGAGGCTGGTCTGGGACAGGCGGAAGTTGGTGATCCGCCGTATCGCCAGGTCGGGCACGCAGGTGGCGTGCGTCCGGTGACTTGTGCCATGGCTGTGGGCCGAACGTGGTGACCAGCCCTCCGTCGAGGACGGCCTCGCAGCCTCGGGTCGATGTGGACGTAACGCTGTCATTCTCATGCCCTGCACGCGTGGGGGACGGCGCACGGCGGAATGTGGATAACTTCCGGACACAGGAGGACCTCGCGCCCTGGTCGGCGCGAGGTCCTCAGATGCCCGGCGTGCCACCGCCGCCCAAGCACACCGGGCGGGACCGGGCCGGCCCCGAATCAGCGGGTCGGTCGGCGCCACCTGCGCCGCGGCGGGACGGGCCGCGCGGTCGAGTCGACGATGGGCGGACTGTTCTCCTGGGCCGGATCTTGCGCGTGCGCCGGGTCCTGGGAGAAGGCCGGGTCCTGGGCGACGTGACCGCGCGGGGCTCTCTCGTCCGCCCGATGTTCGATCACACGTTCGACTCGCTCGCCCGGACGGCCGACGGGCGCGGGGTCCTCGATGATGTGCTCCTCGCGGACCACGGTGCCCGGCTCGTCCCCATAGGCGGGGTCCGCACCGACCACGCGGCCAGCCTGGCGGCGTGGCCGGGTGTACTTCATGGTGAAGCCCATGCTGATCAGCCCCACCAGGATGAGGATCCAGCCGACCAGGTGAATGTCAATGCCGCTGAGATCGACGCGGAGGGCGAACGCGAGGATCGCGCCCATGGCGATGAATGCGAGACTGACTCCGATTCCCATCTGTCGGGGGCTCCCTTCCGGGGGACATCGGGCGACAAAGCCAGCCCCTACCCGAGGAGCCCGAGATATGCAGCGGGTCATGTGGTTCTCGCTTTAACGCAAGGGTCGTCCAACCCTCCGGTCTCCGAACTCTTGGCAGAGACATTGCGCCGCGACTTTGCGCCGGGCCGGATGGCAGAAGGCACTGTGCTGCGCGTTGCAGGGGGACGTCGAGGTGAGGAACCGCCCAGAACGACCTCCAGGCTGACCCAGAGCCGGGTGCCGTGGAGCAGCCCGCCTTAGGTGACAGGCCCGGGCGGCGGCGGCAGTTCGATGTTCCCGAACGTGGCAGTCGTCCTCTGTGCAGGTTTTGAGGACCTCGCGCCGACCAGGGCGCGAGGTCCTCCTGTGTCGGGAAGTTATCCACATTCCACAGTCCGCCGTCTCGCCCGCGCACGGGGCATGAGAATGACACCGTCAGATCCACATTGAACCGAGGCTGCGAGGTCGTCCTCAACGGGGAGGGCTGGTCACCATCTTCGGCTCGCAGCCGTGGCACGAGGCACCGGGCGAATGGCCATCTGCGTGGGCGGCCTGGCCAGTCGTGTGCTGGCTGGCTGATCGGTCGGAACAGCGACCATGTCGGCTGTCTGGTGCGACCCGTTGCCGAGGCGGTCTCCGCCGACCTACGCAGAGAACGCCAAGGTCGGTTGCTGTCGGTGGTCGCGCCGCCATGCCGGTCCGGAGGTCGATCGCGTCCGGAGCGCGAGCGGTGGGCTGGCGGATAGGGGGTGGGGGTGGCGCCGGAATGTCGGGTTGAGGTGGTGCGCGAGGACGTTGCGCATGCACGGCTTCGTTGGTTTCTGTGGAACGATTCGTCTGGTGGGGATTGGACGTGAGGTCGTCTTCGGTGACGCGCTACCGGTCGCGGAGCGTTACGCGGCGTTCCTTGAGACGGCCGGGGTCGAGCGCGGGCTCATCGGTCCGCGCGAGGTCGACCGGCTCTGGGAGCGGCACTTGATCAACTGCGCGGTGGTCTCGGAGGTGATTCCGGCGGACGCGCAGGTCGTGGACGTCGGGTCCGGGGCGGGGCTGCCGGGCATCGTGCTGGCGATCGTCCGGCCCGATCTGCGGATCATCCTGTTGGAGCCGCTGCTGCGACGCACCGCGTTCCTGGACGAATGCGTCGAAATGCTCGACCTGAGCAACGTCGAGGTGCGGCGCGGACGGGCCGAGGACGTGGTCGGTGAGATCACGGTCGATGTGGCCACCGCACGTGCCGTCGCACCGCTCAAACGCCTCGTGACATGGGCGCTTCCGCTGCTGCGTCCGGGCGGCGAGTTGCTCGCGCTCAAGGGCGAACGGGCCGGGGCCGAGCTGGACGAGGCGGAGGTCGTCCTGAAGCGGCTCGGGGCGCGGAGCACGGAACTGCTTCAAGTCGGGCGCGGTATGGTCGATTCTCCGACAACACTCGTCCGCGTGGTCGCAGGCCGGGGCGAGGCCGTCGGGCGACGACAGCGCGCACCCCGGCGTGCTAAAGGGTCGAGGAAGAGGTCTTCATGAGCACGGGACCAGGACTTGGCAAGCCTGACCGCGCCGACGAATCCCCCGACGCACAGCCGTCCGGCCTGGGCGGACTCGGCGAGGAGGCCGCTCGCGCCGCGGCCACCGCCGGGACGTGGGGGGAGGCGGACCCGGGCGGCACGCCGGGGACCGCGCCCTCCGGACACGCAATGTGGGGTACCACGACGTCCGGAACCGCGGAGAACGTCGGCTATGTACCGACGAACGCCGGTGCGCAGCCGGCGGGTCCGCGCAAGGGACCAACTCAGGGGGAGTCAGAACTCGTGCGCGAGGCGCTCAAGGACGCCAAGGTTTCACATGAAACAACGGCCACCGCGGTCAAGCCGATGCCGGGCCGCCGGGGCAAGGAGTGGCCGCGGCCCGACAGTTGCCGCATCATCACCATCGCCAACCAGAAGGGCGGCGTCGGCAAGACCACCAGCTCGGTGAATCTCGCCGCGTCACTCGCCATGCATGGCGCCCAGGTCCTCGTGGTCGACCTCGACCCTCAGGGCAACGCCTCCACCGCCCTCGGTGTCGAGCACCATGCGGAGGTCCCGTCGATCTACGACGTGCTGATCGAGGACATGGCGCTCGCCGACATCGTCGTCCCCGCCCCTGAGATCCCCAACCTCTACTGCGCGCCCGCGACGCTCAACCTCGCCGGTGCCGAGATCGAGCTCGTGTCCAAGGTGGCGCGCGAGTCGCGGCTGCGGCGGGCGCTGGACGCCTACGACACCGACAAGTTCGACTACGTCCTGATCGATTGTCCGCCGTCCCTCGGCCTGCTCACCGTGAACGCCCTTGTCGGCGGGGACGAGCTGCTCATCCCCATCCAGTGCGAGTACTACGCGCTGGAGGGACTCGGGCAGCTGATCAGGACCGTCGATCTCGTCAAGGCGCACCTCAACCAGAAGCTGAAGGTGTCCACGATCCTGCTCACGATGTACGACGCCCGGACGCGGCTTGCCGCGCAGGTGGCCGAGGACGTCCGCAACCACTTCGGCGACGTCGTCCTCAACACCGTCATCCCCCGCAGCGTCCGGGTCTCCGAGGCCCCGAGCTACGGGCAGTCCGTCATGACCTATGACCCCGGTTCGAGCGGCGCGCTCGCCTACAGCGAGGCCGCCTCCGAAATGGCCCATGGAGGAACCGTCCAGTGAGCCAGCAGCGACGCGGCCTCGGCAAGGGACTCGGCGCCCTCATTCCCACCGCCCCGCCTCCGCCGACGTCCACCGAACCGGGCAGCGCGAGCGAGCCGGGGTTCCCGGGTGGGCCCGGCCCGTCCGGGACGACCGGCTCGAATGGCGTCGCCTCATCCGACTTCGGTCTGGAGCCGGTCGCGGGCGCGCATTTCGCCGAGCTTCCCGTCCGCTCCATCACCGCCAACCCGCGCCAGCCGCGCGACCATTTCGACGACGAGGCCCTGGAGGAACTGGCCGAGTCGATCCGCATCGTCGGGCTCCTGCAGCCGATCGTGGTGCGCAAGGCCCCGCTGGGCGAGCGCGACTATGAGCTCATCATGGGCGAGCGCCGGCTGCGGGCGTCCAAACTGGCCGGGCTGGATGTCATTCCGGCGATCGTCCGCGACACCGGCGACAACGAGCTGCTCCGTGACGCACTCATGGAGAACCTCCACCGCCAGCAACTCAACCCGCTGGAGGAGGCCGCCGCGTACCAGCAGCTGCTGCAGGACTTCGGCGCCACCCACGAGCAGCTCGCCGGACGCATCGGACGGTCACGCCCGCACATCACCAACACGCTCCGCCTGCTGAACCTGCCGCCGGCCGTCCAGCGCCGTGTCGCCGCGGGCGTCCTGTCGGCCGGACACGCGCGTGCTCTCCTCTCACTCGACAGCGTCGAGGCCCAGGAGCATCTGGCGCAGCGGATCGTGCAGGAGGGCCTCTCCGTCCGCGCCCTTGAAGAGCTCATCGCGCTCCGCGAGGTCGATGAGCCGAAGGCCCCGCGCCAGGGACGCCGCAACAAGCCCGTCGCCCCTGGACTCAAGGAGATCGCCGACCGCCTCTCCGACCGCTACGAGACCAAGGTCCGCGTCGACATGGGCCGCAACAAGGGCAAGATCGTGGTCGAGTTCGCCACCCTGGAGGACCTGGATCGCATCATCAAGTCCATGGCTCCCGACGATGACGGCGGCAGCGTCACCGACGTCTGACGTCCCCGCCTCCGAGCGCCCCGGCAACCCCCCGAGAAGGGCTCCCGGGGCGCTTTGCTTTCCGAAGCGCCGCCGACGTTTCCCGTGAAACATCGGCTCCCCAGCTCCCCCAGCTGCGCGCCGCCGCGACACCGCGAGAGCACGACCGCGCTATTCCGGACGGACCGGTGCCCAGCAGCACACGATCTCGAACCGCCTGGCCCAGATCACCGAGCACGCCCAGGCTCATGGCGATTGGCTGAGACTCCTCCCGACACTCAACGTCGACTATCGCCACGGCCGGTCGCACGCCGCCACGAAGGACTGCGCAGGGAGGGGCTCCCTCATCACGCACGATCCGGGACCCGACCGCGAAGGCCGGTAATACTGCGGCACCATCGCGGCGCCTGCCAACCAGGATCAGTACCAACTGCGACTGAGGCGGTCGGCGTCCCCGACCCAGTTGCTTACGCGCTGCGGCCCATGCTTCAGAGCGCGACATCCACCCGCGTCCCTGTCGGACGGCGCCGAGCTTGGGACGCCATACTGGGCAGTCGCCAACTCTCGTGTGGATGCACGGACTGCATGTCGGAAGCTCCGCTCGTGGATGGGGGTGTGGCTGTACCGCCGCACTGGCCTGGCGGTCGAGCCCGGCTTCAGGCATCGGACGTCCACCGTCCGGCTCTTGAGTCGAGGATCGGGGGTCCGTCCTTAGGCGCTGGTTTGATGCGTGGTCGTGGTCGTGGTCGGCTTGGCGGCCTTGTGTTCGTCGTGGTGTCCACAGTGCACGGGGCGAGGGTGATTCACGTGAAACCGTGGGCCGCCTGATGCTTGTGTACTCGCCCAATGGCCTCCCGTCTCGCGGTAGCGACCAGCGAATCCCTCGGTGCCGGGCGGGGGGACTGGGTTGGCGCATGGTCGTTGGCCGGTTTGGTGGCGTGGTGGTCGTCCACATTGCAACAGGCGACGCCCACTGGCACTCCCCTCGCGGTTCCGATCTCCGGCTTCTTCGGTCGCCGGTCGGGAACTGGGTTGATGCGTGGTCACGGGTGCTCGTGGTGGTGGTGGTCTTCAGTACACCGGCGACGGTGTTTCACGTGAAACCGTGCGCCGCTCTGATGCATGTGCGACCCGCCCAGCGGCACTCCCCTTCGTGGTAGCGATCTCCGGCCTTTCCGGTGCCGCGTGGGAGTGGTTGTCGATCCTCCCGGAGGGCGCAGCGGGCGCGTGTGAATAGGGGCGCTCGCCCTTCAGATGCCCGAGCGAACCGATGGGCGTCCTCCGTGCTGTGGCGGTTCGGTGTTGGCGCAGTCGGTCGGCGGGAGTCTTGGGTGTCGGATCGACCATGGGTGGTGGGGTGCTGCGGGGCGTGGAGCGTCCAGGAGTCCCCGGCGTTGGAGGAACCGGGCGTACGGGTGTTGTGGCGGAAGTCTGTGGTTGGCGCCGGATCTCCGGTAGTGGGGTGAGCGGCGGTCGGCGCGTCAGGTTGGCGTTGTCCGGACACTGGGCGCTTGGCGGCGACGTGTCGCGGTTGTGGATGTCGCGGACGTCCGGAGGACGGGGAGTCGGGAGTTGTCGCGGGGGCGAGGTCGTTGGTTTCCGGAACAGCATTGGCGGACCCTGTCGGCCGCCGCCGCCGCCACCGCCACTGTCGCGGTCGCCACCGCCACCGCCACCGTCGCGGTCGCCGCCGCCACCACCCCGGTCGCCACTGTCGTCATCGCCGTCGTCATCGTCGTCATCGTCATCGCCGTCGCCACCGCCGCTGTCGTCATCGCCGTCGCCACCGCCGCCACCGCCACCGTCATCGCCGCCATCGCCACCGCCACCGTCACCCGTCGCCGTCACCCGCCACCGTGACCGTGGTCGTGCTTGGCGGCAGGGAGGCGGTCGGGATGGTGGCCCTGGAGGGCACCGGCGGCGACCACGGTGGCCGGGCGTCTTGGGCGAGGCGTGCCTGCGGGGTGGTGACGCTCGTGTTTCCGTGTGTCGCGGTCCTCGTTGATGTCGCGTTCGGGGTATCGAGGAACTGTGAATTGGTGGTGGTGCGTCCAGGGAGTGCTCAGCGCCCGGCGTCGTCCGGCGTCGTCTGGTGCTCGGTGCGGGGGGCGCGTGCCGAGAGAGTGCCGGACATCCGTCACTGCTGGCTTGTGACCGCGACACTCGACGGTTCCGACGTCCGGACATCGGTGAGCCCCCGTGTCGCGGTTGGCGGGCGTCCGGTGTGGCTCGGCCTTCGGTGGATCGGATTCTTCGGAGCGCGACTGGGAGAGGGGGGCTCGGTGTTCGACGGGTGGCGTCGGTCGTTTGGTGAGCCGCGGGGGATTTGGTGGCGCTGCGTTGGGGACGGCTTGGGTCGGCGGTTGGGCTTAGGGGAAGTGGGCGAGGATCAGGTCTCGGCAGACTTCGCCTAGGTCCAGGCCGGCGACGCTGATGGCGCGTGGGAAGAGGCTGGTTTCCGTCATGCCGGGGGCCACGTTGACTTCGAGGAAATGGACTTCGCCGTCGGGGGAGACGATGAGGTCGGTGCGGGAGAGGTCGCGGAGGCCGAGGGCGCGGTGGGCGGTGACGGCAGCGGTGGTGGCGCGGGCGGTGGCGTCCGCGTCCAGGCGGGCCGGGGTGATGAATTCGGTGTCGCCGGCGTCGTAGCGGGCGGTGTAGTCGTAAAGGCCGCCGGGGGCGACGATCTCGACCGCGGGCATGGCGGTCGGGGTGCCGTCGCGCTCGACGACGCTGACGGAGATCTCGGTGCCGGCGACATAGCGCTCTACGAGGGCGGCGTCGCCGTAGGCGAAGCAGCCGACCATGGCGGCGGAGAGATCCGCGGCCTGGTGGACGACGGACGCGCCGAGCGCCGAGCCGCCTCGCGTGGGCTTGACGAACAGGGGGAGGCCGAGGCTGCGGATGATGTGGTCGAGGACGGACGAGGCGCCGAGGTCGTGGAAGACCTCTTTGGGGAGGGCGACGGAGTCCGGTGTGCGGAGGCCCGCCTGGCGGACGACGGCCTTGGCGGTCGGCTTGTCCCACGCGACCCGGCAGGCGTCCGGGCGGGCGCCGACGTAGCGGACGTCCAGGAGTTCGAGGACGTCCCGGATCGAGCCGTCCTCGCCCGCCGCGCCGTGCAGGACGGGGAACACGGCGTCCGGGGGATCGTCGGAGAGGGAGTCCAGGAGCGTCGCGTCCGCGTCGCGGAGTTCGACGGGGATGTCGAGGGCGCGCAGCGCCTCCGTGACGCGCCGGCCGGAGCGAAGCGAGACCTCACGCTCGTAGGAGAGTCCGCCAGCCAGGACGACGACATGCCCGAGTTCCACTGCTGCCCCTCTGGATGGTGCCGTGACGGCGGAACGTACCGGCTCCCCCGCCGGACGAGCTCCATGTGGTGCCGTCCGACGCGATCATGCCCTAGGCCCGGTGTCGAGGACCCGGCGACCCGGTGCGTTTCACGTGAAACATTCAGACGACGTCCGGCCCCGGCGTCTGAACGCCGGTGGAGCCGCCCGTGACCGCCCTGCCGAAAGTGTCGCGGAGGCGGACCTCCTGCTCCACCACCGCGGCGAGACGCCGGACGCCCTCGCGGATCCGGTGCGGCTCGGGGAAGCAGTAGGAGAGACGCATGTGGCGGTGGCCGGTTCCGTCGGCATAGAAGCCGGTGCCGGGGACGTAGGCGACGCGTTCGGCGATGGCGCGGGGTGCCATGGCCTTGGCGTCGAGGCCCTCGGGGAGCGTGAGCCAGACGAAGAAGCCGCCTGCGGGACGGGTCCAGGTGCAGCCGTCCGGCATGAGCTGTTCGAGGGATTCGAGCATCGCGTCTCGGCGTGCCCGGTAGAGCTCGCGGAAGTCCTTGATCTGCTCTCGCCACGGCTGGGTGGCGAGGTACTCGCGAACGGCGAGCTGCGAGAAGTTCGACGGGCAAAGGATCGCTGACTCGGCGGCCAGGACGAGCTTGGCCCGCACCGCATGCGGCGCGAGCACCCAGCCGACCCGGAGACCGGACGCGATCGTCTTGGAGAACGAGCCGAGGTAGATGACCCGCTGGGCGTCGTCGGCGCGGAGGGCGCGCATGGGCTCGTCCTCGAAGCCGAGGAGCCCGTACGGGTTGTCCTCGATGACCAGGACGTCGTACTCGGCGCAGATTTCGAGGATCTGCGCGCGGCGGGCGGTGGTGAGGGTGACTCCCGCGGGGTTCTGGAACGTCGGGACGGTGTAGAGGAACTTGACCCGGCGCCCCTGCGCCCGGAGGTTCGCGAGGGTCTCGCGGAGCGCGGCTGGAATGAGCCCCGCCTCGTCGAGCGGTACGTGGACAACGTCGGCCTGGTAGGCGGCGAACGTACCGAGCGCGCCGACGTAGGACGGGGCCTCGGCGAGGACGACGTCCCCCGGATCCACGAAGATCTTGGTGATGAGGTCGAGCGCCTGCTGGGCGCCGACCGTGACGACGATGTCGTCCGCGGACGCGTGGATGCCCTCCAGCGCCATCACGTCGCAGATGTGCTCACGGAGCTGTTCGTCGCCCTGCGCGGAGCCGTACTGCAGCACCTCGGCGCCCTTGCCCGCGACGAGGTCGCCGATCAGCCGGCCAACGGCGTCCAGCGGAAGTGCCGAGACGTACGGCGCCCCGCCCGCGAGCGAGACCACCTCGGGACGGGCGACCATCGCGAACAGAGCCCGGATCTCGGAGGGCACCATGCCGGCGGCACGGGCGGCGTAGCGATCGGTGTAGGCATCCGTGCGCGAGTGCTGTTCCACGTGGCACCTCCGAGGTGGACTGGCTTGCCTGCAAACTACGGCATCTGGCAGGGGCGCTTCCTGCGAACCCCTGGGCGAGGCGTCCGGATCGGGCGTCCCGCTTCGTCTGTGAGGGCGTGGCGTCGTCGTCTGGCTGGTCGGCTTCGGCTGTGCGGCTCGCATTGGGGAACAGACGTGGCGTTGCGAGCGATGATCCGATCGGAGAGGTCGTGCCGGTTCGCTGGAGCGTGTGTCGGTTGGGTGGGCGGTGCTGCGTCGTCGTCCGTGCGAATACAGGCATGTCTGTCGGCCGCTCCGGCGCGCACCGGCTGCGAGGGTGTGTCGCCTCGTTCGAGTGAGTGGCCATTGGGCTGCTCCTGTCCGCCTTGCCGGAGAGTTCCGCCACCCGATCGGCGCTTCGCTGTATTGGCCGTGGACGTGTGGCGTCCTGGTCGGCGTCCTGTCCGGATGGTCGTGCGACCTCCGTGTCGTCCGGGCGTCCCCCGTTCGCCGGCCGATGGGGGAGTGTGCAGGTCGGCCGGACGGCGGTTGGTGCGAAGGTGTGCCGAGCCGGGTATTGCTCCCCTGTCCGATACGATGCCCAAGGATCCCGGAATGTTGCCGGGAACTTCAGCGGAGCGGCGTTCCGCCCCGGAACCGACGGCCCGGCCAGAGGTTCCAGGTCGGCGGGGCGAGGATCGCAACAGGGGGTGCCGCCCAGTGTCGCGTCGTCTCGTCAACATCACGCTGGACAATCTGAACGATCTGCCGCACCGCTGTCGCGGCTGCGTGTTCTGGGAGCTGGACCCGGTGAGCCGGGACAGGGCGTTCGAGAGTGGCGATTCGGGCCTGGAGAAAGAGGCCTGGATCTCCTCGACGCTGCTGGAGTGGGGCAGCTGCGGCAAGATCGTGTACGTCGACAACGTGCCTGCGGGCTTCGTGCTGTACGCGCCGCCGCTGTACGTGCCGCGCTCGGTGGCGTTCCCGACGAGCCCGGTCAGCGCGGACGCGGTACTGCTGATGACCGCGCACATCCTCCCGGAGTTCGCGGGCGGTGGGCTCGGCCGGATGCTCGTCCAGGGCGTCGCGAAGGACCTCACCCGGCGGACGGTGAAGGCGATCGAGGCGTTCGGCGACCTGAAGGGTGAGGACGGCGGATGCATGGTGCCCGCCGACTACCTGCTGTCGGTCGGGTTCAAGACCGTCCGGCCGCATCACCGGTATCCGCGGCTGCGGCTGGAGTTGAAGTCGGCCCTGTCGTGGCGTGAGGACGTCGAGGTGGCGCTGGAACGACTCCTGGGGTCCATGACACCGGAGGGGGCACTACGCCCCGTCTGAGGCGTTCTGAGCCGGTTTATTCGTGTGGCCCGCACTCCTGACGAAGGAGGGCGGGCCACACGCTTTCGCGCTCGCCGCGGGAGACGACGAGGTCCAGAAACAGCGCAGCGCCGTCGGCTGAGTGCAGCGCAAGGCCGTCAGAGGAACTCGGCCAGGTCGCGCAGGAGGGCGGCCTTCGGCTTGGCGCCCATGATCTGCTTGACGACCTCACCGTCCTTGTAGATGTTCATCGTCGGGATCTGCAAGACGCCGTACTTCTGCGGCACCTTCGGGTTCTCGTCGATGTTGAGCTTGACGATCTCGATCTTGTCGCCGTGCTCCTTGAGGATCTCTTCGAGGATCGGTGCAACCATCCGGCACGGGCCGCACCACTCCGCCCAGAAGTCGACGAGGACGGGCTTCTCGTTCTTCAGCACCTCGGTCGCGAAGTCGGCGTCGGTCACGGCTTTCATGGTTCTCCTTCTCCTGTCGTGCGGGCGGCGGGGACACCCCCGCCCGATACTGCCGGACGAACGTGCCCGCCCAGCGAATTCATCAGCCGCCCGGCCTGTCGGGCCGGTCATCCAGCGTTCGGACCCTTGCTGCGATCCAGTTCGGGTGGCGGCACTCGTCGCGTGCTCCCCCATTCGGGCCGCCTGCCGGTCGGTGCCGCCGGCCGGTTGGCGTGCCCTGCCGGGTGGTGGGGCGTGTATCTCGGGCTCGGCCGCTCGCCTGGAGCGATCCCGGCCCCGGTCGGGGTGTTGCGCGTGCGGTGGATGGTCTGCCGACTGCCGTTTGTCCACTCGCTGTGGACAGCGCGCCGGCCTGGTGCTTGCCCGGGTCGTCGAACGCGGCCGTTCAGACACGGGCAGCACCTCAGCCAGCGAGGAACGACCGCGACCTGCGGCAGGAAGCAGCTAGTGGGACGTGGCGTGACGGAGGCGCGGTTCAGGCTTGCGGCACGGTGTCCGCGGCGTCCCGATCCTGCAGCCACCGCTCGGCGTCGATCGCGGCCGAGCAGCCGGTCCCTGCGGCGGTGATGGCCTGGCGGTAGATGTGGTCGACCACGTCACCGCAGGCGAACACGCCGGGAACCTTCGTCCTGGTGGACGGCGCGTCCACGAGCAGGTAGCCGTCGGTGTCGGTCTCGAGCTGCCCGGCGAACAGTTCGCTGCGCGGGTCGTGCCCGATCGCGATGAACAGCCCGGTGATCTCCAGCGAGGACGGCTCGCCGCTCTTGGTGCTGCGGACGGTGACGCTCGTGACCCGGTCGTCGCCGTGGATCGCGGTCACCTCGCTGTCCCAGAGGAACTTGATCTTCTCGTTGGCGAAGGCCCGGTCCTGCATGATCTTGGAGGCGCGGAGCTGGTCGCGGCGGTGGATCACGGTGACGGAGCGGGCGAACTTGGTCAGGAAGATCGCCTCCTCCATGGCGGTGTCGCCGCCGCCGACGACCGCGATGTCCTGCTCGCGGAAGAAGAAGCCGTCGCAGGTCGCGCACCAGGACACGCCGCGTCCGGAGAGGCGCTTCTCGTCCGGCAGACCCAGCTCGCGGTAGCCGGACCCGGTCGCCACGATCACGGTCCTGGCGAGGTAGGTCTCGTCACCGACCTTGACGACCTTCGGGTCGGCGGTGAGGTCGACCTCGGTGACGTCGTCGGTGATCAGCTCGGCGCCGAAGCGTTCGGCCTGCTTGCGTAGGTTGTCCATCAGGTCGGGGCCCATGATGCCGTCCGGGAACCCGGGGAAGTTCTCCACGTCGGTGGTGTTCATCAGCGCACCGCCGGCCGTCACCGACCCCTCGAACACCAGCGGCTTGAGGTCGCCGCGGGCCGCGTAGATGGCGGCCGTATAGCCCGCGGGGCCCGAGCCGATGATGATGACGTTACGGACGTCGCTCACTGTTCTGCCTCTCCTCATTGGCCGCCGTGCCGCGCGACCTGGCCTGCCAATCGCGTCAACCGATCCTAGGCCCCGAGGATTCCCGGCACGCCGCGGCCGACCCGCCCGCCCCACCGATCGCCCGGCCGGCGGTCGCCGCCTTGCCGACCCGCCCAGCGACTGGACGTCGTTTCGCGGATCATCTGGATCGGCTCGTATCCCCTCGATCGTCCAACAGAGCGGCTAGCGCCTGGCTTGTGGTCCGGAGGGAGCCCGCCCGCGCCTCGCTGTCAGTCCGGGGGCCGATCCGCATCTCATGGTCGGGGTCTAGGAACTGGTCCGCACCATGCTTGATCGTCCGGTTGCCGCTTGGCGCTTCGCAGATGGCCCGCGGGGCGGTCAGCGCATCACTTTGTTCGAGAGCCAGCCTCTGTATCTCGCTGATCGTCCGGCAGTGGGCTGGCGCCGGGAGTTGGCCTGGGCCTCGCTGATGGTCCGGAACTGGTTCCAACCACTGGCGTGCGGCTGCTCCGGGGTGGTCACAGTGGATCGTGCTACGCGCCGCGTGGTGCTCTCAGGCGCGAGTGACTGGGGCGTTGGGCGGTTCTTGGCAGTCGTAGGGTGTGGTGCATGGCGCGTGTTCTGCTTCTTCACTCGATGTACGGGCTGCGGCCCGCGGTTCTGCAGGCGGCGGGCAGGCTTCGCTCGGCGGGGCATGAGGTCCACGTTCCGGACCTGTACGACGGACGGGTCGTCGACGAGCCCGAGGCCGGCATCGAGATCAAGGAGGAGATCGGGCGGGACGAGCTGCTACGGCGCGCGGTGGCGGCCGCCGCTCCGCTGGTGGGAGACGGCGGTCTCGTCTACGCGGGGTTCTCGCTGGGCGGCTCTCTCGCGCAGAACCTGGCGTTCGGCGACGCCAAGGCGGGCGGGCTGCTGCTGATGCACGGGACGTCCGACATGGCGGATGACGCGTCCACCGAAATCCCGGTGCAGCTGCACGTCGCCGACCCGGACACCTGGGAGCCCGTCGACTGGCTGAACGCCTGGTACCTGCGGATGCAGAAGGCGGGCGCGGACGTGGAGGTCTTCCGCTACCGGGGCGTCGGGCACCTGTTCACCGACCCGGACCTGCCCGACTACGACGCCGAGGCCGCCGAACGGGCTTGGACGATCGCGCTGGAGTTCCTCGCGACCCTCTGATCCTCTGTCGCCCCGACTAACCCGTCGTCCCCGACTGACTCGCCGTTCCGTCTCGCCTGGCATCGTTCCGGCCTGGCTTGCCGTTCCGTCTGATCTGGCGTTCCGACTTGCTTGGCGTCCCGCGAAGCTTGGCGTTCCGCCTGACCTGGCGTTCCGCCTGGCCTTGCGTCACCTTGGCTTGGCGTCTTGCGGAGGCTGGCGTTCCGCCTGGGCTGGTGGGTCGGTGTCGGCGGGCTCTAGGCTTTGAGGTGGTGGATGGCGTGCAGGGGAAAGGCCATGGACGGTTGCCGGTGTCCATGGCCTTCGGGGATTGTGGTCAGGCGTTCTTTACCTTGTCCAGCACGTTCTGGTTCTGGGCTGAGCAGTCAGGGGCGACGACCCACACGTTCAGCTTGCCGGGCTTGTCGCCGGGAGTGGCGATGACGGTCGCCGGATTTCCCTCGTACCGGGCCTGGTCTACGAGGACGGGTTTCCGTTCGCCGACGAGGGCGAGGACGCAGCCGCGCAGCCGGGTGTCCGGTCCTTCGGGGGCGCTCAGCTTCTGGTTGGCCGCTGTGACCTGGCCGACCTGGGCGGCGAGCGTCCCGGCGCGGTAGTCGGTGCCGCTGCTGGAGACCGCGAAAGCGGGTGCGGGCGCCGCGTTCGGCGCCATGCCGTCGCTCTCCTTCTGGCTTCCGGTGATGCCGGTGCGTGCGTTGTCCTGCGGTGGGGCCGATGCCTGGCCCTGGTCGCCGCTGGTGTTGTCCAGGGCGACCGTCCCCACCGCCGCTCCGCCGCCGAGCACGATCACGGCCGCGGCGGCGGCCGACAGGATCCGCCAATGCCGCCTTCCGCGCCGCTCCTCCAGGCTCGCCACGGCCGTGGTGTTCAGCGACTCCGCGGCGATGGCGGTGTCGATGCGGTCGGCCAGTTCGGCGGGCATGGACGGCGCGGGAGCCTCCGCCAGGAGCCGGGACACGTCCGCAAGGTCGGCGGACAGGTCGCGGCAGTCGGCGCAGGTGTCGAGGTGCGCGCTGACGGAGGCGGCTTCGTCGTCTTCGAGCAGTCCTTCGGCCAGGTCGGCCAGGACGTCGTAGTCAAGGTGTGCGGGGTTCACTTTGGCATGCCACCTCCTTCCACACCTCCGACGTTTTTGCGTTCCCGTCGGTTCCGGTGATGGCCGAGAAGGGGGGCGAGCCTGGCGCGGCCGCGCGCGCAGCGGCTCTTGATCGTGCCGGGCGGGACCTCCATGACCTGCGCGGCGTCGTCGACGGAGTAGCCCATCATGTCGACGAGGACGAGCGCGGCACGCTGCTCGAACGGCAACTGCCCGAGCGCGCTGTGGACGTCGAGGGAAACGCCGTGCGCGTCCGTCGGGTCGGGCATCTTCGGCGCGACGGCGTCGAACGTGGCGTCGTCGCCCATCGGCGTCGCCGGGCGGACGGACTTGCGCCGGACGCGGTCCAGGCAGGCGTTCACGACGATGCGGTGCAGCCAGGTGGTGACGGCGGCGTCCCCGCGGAACCGGCCGGCGGCGCGGAACGCCGAAAGGCAGGCGTCCTGCAGCGCGTCCGCGGCCTCCTCAGGGTCGCCGAGCGTGCGCAGCGCTACGGCCCACATGCGGTCGCGGTGGCGGTGGACGAGTTCGGCGAAGGCGTGCGGGTCCCCCTGGGCATGGCGGGCGAGGAGCTCCTTGTCGGGCACCTCGTCGACGCGACGCATGCTCACCGACGTCATGAGCGACCGCTTTCTCGTTCGGGACGCCCGGATGGTGCCGGGTATCCGCGACCGGCTGCTGGGGTTGGCACCACAGGTTCCTGGGGGCGAAGGGACATCTGCTTACAGGCACGATACAGACATGCGCCGCTCCACGTCACAGCCCTTGTAGTCGCCACGGGACAGGTTCGCCCACCCAGTTCTGTAGACGGTGACCTCTCCGAGGTCACCCGGCCTCCTAGACGCCACGTCCACAGGAATCCATGGGCCGTTCGGAGGAGATGTGCGCTTTCAGCGCCGCTACTCCGCCACCGCCGTGCCAGACGGGAACGTCCGTTTGCGGAGGTCAGTTTGACTCTATGGTGACTATGCAGTCAGCATTTCTGTGGAACATGATCACGATCGAGTTGGACGGAAGGTGTTCACATGCGTACGCGTACGACGCGCGTTCTCACAGTCGCGGCCACGCTCACCCTGATCACGGGCTTAACAGCCTCCCCCGCGGCGGCGGCGGGGGATTGGGTCAAGGGCGGCATCAAGGCCAAACACTCCCGGACGGCCAACAGCAGGCACGCCGAAGGCCGAGCCTCGATGAAGATCTACTGGAACGGGACGAAGGTCGCCGTCAAGGGCACGGTGAAGAACACGTCCACCGACACGTACGCCTACATGCAGATTCGCTATCAGGTCTACATCGGTAAGAAATGGCGCTGGCACAGCCGCTCCAACCTGGGGAAGGTCACGCCGGCGCGCGGCACCGGACGGCTGTCGATCCACCGAGCCACCCACCCGACGCGGTCGGTGCAGATGCGGATCTGCGCGACGGGCCTGCCGGGCAGCGGGCTCGGCACCAAGTGCATGAACTGGGCCTGATCGTCAGGTTCTGGAGCCGGGGCGTCCCAATCGGGGCGTCCCGGCGCAGCGCTCAGCGGACGAATCCGCGAGTAACTCCAAGGCCGATGTGTCCCGAGAACGCATCTCCCGAGGGCGAACGCATCCCCAAAGGTCATGCGTACCCCCAAGAACGCGGGCAGCGCGTCTGGTGGGTGAGCGGCTAGGTCTTCGGGGGCGGGTTAGCCCGCTGAGCCGTGGACGGTGACTTCGCTGATCTCGGCGCGCAGTTGGCCGTCCGAGCCGCTGGAGAGCTTGGTGAACCAGAGCAGCACGTAGCGTGCGGTGCGCTGCCCGGGTACCGAGAACGACGTGGAGCCGGAGCCCGATGTCGTGACCGTCTGGACCTTCTGCATCGAGTTCGGGTCGGACGTGTCGCCGAGCTTCAGCTGGATCGTCGCGCCGGCGGACTCGGGGAGCTGGGCCCTGATCTCGCTGACCGTGACCTGCCGACCCATGTCGAGCAGCAGGCCGACGCCCTGCTTGAGGTTCCCGAACTCCGGCGAGGTGTAGTACGAGCTCCGCCACACGGTGCCGGCCTTGCCGTCGATGGCGAGGGCGCCCTTCTTCTTGCCCTCACCGCCGTCCTGGCCAACGGGGTCGAGGCCCTCCGCGCTGTCGACGGGGAGCTTTACGGCGGAGTCGGCCTTGGGCGTGGTGGACGTCTTCGGGTCCGCGGCGCGGTTGTTGCCGGAACCGTCGCCGGACAGTGCCCAGGCGCCGAGGCCGACGATGACGGTGAGCGCGGCCGCGGCGACGCCGAGGAGCGCGCGGTTGCCGCCCGGACGGCGGGGAGCGCCATGGCTTCCGTGTCCGCCGTGTCCGTGGGCGGGCGCCGTGCGGGTGGACGTGGACGCCGGCGGCATCTGGGCGTCGTGCCGGTTCCGCACCCTCGGCGGCGGGACGTGCGACGACGCCGGCTGCTCGCCCGCGGGCGAATGATGCGGCTGCGTGGGGCCAGGCGCCGAAGCCCTGGAACGGCGGCGGGACGTCCCGTGCGGCGCCTGCCGCGGCGGGGGCTGCGGCGTGGCCTGCTGGACGGGACGAGTAGGCGGCGCCGGCGGCTGGGGGTTGCCCAGACCGGCGAACAGCGGCAGCGGAGTGCGGGGCACGCCGCGCAGTGCCCTGGCCAGGTCGGCGGGGGACGCGAGCGGCTCGGCCTGCCCGATGCCGAGGCAGCGGCACACGATCGCGTCGATCGCGTGCGAGATCCCGGCCTGGACCTGGCGGGGCGCGTGCGGGACGCCTTCGCCGCCGGCGGTGGGCGCGGCGGGGAGGTCGGATCCGGCCTCGTCGCCGGGCCAGTGCGCGGTGAGGGCGGCGTACAGCATCCGGCCTAGGCCGCGGACGTCCTCGCCCGCGGGGTCGTCGGCGTACTTGTCGCCGAGGACGGCGTCGGTCGCGATGCCGAGGATCTTGACGGTGCCGCCGGTCGTCCAGACGAGGTCGCGGGGCGCGAGGCAGAGGTGCGCCAGCCCGGCGGCGTGCGCGGCGGCGATCGCCTCGGACGCCTCGTACAGCAGCGTCGCGGCGCGTCCGGGTTCGAGCGGCGCCTTGGCGAGCATCGCCTCCAGGGTCTCGCCGACGACCCATTCGCTGACGACGTAGGCGCTCTCGCCGCCGTCGTCGGCGTCGAAGACCTGGGTGAGCCGCGGGTCGGTCAGCCGGCTGGCGGCGCGGGCGGAGGTGACGACCTCGACGATCCGGGGGAACTCCGGGTCGAAGGTGCGGACGGCGACGGCCCGCGCGAGGATCTCGTCGATGGCCTTCCAGAGTGACGATCCACCCGAGTCGCTGATGCGCTTTTCGAGACGGTAGCGTCCGGCGAGACGGGTGCCGGGCTCGATGACTGACGTGCTCAAGGCAGCGTCCTGCACAGGTGGTCAGATCCCATGTTCGTGGCGTGGCAGCTTACGCCTCCGACCCTCCTCTTTGCGTTCCCCAGGGTGTCGCCCCGCAAGCCGTAGTCCCCCACATGGTAGTGGCTACTCCTTCCGGTGGCCCCCTTATCGCCGCGCGTCCTTTTTACTTTGTGTCTTTACTTTGCCTGGCCCACCCAGTGGGCGCACCGCCGTCGGCTTCAAGGGGGCCAGTCGAGGGGTTCGGTTGAGGGGTCCAGTTGAGGGCGTGGCGTCCGCGGGCTGCGGCGCGGGCGTCCGCGAGCCGCGGCGCAAGGGTCAGCGGCCGGGGAGTTTGCGGGCGAAGGTGGCGATCACGGCCTGGACCTCGTCCACCCGCATCAGCTTGGCGAAGACGAGGTACAGCAGGCCGCCACCGGCGGAGCCGACCGCCAGGGTGACCAGCGCGGGCAGCAGCGTGCCGCTGTCGCCGACCGCGTCCGCGACGGTGTGCGTGGCGTAGGCGAACCCGACCAGCGGCCAGATCGCGACGAGGAGCTTCAGATGCCCGCCGACGATGCGGCGGCCGTCGATGCCGCCGAGCTTGCGGCGCAGCACCAGCCAGCAGGTGAGGGCGCCGACCGTGTTCGCGACGGCGAAACCGGCCGCGATGCCGACCACGATCCACTTGACGCCGAGGACGCTGTAGGCCGTGAACGCCATGATGATGTTGGACGTGACGGACACGAGCCCGACCAGCGCTGGCGTCCGCGTGTCGCCGTGGGCGTAGAAGACCCGCAGCATCAGCTGGTAGGTGGAGAACGGCACGAGCGCGATCGCGAACATCTGCATGACGCGCGCGATGACCAGGGCGTCCTCGGACGAGGTGTTCCCGTGCGCGAACAGCACCGTCGTGATCTCCGGGCCGAGCACCAGCATCAGCGCCGCCGCCGGCATGATGATCACCGAGGAGAGCCGGAGCCCGCTGGAGAACGCGGCGCGCACGTCGGCGGTCTTGCCCTCCGCCGCGAACCGGCTCATCCGCGGCAGCAGCGCGGTGATCACCGAGACGCCGACGATCGCGTAGGGCAGCTGGAAGAGCTGGTAGGCGTTGAAGTACGGCGTGTAGCCGTAGCCCTCGCCGAGCCCCTCGTCGACGGCGAGGTTCCCGGCCCGGTTCGCGAGGGCGGTGACGACGGCGAACCCGGCCTGGGTCGCGACGACGTAGAGGAGCGTCCAGCCGGCCATCCGCCCGACCTCGCCGAGCTCGCCGCGCTGGAAGTCGAGGCGGGGCCGCCACCGGAACCCGACGCGGCGCAGCGACGGCCACAGCGCCAGCGTCTGCAGGACGATCCCGCCCGTGGTGCCGATGGACAGCAGCAGCAGCTGCCCGTCGGAGATGCTGGACGGGTCGACCCGTCCCGTCGTGATCGCCAGGAACGCGCCGCCGATCGCGATCACGACGAGGTTGTTCAGCACCGGCGCCCACATCGGCGCGGCGAAGCTGCCGCGCGTGTTGAGGATCGCCCCGGCGAACGCGCCGACGCCGTAGAAGAAGATCTGCGGCAGGAAGAACTGCGCGAAGAGGATGGCGACCCTGCGCTGGTCGCCGGTGTAGCTGCCCGCGAGGACGTCGATGAACAGCGGCGCGGCGAAGACCGCCGCGACGGTGAGCACGGCGAGGCCGATCACCGCGAGGGTGAACACGCGCTGCTCGTACCGCTCGCCGTAGGCGCGGTCGCGTTCCTTGGCGCGCACCAGCAGCGGGACGACGACGCTGGTCAGGATGCCGCCGAGCAGCAGGTCGTAGATCTGGTTCGGGATCGTGTTGGCGGTGTTGTAGGCGTTGGCGAGCAGTCCGGTGCCGAGCGCGGCGACGATGACCGCGGTGCGCAGGAAGCCGGTGATGCGGGACGCGAGCGTCCCCACCGCCATGATCGCGCCGGACCGCAGGATGCCGCCGGAGCCGCCGGACTCCCCGGAGCCGCCGTCCTTCCCGCCTGGGGTTTCGCCGGTGCCGGGGGTGGTGTCCACCACCGTCTCGGCGCCGCCGGGACCCAGCCCTCCGCCGGGGCCGCCGCCTAGCCTGCCGCCGGGGACGGGGATGTCAATCGCCGTCTCGGCTGCGACGTTCCCAGCGCCAGGCGGAATGTTCCCCGCCGGTCCCGGTCCCACCGGTCCCGGTCCCGCCGCCGTTGGCCGTCCCGTCGGGGGCCTGTTCGGATGTCCCGGCGGGTTCTGCGGTGGCTGAGGACTCTGCGCCCCCCGCCCCGGATAGCCCTGGCCCTGGTGCGGCGGGCCCTGGTGCGGGCCCTGGTGCGGGCCCTGTTGCGGGTTCTGGTGCGGCGGAGGGGGCTGGCCCGGGGGGTATCCCCTGCCCTGGGGATAGCCCTGCGCCGGGTGACCCTGGGTGCTGCCCTGCGACGGGTAGTGGCCCCGTCCCTCCGGCTGCGGATTGCGTGGGGTCGGATAGCCCTGCCCCTGGGGGTTGCCCTGTGCCGGGTAGCCCGGTGCTTGAGGAGTGCCCTGGCCCTGGGGGCGGTTCTGTGCCGGGTAGCCCTGGTTCTGGGAACCCGGATGCGGGGCTCGGGAACCCGGCGGCGGGACCTGAGGGCCCGGAGCCGGGGGCTGAGTATCCGGACGCGGGGCCTGAGAATCCGGAGCCGGACCCTGGGAACCCGGGGCCGGCGTACCCGTTCCCTTGTTGCGCCGTCCCCAGCGATCCCGTCTCGGTCGACCCGTCACCGGCTGCCTCCGCTTTCCGGCGGCGCCTTGCTCTGTTGGCCCGCACTCCGACGCCCACGAAGAGTACGGCAAGTCCGCCGCCGGTGATGAGCAGGGCGAGACGCCCATACCCGGTGGTCCGGACGGTGATGGTCTCGCCGTCCCCGAACGTCCGGCCGCCCGCGTCCGGGATCATCAGCTCCAGGCGCACATGGAAGTTGCCGTTCCCGGCCGCCTTCGCCGGAATCCAGCGCTGGGCCCGCTCCCCGGGCCTCAGGTTGATCACCGCCTCGTCGGGGTCGAGCGCCCCAAGCTGCAGCTTCGCGCGGCTCTCCGAAGTCGGGACCGCGACGAGGCGGACCTGGACGGACTGATCGTCCAGCCTGTTCTCGATGAGCACCGGCAGCTTGCCCGAACTGCCCCCCATCAGCACCCGTTTGTTCTTGGTGGTGACGATGCGGACCTTGTCCATGTCGTCGTCGAGTTCGCGCGCGAGCTCCCGGCGGGCCGCCTTGGCGCGGCCGGGCGTCGTCCGCCACGAGACCGACTGGAGGCGCAGCAGGGAACGCTCGTAGGAGATCGTGATCTTCCCGGTCATGATCGCCCGGAACCGCGCCGCCTGCTGGGCGATCTGCCGCGTCTGCCTGAGATGCGCGTCGCTGAGCTCGAATGCCTCGTAATCCTCCTTGTAGCCATTGAACAGCCGGCCCTGCGGCTTCGCGGACTCGATCTTGCTCAGCGGCACCTCGCGCAGCCAGGGCGCGTCCTTGGTGTAGGTCAGGAGTTTGTCGGCGAGGCCCGGTGCCGGGTTCCACTGCCGCTCCGGCGCGACGACGACGGTGCGCTGCAGGTTCGGCGTCTCCGCCGCGATCATCGCGGTCTCGGCGAGGAAGCGCTGCTCGGCCAGGGCGGCCCCGGCCGCGGTCGACGTCCCCTTGCTGACGATCTCGTTGAGCTTGTCGTCGTACAGGAGGGCCGTCCGCGTGCCCTCGCTCGTCTGGAGCGTCGTGGTGGCGTTCGGCGGCGTCCAGGTCGTCGCCGGGTCCTGGAACTGCGAGCTCCTCATCAGGAACGACCCGCCGTCCTTCAGGGCGTGCTTGGCGAACTGCCCGAGCGTGCCGGGGCCCGCGGCGCCGTACGCCGGCCACGCGATCTGCGCGTCCGCCGGACGTCCGAGGACCTTCGGCACGATGCCGGTGTTCCGCTCGTCGTAGGCGACACCGATGTCGCGCGGCGTCTTGTGCCGGACGAGCGCGATGACGTCCGGGTCGCCGTACGGGAGGGTGAAGTAAGGGTCGCCCTTCGAGGCGTTCTTCAACGCCGCCAGCCAGGTCGCCGCGGTCGCGCTCTTCTCCTTCTTGGCCGCCTTCCCGCCGAACGGGCGCACGGTGTACTCGCCGGACGCCATCTGCTGGACGTCGTCCAGCAGCGCCGGATCGATCGCCCAGGTGATCGGTGTCGTGCCCGCGCCGGCGGCGTTGACGAGCTTGCCGAGCCGCCCGTCGCGCGACATCTCCTTGGTGAGCTGGTCGTCGAAGAACGTCCGGTCGCTGGTGCGGTGCATCCGGTCGATCAGCGGCCAGACCCAGCTGATCGCCACCGGCTGGAACCGCCGGTCCTTCGGCATGAACGTCAGGAACGTCATCAGCCCGCCGACCACCTGCTGCGCGGAGTTCAGCACCTCGACGCCCACCGGATAGACGCCGGGCGTCGCGCCCGGGGCGCGCAGCTGCAGCGCCTTGGTGGTGGTCTTGAACGTCCAGGACTGCGTCTTGCCGGGCTGGACGATGCTCGTGAGCGGCAGCTGCTGCGGGGCGACGGCGGGCAGCAGGCCGGGATGGCCGGACGAGAACTGGTCGAGGTGGCTGCGGCTGGTGACGGGCTGCGGGCTGTAGCGCAGCCGCATGGTGAGCCCGGCGAGCTGGTCGTCGGTGCGGTTCCTGGCAAGCCCCGAGATCTCGATCCGCGAGTTCTCGCGTACCGGCTTCGGGTCGATCTTGGTGAGCGCGAGCCCCACCGGGGCCTTCTGCTGCGCCAGCGCGGGGGCCTGTCGTGCCTGCGCCGTGGCGGGGGAGGCCAGGGTGGCGGGTGCCGCCATCGCGAAGCAGGGCAGCAGAGCGGCCAGCGCGACCGCGCGCCTCATCCTCACGCCGTGCCCGACCCGGAGCCGCCCGGAACCGCGCCGCCGATCACGGAACCGGCCGCCTGGGGACGGCGGGCGTCGTTTTCCCGCACCACGGCCCCGATGGTAGTCCGCGATGCGGGCCCAACAGACCGTCCCGTCCACGTGTGGCGCGTATTCGGCCACTTGCCCGCCATCACCGCCCCACCAGAGCCCCCAAAGCCCCAACCAACGGTTGGGTGGGGGCTGGGTTAGGCGACTGGGTGGCGGGGGTCTTGAGGGGCGGCGGGTGTGAAGAGGTCGGCTGGTGTTGCCTGGCACAGGGCGTACAGGGTGCGGCCTCGGATGCCCAGTGCGGTCGACGCCTCGCCTGTCGCGGTGTAGACGACGTCGTCGGCGGGGAGGCCGTCCACGATGCGCTGGTCGATGAGGAGGGGCATGTCGTCCGGCAGCAGAAGGGGGCAGACGAGACCCGCCGCGTACTCGGTGGCGGCGTTGACGGCGTCCGCGTGGGCCGGACGGACGGTGTCCGCGCCGACCGAGCGCCGGACGGCGTCCACGGGCGGCCGCTCGCCCGCCGGGACGATCACTCCGGCCAGGAACGGGCGCCGTCCGTCCCGGCCGCCGTCGCAGGAGTAGACGCATGTCACCAGGCAGCGGTCCGCGGGCAGCCCGAGCGCCTTGGGGAGCTCGTCGGCATGGGCCAGCGCGACGGGCAGCCGGACGATCTCGTGCACGGCCTCCCCTTCGAGCAGCGCGCGGTGGATGGTGAGAGCGTCCTTCATGATCGGCTCCATCCCGCGGGGTTCTCTCCCCGCTCACCCCCGGAACTGGTTTCCCTGGCTCCCCGTGCGGTGCACTGTGCGAGGTAGCGGGGTGGTCCCACATACCCGAGACGTCCGGATTAACCCTGCGCGGGCATCGCGCAAACCTCCCGATGCGCCCCTGCCGCATGTGCGGCGGACCGTGGCCCTTGGGGATCCCGCTACCGTTGTCGTGCGGGAGGCTCACCGGCGGTCGCGCTGGCGTCATCGGGGTGCCCAGAACGTAACTCGGGGATCGCCGCATGTGAAGGGGTCTCGCCCCGCTTCGGTCCCGCAAGGACTCCGTGCCGCCCCCCGCTGATCGCCAGAAAGTCCTTTGTCAGCCCGTCAATCAAGGAAATACGCTCGATGGCCGTGCCCAACCAGAACGTGACCTCCGAGGCCTCGCGGCGCACCGCGATCGCCGAGCTGCTGCGCCGGATCGCGCCCGTCGCCGATGACCTCGGTGCCCTGTTCGCGGCGGCCGGTCACGAACTGGCGCTGGTCGGCGGTCCCGTCCGGGACGCGCTGCTGCGCCGTCCGACCAAGGACGTCGACCTCACCACCGACGCGCCGCCCGAGCGCACCCTGGAGATCATCCGCGGCTGGGCGGACGCGCACTGGACGATCGGCATCGAGTTCGGCACGGTCGGGCTCCGCAAGAACGGCGTCGAGCTGGAGATCACGACGTACCGCAGCGAGTCCTACGACCCGAAGTCGCGCAAGCCCGACGTGTCCTACGGGACGTCCCTCGTCGAAGACCTGCGCCGCCGCGACTTCGCCGTCAACGCGATGGCGGCGCGGCTGCCCGGACACGAGTTCGTCGACCCGTTCGGCGGCCTCGTCGACCTGCAGCGCAAGGTGCTGCGCACGCCCGGCCGCCCCGAGGACTCCTTCAGCGACGACCCGCTCCGCATGCTGCGCGCCGCCCGGTTCGCCTCGCAGCTCGGCTTCACGGTCGCGCCGGACGTCGTCCAGGCGATGAAGGACATGGCGGGCCGCATCGAGATCGTCTCCGCCGAGCGGGTCCGCGACGAGCTGTCCAAGCTGATCTGCGGCCGGTACCCGCGGCAGGGTCTCGCGCTGCTCGTCGACACGGGCCTCGCCGCGCAGGTCCTGCCCGAGCTGCCGAAGCTGCGGCTGGAGATCGACGAGCACCACCGGCACAAGGACGTCTACGAGCACTCGCTGATCGTCCTGGAGCAGGCCATCGCGCAGGAGAAGGAAGGACCCGACCTCGTCCTGCGCCTCGCCGCCCTCCTGCACGACATCGGCAAGCCCCGCACCCGCCGGTTCGAGCCGGGCGGACGGGTGTCGTTCCACCACCACGAGGTCGTCGGCGCGAAGATGACCCGCAAGCGGCTGACCGCGCTGCGGTACTCGAAGGACGTCATCGCGGACGTGTCCCGCCTGGTCGAGCTGCACCTGCGGTTCCACGGGTACGGCACCGGCGAGTGGACCGACTCGGCCGTCCGCCGCTACGTCCGCGACGCCGGGCCGCTGCTCACCCGCCTCCACAAGCTGACCCGCGCCGACTGCACGACCCGCAACAAGCGCAAGGCCGACCGGCTCCGCCGCACCTACGACGACCTCGAGGTCCGGATCGAGCGGCTGGCCGAGCAGGAGGAACTCGCCGCGATCCGCCCCGAGCTGGACGGCAACGAGATTCAGGACATCCTCGGCATCACCCCCGGGCCGCTCGTCGGCAAGGCATACCGGTTCCTCCTCGACGTCCGCCTGGACCGCGGCATGATCGGCAAGGACGCCGCCGCCGCCGAACTCCGCACCTGGGCAACCAGCCAAGGCATCCTCCCCGCCACCGAGCCCTCCGCACACACGCCGCAAACGCACGAACAACCCAAGGCCGACGAGCCCCAGGGAGCACCCGAGGACGCGGTCTACAAGGGCAGGGGACCCAGGACCGCTTCCCCCGAGGGTGGGGCTTCGAGGGGTGAGTCCTCTGAGGATCGGGGGCGGGGGTAATGGTCTCGTTGCAGCTTGGGCGGATGAGTCCGCAGGCGACCGAGCGGATGCTGGAGTTCGATCGTGAGCACATCTGGCATCCGTACGCGCCGATCCCCGCGTCCGCGCCGGTGCAGCCGGTGGTGTCGGCCGACGGGGTGCGGCTGACGCTCGCGGACGGCACCGAGCTGATCGACGGGATGTCGTCGTGGTGGGCGGCCGTGCACGGCTACAACCACCCGAAGCTGAACGCGGCCGTGACCGGGCAGCTCGGCAAGATGGCGCACGTGATGTTCGGCGGGCTCACCCATCCGCCGGCCGTGCGGCTCGCGGAGCGGCTCGTCGAGATCACGCCGGAGCCGCTGACGAAGGTGTTCTTCGCCGACTCCGGGTCGGTCGCGGTCGAGGTCGCGATCAAGATGGCGATGCAGTACTGGCGGTCGCAGGGACGGCCCGAGCGGCACCGGCTGCTGACCGTGCGCGGGGGCTACCACGGCGACACGTTCGGGGACATGGCCGTCTGCGACCCGGTGAACGGCATGCACCACCTCTTCAGCGACGTCCTCGCCCGGCACGTGTTCGCGCCGCCGCCACCGCTCGGCTACTCCGCCGATCCCGACGCCGAGTACCTGGACGGGCTGGCACGGCTGGCCGCCGAGCACGTGGACGAGCTCGCCGGGATCATCGTCGAGCCCGTCGTGCAGGGCGCGGGCGGCATGCGGTTCTACGCGCCCGAGTACCTGAGCGCGCTGCGGGACATCGCCGACGAGCACGGGCTGCTGCTCATCCTGGACGAGATCGCCACCGGGTTCGGCCGGACCGGTGAGCTGTGGGGCTGCGACCATGCCGAGGTCGTCCCGGACATCATGTGCCTCGGCAAGGCCCTCACCGGCGGCTACATGACCATGGCCGCCACCCTCTGCACCGACCGCGTCGCGCACGGGATCACGTCGGGGGAGGCGGGCGTCCTGATGCACGGGCCGACGTACATGGCCAACCCGCTGGCCGCCGCCGTCGCGTCCGCGTCCATCGACCTGCTGCTGGCGCGCGACTGGCATGACGAGGTCGACACCATCGAGGCGATCCTGGCGAGCGAACTGCGCGGCGCCGCCGATCTCCCTGGCGTGGCGGACGTCCGCGTGCTCGGCGCGATCGGGGTGGTGGAGGCGCGCGAGCCGGTGGACGTCCCGTCCGTCCAGGAGATCGCCATGGCGCACGGCGTCTGGCTTCGCCCGTTCGGCAAGCTGATCTACACGATGCCGCCGTACATCTGCACGGAGGACGAGGTCCAGCACATCGCCGACGCGCTCAACGCCATCACCGAGTCCCTATAGAGCGGGGTCCGCACCGAGAACGCGTACTCGTCGACACCCATCAGCGGAGGGCGTGGGCGGGGCTGCGGGTGGCGGCCGTTCGGTAGGCGACGGCGCCTGCGGCGTAGGCGGTGATGACGGCCAGGAGGGTGAGGGCTGAGCGTCCGTCCGAGGGCAGCCAGGTCGCGGCAGCGGCGGCCGCGGCGGCGAACATGGCGTTGAACAGCATGTCGTAGACGGCGAACACGCGGCCCCGGTAGGCGTCCTCGATCGTCTCCTGCAAGGTCGTGTCGACGCAGAGCTTGACGCCCTGGGACACGACGCCCAGGACGAACGCGGCCGCCGCCCAGGAGCGTTCGGCGAACGGCATGCCGAGGGCGAGGAGGCTCAGCGCGGCAGCGCCGAGCAGCCAGGCGGTCCATGCCTGCTTGCTGATCCGCCGCACCACCGGCGGTGTGATCAGCGCGGCGGCGAAGAATCCGGCGCCGGAGACCCCGAGCATGATCGCGAAGGTTTCCAGGCCCGCGTCCGGGTCGTCCGCGAATTGGTTCCGGCACAGCAGGAGCGTCATGATCAGGACGATCCCGTACAGGAATCGGTGGAAGGAGATCGCGCCGAGCGCCAGTGCCGCCTGCGGGCGGCGTGCGATGTGGCGCGCCCCATCGGCGAGGCCGCCGATCATCGTGCCGAGCGCTTCGCGGACCCGCGGCTCCGCCGGGGCGGGGTCGTCGCCGGGCAGGGCGTTCTCGGCGGGGTACGGGCCCAGCAGCTTCCTCGGCAGCGTCGTCGCGACCATCCCGGCGGCGAGGAACAGCCCGGCGGCCGTCACCAGGATCAGCGCCGTCCCGTCGTTTCCGGAGCCGAAGACGCGCCGGAGCAGGTAACCGGCGCCGCCGCCGAGGAACGCGACCACCGTCCCGGACGTGACCGAGAACGCGTTCGCCGTCACCAGATGGTCGCGCCGCACCACGTGCGGCAGCGCCGCCGACAGTGCCGCGAGGAAGAACCGGTTCACACCGAGGACGGCGAGCACGCCGATGAAGAAGATCGGGCCGTCCTGCCCGGCCGCCACCAGGCCCGCGACGGCCAGGACCATCAGGGCACGCAGGATCGGCGTCCACACCAGGATCTGCCGCCGCTGCCACCGGTCGATGAACACGCCGGCGAACGGCCCGAGCGCCGAGTACGGGAGGAGTGTCACGGCGAACGCCGCCGCCGCCTTGGCCGCGGTCGTCTGCCGCTCAGGCGAGAAGAACACGTACCCGGCGAGTGCCACCTGGAAGACGCCGTCGGTCAGCTGCGAGGCGATCCGCGTCCCGTAAAGCCGCCGGAAATCGCGTCCGCGCAGAATCTCTGGCAGTTCGGCAGCTTTCACCCGATCACTGTATTCATCGCCGCGGCTGCTCCGGGCGTACCGCCTAGCTCAGCCAGAGGCGGGTGTAGTCGTAGCCCATGGTGGTGGGGAGGAAGCGGGCGCCGTGGACGCGGGACGAGCGGAAGATCGTGTGGGCGCGGCTGAGGAGCGGGACGATCGCCGCGTCCGCCATGATCTGCCGGTCGGCCTGCTGCCAGTACCGGGCGGCGCGGGCCGGGTCGGGGGCGGTGAGTGCGGCGTCGATGAGGGTGTTGACCTGCGGGTTGTCATAGCCGCCGTAGTTGGTGGAGTTCTGCCCGTAGGCGCGTCCGTCGAACAGCGGCTGGATCATCGAGCGGCCGTTGTTGCCGTACCAGTCGGGCGTCCAGCCGGGGGCGGCGATGTCCCACTCGCCGGCGGCGGCCTTCGCGGGGGTGGCGATGGTGGCGGCGTAGAAGGAGCCGCCGGAGTCGGCGAGGAGTTCGGTCTTCACGCCGCAGGCGTCGAGGTTCCCCGCGATGGACTGGGCGATCAGCTTGTGGACGCTGTTGGTCCGGTACGGGAACTTGAGCGTGAGGGCGGGGTGGCCCGGCCGGCCGAGGAGTGCGCGGCATTTGGCCGGGTCGCCGGAATCGTCCGGTGTGGGGTAGTGGTCGGCGGGTGCGTAACCGGCGTTGCCGGGCGGGATCACCGTGTGCAGGGGCTTCGCCACCGAGGGACCGCCGACGATCTTGATGAGGGCGCTGCGGTCGATGGCGTACTCCAGGGCCTGGCGGACCTCCCGCCTGCCGAGCGCGCCGGAATTGCTCGGGCTCCGCGTGTTGAACACCAGGTAGGGGCTGTTGGACGGTGCCTCCCTGATCGCGAAGCGGGGGTCGTCACGCAGCCGCGGGATCGCGGACGTCGGGACGGGCTGATCCCATGCGAGGTCGGCGACGCCCTGCTCGATCTGCTGCTGGACGGCGTCCGGCGAGTCCTGCCCGAGGGTGATCCGGATCTTCTCCACGTGGCGTTCACGGAGCGGATCGGTGGACGGGCGCCATGCCGGGTTGCGGGTGAGCAGGTAGGTCATGCCCGGCTTGTACTCGGTGATCTGGTACGGGCCGTTCGAGATGGTGTGCTGCCGGAACTCCGGTCCGTCCGGGACAAAGCGGTCGTACTCCTGCGGCGCCGCGGCGGTGGACGGCAGCGCGAGCAGGTGAAGGAAGTCGCTGGCGGGGCGCTCTAACCTGAACACGAGGGTCTCGTCGTCCTTCGCGGTGACCCCGGCGAACCCGTGGTCGCGCTGGTAGGCGGCCATCGCGCCCGGGTCGCGCGGGTCGACGGCGGCGAAGCCGCGGCAGAAGTCGGCCATGCCCTGGAGCGTGGACGTGAAGTAGCCCTTCCCCCCGGACGGCGACGCCGGGTTGCACAGCCGCTCGAAGCCGCGGACGAAGTCGTGCGCCGTCACCGGCCGCGGCGGCGCCGTGTTCCACCGGACGTCGTCGCGCAGGCGGACGGTATAGGTGCGGCGATCCTTGCTGATGCCGCCGTTCTCGCGGGACGGTATGCGCGCGGCCACGTCGGGGCGCACGGGGATCGTCTCCTGGAAGTTGTTGGACGCTCGCGTCCCGAACAGCGTCCGCGCGAACGTCCGGACGAGCCCGTAGGCGCCCACGCTCGCGACGGACGCGGGGTCGAGGTGCTCGACGTCGGACGAGCCGACGATGCGCAGCGTGCCGCCGTCGCGGGGCTGCCCGTCCGCGGACGCGTCGTCACCGCCCCCGGCGCATCCGGTCAGCCCGACCACGAGCCCGGTCAGGCCCGCTAGCCCCGCCGTCACCTTGCCCATCTCGCGTGCCATGGCGTTCTCACCTCAAGACTCGGAACTTGGCGCGCAGTAACCGACGGTGTCACAGTAGAGCCAGACGGTGACAAAGGGCTGGTACATTACTCGTTTTCTCTAAAGAAGCTCTGCAGAAGCAGGGACGCCCTGGCAGTGAAAATCACTGCCAGGGCGTCCCCGGAGAATGCTGCGTAAATGGGCTCGGCGCGGGCTCGTTGTGCGGAGGAGAACTCCGGAACGCCGTTAAGGGCGACGCTCCAGGGCCCGTCCCGCGCGGTGACCCACGCGGCGAGTCACGTAGCGAGTGTTCAGCGGTCGATCTCGCCGCGGATGAACTGCTCGACGGCGTCGTGCGCCTGGTCGTCGTTGTACTGCTCGGGCGGCGACTTCATGAAGTAGGAGGACGCCGACAGGATCGGCCCGCCGATGCCCCGGTCCTTGGCGATCTTCGCGGCGCGCACCGCGTCGATGATCACGCCGGCGGAGTTCGGGGAGTCCCAGACCTCGAGCTTGTACTCCAGGTTGAGGGGGGTGTCGCCGAACGAGCGGCCCTCCAGCCGGACGTAGGCCCACTTGCGGTCGTCCAGCCACGGCACGTGGTCGGACGGGCCGATGTGCACGTCCGCCTTCGCCATCTCGTGCGGGATCTGCGACGTCACCGACTGCGTCTTGGAGATCTTCTTCGACTGGAGCCGCTTGCGCTCCAGCATGTTCATGAAGTCCATGTTGCCGCCGAAGTTGAGCTGGTAGGTGCGCAGCAGCTCGACACCGCGGTCCTCGAACAGCCGGGCCATGACGCGGTGCGTGATGGTCGCGCCGACCTGCGACTTGATGTCGTCGCCGACGATCGGGACGCCCGCGTCCGTGAACTTCTGGGCCCACTCGGGGTCGCTGGCGATGAACACCGGCAGCGCGTTCACGAACGCGACCTTGGCGTCGAGCGCGCACTGGGCGTAGAAGCGGTCGGCGTCCTCGGAGCCCACCGGCAGGTACGACACCAGGACGTCCACCCGCGCGTCCTTGAGCGCCTGGACGACGTCGACCGGCTCGGCGTCCGACTCCTCGACCATGTTCAGGTAGTACTCGCCGAGGCCGTCGAAGGTGTGGCCGCGCTGGACGGTCACGCCGGTCGGCGGGACGTCGGCGAACTTGATCGTGTTGTTCTCGCTGGCGTGGATGGCCTCGGACAGGTCCATCCCGACCTTCTTGGCGTCCACGTCGAACGCCGCCACGAACTCGACGTCGCCCACGTGGTACTCGCCGAACTGCACGTGCATGAGGCCGGGGACTCGCTGATCGGGGGCCGCGTCCTTATAGAACTCGACACCCTGGACGAGCGAAGAGGCGCAGTTACCCACACCCACGATGGCTACGCGCACCGAACCCATCCGGTAGCTCCTTCTCTCTTGCGGTTGCGATCCTCGCCCGCCGGAGGGCGGACGCCGCTTCCGTGCGGGGGACCTGAGGTGGGATTGACCCGTCCCAGGTGGGCCGCTGTCAGCGGCCCTTGTCCCGAGGCTTGTCGTATTTGCTTCCGTACTGTCTGGCTTGCTTTTCCTGCTCGGCCTGTTCCTGCTCGGCCCGCTCGCGCCCGATCAGCTCGTTGAGCCACCTGACCTCGCGTTCGACGGATTCCAGCCCGTGGTTCTGCAGCTCCAGGGTGTAGGAGTCGACCCGTTCGCGGGTCCGTGCCAGGGCGGCGCGGACGCTCTCCAGGCGCTCCTCCAGCCGGCTGCGGCGGCCTTCCAGGATCCGGAGCCGGACGTCGGCGCGGGTGTGCGAGAAGAAGGCGAAGTGCACGCCGAACCCCTCGTCCTCCCACGACGCCGGGCCGGCCTCGGTCAGGAGCTGCTGGAGGCGCTCCTTGCCGTCCGCGGTGAGCTTGTAGACGATCTTCGACCGGCGGCTCTGCAGGGCCAGCGCCGTGTTCGGCTCCTCCGGCCGGTCCTCGATGATCAGCCCGTTGGCGAGCAGCTGCTTGAGGCACGGGTAGAGGGACCCGTAGGAGAAGGCGCGGAACATGCCCAGCAGGGTGTTGAGCCGCTTGCGCAGCTCGTACCCGTGCATGGGGGACTCGTGCAGCAGACCGAGCACGGCGAGCTCCAGCACGCCCGCGCCCTTCCTGGCCGCCATCGTCCACCTCCGCAGAACCGGATGTCTCGAACCGATGTATCGAGTGGTTGTATCGAGTGAATGTATCGACTCGATACATCGACAAGATACGTAGTGCGGCCCGTCCTGGCAAGTGGGCTGCTGGGCTGCCGCCGGACGGGACGCGTCCGAGGCCGCCGCACACGCCCCCGTTGGACCACAAAAACGGAGAATTCTGGGTGTATGTGGTGGAAGTGTGTCAAAGTTGCGCATGGCACCAGCTGGCGATGTCCGGCGTCCACGGCCTCGGGGAGTAGCGCTCCGAGTGGCAGACAAACAAGGAGGATTCACCGGCCACCGCATCCGGCCGGGACGTTGACCAGCCAGAACGTGCCGTCGCACTGCACTCGCTCCCCCCGCTCACCAGCCCGCACAGTACGCTTCGGACGGCGCAAAGCCGCCCAGAGCCGGTGGGTGACCCCGGCCCTCGGCAGCTAACCGTTGTCCCCTGTTGATGAGGTCGCGTGAGTAATCCAAGCCAGCCCCGACCGGAACCCGGGTCGCAGAGGCCGGGCGGGCAGCAGAACCCCCGTCCCGGCGATTCCGGCGACCCCGGGCAGCCGGGCGTCCACCCTGAGTCCGCCGCGCCAGGCGCGGCCGGGACACCGGCTGGACCGCAGGACCCCCCTTCGAACTTCATGGGCGGCCCCTCCGTTCCCGGCGCCGCCGCCCCTCGGCCTTCCGGTCCTTCCGGTCTTTCCGGCTCCGGGACGCCGCCCGGCCATGGCATGCCCGGCGAGCCGGGCGCGCTCAGCGGAGGCGCCGCGTCCGCCGGCCCGAGCATGCCCGGCGGCCCCTCCCCGTTGAGTGACCCGGGCTTCCCCGGCTTGGGACCGTCCGCCGGATCCGGCACGCCTGGCGGGACGGGTGGCAGCGGTGCACCGTCGGGCGGATCGAGCTCGTACGGCGACTTCGGTTCGTCGAGCGGTATCGGGTCCGGTGATCCACTTGGTGGTTCGCGGACGTCCGGCGCCCCGAGCGGGTCCAGCGGGATGAGTGACCCGGGCGGGGCGACCGCGCCCGAAGGACTTGGCGGCTTTGGCGACGCGGGCATGCGAAGCGGCCCCGAGGCCCCCGGCGGGTCCGGGTGGCCAAGCGGCACTGGCGGCGCTGGCGGGCGCGGACCTTTGAGCGGGCCGGAGATGCCGGGCAGCAGGGCAAGCGGCCCTGGGACGCCTGGTGGAGGCGCCGCGCCCGGTGGGCCGAACGTGCCTGGTGGCATGGGCCCGTCCGGCGGCGGCTCCGCCGGGCCGGGCGCTCCGCTCAGGACTCCTATGGGCAACGCCATACCCAGCGGACGCGGCCCAGGTGGCCCTGCTCCGGGTGGCCCTGGTCCGGGTGGCCCTGGTCCGGGTGGGCCCGGTTCAGGTGGGCCTGGTCCGGGCGGACCCGCTTCAGGTGGGCCTGGTCCGGGTGGCCCTGGTCCGGGCGGCCCTGGTCCGGGCGGGCCTGGTCCGAGCGGGCCTGGTCCGAGCGGGCCCGGAATGAGTAGGCCTGGGATGGGTGGGCCTGGTGGGCCCAACACCCCTGGGGCCCCTGGTGGGCCTCGTACGCCTAACTCGTTTGGTATGGGCGGTGCGCCTCGGCCGGGCACCGGAGGCAGGCACGCGGCAGGTGCGGCCGGTGCCGGTGCCGGGATGGCCGGGTTCGGGACGGCTGGCAACGGCGTCCGGGACAAGCTCGGCGGGATCGGGAAGCTCGGGCAGGACCTCGGGTCCAAGGTCGCCGGGAGGTTCCGCGGCGGCGGGACGCGCGCGGCCCACCGCTCGGGCGGCCCCGCAGGGCCAGGCGGCCCCGGACGTCCAGGTGGCCCCGGCGGTCCAGGCGGGCCGGGAGGACCTGGTGGTCCCGGTGGCCCCGGACGGCCGCCCGGCTCGGGCAAGCAGAGCTTTATCGATCACCTGCGGTCGCGCGGGGAGGGGTGGCGCAAGTACATCCCGTCCTGGAAGGTCGTGGCAGGTGTCTGCGGCCTCGGGTTCGCCGCGTTCATCACGCTGATCTGGGTCGCGTACGCGAACACGCCGACGCCCGCGGAGCCGACCGTGGCGGGCGTCGAGGACCAGGCGTCGATCTTCTACTACACCGACGGCACCGAGATCGGCCGCATCGGCAAGAAGCGGCAGAGCGTCGAGCTGGCCAAGGTGCCGCCGACCGTCCAGGACGCGGTGCTCGCGGCGGAGAACCGCAGCTTCCGCACCGACCCCGGGTTCTCGGTCAAGGGCACGACGCGCGCGGTGTGGAAGAACCTGACCGGCGGGTCGGGCGGCGGGTCCACGATCACGCAGCAGCTGGCGAAGAACTACTACTCCGACCCGAACAACCGGACGATGAACCGGAAGTTCAAGGAGCTGTTCATCTCGCTGAAGCTCGAGGACAAGCACACCAAGGACGAGATCCTCAAGCTGTACCTGAACACCATCTACATGGGCCGCGACACCTACGGCATCCAGGCGGCGTCCCGCGAGTACTTCGGGACGGACGTGTGGAAGCTCAAGCCCGACCAGGCGGCGTTCCTCGGCGGCATCATCCAGAACCCGAACCGTGACCCGGGCGAGGAGGCCAACCGGGCCTGGGTGACGGCGCGGTACCACTACACGCTCGACGGCATGGTCAAGATGGGCAAGCTCACCCAGGCCGACGCCGACAAGTACAAGCAGCAGCTGCCCAAGATCAAAGAGGCGGGCACGGGCAACCAGCTCTACGGCGGTCAGCGCGGCTACATGCTGATGCGCGCCAAGAAGGAGCTGGCACGGCTCGGGATCGACGACAAGGAGCTGACCACCAAGGGCCTGCGCGTCTACACGACGTTCGACCGCAAGCGGATGGCGATGGCCAAGGAGGCGGCCGAGAAGACCGTCCCGCAGGTGGACCCGAAGAAGCTGGCGAAGAAGAAGATCCGCGTCGGGCTGGTGTCGGTGAACTCCGCGAACGGTGAGGTCATCGCGTTCTACGGCGGGCCCAGCTACCTGGACCAGGCGTTCGACAACGTCTGGCAGGGGTCGGCGCAGGCGGGGTCGGCGATGAAGCCGTACGTGCTGGCGACGGCGCTGAAGCAGAACTACAGCCTGAAGAGCATGGTGGAGGGCCGGTCGAAGATCCCGCTCAACGGTGAGGGCAACGTCGTGTCGCGGAACGATCCCAGCGCGGTGATGGTCCCGAACTCCCATCGGACGCCGCCGGCGGTCAACCTCGTCACGGCGACGGAGGAGTCGGTGAACACGGCGTTCCTCCAGCTGATGGGCAAGGTCGGCATCGAGGAGGTCATCGAGACCGAGACGGACGCCGGCATCGCACGCGACCTGCTGAAACCGCACGACTGCTGCCTGAACCTGGCGCTGGGCGTCAACAACATCCGGCCGATCGAGCAGGCCGCCGGGTACGCGGTGTTCGCCAACGGCGGCGTGTACCACCAGCCGCACGTGATCCGCCTGGTCAGGGCGACCGACAACAAGACGGTGCGGCTGAAGCCGAAGTACGAGAAGCGCCGCGTGTTCTCCTCGAAGGTCGCGGCGGACGCCACCTACGCGATGCGGCAGGTCGTCCTGAGCGGCACGGCGACGGCGGCGCGGCTGCCGGACGGGCGCCAGGCGGCCGGCAAGACCGGTACGACCGACCGGAACGTCTCGTCGTGGTTCGTCGGCTACGTGCCGCAGGTGTCGACCGCGGTGACGCTCTACAACGATTCGGTGGGGCCGGACAAGAAGAAGAAGTCGGTGATCCTGCCGGGGATCGGCGAGGTCGAGGGCGGTACGATCCCCGCCCGCATCTGGCAGTCCTACATGCGGAACGCGCTGCGCGGTGTGGAGGCCAAGCAGTTCCCGCCGCCGGTGTGGGGCGGGATCATCCAGCAGTGGGCGAAGCCGCCGGAGAAGAAGGACGACCGGCCGCCGTGGTGCAACAACCCGATCTTCCAGCACGACCCGCGCTGCCAGGGCAACGGCAACGGGAACGGCGGCGGTAACGGCAACGGCGGGGGCAACAAGCCGCCCTGCCAGTCGCCGATCCCCGACCCCAACTGCAACCCGGACCGGCCGCCGAGCTTCCCGCCGCCGGACTGGTGGTGCAACATGCACCAGGGCCACCCGGCCTGCCGGATCCGGGGAGGCGGCGGGCTCAACCAGCCGAACTCGGCGAGCCTCGCACCGCTGTACCCAGTGTCGAGGCCACCGGAATGAACCGGTGGGCCGTCCCGTCCGAACCGTTCCATGGAGGCGGTGATGTGACGTGAAGCATGTTCCCGAGTCACCGCACGCCAGGGGGCGTGACCGAGCGCGTCCGGATGCTCGGGGGGAGGCGAGGCTTTGCGCCTCGGCCCCCGCGGCTCCGGGGGCGCAGTACTCTCTGACGACGCACAGCCGTACCCCAGTTTGATGAGGTCGCGTGAGTAACCGAAGCCCATACGGACCGGAATTCGGAGATGGCCCCGACCGGAGGGCGACCCCCCGCTCCGGCGGCTCCGGCCCGCCCCCCGGTGCGCCGCGCGGTGGATCGTCCGGCACCCCCGGCCGGGTGCCGCGCCCCGGCGGCAGGTCGAGCGGGCGGAGCGGCGGGCCCGCGAGGATAGGCGGCGGAGGCGGAGGCGGCGGTGGTCGCCGCCGCGGTACGCCCTCATCGATGCGTTCGGGTCCGGGCGGCCGTCCCGGCCGGGCGGCCGGTGGCGCGGGCGGCGCGGCAGGTCCGGGCGCCCCGGGTGGACGCGGCGGTCCCGGCGGACGCGGCCCAGGCGGGCCGGGCGGCCCCGGTGGGCCGGGCGGTCCTGGCGGTCCTGGCGGAGGCGGCGGCTACGGCCGGCGCGGCGGCCCCGGGGACGGCGGAGACGACAGCTTCTGGGGCGACGCCGGCGGCTCCGGCGGCCGGCGCGAGGGCGTCGGCATCGGCGCCTTCTGGAAAGGCCGCGGCAAGCGCCAGGGCGGCGACGGCGACGGCACCGAACCGGAGAAGACCGGCTGGCGGCGGTACGTCCCGTCCTGGAAGGTCACGACCGCCGTCGTCAGCGTGCTGATCCTCGGCATGGCCACGCTCGTCATCGTCGCGTACATGAACACTCCGATCCCGACGGCGAAGCAGCAGGCCGCGCTCCGGCAGGAGTCGCTGATCACGTTCGCGGACGGCAAGCCGCTCGCCCGGATCGGCACCCACCGCGAGGACATCCCGCTCGACAAGGTTCCGAAGCACGTCCAGAACGCGATCCTCGCCGCGGAGGACCGCAACTTCTGGCACGAGCCGGGCATCTCCCCGACGGGCATCGCGGGCGCGATGTACCGGGCGGTCGCCGGTGGCGAGGTCGCCGGCGCCTCGACGATCACGCAGCAGATGGCGCGGAACTACTACGCCGGCCTCAGCCAGGACCGGACGGTCAGCCGCAAGCTCAAGGAGATCCTCATCTCGATCCGTCTCGGCAAGGAGATGGACAAGAAGCGGATCCTGGAGCTGTATGTCAACACCGTCGCGTTCGGGCGCCGCTCCTACGGCATCCAGGCCGCGTCCCGCGCCTACTTCCACAAGCCCGTCACCGAGATCGACGAGTCCCAGGCGGCGATGCTCGCCGCGCTGATCCAGCGTCCGGGATACTTCGCGACCTACGGCCCGGCGTCCAACCCGGCCAAGAAGGCGCTGATCGACCGCTGGAACTACGTTCTCGACGGCATGGTCGAGGAGGGCTGGCTCGACCAGACCAAGCGCGCCTCGGCGCAGTTCCCGCAGACGCAGGAGAACTGGAGCGACGTCCCGGACGACGAGAACACCGGCTACCTCCAGGACCGCGTCCTCGCGGAGCTGAAGATGCTCGGCATCGACGAGCAGATGCTGGAGACCGGCGGCCTGCGGATCAAGACGACGTTCAACCGGCAGCTGCAGGACTACACGAACAAGGTCGTCAAGCAGATCAAGAAGGAGAACGGGCTCGGCAGCGACATCCAGTTCGGGCTCGCCGCCGTCGACCCGAAGAACGGCGGGGTGGTCGCCGCCTACGGCGGTCCGGCCTACCGCCAGCAGCAGTTCGACAACTCCTTCCAGGGCAGGGTCCAGCCCGGGTCGTCGTTCAAGCCGATCGTGCTGGCCACCGCGCTCGACCAGGGCATCAGCCTGCAGACGACGATGGACGGCAGCTACAAGCGCACCATCAACGGCGCGACGTTCACCAACGACAGCAGGTCGGAGAACGGCGTCTACAACCTCAAGCAGATGACGGCGATGTCGATCAACACGTCGTACGTCGAGCTGGGGCAGAAGGTGCAGCTGACCAACGTCATCGAGATGGCCAAGAAGATGGGCGTCCCGGCGACCACCAAGGGCATGGACCCGACGTACACCTCGCTGCCGCTCGGCGTCATCGACACGACCCCCGTCACGATGGCGTCGGTGTACTCGACGTTCGCCGCCGGGGGCAAGCACCGGCCCGCGCACGTCATCTCCAAGATCACCACCAACACGGGCCACCCGGTCACGAACAAGAACGGCGACGTGCTGGAGAAGCTGCCCTGGGAGAAGCCCACGACGGTGTTCTCCGAGGGCGTCGCCGCCGACGCGACTTCGGCGATGCAGGCGGTCGTCACGTCCGGTACCGGTAAGCGCGCGAGCCTCGGCGCCCGTCCGGTGGCGGGCAAGACCGGTACGACGGACGAGAACAAGTCCGCGTGGTTCGTCGGCTACACGCCACAGCTGGTGACTTCGGCGGCGATGTGGCGGCAGGACAAGAAGGGGACCCGCAAGTCGCTGATCGGCGTCGGCAACTACAGCCAGGTCTACGGTGGTACGGTCCCGGCCGACCTGTTCAAGCGCTTCATGACTAAGGCGCTGGACGGCAAGGAGATCGCGCAGTTCCCGCCGCCGGTCAACGGCGGCGAGGTCGCCCCGTGGGCGAAGCCGAAGCCCGCCCCGACGACGACCGCGTCGCCGTCCCCGTCGGACCGGCCCACCTGCGAGCCGGGCCAGCCGACGCCGGGCTGCCAGCCGCCGACCTCGGGCCCGTCGTTCCCGACGACGCCGCCTCCGGGCGGGGTGCCCTGTAACGAGTACAACCTGCCGCTCGGCTGCAACCCGAACCTTCCGCCGGAAGGGGACAAGAGCTGGTGGTGCGAGAAGCCGGAGAACAGGAACCATCCCGCCTGCCGGCGGGAGGAACCGACTGAGCCGGGCGCCAACTAGCGCGCGGTCAGGCGAGGGCTGCCCGGCCTCTCGCTAGTGAACGGACGGAACGGCCCGGAGCCCGCAACGGCTCCGGGCCGTCCCATGTCCTGGGTTCGTGCGTCGGGTGGGTTGGTGGCGTGCGGGCGCGGGCGGGCGGGCGTGATGACCATCCGGGCCGTCCCGCGTCCTGGGTTCGCGGGTCGGGTGGACTGGTGGACGCGTGGACGGGCGCGGGTGGGAGGCCGAGCTGACCATCCGGGCCGTCGCATGTCCTGGGTTCGCGCGTCGGGTGGGCTGGCGGACGCGTGGTCGCGTGGATGCGCGGGCGGGCGCGGACGGGCGCGGACGGGCGCGATGACCAATAGTCTGCTCTCCATGGCGTCGTCTTCTGAAGGGCTCGGGATGCCCGCCGCCGGAACCGGCTACGACGAGGCGGACGGCCCCGGCGGCCGCGGCTCGGGCGGCTCGGGCGGGTCGGGTGGCCCACCCGGGCGGCTGGCGCGGCTCGCTCCCGTTCTCACCGGCCTCACCGCCTTCGTGTGCCTGCTCGGCTGGCTGCAGAAGCGGCCGTGCGCGTCGGCGAACTTCGACTTCATCAAGACGACGACGAACGCCTGCTACACCGACATCTATCCGCTCTACTACGTGCGCGGACTGAATGACGGCAAGCTCCCGTACTTCGACACGTTCACCGGCTCCGACATCAAGTACGTCGAATACCCGGTGCTGAGCGGCGGCTTCATGCAGCTCGCCGCGTGGCTCGTGAAGCCGTTCGGCCTGGACGGGCGCGGGATGGCCTTCTACAACGTCACCGTGCTGCTCCTCGCCGTCCTCGCGGTCGTCGCCGTCCTCGCCACCGCGTACGCGGCCGGACGGCGCTCGCTGCGGACCGGCCTGATGGTGGCGCTGTCCCCGGCCCTGCTGCTCACCGCGTACATCAACTGGGACCTGCTGGCGGTCGCGCTCACCGCGCTGGCCCTCGCCGCGTGGTCCGCGCGCCGCCCGGCCCTCGCGGGAACGATGCTCGGCCTCGCGATCGCCGCGAAGTTCTACCCGCTGCTCCTGCTCGGCCCGCTGGTGCTGCTGTGCGTCCGCGCCGGGCAATGGCGCGCGCTGGGACGCGTGCTCGCCGGAGCCACGGGCGCATGGCTGCTGGTCAACCTGCCCGTGATGCTCTTCGCGTGGGACGGCTGGAAGGAGTTCTACACCTTCAGCCAGAAACGCGGCGTCGACTGGGGCTCGATCTTCTTCTACCTCCAGGACCACGGGCTGGAGAAGGCGACGTCCGACACCGGCACCCTCAACCTCCTCGGCACGGGGACGTTCCTCGCCCTCGCCGCCTGCATCGCGGTCCTCGCGTTCACGGCGCCGCGCCGCCCGCGCCTGCCGCAGCTGATGTTCCTCGTCCTGGTCGCGTTCATGCTGCCGAACAAGGTCTGGTCGCCGCAGTACGTGCTGTGGCTGCTGCCGCTCGCCGTGCTGGCGCGTCCGAAGATCCCCGCGTTCGTGGTCTGGCAGGCCGGCGAGATCGCCTACTTCTTCGGCATCTGGTGGTACCTGCTGTCGGTGTCCGCGCAGACGCCGGGCGCGGACCTCTCCGACACGATGTCGGCGGTGCTCAGCTTCGACGCTCCGGCGGCCGGGATCAGCGAGGACGTCTACCACCTGGCGCTGCTCGCGCGGTTCGTGACCGTGCTGGCACTGGCGGCGCTGGTGGTGTGGGACATCCTGCGCCCGTCCGGGGACCTGGTGCGCGCGGACGGCGTGGACGACCCGGCGGGCGGTGTCCTCGACGGCGCACCGGACCTGATCTCGGTGGGACGCTGGCGCGGCGCCCGCCACACCAGCGTCCCGGTCCCGTCCTAGCCGTCCTGGCTGGTCTAGCCGTTGTAGACGTCCTAGCCGTCCTGGCCGTTCTGGTGGCGCAGGGCCTCGATGAACCACTCGAACAGCGGTGTCAGCGTAGGCGCGACGGGCCAGCCGTTGATCGTCGCGAGCAGCTGCCAGTACCGCTCGGCACGGCGGTCGGTGCCGATCTCCATGCGCGCCAGCAGGTCGCGCCTGAACTCGGCGTCGTCGGCGACCCCGGACGCGTCGGCGTAGGCGCCCGCCAGCTCGTCCACGACGGGACGGGCCGCGTCCGAATCCGGTGCGACGCCGTCCGCGATGGCCCGTTCGACCTTCTCCCGCGTCAGCTCGGCGAGCCGCGCCGGGTCGTCCGGGTACGAGCCACCAGAGATGTCGGCCGCCTGGGCCTCGGCCATCCGCCGCACCGACGCGCGGAAGCCGGGGTCGCCGACCAGCTCGGCGAGCTCCACCCACGCGTCGACCTGCTCGGGCTCGGGGTCGTCGGGCAGTTCCGGCAGGGCGGACCGCATCTTCGCCGCGAAGTCGGGGTTGAGGTCGAGCCCGGCGAACGACTCGTCGATGAAGTCGGTGATGATCCGGCGCCGTTCCTCGTCGGACAGCCGGGCGAGCTTGTGCATGAGTTCGATCTCCTCTGGAGTGGATCCGCGTTTCGCGACCGCCCGCAGCACGGCCCGGCGCAGCCGGAGCGTCCGGATCTGCACGTCCAGCGCCTCCGCGTGCGCCGCCGCGACGTCCCCGACGCCGATCTCGCGGTCCAGCAGCCGCCGGACCGTGCCGAGGTCGATGCCGAGGTCGCGCAGCGTCCGCACCAGGTCGAGGCGCGCGGCGGCCGCCGTGTCGTACAGCCGGTAGCCGGCCGCGGTACGGCCGGACGGCGGCACCACGCCCGCGTCGGAGTAGAACCGGATCGTCCGCACCGGAAGGCCGGTGCGGCGCGCCAGTTCCCCGATCGTGTACAGGGTTTCGCCGTCCATGCCGTCCACCATGAGGGCTCCAGTGACTAGAGACTCAACCCCGTCACCGTATGGATCCTGCCGGGCGGGGTGGGAGCCAAGGTGTGCGCTTCGTTTCCCGTGAAACCTGCCCGCGAGGTCGGCGTCCCGGAGGCCGATCCCCCGCGCGGTTCACCGACGGGACGGCCTGCGGCTCGGTCAGGCGCTGCGGGCGGGGTCTGCGATCGTGGGTTCGGTGCCTTCGCGGCGGGCACGGCGGGCGTCCTGGACGAACTCGCGGGAGAACATCGCCGAGAGGGTCGCGATGCCGCCCCGGTGGACGCGGATCTCACCGTGCCGGATCTCGCCGGTGATTCGGACGCGACGGCCTTCGCCGTCTTCGCCGGTCCAGTCCTTGACCCGGCCGCGGCCAGGGTAGCGCAGGTCCCAGTGGTCGATCCGGGCGTCCTGTGGGACGAGCAGCTTGACCATCGCATGGTCGAGGTCGACCTCGACGTCGATGTCGCCGTCCGGGATCTGCGGCGAGCGCAGGTCGAGGACGACCGAGCCGCGGCGGGCGCGCACCTCGAATCGGCGGTCGGCCGTCCAGTGGCCGAGCTTCTTGACGTTGCGGTAGTGGGCCTGGACGCGGGTCAGGGCATCGCTCTCATCGGCGGTCGTGGCGGTCGTGGCGGTCGTGGGCGTGGCGTTCATCTCTGTCTTCCTTTCGGAATCGGGCAACTGCCTCGCTTGGAGAGTAGCTCGTTAGATGAGTCTCTCCTATTTCGAGAGAATAGAAGACATGGGTGAAGACCGTCAAGCGTGGCCCGGGTGCTATCTCGATCGACGCAGGTCAGCGCGTCGATGAACGTCCGGCGGCGGACGCTGTGCGACGATCTCGGACGCGCACGGCGCCCGGCCACGGCCTGCCCGAGCGTCGGGACGTCGTGGCGGAAATCTGCCCATATCGGGGGGTTTCAAGGGCGCTGCCCGGGGATGATCGCGGCCGGCGGGGCGGGTCGCCCCGGTCCCGCGCACGCGGGACGCAGGAACTCCCAGGAGAGGACGTGGACGCGAACCAAGCACTGACAGAGCTGCTCGCGGGACGCATGGAGCCGGGCGTCTACCAGTGGCGGACGCCCCCGGTGCCGTCCGCGATCGGCGACACGAGCTGGGTCGAGCGCGCCGCGGAGGCCGGCTGGCGCGGATTCCATCTCGACGGCCGCCGAGCCCGCGACAGCGCCTCGTTCTTGTGGCTGTGCGCCGAGGTCTTCGAGCTGCCCGAAGGGCCAGCCGCCGACTGGGACGCGCTCGGCGACTCCCTGGCCGATCTTTCGTGGACCCCCGTGAAGCACGGCTACATGGTGCTGTACGAGTCGTGGGCCGAACTGGCCGACGCCGACCAGCCGGCGTTTCGCGCCGTCCTGGACATGTTCGCCAGGGTGGTGAAGGCCTGGCGGGACACCCCCACCCCCATGACCGTGCTGATGTCGAGCGTGGGTGTGGAAGTGGCAGGCGTCCCCCGCCTGGCCTGATAGATCATCCCCGTTGGGCTGGAGCAGCCCGTCCAAACCGGCAGGACACGCGTCCGAACTGGTTGAACGCGCGTCCGGACTGGCAAGACGCCTACCGGACCGGCTCGATGCTGTCGCGGCCTTGGCGAAACCCCCGTCCGGCCTTGGCGAGAGCGTCGTCTCGCCTGGACGGGCGTCAGTAGGTTGTCGTGCTGCCGGTCCCCACGAGCGCCGCCCACAGGCCGATGTAGAAGATCCAGAAGATGAGCCAGCCGACCGAGACGATGTAGCCGAGGATGAGCCCGGCGACAGCCATTCCGTGGCCGCCCTCGCCCGTCCGCTTCATCTGGCTCTGGGCGACGTGGCCGAAAATGATCGCGAGAACGGACGTCAGGCCGCACGCGAAGAAGCCGATGAGACCGCAGACCATCGACGCGGTGGCCATCCCGTTGGTGGGCCGGGCGACCGGTACGGGCGACCCTCCGTAGTAGTGGTGCTGGACGGACGCGGGCTGCTGCTGCTGGTACTGCTGGGCGTACGGGTCGTGCGATCCGTAACCGTAGGGGTCGTAAGGGGGCTGAGACATGTGGTTCCCGATCGGTTCGCGCGCCCGCCGCCGGAAGGTACGCGCGTGCGCTGAGGGCTGAGTTCCGAATTATGCCAGTGTGTGACCTTCGGAGCCTGTCGTGATGCCGGACTTTCGCGGTTTTAGATGCCGATCCCGGCCGTCGGGTTCCCCTGTCCGGCCGCGTCCTCGACGTTTCGCGCCGCGAATCCGGCACACCTCGTCTATGCCACCCCCGTCTCCGCCGCGATCGGCCGCCCTGCCGTCAGAGCTTTGAGCGCAGCCAGGAAATGTCGTCGGCCTGGCCTTCTGCCGGTGTTTCCACCACGACCGGTGCGTCCGCGGCCTTGACCACGGCCAGGATCAGTTCGGTGTCGATGGTGCCGCTGCCCAGGTTGGCGTGCCGGTCGGCACCCGAGCCGAAAGTGTCGCGGCTGTCGTTGCAGTGCACCAGATCGATGCGGCCGGTTATGGCCTTGATCCGGTCGACGGCGTCGATGAGTTCCTCCCCGGCGGCATGCGCGTGGCACGTGTCGAGGCAGAAACCGAGCTTGGACTCCAGCCCCGGAAGCCCGGACAGCACCTCCCACAGCCTGGAGATCCGGTCGAACTTGCGCGCCATGGCGTTGTCGCCGCCCGCGGTGTTCTCGATATAGACCGGAATCGGGCACTCGACCCTCTCGAACACCTTGCGCCAGTTCTCGAAACCCAGCTCGGGGTCGTCGTCCTTGAGCACGTGGCCGCCGTGCACGATCAGCGCCTTCGCGCCGATCGACGCCGCCGCCTCCAGTTGCTGCGTGAGGTTCTTGCGGCTCGGGATGCGGATCCTGTTGTTGGAGGTCGCCACGTTGATCGTGTAGGGAGCGTGCACGTAGACGTCCACCCCGGAGCCCGCCAGCGCCTCCACACCCTCCGGCAGGACGGGCTTCTTCCACCCCTGCGGATCGCCCAGGAAGAACTGGACGACGTCGGCGCCGATCGCGCGCGCGTTATCGAGCGGATTGGTCTGGTCGACGTGGGCTCCGATGCGCATGCCCAGAGCCTAGCCCCGCCCTACGACACCCGAAAAAACATCCCGAACCCCGATCCCCGAACCTCGATCCCCGAACCTCGATCCCCGAACCTCGATCCCCGAACCTCGATCCCCGAACCTCGATCCCCGAACCTCGATCCCCGAACCTCGATCCCCGAACCTCGATCCCCCGACCCGAATCCGGGCGCGGAACCCAGACGCGGAACCCGGGGTGGAACCCGGACCCGAATCCGGGCGCGAACCCCGGGCGCGGAACCCGGACCTGCCGAACTTCGGACCTGCCGGGCCCCAGGGCTGGCGAACTCCGGGGCTGGCGAACTCTGGACCTGCCGGGCCCCGGACTGCCGAACCCTGGGACTGCCGGGACTTGGTGCGTTAGAGGGAGAAGCCGCCGTTGCTCAGGGCGAAGGCGGTGCCCATGAATGAGGCCACCATGCCGATGACGTTCAGCCAGCGTTCGTTCGTCGTCGCGGAGATCATCTGGGAGTAGAGGGCGAGCGGCAGGCCGATCACCCCGGCGAGGGCCCCGGGGAAGTGGGTCGCCGGGATCCAGCCGAGGACGAGGGCGGCGAGTCCGATCGTGACGGCGGCGACGGAGAGCACAGCCTGGAGCCGGTGCGACTCGGGCTCGGTCCGCGCGGCGGCGGCGGACTGCGTGCCCGCGGTCTGCCGCTTCGCGCCTGCTGCCTCCTGTGGCATCGGGATCCTCCTCCAGGTCAGGTCTCCCGCGGCGGGGGCACGTGGTGCGCGCGGGACCGGACGGACCACGCCCATAGGGGTTCCCGGCACGGCCGGAGATCAACCGGCGAAGGCGGGCGGAAAATGTCGGCGGGAGGCGGTACGGTCGAACATGGATTCGAGAACACCGGCTCGATTCGGCCCCCGAGGGGAAGCGGGGGAGAGCAGGAGGTGCACCATCGTGACGAAAGCGGAGTTGGGGCTCATCGGTGACGCGGAGCTCGTGGAGGAGCTGTCGGTGCTGACGACCCAGACCGCCCGCATGCGCGCCCGGATGGCCGACATCATGGCGGAGCTGGAACGGCGGCGCTGCGCCAAGCCCGTTCAGCCGAGAGTGAGACGCTGACGCCCACCACCGCGTCCCCCGCCGGGCCCGGCGGGGGGGTGGGCCGTCCGCGCCGGCGGCCTCGCGTATGGCGCCGCCCGGTGCGCGCCGGCTCCCGGCGAGGGTGATCCCTTCGTTGTGCTGGCGTTCTGCTCCCGGAACCGGCTCGTACGCTGCCGACTGTTGGTAGCCTGTATCGGTCTCGCGGCGAGCGCGCCCGGCGATCCGGGTTCCGGCGCAGCCGCGGGAGACGCAACAGCCCTCCTGTCACGGAGAGACCGTGACCGCACCAGTCCAGAGGAGGTAGGGACACAGCATGCGTCGTTACGAACTCATGGCCATTCTCGACCCCGCCGTTGACGAGCGCACCGCTAACGCGGCGCTCGACCCGTTCCTGAAGGTCGTCAAGGACGGCGGCGGCAGCGTGGAGAAGGTCGACGTCTGGGGCCGCCGGCGCCTGGCGTACGACATCCAGAAGAAGTCCGAAGGCATCTACGCGGTGATCGACCTGTCGGCCGAGCCTGCCACGGTCAAGGAGCTCGACCGGCAGCTCAACCTGAGCGAGTCGATCCTCCGTACGAAGGTCATCCGTCCCGAGGTCCACTGAGCCAGGCGCCCCGCGTCAGGCCCCAGGCCCTCACAGCAGCCGGAGCGAGCCCCATGGCAGGCGACACCGTAATCACGATCGTCGGGAACCTCGTCGAGGACCCGAACCTGCGCTTCACCCCCAGCGGCCAGGCGGTCGCATCCTTCCGCATCGCCTCGACCCCGCGGTTCTTCGACCGCCAGGCGGGCGACTGGAAGGACGGTGAGGCGCTCTTCCTGACCTGCAACGTCTGGCGGCAGGCCGCCGAGAACTGCGCCGAGACCCTGCAGCGTGGCATGCGGGTGATCGTGCAGGGCCGCCTCAAGCAGCGGTCCTACGAGACCCGCGAGGGCGAGAAGCGCACCGTCTTCGAGATCGAGGTCGACGAGGTCGGCCCGTCGCTGCGCAACGCCACCGCAAAGGTCAACAAGACCCAGCGGCAGGGCGGCAGCGGCGGCGGCGGTTTCGGTGGCGGCGGCGGTGGCGGCCAGGGTGGCGGTGGCGGTTTCGGAGGCGGCGGCCAGGGTGGCGGCGGCTTCGGAGGCGGCGGCCAGCAGGGCGGGGGCGGTGCCCCGGCCGACGACCCTTGGGCCACCAGCGGCGGTGGCGGCGGGGGCGGCGGCGGGTACTCCGACGACCCGCCCTTCTAACCGCCGATCGCCAACTGCTCGGACCGTTCCGGCAGGCCGCCCGGCCTGCTCGTTCCGGCCGGTCGGCCGTATCAGCCGATCGACCGGAACACCGGAACGTCAGGGCCTTCGGAACAGCAGACCTTCGGGCTCCGGAGCGCAGCGCCGCGCTCCGGGCACGACCAGCAAGACCAATGACAACGTCCATTCCCGCGTGAGCGGGGCTCTCCCAAAGGAGCACCACGATGGCGAAGCCACCTCCCCGCAAGCCAAAGAAGAAGGTTTGCGTTTTCTGCCAGGAGAAGATCTCCTACGTCGACTACAAGGACACCGGGCTGCTGCGGAAGTTCATCTCCGACCGCGGCAAGATCCGCGCCCGGCGGGTGACCGGCAACTGCACTCAGCACCAGCGGGACGTCGCCACGGCGATCAAGAACGCCCGCGAGATGGCGCTGCTGCCGTACACCAGCACCGCGCGCTGAGGCAGGGGGTAAAACGATGAAGCTCATCCTGACCCAGCAGGTCTCCGGGCTCGGCGAGCCCGGTGACGTCATCGAGGTCCGCGACGGCTACGGCCGCAATTACCTCGTCCCCCGCGGGTTCGCCATCAGGTGGACCCGGGGCGCCGAGAAGGAGATCGAGTCGATCAAGAAGGCGCGTTCGGCTCGCGAGATCGCGACCGTCGAGCACGCCAAGGAGGTCGCCGGGCAGCTCAAGTCGCTGCGGGTGACGCTGCGCACCCGCACCGGCAGCGGCGGCCGCCTGTTCGGCGCCGTGACGGCAGCCGACATCGCCGAGGCGGTCCGCGCCGCCAACGGTCCCGACCTGGACCGCCGCCGCATCGAGATCGGGAACCCGATCAAGACGATCGGCACGCACCGCGTCAGCGTGCGCCTGCACAGCGACGTCAACGCCACGATCGACGTCGACGTCGTCGAGGCCTGACGCACGTCCCGGCGCACGTCCGCCGAAAGGCCACGTCAACGGCCCCCGCGTCCATCCGGGCGCGGGGGCCGTCGTGCTTCTCCGCGTTTCATGTGAAACGTCCGCGAACCGCCCTGGGCTGGTCTACTTGGAACAGTCCAACTACGTTCCGTAAGCAGGACCTTGCGGGATGAAGGGGGGCGGCCGTGAACGCATGTTCGGAGGAGGGCGCGGAGGTCGGCGAGGAGGCGCTCGGCGGGGAAGGTGATCGTTCGCGGGTGACGCGGCGTTCGCCGGTGACGCGACGCTCGCTCATCGGGGGCGTCGTGGGGGCCGGGCTGCTGGAGATGCTGTCCGCGGCGCCTTCCGTCCAGAATGAGGCCATGGCAGCCGATCTTTCCGCCGGGCGTACCGGGCCGGGATCCGCGGGGCCGGGCGAACGCCCCGGAGCTGAGGAAAGCGTGCTCTTCACGGCGGACGCCCCGCGCGTGTACACCCGCGCTCAATGGAACGCGCGTGCGCCGCGCCGTCCGGCCAAGATGACCGGCCGCCGTCCCGACCACATCGTCGTGCACCACACCGCCACGCCGAACTCCAGGGACCGTTCGCGCGCCCACGCGTTCGCCCTGTCCCGGCTCATCCAGGACATCCACATGGACCGGAACCGCTGGGACGACGCCGGTCAGCAGCTCACCATCAGTCGCGGCGGCTTCGTGATGGAGGGCCGGAACAGGAGCCTCAAAGCCATCCGGAACGGTGACCTGGCCATAGGCGCGCAGGTCCTGCACCACAACGAGCACACGATCGGGATCGAGAACGAGGGCACGTACATGACGAAGGCGGTCCCGCGCCGCCTGTGGAGTTCGCTGGTGGAGGTGTGCGCCTGGCTCTGCCGGTCGTACGACCTGGAACCGTCCAAGGCCATCGTCGGGCACCGCGACTACAACAAGACCGCCTGCCCCGGCGACGTTCTCTACGCCCGCCTGCCCGCCCTCCGCCGCGCCGTGACGAAGCGCCTCGACGGGGGTTCGGGGCCGCCCGACAACGCCACCGGAGACGAGGGCCTCCTGTCCGGCCTGCCGAACCTGGACGACCTGACCTGACCCGACCTGAGTCGCGCCGCCAGCGCCGACCGCCGCCAGCGCCGATCGTGCCGGCCGCCGACCGCGCCGCCCGCGTCGACCGTGCTGGCCGTGCCGACCGCCGACCGCGCCGCCCGTGCTGGCCGTGCCGACCGCCGACCGCGCCGCCCGTGCTGGCCGTGCCGACCGCCGACCGCGCCGCCCGTGCTGGCCGTGTCGCCCGTGCTGGCCGTGCCGCCCGCCGACCGCGTCGACCGTGCTGGCCGCCGACCGTGCTGGCCGTCGGGCGGTGGGCGCGGCTCGGCGTCGAGGTGATCGGGGGCGGGGCGTCAGGTTTCGGGGGTGGTGTAGCGCGTCCGGCGGCGGGCGATCTCGGGATCGATGCCCTCGACGAGCGACCAGATGCCCGCGACCCGCTCCACCAGGGTTTCGGGAGGCAACCCGGCCAGGCCCTCCGCTGCCAGGTCATCGATCGCCTGCGTCAGCCGGGCCATCCGCTCGCCGTGCGTGGAACACATGTTCGAATAGTAGCGAGTGTGATGGCCGTTGCGGGTGCGGTTCAAGAAATTCGCAGTCCCTGCTAGCGGACGGCGCCCGTGACCATCCAGCGGTCGCCGCGAGCGCGCAGGGCCAGCGTGAGCATCCGGGTCAGCATCCACAGGCCGATCGCCGCCCAGAGCCCGGTGAGTCCCGCGTCCACCCGGTAGAGGACGACCGCCACGGGCAGGAAGACGACCGTCGCGACAAACGTCGTCACCGCCAGGTACGCGCCGTCGCCCGCGCCGATCAGGATGCCGTCCAGGACGAACACCACGCCCGCGACCGGTTGCAGCACGGCCACGATCAGCAGCGAGGCGAGCAGCAGGTCCCGGACGTCGCCGTCCGACGTGAACAGGTCGGGCAGCCACGGCCGGACCGCGAGGATCGCCAGCCCGAAGACGACGCCGCAGACGACGCCCCACCACACCATCCGGCGCGTGACGGCCCGCGTCCCCGCCAGATCGGACGCGCCCAGGTAGCGCCCGGTGATCGCCTGCCCGGCGATCGCGATCGCGTCGAGGGCGAAGACCAGGAGCGTCCACACCTGGAATCCGACCTGGTAGGCGGCGATCTCCTCGTCGCCCATCCGCGCCGCGATCGACGTCCCGACGATCAGGACGATGCGCAGCGCCGCCGTCCGGACGAGAAGGCCGAAGCCCGCCGTCGCGGACGTCCGCAACCCGTCCATGTCCGGACGAACTGGAGCCCCATACCGCCGGGCCGCCCGCAGCACCACCACGACATAGACGGCCGCGCTGGCCGTCTGCGCGACGACGGTGCCCCACGCCGAACCCGCGATCCCCCACTCCAGGACGAGCACGAACACCACATTGAGCAGCAGGTTCAACGAGAACCCGCCGATCGCCACGATGAGCGGCGTCCGCGTGTCCTGGAGGCCGCGCAGCACGCCCGTCCCGGCCAGGACGATCAGCATTCCGGGGATCCCGAACAGGCTGACCCGAAGGTAGGTCTCGGCATACGGAGCGACATCCGGGGACGCGCCGAACGCCTCCACCACACTGGGAACCAGCGGCAAGCCGACCACGATCAGCGCCGCGCCGATGGCGAGCGCGAGCCACATCCCGTCGATGCCCTGCCGGACCGCCGCGCGCAGATCCCCGGCGCCGACCTGCCGTGCCACCCCGGCCGTCGTCCCGTAGGCGAGGAAGACGCACAGGTAGACCAGCGTGCTCAGGGCCTGACCGGCGACTCCGAGACCGCCCAGCGGCGCTGTGCCGAGATGCCCGACGATCGCCGTGTCCGACAGCAGGAAGAGGGGTTCGGCGACGAGCGCGCCGAAGGCCGGCACGGCGAGGCGCAGGATCTCGCGGTCGTGCGCGGACGCGAGCCGCCGGGGAGTGGACACCGCGTCGAGGCTACCAGCATGTAACTCACATAAAAACTTCACACCTTACATAGCGAACTTTCTTTCCCGCACACCCGGTGGATGACGTTTCCGCACTTCAGAACGCTACGACCGGCACCGTCCACGAAGAATCCACAAAGTTGTCCACAGGTCGTGCACAACGGAATCGGCGTGTCTGCACAGGCGGTCCACAGGTTTGTCCACAGGACGCTTTGCTCCCGGCCGCGTGCCCTCGCGAGAATGTCGGACGCTTCCGGTAGACGTGAGATGAACGGTCGGCGATGAGGCGGACGGGGCCGCCGTCGACCGGCGATGAAGGGGGTGCGACGGTGAGCGTGGCCGAGATTGGACCGTCCGAACCCGAGTTCGAACGCACCCCACCGCATGACATCTCCGCCGAGCAGGGCGTCCTCGGCGGAATGCTGCTCTCCCAGGACGCCATCGCAGAGGTCATCGAGCTCCTGCGCACGCCCGACTTCTACCGTCCGGCACACCAGATCGTCTACGACACCATCCTCAACCTCTACGGCCGTGGCGACCCCGCCGACGCCGTCACGGTCGCGGGCGAGCTCACCAAGAACGGCGAGATCGGCCGCATCGGCGGCGCCCCCTACCTGCACACCCTGATCTCCCTCGTGCCCACGGCGGCCAACGCCGGGTACTACGCCAAGATCGTCCACGAGCGGGCCATCCTGCGGCGGCTGGTCGAGACCGGCACCCGCATCGTCCAGATGGGCTACGCCGCCGATGGTGCGGACGCCGATGAGGTCCTCGACCGCGCCCAGGCCGAGGTCTTCGCCATCGCCGAGAAGCGCGCCGGCGAAGACTACGTCGCCCTCAGCGAGATCATGCCCGGTGCCCTGGACGAGATCGAGGCCATCGGCAGCCGCGGCGGCCAGATGGTCGGCTGCCCCACCGGCTTCGCCGACCTCGACGCCCTCACCAACGGCCTCCATGCAGGGCAGATGATCGTGGTCGCTGCAAGACCTGCCATGGGAAAGGCGACAAGTCTGGATACGCCCCTTCCTACCCCATTTGGGTGGACCACCATGGGTGAGGTATCCGTCGGCGACTACTTGATCGGAGCCGATGGCAAACCGACACGTGTCGTTGCCGCGACCGAGGTCATGCACGGCCGTCCCTGCTACGAGATCGAGTTCTCGGACGGCGAGGTGATTGTGGCCGACGCCCAGCACCAGTGGCGCACTACGACCCGCGCCAGCCGCCGTCAGGAGAGTGCGAAGAAGACGGCCTACTACTGGTCCGACGAGGCGATCAACCGAGTTCGGTGGGCGACCGCCGATGCCAACGAGCACCCCTCCAGGCTTGTCTCGCGTCGACAGGCGGTAGCCGAGGTCGGGGCGGAGTTCAGACACGCGCTGCACGCGGTCACCCGGCAACTGGGGCACCGCGGCGAGGCTGACACCAGCATCTCGAAGCGACAGCCCCGTTACGAATGCACGAGTCTCTACCGAGGACTGTTGCACCGAGCAGCGCGTCCGAAGAACTCTGCTACCACGGCGCGGCACCGGCCGATCAAGACGACCGAAGAAATCGCCGCGAGCGTACGTTGCGATGGCGACGATCGCCCGAACCATGCCGTTGAGGTGGCTGCTCCCTTCCAGCTTCCGGAGGCGGACCTTCCTATCGAGCCTTATCTGCTCGGGGCATGGCTCGGGGACGGGTGCAGCTGGGAGGGTGGCATAACGTGCTTCGACAAGGAGATTCTGGAGGAGATCGAAGCAGGTGGACAGCCCGTCAAGCGGGGCCTCACTCCGGGGCAGTTCGGTCTCCCGAGGCTCACTCGCAAGATCAAAGCAGCGGGTTTGTGGCGGAACAAGCACATCCCAGCTCCGTATTTGCGGGCGTCTGAGGAGCAGCGGCGGGCGTTGCTGGCGGGGTTGCTCGACACCGACGGATACGTGTCAGAGATCGGGCAGGTCCAGCTCGCGTTCGTCAACAAGCGGCTTGCCGAAGGCGCCCACGAGCTGATTCTCAGTCTTGGCTATCGCGCGACGATGACGACCAAGAAGGTCAAGGGGCGTTCGCCGGAGACGTCCACCTCCTACCGCATTGATTTCACGCCTGCGGAGACGGTGTTCCGGTTGCCGCGGAAGGCGGCGCGGCAGCGCGCGGTCGTCGATCCGAATGCGCGGGTGCGGTACATCGTGGACGTCCGGCCGGTCGAGAGCGTGCCGGTGCGGTGCGTCCAGGTCGACAATGCCGACCACATGTACCTGGCCGGACGGTCCTGCATCCCGACGCACAATTCCACCCTCGCGCTCGACTTCGCGCGGGCGGCTTCTATCAAGCATGGGTTGACGTCGGCGTTCTTCAGCCTGGAGATGGGGCGGAACGAGATCACGATGCGGCTGCTGTCGGCGGAGGCGCGGGTGGCGCTGCACGCGATGCGGTCCGGCACCATGCAGGACGAAGACTGGACGCGCCTCGCGCGCCGGATGAGCGAGGTCGCCGAGGCGCCGCTGTTCATCGACGATTCGCCGAACATGTCGATGATGGAGATCCGGGCCAAGTGCCGTCGGCTGAAGCAGCAGCACGACCTGCGCCTGGTGATCGTCGACTATCTGCAGCTGATGACGTCGGGGAAGCGCGTCGAGAGCCGCCAGGTCGAGGTGTCGGAGTTCTCCCGTTCGCTGAAGCTGCTGGCCAAGGAGCTGGGCGTTCCGGTCATCGCGCTGTCGCAGCTCAACCGAGGTCCCGAGCAGCGGACGGACAAGAAACCCATGGTGTCCGACCTGCGTGAATCGGGGTCGATCGAGCAGGACGCCGACATGGTGATCCTGCTGCATCGGGAGGACGCCTACGAGAAGGAGTCGCCACGGGCGGGCGAGGCCGACCTGATCGTGGCCAAGCACCGTAATGGCCCCACCGCCACCGTGACCGTCGCCTTCCAGGGCCACTACAGCCGCTTCGTCGATATGGCGCAATAGCCGCTGGTCAGCGTTGTTTGGCGTAGAGGTGGAGGGTGAGCGGGGCGCACACCGCGGTGAGTGTGGCGGTCGCCAGCAGCGTCCAGGCCAGTGATCCGCCGGTGCCGCCCGTGTCGTTCATGAGGTCCCTGGCCGTGGTCGCGGCGTGGCTGAGCGGGTTGACGTCCACGAAGGCGTGGAGCCAGCCGGGCATGGTCTCGGGTTCGACGAAGATGTTGCTGGCGAACGAGAGCGGCATGAGCACGATGTTGGCGATGCTGATGACGACGGCCGGGTCGCGCACGAGCAGCGCGACCGCCGCCCACAGCAGGGAGAGCGAGAGCCCGAAGGCGACGATCAGGGCCACTGCGGCGAGCACGCCCGGTGCGCCGCCGCCCGGCCGGTAGCCCATGGTCAGTCCGAGGCCCACCACGATGGCGGACGCGAAGAGGTAGCGGGCGGCGTCGCTGAGCAGGCCGCCGACCACGAACGCGCCGCGCCAGACCGGCAGGGAGCCGAAGCGTTCGAACGCTCCGGTCGTCACGTCCTGGGCGAGGCGGGCGCCGCCGTACATGGTGACGATGGCGATGCTCATGGTCAGCGTCCCCGGCAGGAGGACCTCAAGGTAGGCGCCGGGCGAGCCGCTGACGGCGCCGCCGAAGAGGTACGTGAACAGCACGGTGAAAAGGATCGGGATGGCCACCGAGTCCACGAGCTGCTTGGGGTCGTGCTTGATCTTGAGGAGGGCGCGGCGGAAGTAGGTCGCGGAGGCGGTGAGCGCCCCTGGGCGGCGGTGCGGGCGGGTGGCCGTGAGCAGGATGTCGATCTGGTCGGACTCCGTCCCGGCGGGGTGCGAGACGACGGTGGCGGCTGGGCTGCTCATGCGCTCATGTCCTCCCGCTCGGCGGCGGCGGCGCTGGCGGCCGTGGCGGTGGCGGTGGCCGTGGCGGTCAGGGCTAGGAAGGCTTCGTCCAGGGTGGGTTGGCCCAGGGTGACTTCTGCGACCGCTACCTGGGCGTCGGCCAGGCGGGTCATGGCGTGGCCGATCAGGCGGGCGACGTCCGTCGGGTCGGCCGGGGCGGGCAGCGGGACGGACAGGGTGAGGGAGTCGGCGCCGAGACGGACCGCCGAGCCGAGCTCATCCGGTGAATGGTGGCGGGTGGGGGCTGGAGGACGGGCCGTCCCGTCGAGGGCGGCCGTCAGTACCCGCTGCGCCCGCGGACGCTGATCGCCGTCGAGGAGCCGGACGTGCAGCGTGCCCGAGCCGACCCGGGATTTGAGCTGGGCGCTGGTGCCTTCGGCCACGACCCGGCCCCGGTCGATGACCGCGATGCGCTCGGCGAGCTGGTCGGCCTCTTCGAGGTACTGGGTGGTGAGCAGGACGGTGGTCCCCGCCGCGGCGATCCGGCGGACCAGTTCCCACACGCGGCCGCGGCTGCGCGGATCGAGTCCGGTGGTCGGCTCGTCCAGGAACAGCAGGTCGGGGGGCACGATCAGGCTGGCCGCGATGTCCAGGCGGCGGCGCATCCCGCCCGAGTAGCCGCCGACCGGGCGGGCGGCCGAGCCGGTCAGGTCGAAGGCGGTGAGCAGGTCGTCGGCGCGCTGCCGGCAGGCGGCACGGGACAGGCCGTGCAGGCGGCCGAGGACGGACAGGTTCTCGTATCCGGTCAGGTCCTCGTCCAGGGAGGCGAACTGGCCGGTCACCGCGACCCGGGCCCGGATCGCGTTCCGCTCGCGGATCACGTCGTGGCCGAGGACGCGGGCGGTGCCGTGGTCCGGCCGGGTCAGGGTGGCCAGGACGCGGATGGTCGTTGTCTTCCCCGCTCCATTCGAGCCGAGGAAGCCGAATACCTGGCCGCGCTGGACGGTGAGGTCGAGCCCGTCCAGCGCCCGGTTCTCGCCGTAGATCTTGACCAGGCCGTGCGCCTCGATCGCCGGGCTGTCTCCCACCGCGCTTTTCTTTGACATGCTGTAAGAGTTAGTCATCTCTTACAGCATGTCAAGGTTTCGGGGTGGCGGCCGGGCGGATATCGTCGTCGGGATGGGTGACACGCTCGATTCCGCCAAGGCGGCGCGGCCCCGGCGGTCCGACGCCCGGCGCAGCATCGACGCCATCCTCAACGCGGCCCGCATCGTGCTCGGCGAGCGGCTCGACGCGAGCATGGAAGAGATCGCCACCAGGGCGAACGTCACCCGCCAGACCGTCTACGCGCACTTCCCCTCGCGCGACGCCCTCATCGCCGCACTCATCGAGGGCGCGGCCGCCGAATACCTTGCCCTGCTCGACGACGCCGAACTCGACACCGCACCGCCCGCCGACGCGCTGGCCGCGTTCCTGGATGCCGGGTGGCGGTTCATCGGCCGCTATCCCCTGATCCTCAACCCCACGCTGACGGGGATTCCGCGTCCCAAGACCAACGACCCTCACGATGTCGTGCCGCCGCGGCTCGAACGGCTCATCCAGCGTGGCCAGCGTGCGGGCGACTTCGACCGGTCGGCCCCCGCCGGCTGGCTGGCCGCCGCCGTCATCGGACTCCAGCACGCCGCCGCGGCGGAGATCGCCGGCGGGCGCCTCACCGCGGATGAGGCTGCGGCCCTGTGCCTGCAAAGCACCCTGCGCCTCTGCGGCAGCGGCGGAACGTCCGCAAACCCCCGCTGACCGGCAGGCATTACGGGCGCCGCGCCCCTCCTCGGCGCCGGATCGTGCACCGCCGCACCGCCGCACCGCCGCACCGCCGCACCGCCGCACCGCCGCACCGCCGCACCGCCGCGCCGCCGCGCCGCCGGATCGCCCGCGCCGCCGGATCGCCCGCACCGCCGCGCCGCCGGATCGCCGCGCCGCCGGATCGCCGCGCCGCCGCGCCGCCGGATCGCCCGCGCCGCCGGATCGCCCGCACCGCCGCGCCGCCGGATCGCCCGCGCCGCCGGATCGCCCGCGCCGCCGGATCGCCGCGCCGCCGGATCGCCGCGCCGCCGGATCGCCGCGCCGCCGCGCTGTGGTGGCAGGCCCGTCCGCCGCGAGCCGTCACTCGGCGTCGCGCCAGGCATCGGCGTCGCGGGCCGGCGGGCGGTTTTGTCCGGAGGACGGCTTACGCTGCTGGTATGTCGGCTAGAACGCGCCGGGCCAGGGTCGAGGACGTCCATGAGCTGGCCCTGGGCATGCCTCACGTCACGGTCGAGCATGGGAAGGGCGAGAACCCCGTCTACCAGGTCGGCGGCAAGTCGTTCGTGTTCTTCCGCACTCCGCGTCCTGACGCGGTCGATCACGACACGGGCGAGCGCTACCCGGACGTGATCGTGTTCTGGGTCCCGTCCGAGTCCGACAAGCTTGCGCTGGTCCAGGACGAGGCGTCGCCGTTCTTCACCACGCCGCATTTCAACGGCCACCGGTCGGTGCTGCTGCGGGCGAGCCGGATCGGTGAGCTCACGCTGCAGGAGCTGACCGAGGTCGTCCAGGACGCCTGGCTGTCCCAAGCGTCGCGCCGCAGAGCAACGGCTTGGCTCGACGCCCACCCGGCCGAATAAGGCGAACGCGCCCATCACCCAACGGCTTCGCATGCCTTCGCGCAGATCAGCGGTCAGCCGCCAGGAGCGTGCCGGAGGCGTCGGCGATCAGGTGGAGTGTCGGTACCGGCTGGCAGGTTAGGGGGACCCGTACGGAAACAAGGGGGGGATCCATGACGATCGTAGTTACCACTCCGACCGGGCAGGTCGGGTCCCGCGTGGTCCGGTTGCTGCTGCAGGCCGGGGTCCGGCCGCGGGTGCTGGTCCGCGACCCGGCACGGCTGGACGCGGCCATCCGCGAGCGCGTCGACGTGAGGCGCGGCGACATGACCGACGCCGCGTTCGTCCGCGAGGCGACGTCGGGTGCGCGGACGGTCTTCTGGGTCGATCCGACACCGCACTCGTCCGAGGACCCGATCGAGACGTCCGACCGGACGGCCGACCCGCTGATCGAGGCGGCCCAGGCCGGGGACGTCGCACGGGTCGTCCTGCTGAGCAGCGTCGGCGCGGAGAAGCGCCACGGAGCCGGACATATCGACGGCCTCGCCCGGATCGAGGAGCGGCTGGACGCCACCGCCGCCGACACGCTGCACCTGCGCTGCGCCTACTTCTTCACCAACCTGTTCATGGACCTGGACGGCCTGGCCGCCGGGGTTCTGAGCACGCCGTTCCGTCCCGACGTGCCGATGGCGTGGGTCGACCCGCGCGACATCGGGGACGTCGTCGCCGCACGCCTGCTCAACGACGACTGGAAGGGCCACGAGGTCCAGGCCGTCCACGGGCCCGAAGACCTCAGCTTCCAGCAGGTCGCGGCCATTCTCAGCGAGGTGCTTGACCGCACGATCCGGGTCGAGGCCGTCGGCGAGGACGATCTCCGGGCGGCGCTGAGTTCGGCCGGGCTGAGTCCGAGCGCCGTGGACGGCATCGTCGGCATGTCCGCCGGGACACGCGACCTGGCCCCCGAGCAGCCCCGCGACGTGATCACCACGACGCCCACCCCGCTCGCGGCCTGGGCCTACGCCAACCTGCGCCCGGCCGTCCTCAAGGCGACGACCTAGCCCGCGCAGAGCGGATCATGGCGGGCGGCGACATCCGCCGCCCGTCGGTGCGCCTGTTGTGACGCTCGTCGGTGCGGCCTCGTAGGCTCACGGCCAGGTTGTCGAAGGGATCGCCGTGGAAGACCCGACGGGTATCGCAGCGCTGACCAAGATCCTGCCTTCGGATCTCGGTGCGGACGAGGAGATCGACTGGCCGGCGGCCGAGGCGCGATGGGGCACGCGGTTCCCGCGCGACTACATGGCCTTCATGTCCGTCTATGGCGCCGGTTCGTTCGGCGCCGCCGACGGGCGGGGTCATGGGGGCGTCATCCTCATGCCGTTGCCCAAGGAGAGCATCTATCTGGACGACGAGACCTTTGAGGAGGAGACGGAGAACGTCCGTGACACCTGGGAGATGCTGGGCGGCCAAGAAGGCCTCGACATCGACCCGAAGCACATCCTCGCCTGGGGTGTCACCTCGGGGCCCGACATCCTGTGCTGGCTGACCACCGACCCCGACCCCGACCAATGGCCCGTCCTGGTCTGCGGCCGGCACACCGACAAGGACTTCACGCTCTTCCCCTGCGGCATGGTCGAGTTCCTCCGCAGGCTGATCCTGGACGAGCACGACCCGTACCCACTCAGCATCGACCTGCGGAACATCTCCCTGCGCTACGTGCACAGGCTCGAACGACAGAAGCGTTAGTAGGCCGGGCCGCTTCGGGCGCTGTGGAGCGTCGCTGATCGCGCCGACGCCGACCGGTCACTCGACCTTCGTGTAGATGAGGTCGAAATCGTGTTCCCAGGTCTCGTTGTCGAGCGACTTCGCCCAGCTGGCCTGAATGGTGCGGCCGTCGTCGCTGATCGTCCCGGAGAATCGCTGGTCGAAGCCCGGCGCGTTCCGCCACATCTTCCACAGGCCGTCGGCGAACGTCATCTGGTAGACGCGCGACACGCCCCGCGAGTCGTAATACAGGACGGTGTAGGTGTCGGAGGAGTCGTCCCGGCTGATGAGCTGCACGGAGCTCGGGAAGGGCGGCGGCGACGGAGAGTGAATGCGCAGGAAGGCACCGCCCTCAAGCCATTCGCACGTGACCGCCGTCTCCTCCTCCCCGAACGCCGGAGCACGGATCGTCCATTCTCCGACCAGCGGCTCAAGCGGCTCCAATGCCGGATTCGGCGGCAGCGATGTCATGGCGTGCCCTCCATTTCCCGTCGCCGAGCCGCGGCCCGGCCCGGCTGGGGCTCCCACGCTACCGGGAGTTCGCCAGAGCATGATCGGGTTCTCCGGCGGCCTGTTCTAACGTGGGCGGTATCGGACGGTTCGCAGCGAGGTACGGAGGGTGGCGGATGATCAACTCGGGGCTGGTGCTGGCGGGACGGTACCGGCTGGTCCAGCCGCTAGGCGCGGGCGGCTTCGGAGAGGTCTGGCGGGGCTTGGACGAGCGCCTGGAGCGCGAGGTTGCCGTGAAGGTCCTGCTCGGCGCCGGTGCGGTGGACGCGCAGGCCAATCGGCTCTTCGAGCGCGAGGCCAAGATCGGCGCGAAGCTGGCGCATCCGGGGATCACCGTGGTGCACGACGTCGGGGTCGACTCCTCGTGCCGATTCGTGGTGATGGAGCTGCTCACCGGCCGCAACCTGGCTGCCGAGCTGGAGGCGACTCCCCAGGGGCTGGGGATCGCCGAGGTCGTGGAGTGGGGGGCACAGGTGGCGGACGCGCTGGCGGTGGCGCATGATGCCGGGATCGTGCACCGCGACATCAAACCGGCCAACCTGATGCTCCTGGACAACCGGCGCATCAAGGTCTGTGACTTCGGGATCGCCCGAGCCGCCGCCGCCACCTCCAGCGTGACCGCCCAGGGATACGCCTCCCTGGCCTACGCAGCCCCCGAGCAGCTCTCGAACGAGCCCGTGGACGGACGTGCGGACCTGTATTCGCTGGGCTGCACCCTCTACCACCTGTTGACCGGGAGGCCGCCGTTCACCGGGGACACCCCCGGCACGATTCTGGCGGGGCACCTGTCGAGGACGCCCGTCCCGCCGAGTCGGCTGCGCGCCGAGATCCCCTCCGCGTTGGAGGACGTCATCGTGGAGTTGCTGGCAAAGAGTCCCGCGCAGCGCCCGGACGATGCTACTGCGCTCGCCGACCGGCTGCGCACCACCTCATCGGGGCAGGGGCCGTCCACCGCGCGGACGCGGCGGCTGGTGACGGAGGACCCGCCATATTCGCAGACGGCGGAGCCCGTCTATCTCGGCCCTATGAGCTGGAGCGCCACAGCGTCGGCCTTCCGTGGCCGTGACTATGAAGTCTTCACTGTCGAGTTCCCGCCTGGGGGGAGCATCGATGCTGGAAGCGTTTGGGGTAACAAGACCTACACCGATGACTCCTCCATCGGCCTCGCCGCCGTCCACGCCGGAATCATCACCGTCCAACACGGAGGCCGCGTCACCTTCGAAATCCGCCCTGGGAAGGGGGCCTACGGCTCGGCAATAAGCAACGGCATCGAGTCCTCCTCCTGGGGAGACTGGCAAGGCAGCTTCGTATTTCCCGAGAACCATGTGAACGTGGGCGCGGGTCCGCAGGCGACAGGCCCGGTCTATGTCGGCCCTATGAGCTGGAGTGCCACGGCGTCGGCCTTCCGTGGCCGTGACTATGAAGTCTTCACTGTGGAGTTCCCGCCTGGGGGGAGCATCGATGCTGGAAGCGTTTGGGGTAACAAGACCTACACCGATGACTCCTCCATCGGCCTCGCCGCCGTCCACGCCGGAATCATCACCCTTCAACGCGGGGGCCTCGTCACCTTCGAGATCCGCCCTGGGAAACGGTTCTACGGCTCAGCAGAACGCAACGGCATCGAGTCATCTCGCTGGGGCCGCTGGCACGGCAGCTTCGTGTTCCACTGACGACCCGGTCGACCTGCGCCATCGTCCAAACGCCGGAAGGACTTTCCAGCGGTTACCGCTTGAGGCCCGCCATCAGGGCGCGGAAGGTGTCGGGGGTGATGAGGAGCTTGGGTCCGTGCGGGTCCTTGGAGTCTCGGACGCCGATGTCTCCGGACAAGCGGGCGAGTTCCACGCAGTGTGAGCCGTCCCCACCGGAACGGCTGGATTTTCTCCACGCGTTCGTCATTGCAGACTCCTGAGCCCTGGCCCGATGGGGCCAGGGCTTCGTAGGTTACCGCTTGAGATCCGCTATGAGAGCGCGGAAGTTGTCGGGGGTGAGCCGCAGGTCAGGGCCGTACGGATCCTTGGAGTCTCGAAGGCCTATGGCACTTCCAAGGTCGGCCAGTTCGATGCAGTGGTCTCCCTGCGAACTGCTGTAACTGCTTTTGCGCCACGCGGGGCGAGGGGTCATAGCTTCCATATCTCGTCTGCGATCTCCCTGATCAGCACCGCCGACAGTTCGGCCGGAAGCGCGTACGTGGATATGTCCGCGAACCGCTCGTGCAGTCGCTCGACGTCGGTCAGTCCGTCCAAGATCCTGCCGTACGGCTCGGAGACAGTGTAAGCGGTCCGAAGGTTGCCGGGCAGGGTCGCGAGAACGAACGCTCCCGAGTTGCCCGGATGCGGGGTGCCGTCTGGAATTACCTGGATGGACAGGCGCTGGGACACAGCGTCGGCGAGCCGGTGAAGCTGTTCGTACATCACTTGGGCAGGACCGACCCGCGAACGGAGGACTCGTTCCGGGAGGACGTAGTACAGCCTCGGTGGCGGCGGTTCGTCCCTGGTGAGGATGGACTGCCGGTCCATCCGGCCCTGAACAGCTTGCTCGTCGCCGTACAGAAGCACTTCGGCGTAGCTCGGCGTTTGCAGCAAGCCGTCGATCACGAGTGGTTGATAGGACCGCAAGGTCTCGGCCTGGGACTCGTACTCGGGCCACTGGGCGAAGTGTTCGGGGAACACGGCGGTGCGGCCGTCGAAGAGGCCGTCGTGGAGGTGGGAGAGGGCCTCGCGGGTGTTGAGGACGCGGTCGCACTCCTCGGCGAAGACGCGGTCGCAGCTGGCCTCGCCGCGCTCGATCTGCCCGATGGTGGACGCGGCGAACGGGATCTGGTCCGAGAGCTGGGCGAGGGAGAGTTCCGCGAGCTGGCGGTAGCGGCGGACCTCGGATCCGAACAGGTCGAGGGGGCCGCGCGAGGGGGTCAGGGTCTTCGGGCGTTGCGGCATGTCGTTCCTCCGATCGTCGATGACCGAACGATGAACACCGGTGAACGCTGAGTCGCGATTATGCCTGCGACCACGCGTTTTGCGTCTCCTCGAATCCTGCCGCAGGCAACGCTCTGTGACAGAGCAATCGCAGATTTCCCCGAGGTGATTCTTTTGTCTCCCGCTTTCGCTCCGGAGATTCCATCGCTCGTCCTCGAACCCGATGTCCAGGCGCCCCAGCTCGCGCGGCGGTTTCTCGCCGAGCTGTTCGCCGAGTGGGGTATCGAGGACGACTACATCGGCCGGCTCGTGGTGTGCGAGCTGGTCACGAACAGCTACAAGCACGCGAAGGGGCGGATCACCGTCCGGGTGTTCGTGGACGACGGCGACGGCCGGGTGGTCGTGGAGGTGGAGGACGGCGGCGACGGGCGGCCGGTGGTCAGGCCGGAGAGCCACACCGCGCTGGACGGTCGTGGGATGGCGCTCCTGGCGGACCTCGTGGACGGCTGGGGTGTCCGTCCGCTGGCCGGAGGCGGGAAGGTCACGTGGGCGAGACTTCGCTGACCGGATACGGCGTGCGCCGTCTCGTCCGTGACCGTTACCTGGTGTGGCGCACCGAGCGGAACCGTGACACCGCCATGCGGTACCTGGACGGGCTCGCGGCGGCGCTGGAGCGGCGCGGGTGGCGCTGCGTGCAGACCTACCGTCCGGTGGTCGTGGCGGTTCGTGTCCCGTTGCTCCGGGTGTACGGGGCGGACGTCGCCGTGACGTTGCGCGTCCTGGCGATGCCGGGGGGCGGGTGGGGCTTTCACGAGGCGCGGCAGGGGCGCGACGGGTTCCTGTGCCGGTGCGGGGACGACGTCGAACCGGCGGCGCGGATGATCGACCGGTTCCTCCGAGACCGGCCGATGTGAGGACGATGGACGAGGCCGTCGCGTTGCTGCTGATCCGGTCCCTTTTCGCCGGGTGGACGATCGTCCGGGACGAGTGCGGGGATTGGCGGGCGACCTGTTGTGTCGTGGTGTCGTCCGGTGACATTGGCGGGTTGCTTGAGGCGCTCGCCGCCGTCGACCCCGACGCGGCGCGGCGGGCCGTCTCGCTGTTGCGGGAGTGCTAGCGGGCGGGGCGTTCGAAGAGGAGTTCGCGGCCGTCTTCCTCGTCCCATTGCTCGCCGACTTCGGTGAAGCCGTGGCCTGCGATCGTGGCCAGGGACGCGGTGTTCTCCGGGCTGATCGACGCGCGGACCGTCCTGACGGACGGCTCGGACGCGGCGCGGTCGAGGAGGGCGGTGAGCATCGCCTTCGCGTAGCCACGGCGGCGGTGGGCGGGGTCGACGGAGTAGGCGATCTCGACCGTTCCGCTGGTGTTCGGGGCGCCGTGGAAGCCCGCGTGGCCGACGACGGCGCCTTCCGGTTCGGCGACGACGGCGCGGACGATCCAGCGCGCGTGTTCGGGTTCCCGGTCGAGCTGGCCGAGCCGGAATCGCCAGAGGAATTTGGCCTCGTCGGTGAGGAAATATTCGGTGAGCGGGATCCCGGCGGCGGCGCTCGCGCCCGCCAGGTCGTCGTCGAGCAACGCTTTCATGGCCGATTGCGGCAGCTCGACGAAACGGATGGCAGGCGGCATGGGCGGCTCCTCGGGTCGGGGGCCGTCCAGCTTAGGTCGTGCCTTCCGGCGGCGAGAAATGGATTTGGGTTCGGCTCGTCTCGAGTGTCGTTGGACATGGAAACGTCAGTGGGGTTGGACATCAGGCGTCAGTTGCTCGGACATGAGTCGTGGCAGTAACCGGTGGGCTCGCATGGCGAGCTGTCGCGTACTTTTCGGCGAGGTCGCTCCTGGTGTCCCGTGTGTGGTGGTCCTTGGTCGCGAGGGACTGGCGAGACGCTCGCGTAGGCATGACAATCCGGGCATGGTTACGCGACACGCAGGCGGGAGCCCTGCCGATGAGTGACTACGACGGTTGGACCATGGGCGAGATGCGCGACGGCACCCCCATCCGATGGAAAGTCCACCCCGAGCGCATCGACCGGCTTTCTGACCACCACCGGGCCATCCTCGAGGAGGAGGCCAGCGGCCGGGGGATGACGCTGATCGAGTACGCCGGCTGGGTGGGTCGGATGCCCAGGTCAGAACTGCACGTGTACCGCGACCGGGTCCGCTCGGGTGTCGGCGGGCCGCGCCTGGCCGAAGTGTATGACGCGTGGCTGTCCGCACGGGTCGCGGTGACGGAGAGGCAGACGTTGCAGCAAGGCTGGAACCCCGGAGAGCCGGACAGGTGGGTGTAGGGGACCCTCCGCAACAACTTGCGCGCTCGACCGCAGCGGCCGCCCTGCGGACTGCAGCACCTCCAAGATGTCCCGGTACGATCACCCCGATCGGCCCCGCCGCCTCCGCTGGCGCGGTCCGGTCTTCTCCTGAATGGATTTAGCGGCAGCCCTTGTGGGTGTTTCGGTGTCTCGTCCCGCCAAGGGTGCATGGACGTGCTCAACTGCCCGTGATACAGAGCGGATATGGGGCCGCCTTACCCGTTCAACACCGAGATCCACGTCAGCTCGGACTTACGGGCTCCGGAGCTGGTGAAGCTCGCCTACCGCCTGGGGCACGAGTGGCCGGGGCAGGCTCGGGCCACCGCTCCCGCCGACCGGCCCACCGCCGAAGCCGCGATCATCGGCCTGTACCGCTTGATCGGCGCGGCGGAGCCACGGCTGGTCTGGATCGACTCGCCCGCGGCCGCCTTCCCGGCGGACGGTGATCCTCGCCTGCCCTCGGAGGAGGCGATCGCGGAGGCGCATGGTGGACCGTCGCCGGGGGCGTTCCTCCTGAACGAGCTCGGTGGCCTTGTGCTCGGCGAGGATACGAGCCGAGGGCGGGGTCGACTGGGTGGGGAGCCTCGTTGGTGGCGGGCCAAAGCCCGTCGTCGGAAGCTGTGGGAGCAGCGCCTGTCCCTCTGGACGGATCTCGTCGGTTCCTGCGGCGGCTGGTGGCCGTTCGAGCGGGTGTGCGTGGTGCTGGAGCGGCCGACCGTAGTCCACATCGCGCCCTGGGGTGCGGACGGTCACGACGGCAAGCTGCTGCACCGGCGGGACGGACCGGCGATGCGCTACCGCGACGGGTGGTGCCTGTACGCCCTGCACGGGACGCTGGTCCAGGAGGACGCCGTCAAGGGCGAGCGATCCGGGACCGCCCCACCGGCCGGGCAGCGCACCGATCTCGCCAAGCTGATCGAGAGGAACGACGCCCTGGCCCTCGCCCGCCTCGTCGGCGGGGATTACCGGGGAGCCGACCTTCGCGGTGTCAGGTTTCCGCCCGGCACCGATCTCACCCGCGCCGACCTCAGCGGGGCCGATCTGCGCCACGCGGATCTGTCCGGCGCGTGCCCCGACGGCAACGGCCTGTATGTCGACTTCACCGACTCCACGTTCGCCGGAGCCGATCTGCGCGGCGCCGACCTCGGCCTCGTCCCCGACTTCAGCGGGGCGGACCTGAGCGACGCCAACCTTTCCGGACTGAACCTGGGTGGTGCGCCCGAGTGCGGCTTCTCGCAGTTCACCGATGCGAAACTCGTACGCACCACCCTCACCGGCAGCTATCTCCTGGGTGCGGGCTTCAAGGGCGCGGATCTGACCGGCGCGGATTTCACGGACGCCACCTTCTGGATCGGCATGGGGCCTGGCTCAATCGCCGACCAGAAATACCTGGCGGTGCACAACTTCGCCGGAGCCACCTGGGACAGCACCACGAGATGGCCCAACGATCGCGTCGCCGAGGTGTTCAGGCAGGTGTCCGATCCGGTCGACGACGTTACGTTCCGCGTGGGTGACAAGCCGCGGTTGCCCGTTGCCGACCCGCGCCCACCGGCCAAGCCGGACAACGTCGGTCAAGGTGACGTCTTCTTCGACTTCGGCCGCTAGTGCCATTGTTGGTACCGGGCGAGGTGCGACGGCGCTAGGGGCGGTCCAGGAAGTCTCGGACGAGTTTCGCGAAGTCGTCGGGGCGTTCCATCATCGTCACGTGGCCGGTTTCGAGTTCGGCGTACTCGGCGCCCGGGATGGCGCGGGCGAATTCGCGGTGGTTCTCGACGGGGATTAGCTGGTCGAGGGTGCAGCCGATGGCGAGGGTGGGGGCCTCGATGCGCGGGAGCAGGTCGCGGACGTCGAGGCGTTGGACGAGGTCGAGCTGGCGTAGGCGGGCGTCGGTCGGGCGCATGAAACCGTGCAGCTGCTCGGTGCCGTCGTGGCCGATCGCGTTGAGGAACCGGGGGCTGAAGGAAGTCAGCGTGCCCAGGCGTCCGAAGGCGACCGGGTCGCCGGCGAGGTCCAGCCAAGCGGTGATCAGCTGCCGGACGTACTCGTCGCCCAGATGGCTCAGGCCCGCGACCGGGACCAGCCGCCGGACGAGGTCCGGACGCAGCGCGGCGGCAGCGGCGGCCGTGGGCGCGCCGAGCGAGAAGCCGACCACGCCCGCCCGTCCGGCCCCGGAGTGTTCGATCACGGCGTTGACCTGGGCGGCGAGGGCCTCGATGGTCAGCGGTGCGCCGTCGTCCTCGGCGGGGTCGGAACCGGCGAGGTCGGGGAGGATCACGGTGTGGTCGGCGGCGAGCGCGCCGGACCAGCCGTCCCACATGGCCGAGCCGGGGCCCACGCCGTGGACCAGGACGACGGCGGGCCCGGAGCCCTCGGTGCGGTAGGTGATGCGGGCGTTTCCAACGGTCAGTTTCGTCATGCGTCCAACGCTGCCCGGGCGGGGCGGTGATGAGGAGCGGACCGCTTTGGCTAGGACAAGCGATCCCGGGCTGCGGTCCCGGACATGGCGGAACATGGACGGTATGGACATGAACCGCCGCGAACTCGCCGACTTCCTCCGCCGGTCGCGGGAACGGCTGCGCCCGCAGGAGGTCGGCCTGGCGTCCGGGCCGAGGCGCCGCACGCCGGGACTGCGGCGCGAGGAGGTGTCGCAGCTCGCGGGCATGTCCGCCGACTACTACATGCGGCTTGAGCAGGCGCGGAGCCCGCAGCCGTCGACGCAGATGCTCGGCGCGCTGGCGCGGGCGCTCCGGCTGTCGGAGGACGAGCGCGACCATCTGTACGTCCTGGCCGGGCATCGTCCGCCCGCGGGGCCGTTCGCGGGCGAGCACGTCCGGCCGGGGTTGCTGTACCTGCTCGATCGGCTGCGTGAGACGCCTGCGCAGATCGTCGGGGACCTTGGGGACGTGCTGGCGCAGAACGCGATGGCCGAGTCTCTGTTCGGGTGCGTGTGCACGGTGGAGGTCGGCGATCGGAACATCGTGTGGCGGTGGTTCACCGACCCGTTCGTCCGGGAGGCGTACCCGCCGGACGAGCACGACCACTACAGCCGCCAGCATGTCGCCGACCTGCGGGCGAGTGTGGCCCGGCGCGGCAACGACGCCGTCGCGGCGGCGCTCGTCCGGCGGCTGCACGATGCCAGCGAGGAGTTCGCGGCGCTCTGGAAGCGGCATGAGGTGGCCGTGCGCCGCACCAGCCGCATGAGGGTCCTGCACCCGGAGCTCGGGGCGATCGAGTTCGACGCGGAGACCCTGCTCACCCCGGCCGAAGATCAGCGGCTGGTCGTCTTCACGCCGCCGCCGGGGAGTCCAACGATCGAGGCCCTCGAACTGCTGCAGGTCATAGGGCCTGAGAGCGCGCACCGGAGCCATGTCTGAGGCGCCAGAGGGAGGTCGTCTCGGCGGCGCGGGCGGCGTGGAGGGGGTCGTCGGGGTCGGCGGCGCGCGGGTGCGTCGGCTTGGTGTCGAGCCGTCCGACGACCTCCAGGCCGGACGATCCGATCAGCGCGAGGAGATCGTCGCGGGTGCGGAGGCCGAGGAGTTCGGCCAGGTCGGAGAGGATCAGCCAGCCTTCGCCGCCGTCCGGTTCGAGGTGGTCGGCGAGGCCGTTGAGGAAGCCGTGCAGCATCCGGCCGCCCGGGTCGTAGACGGCGTGTTCGAGCGGTGAGCCGGGTTTCGCCGGGATCCAGGGCGGGTTGCAGATGATGAGCCCGGCTCGTCCTTCTGGGAACAGGTCGGCCTGGACGACGTCGACCTGATTGGCCACGTTCAGGCGGTTCAGGTTCTCCTGGGCGCAGGCAAGCGCGCGCGGGTCGTTGTCTGTGGCGACGACTCGTTCCATGCCGCGGCGGGCCAGGACGGCTGCCAGGACGCCTGTGCCTGTCCCGATGTCGAAGGCCGTTGTCGTTGCTGGGAGCGGCGCTTCGGCGACGAGGTCTACGTACTCTCCTCTGACCGGCGAGAACACTCCGTAGTGCGGATGTATCCGGTCATTGCCCAGCGCGGGAATGGGGACGCCCTTCTCGCGCCATTCATGGGCGCCGATCAGCCCGAGCAGTTCACGCAAGGACGCGATGTAGGGCTGGTCGTCCGGCCCGTACACCTGCGTGCAGGCGTCTTGGACGTCGGGCGCGCGGCGTAGCGGGATCACGTGTCCTGGGTCGAACGGTATGAGCAGCATGGCAAGCGTCCGCGCGCGCTGGGCACGGGCCTGGCGGTAGAGGTGGAAAGCCTGCGCCTGGGACGGTTCCGCCTTCTGCCGCTTGCGCTGTTTTGCCTTAGTCGGAGGACGGTCTATGCGGCGTGCCATCGCGTTGAGGAGCTGCCGCGCGTTCTGGAAGTCGCCGCGCCACAGCAGCGCGGTGCCCTCGCAGGCCAGCCGGTAGGCGTCGTCCGCGCGGGTCTCGTCGTCGGCGATCGTCACGCGGCGGGGCGGCGGGGCACCGCTCTCCGACCGCCAGCGGACGCGCTGGTCCCGGCCGTCCTCCCGCCAGGAGATCTCGTCCACGCACTCACGGTATCGCCGGGGACACGACACCTGGTCCCGCGAGGCCCCCGTCGATGCCCGCGGGGCCAGGTGCCGGGGAGGCTAGCCGCCGGATCGGACGTTGATGTCGCCGTTGTCGGTGGTCAGGTCGAGGCGGTGCGGGGCGGACGCGTCGTCGGGGATCCCGATCTTCCGGTCGCCGTTGTCGGTGCGCGCGGAGACGCGGTAGCGGCCCGGCGCGGGGACGGTCACGGTGACGCCGCCGTTGGACGTCACGGCGCGGATGTTCTGCGCTTTGACCAGGGCGAGGGTGATCTTCCCGTTGTCGGTGCGGGCGTCGACGCCGTCGCCCTTGAGACCGCGCCCCTCGATCTTTCCGTTGTCCGTCTTCGCCTTCACGGATCCGGTGACGTCGTCCAAGCGGATGGAGCCCGAATCGGTCGACACGTTCACCGCGCCTACTCTCGACAGCTTGATCGACCCGCTGTCCGTAACGCCGTCCACGGGGACGCGGCCAGGGAGGTCGATCGTGTAGCTCACCGAGCAGTTCTTGCCGCAGTCGCGGAGTTTCAGGACACCGTTCTCGACGCGGTGCGTCTGTCCGGTCGGTTTGCCCCCGCGGTATTCGACCTTCCGGCTCAGTGACGCCTTGGACGCGCCGCCGCGCAACGTCACGCTGCCCGAATCGATGTTGTCGAGTTGCACCGCCTTGATGTCGCCCTTGAGAGCGGCGTCGTCATCGAAGGTCGAAGCGAAGGCCATGCCGCACGCGCTCAGAGAGGTCGCGCCGACCGCGGCTAGAACGAGAACTGAAAGCTGGCGACGCACGGTTGCCTCCCGTTGACCCAAGGTCTGAATGCTGTTGAGCCTAGAAACGCGAGGGTCGAACAGCCTTCACGCCAGGGAGCGATCTTCCCTCTGGCTCCAGGTGCCTAGGGCCGGTCTCCGCCCTGCTACTGCCGGTGGACGGCGGCGCCCCCTGGCCAGGGCGCCGGGTCTCGCTGGGTTCTCGCCGGGTCTCGCTGGTCAGAGCGCCCCTCACTGCAAGGCGTCTCGCCCACGCCGGATACGCTGACCGGCGTGCGACTACCTGGGCCGATGCACGTCACGAACGAGGGTCTGGCGTTTCTGCTGGAGATGGCGACGATCGTCTGGCTCGTCTGGTGGGGGTTCGCAACCGGCGGAAACGTGCTCATCGGCATCATTCTCGGAATCGGTGCGCCGACCGCCGCGATGACGTTGTGGGGACTGTTCGCCGCGCCGAAGGCGCGTTACAAGGTCGCGCTCCCGTTCGTGCTGCTGGTGAAGGCTCTGGTGTTCGGTGCCGGGGCCCTTGCTCTCTACGGCGTTGACCGTCCCGCGTGGGCGGTCGCCTTCGCCGTGGTCGCGCTCCTCAACACCGCCTTGGCGACCGCCGACCGCGACGCCCGTTTCCACAGCGAGCCGCACCGCCTCTGAACCACCCGCACGTTGATGTCGGATTCTCGCTAGTGGACTGTCCTGACCTCGGCGATGCTGGGGGCATGCACGAGGACGCGGAAAGGTGCCTGCGAGCGGTCCAGGCCAAGGACGCCCGGTTCGACGGATGGTTCTTCATCGGGGTCGTCACCACCGGGATCTACTGCCGTCCTAGCTGCCCGGTCGTCGCCCCCAAGCCCGAGAACATGCGCTTCTACCCGAGCGCCGCCGCCGCGCAGCAGGCCGGATTCCGGGCCTGCAAGCGCTGCCGGCCCGACACCACCCCAGGCTCGCCGGAATGGAACCATCGCGCGGACGTCGTCGCCCGCGCGATGCGGCTCATCGCCGATGGCGTGGTCGACCGTGAAGGCGTCCCGGGTCTTGCACGGCGGCTCGGCTACAGCACACGCCAGATCGAACGCCAGCTCAACGCCGAATTGGGTGCGGGCCCACTCGCCCTGGCGCGGGCCCAGCGCGCTCAGACGGCACGGCTCCTCATCGAAACGACACCCCTCCCGATGGGTGATGTCGCGTTCGCCGCAGGGTTCGCCAGTATCCGGGCCTTCAACGAGACCGTCCGCGACGTGTTCGCCCTAACGCCGACCGCTCTGCGCGAGCGTGTCGCTAAGGGGCACCCACCGGCCGGCTCTGGCGCGCTGTCGTTGCGGCTGCCGTTCCGGGCGCCTCTCTGCCCGGACAACCTTTTCGGCCATCTCGCCGCTACCGCCGTCCCAGGCGTCGAGGAATGGCGGGACGGTGCGTACCGGCGCGCCATGCGGCTCCCCCGCGGGCACGGCATCGCGACCCTGCGCCCCCGGCCGGACCACATCGCCTGCACGCTCACCCTCAGCGACCTGCGCGACCTCACCATCGCGATCAGCCGCTGCCGCTGGATGCTCGACCTCGACGCCGACCCCGTCGCCGTGGACGACCTGCTCCGCACTGACCCCGTCCTGGCGCCGCTCGTCGACAAGGCTCCTGGACGGCGCGTCCCGCGAACGGTGGACGCCCCCGAATTCGCCGTGCGCGCCGTCCTGGGCCAGCAGGTCTCCACGGCCGCGGCCCGCACCCATGCAGGACGCCTAGTCACCGCCTACGGCGACCCCATAGCCGACCCAGGCGGGGGACTGACACACCTCTTCCCGACCCCGTCCGCCTTGGCGAAACTCGACCCGGAAGACCTCGCCTTCCCGAAAGCGCGCCGCACCACGCTCATGACCCTGGTCGACGCACTCGCGAGCGGTGAAATCGACCTCGGGGTTGGGAGCGACTGGGAGGAGGCCCGCGCGCGCTTGACCGTCCTCCCCGGTTTCGGCCCCTGGACGATCGAGTCGATCGCGATGCGCGCCCTAGGAGACCCGGACGCGTTCATCCCCACCGACCTGGGAATCCGCGCCGCCGCCAAGACACTCGACCTGCCCACGACGCCCGCGGCCCTGACACGACGTGCCGCGCAGTGGCGTCCGTGGCGCGCCTATGCCGTCCAATACCTGTGGGCTACAGGCGACCACGCCATCAACCTGCTTCCCGCATCCTGAGCCCTAGGAAGGAACCCAAGGAACCCATATGGAATCGACGACGCACGTCATCGTGGACAGTCCCGTAGGCCCGTTGACGTTGGTGGCTCTGGACGGTGCCCTGTCCGGCCTTTACATGGATTCGCAGCGGCATCGTCCGTTCCAGGAAACGTTCGGCGCACCCGGCGATCCCGACACCGAACCCTTCGCCACCGCCGCCGAGCAGCTCTCGGCCTACTTCGCCGGTGACCTGACCGAGTTCGACCTGCCGCTCAACCTCCAGGGCACCGAATTCCAGAAGCGCGTCTGGACGGCGCTCCAAGAGATCCCCTACGGCGAGACCACCACCTATGGGCAGCTCGCCGTCGAGCTGGGCAAACCGTCCGCGTCCCGTGCAGTCGGCCTTGCCAACGGACGCAATCCGGTGAGCGTCATCGTCCCCTGCCACCGCGTCGTCGGCTCCACCGGCGACCTCACCGGCTACGGCGGCGGCCTCGACCGCAAGCGCTACCTCCTCGACTTCGAACGCAAGACCAAGATCACGGAGGACGCCCTTTTCTGAATGTCGGTGGCCGGGGATACCGTGCGTGACACGGCCGGAAAGCGGCCCGTCCGGCAGTCGCGGAAAGGCAGGCGAAGGTGGAGTTCCGAGTCGACCGGCAGATACTCGCCGACGCCGTGGCCTGGGCGGCGCGGACGCTGCCGGCCCGCCCCGCGCTCCCCGTCCTCGCGGGCATGCTCATCGAGGTCACCGAGCAGGGCGAGCTGACCCTGGCCGGGTTCGACTACGAGGTGTCCGCCCGCGCCAGGGAGGACGCCGACGTCGCGGAGCCCGGCCGCGCCCTCGTCCCTGGGCGGCTCCTCGCCGACATCGTCCGCAACCTCCCCCCGCACCCCGTGGAGATCCACATGAAGGGCTCGGAGGTCGTCGTGCGGTGCGGCCCCGCCGAGTTCGGCCTGCAGACGCTCCCCGTCGAGGACTACCCCACCCTCCCCGAACCACCCGCCCGCGCCGGCACGCTCCCCGCCGACCTGTTCGCGACCGCCGTCGCCCAGGTCACCCCGGCCGCCGGACGCGACGACACGCTCCCGATGCTCACCGGCGTCCGGATCGACATCGAGGGCGACACGATGTGGCTCGCCTGCACCGACCGCTACCGCATCGCCGCCCGCGAGCTGACCTGGTCGCCCGCCGACCCCGGCTTCACCGCCGGTGTCGTCGTGCCCGCCCGCACCCTCGCCGACACGGCCAAGGCCATCAAGCGCGGCGCCGAGGTCGCCATCGACCTCGGCGGCGTCGCCGACACCCTCATCGGCGTGTCCGGCGGCGGCCGCAGCATGACCAGCCGCCTCCTGGACGACCAGTACATCAACTACAGATCCCGGCTCACCGGCACCTGGTCGTCCGTCGCCGAGATCCCCGTCGCGCCGTTCGTCGAGACCATCAAGCGCGCCGCCCTCGTCACCGAGCGCGGCACGCCCATCCGGCTGGCGTTCACCGCCGACGAGGTCCGCGTCCGCGCCGCCACCGGCGACTCCGCCCGCGCCAACGAGAGCCTCGCGGTCCGGCTCAGCGGCGACGACCTCGACATCGCCTTCGCGCCTCAGTACCTCCTCGACGGCCTCGCCGGGATCGACACCGAGTACGCCCGCCTCGAATGCGCGGGCCCCACCAAGGCCGCCCTCCTAACCGGAATCCCGGACAAGAAGGCCCCGTCCGACGACGAAAAAGACGCCTCGAAGGAGACCACCTCCGAAGAGACAGACACCGGCTACCGCTACTTGGCCATGCCCGTCCGCCTAACATCCTGACCCCCACCCTGGCCCCTGATCCCGGCCCCTGATCCCGGCTCACCAGCGCTGAACCGGGCGCCCCAGGGCCCCTGGATCCCCGAACTGATCACTGGCCCCGGTCACGAGGGCATGTCTCGAAGTGGGCCTCACTCACGCGCAGTCGCCCGCCCGTCCGGCCCGGCGACGCCGAGCGAGCCTGAGTGAGCATCTTGTGATGCGCTGCCGCGTTTGCCCGCGGCCTGAGTCAGGCGCGGGCCATCGGTGGAGCCCCGTGACGAGACGTTGAAGACACCCAACCCGGCCCGGTCACTCGGCCCAGCCTCGGCCTTGGTTACCGCTCCGGTCGCCGGCCCTCGCCTCGGTCGTCGCCCTCGGTCATTGGCGCTGGACGGGGTTCTGGAGGGCGGTGAGGTTAGAGGTCGAGGACGGCCAGGATGAAGTGGACCTCGTCGTCACTGGCGTTCCCGTAGGAGTGGGGCCGGTCGCCGACGAACACCGCGGCCGTGCCTTCCTCGACGAGGTCCGTCCGGCCGTCCACGCCAAGCGTCAGGGTGCCCTGCTGCACGAACACGATCTCCTTGGTGCCCGGCACATGCGGGTCGCTGTCCCGCGTCTCCCCGGGCTGGAGCTTCCAGTGCCACAGCTCCAGCGATGGCCGAGGGTCGCTGCCGGCGAGCAGCGTTCCCGTGCCGCCGTGCTCGCCCTCCCACAGCACCACGTGCCGTTCCGGCCGGAACAGCCGGACCGGCGGCTCCTCCTCGACCTGCACCAGCCGGGTCAACGGGACGCCGAGCGCGTCGGAGATGCGGATGAGCGTGCCGAGATTGGGGTTCCCGCGGCCCTGCTCCAGCCCGACCAGCACACCCTTGCTCACCCCGGCCCGTCCGGCGAGCTCGTCCAGGCTCCAGCCGTGCCCGGCCCGCAGCGCCCGCACGGTCCGCGCCACGGCCTCCCCGATGGCATCCTGCTCGCTCACTCGTCCGCCCTCCAGCCGCCGAACCCGTCCCCCAACGATCCCACCGCCGCAACGTCCGGCCACCAAGGATGACCGTCGGAGCCCGCACCGTTGAAAACGGGGTGGAGTGCTCGGTCGGTATGATGGTATCTCTGTATCATTAAAATGACCGCCGGGGAGGGGATTGGAATGCTGGATCGGGTTGTCGTGGACGACGCCGTGCGGGAACTGCGTCCCGACTTCGCCGTGCTCGTCCTGACCGCCGAAGGCCTGGCGAACGGGCCCAGCGATCAGGAGTCGGAGGGCTGGCTGGCCGAAGCGGCCGAAAAGGCCGACCCCGGCGACCCGCACGTCGAGGCCTGGCACGACGCGTACCGGGCGTTCGGCGCCAAGCCGAAGCGGACCCGCCCCTCGGTGGACGCGCTGCTCCGGCGGGCCGGCTCGCTCCCGTCCATCAACCGGGTCGTGGACGCCTACAACGCGGTGAGCGTGGAGTACGCGCTGCCCATCGGCGGCGAGGACCTCGACGCCTACCGAGGCGCGGCGCGGCTGGTGCGGGCCACCGGCGACGAGCCGTTCGACGTGATCGCGGACGGCGAGCCCGCCGTCGAGCACCCGGAGCCGGGCGAGGTCGTCTGGCGGGACGACGCGGGCGTGACCTGCCGCCGCTGGAACTGGCGGCAGTGCGTCCGCACGCGGCTGACCGAGACCACGAAGAACGGGTTCTTCCTGCTCGAACGCCTTGAGCCGTACCCGATCGAGAGGCTGGCGGAGGCGGGCGACCGGCTCACCGAGCGGCTCCGCGCGATCTCGCCGGACGTCCGGGTGGCGAGCAGGCTCATCGGCGGACCGTGATGGTCACCGTCCTCGCGCTGGGCGCCGCCCTCGCCTACGGCGTGGCCGACTTCCTCGGCGGCGCGGTCGCCCGGAAGTCGACCGCGTTGCGGGCCCTGACCTGGTGCGTTCCGGTCGGGCTGCTGATCGTCCTGGCGTCCGCGCTGCTCAGCGGCGGTAGCGCCGGGCCCGTGCCGATGACGTTGGGCTTCCTGGGCGGCCTCAGCGGCGGCGCCGGTCTGATCACCTTCTACCGGGCGCTCGCCCGCGGGCCGATGAGCGTCGTCGCCCCGGTGTCCGCGCTGGCCGCCGCGATCCTGCCGGTCGGCGTGGGCGTGCTGCGAGGCGAGCGCCTGGCCGCGTCCGTCGTCGCCGGTGTCCTGCTCTGCCTCATCGCGATCGGCCTGGTCAGCATGGAGACCGGCAGCACCACGACCGCGAGCCCCGACGCAGCGCCCAGCGCAGGCGGTTGGCGGCGCCTCCTGGATTCGGGCCCCTTCATGGCCGGGCTGTCCGGCACCCTCTTCGGGGTCTTCTTCGTCCTGCTGAAGGCCGCCGGGGACGGCACCGGCCTCTGGCCGATCGTCGGCGCGCGCGTCGGCACCCTCACCGTCATCGTGACCGCGCTGCTGGTCATGACCGTCCGCGGCGGCGGCCTCGGCCCCAAGGTGTCCGGACGGACGATGATCGGCCTAGCGCTCCTGTCCGGCACCCTCGACGCGAGTGCGAACGTGCTCTACTTCCTCGCCGCCCAGAAGGGGATGCTCAGCCTCGCCGCCATCCTCACGTCGCTCTACCCGGCGGTCACGGTTCTGCTGGCCAGGGTCGCCTACAGCGAGCGGCTCCGGGCCGTCCAGCGCGTCGGCATGGCGGTCGCCGTGGCGGGCGTGGCCCTGGTCACGGTCGGCTGAGGCCCGGTTCCCGGACGCCGCATGAGAAAGCCGCCGACCGGTACCGGATCGGCGGCTCACTGGCGAGCGGTGGTGGTGGGATTCGAACCCACGGAAGCTTGCACTTCACACGCTTTCGAGGCGTGCGCCCTCGTCCACTAGGCGACACCACCGCGGGAGAGCCTACCCGACTCTGCGGCGGGCGAAGAACTCGGTAAGGAGCGCGCCGCACTCGTCCGCCAGCACCTCCGCGATCACCTCCGGACGGTGGTTGAGGCGGCGGTCGCGGACCACGTCCCACAGCGATCCGACCGCGCCCGCCTTCGGGTCGACGGCCCCGTACACGACCCGGTCCAGCCGCGCCAGGACGGACGCTCCCGCGCACATCGTGCACGGCTCCAGCGTCACGACCAGCGTGCACCCCGACAGCCGCCACCCGCCGAGCGCCGCCGCCGCGTTCCGCATCGCGATGATCTCCGCGTGCCCGGTCGGGTCGGCGCTGCGCTCACGGTCGTTGTGCCCCGTCCCGACGACGGCGCCGGACGCGTCCAGGACGACGGCCCCGACCGGGATCTCCCCGTCCTCGAACGCCACCCGCGCCTCCCGCAACGCCAGCCGCATCGCCTCCACGAACCCGGCACCGACGTCCCCACCCGACCCGCCACCAGCCCCGGACGCGGCACCGGACGCGGCACCGGACGCGGCACCGGACGCGGCCGTCGAACCGGCCCCGCGCTCCGGGCCATCGACCGCAGCTTCGGGGCGACAAGGCTCAGCCTCAGGGCCGCTGACCTCAGCTTCAGGTCCGCCGGGCTCAGGCTTGTGGCCGCCGGGATCGGGCTCGGGGGTGGGGGGCGGCGGGTCAGTCACGGAGGCGGTCGAACTCTTCGCCGAAGCCGGCCTGTTCGGCGATCGTCAGCAGCGCGTCGCCGGGGATGGCGCGCTCGCCGAGGTCGCCGAGCTGCTTGGCGTCGAGGCCCAGGTCTTCGAGGAGGGCGGGGTCGCCGGCGGCGTCGCCGTCCGGGACCTCGCCGACGAGCTGCTGGAACAGCGAGCCGAGACCGTCCTCGCGGACGGTGGAGATGTAGGCGTGCGGCTCGTCCTCGCCGTCCAGCCGGACGACCGCGAACCAGTCGTCGTCCTGCTCGACCAGCAGGACGACGGGATCGCCGTAGGACTCGACGGCCGCCTCCCGCATCAGGTCGGCGATGTCGTCGACGTGCTCGGCCTCGGCGATCACGGCCTCCGCGCCGACCCAGCCCTGCGGGGTCCGCGCGAACACGGCGGCGAAATGGGACACGTTCTTATTGTGACCCACAGGGTTGCCCCGCTCACACCCCTAGCCACGAGGGTCACCGCTAAGGGTATTCGTACACTCAGCTACATGGGCTCAGCACAGTTTGATAAGGGTGATCCACTCCTTACCGTGAAGGAAACCCTCTGGCTGGAGGCCAATGGCCAGACGCTGCGCCGCTCGGCGGGGCACGTCTTCTTCGAAGAGGGCGAGGAGGTCGACTTCGTCCTGCTGATCCGCGAGGGCCATGTCATGGTCCGGGCGGGCAGGCCGAAGCGCATGATCGCCGTGCGCGGGCCGAACGAGGTCGTGGGGGAGATGACCGCGTTGCGCGGCGGTCCCCTGTCCGCGTCCGTCGCGGCGATCGGTGATGTGGAGGTGCTGCTGATCCCCGCCGCCCGATGGATCGAGTTCCTGCAAACCCATCCACGAGCCGCTATGGCCCAGCTGGCGGCCATGGACGCCCGGCTCGAACAGGCCACCCGCAAGATCGTCGAGTCGGAACTGGCCGTGGAGCGGCGGCTGGCGCTGGCCCTCGTCGACCTGCTGGAGAGCGGCCTAGGCCAGGACGGCGGCCGCGACGGCGAGCAGGGGATCGTGCTGCGGATCAGCCAGCAGGGCCTGGCGGAGTTCGCCGGTGTCTCGCTCGATTCCGTGAAGAAGACCGTCCGGACGCTTAAGAGCGCCTCGATCGTCGGCACGGGGCGACAGCAGATGATCATCCTCGACCGGGACGCGCTCCGCGAGATCGCCGCTGGTGAGCGAACGGCCTCGGCACGGCGGGAGCCGAACCGAGACGACCGGAGCTGACGTCCAGGACGGTCGTCCCCGGAAGGCGCCGCCGCGCGGCACGTGGGCTGCGGAGCCGGGGCGGTTGCGGTCAGGCTATGGCGTCGACGGCTCGTTCGAAGGCGAGGGCGAAGCCGATGCGGCCGGCGATGCTGAGCAGCATCTCGTCCGGGTAGAGCTCGAGGTCGCCGGAGATGGCGCCGAGCTCCATCTCGTCCAGCCCGAGATCGGCGAAGATCGACATGTCGCCGACGGGGAGGACCTGGTCGAGCTCCTCGTCCTCGGGGATCGGGATGTCCAGGTAGTCGAGGACCTGGCCGGCGAGCGGCCAGTCGACGGACGCCGTGACGTCCGACAGGAAGACCATGACGTCGTCGCCCAGCAGGCGGATCGCGACGAAGAAGTCGTCGCCGACCGACACCAGCCCGACCGTGCCACCGAGGCTCGGCTGCTGGCGCAGGGCGTGAATGAGCCCCGCGAGGTCCTCGGTCAACGCGACCGGGAGGATTTCGGCCTCCCAGCCCTCGTCTTCCCGGTACACCACGACGGCGAAGTCCGTCGCGTCCACATCCGTCATTTCCACCCCACCGGCGCGTCACTTGCCTGGGCATGGTCGCAGATGCGGCGCGCGCTCGTGCACCCGACCGCCAAACTGGCGCCGTACCCGCGCGTGAGAACCGGAGTCAGCACCACGCGGGCCGGTGCCCGGCCGCACGAATCTACCGCCTCGACGTCCCTGTTGATCAGCGTCAGTTGATCCGGAAGGTGCGGCGGCGCAGCGCCGCGTGGATCCGCGCGCGGCGGGACCGGTGCGGCGTCACCCGGCGGCGCAGCTCGCGGGCCTCCGCCAGTTCCCGCAGGAAGATCGCACGGCGACGCAGATGCTCGCGCACCTCTTCAGGGGAGATGTCGCCTTGCGGGCCGGGACGTGGCGGTACGTCCTGCTCCACTGTGACATCGGTCACCTGGACCGCGGACTCGGCCCCGTTCTCGGCGGTTTCGCCCGTCTCGGCGGTGGTCTCGGCGGTTGGGGCGGGAGCGGGATCGTCGGCGGCTTCGGGCGGAGGCGTCGCGACGGCCGATGGCGTTACGGGGGCGGCGGGCCGCGGCGCCGTGGCGTCCGGCCGGGGTGGCGCGACCTCTGGCGGGGGCGTCGCGACCTCGGAGGGAAGCGCCGCCGGCGCCGGCGGGCCGGACGCGGACTCCGACGTCCGCGCAGGCCCTCCGGGCTGCTGATCGCTTTCGCTGTTCATAACGCCATAGTGCCCAGCTCAACGGCGTCTATCCAGACTCGGTGCCCTCCGGCGGATCAGGCGAGGTGGACTACGGTGAGCGCATGCAGACCCTCGCCGTCGATCATCCCCTGGTCGCGCACAAGCTCACCACGCTTCGGGACGTCCGCACCGATTCACCCACATTTCGCCGGCTGGCCGACGAGCTGGTCACCCTGCTCGCCTACGAGGCGACCCGCGACGTGCGAGTCGCGGCGGCGACCGTGCAGACCCCGCTCGTGCCGGCCGAGGGCGTCCAGCTGGCGAGCCCGAAGCCGCTCGTCGTGCCGATCCTGCGCGCCGGGCTCGGGATGCTGGACGGCATGACCCGCCTGCTGCCCACCGCCGAGGTCGGCTTCCTCGGCATGATCCGGGACGAGGGCACCCTGCAGGCCCAGACGTACGCGACGCGGCTGCCCGACGACCTGTCCGGCCGGCAGTGCTACGTCCTCGACCCGATGCTCGCGACCGGCGGGACGCTCGCCGCCGCCATCCGGCTCCTCTTCGACCGGGGCGCCGACGACGTCACCGCGATCTGCCTGCTCGCCGCCCCGGAGGGCCTGACGTACCTGGAACAGGCGTTCGCCGACCTTTCGGCGCCGGTCCGGGTGGTGACGGCCGCGATCGACTCCCACCTCAACGAGCAGGGCTTCATCATGCCCGGCCTCGGCGACGCCGGAGACCGCCTCTACGGCGTCGTCTGACCGCTCGATCGAGGCGCCCGTCCGGTGCGTCCGCTCGGTGCGCCCGTCCGGTCCGTCCGGTCGGTGCGTTCGGGCGCTTGATCAGGGCGTTCGGGGTGCTTGATCAGGGGCATCCGGGGGGCGGTCAGGGCGGTCCGGGTGCTTGATCACGATCTGGCCGCGGTCATGATCACCAATGTTCGTTCCCGGTGGCAGAGGGTACGACAGCGCTACGGAACGCCATGTGCGTTCCCCTCCGCCGTCCCGGCACAGGGGGACCGTTACGGACCGGGCGGTGCGAGCGAGCTCGAGGACACGTGATGGCTCACCAAGGGGACGGGGACCTGCCGCGCTACGCCGCGATCGGGGAGCGGCTCGTCGAGGAGTTCGAAGGGGTGCACGGCGCCGAGACGGTGGACCGGTGCGTATCCGCCGCACGACACGGCGCCGAAGAGGTCACGGGGTCGGCGCCGCCCGATCTCGTGGAACGGATCGCGCGCCGGCACCTGGAGGTGCTCGCCACGGTCGCGGCGGAGAAGCGCCGCCGGACGCGGCGTTCGTCGCTCGACAACGCGCCATAACCTTCAACGCGCCATATAGCGCTTCCTTTGCCCGTGGTACGGGCTGTGCGAGACTTGTCCGGGGTTTGTGGGTCGATGCTCCGGGAGGCGCCCGTGCCCGCCAAGAAGTACATGACGTGGGTCGCCGTGGCCTTTGTGGCGTTCTACGTGATCAACCAGCCGGACGGTGCGGCCCAGTCGGTGGAGAACGTGGCCGGCGGCCTCGCCTCCGCCGCCGGTTCCCTGGCCACCTTCGTCAACGCGCTCGCCTGAGGCCGGTGTCATGAGACTCGTTACTCCCGGCGACTCCGCACCGGCCTCGGTCAACAAGTACCTGCTTCCGCACGAGAACCAGGTGATCACGGTGCGGCGGCATCCGGCCGTGCTGATGGTCCCGGTCGCGCTCGTCCTCGGCGGCCTGATCGTCGCGGGCGTGCTGAGCAACACCGTCACCGCCGCCATCACGTGGGTGTGGTGGGGCTGGCTGATCCTGCTGGGCTGGTTCGTCTGGCGCGTCGCGGAATGGTCCGTCGACTACTTCGTGATCACCAACCAGCGGATGCTGCTGACCACCGGCCTGATCACCCGCAAGGTCGCGATGATGCCGCTGGCCAAGGTCACCGACATGAGCTTCAAGCGGACGATCGCGGGCCGGATGCTCGGCTACGGGGAGTTCATCCTGGAGTCCGCCGGCCAGGACCAGGCGCTCACCAACGTGGACTACCTCCCCTACCCCGAGCAGCTCTACCTCGAAGTCTGCGAAATGATCTTCCCGAACAAGAACCCGGAGCCGGAGCCGCCGCTGCCCCCGCCCCCGCCGCCGCGGCGCCCCCGGGAACCGGTCGAGCCGGACGACGTCCCCGCCGGCTCGGGTCCGGACGAGCAGGCATAGCGCCGCGTGACCCTTCCCCAGACGACGGCCCGCCCCGGTCGCTTGACGCTTGCGCCCCCGCCCTCCCTGGCGATGCGGATGCGCAGGAGCGCGTCGCTGACGGACGGCCCGCTGACGGACGGCCCGCTGACGGACGGGACGCTGACGGACGGGACGCTGACGGACGGCCCGCTGACGGCCGGCCGGCCGGTTGGCGGCGCGCCAATGGACGGCGGGGCGATGGCCTGTGAGCGCGGTCGGATGGACAATATCGGCGGTTTTAGCGATCTTTTCGGGAGGGTCGGATACCGTCCGAGGGTGACGGGCGCCGCCGTCGCCGGGGCACGCACCGGCGGGAACCGGCGCGCCACGGGGGTTCTGCCGCGTGCGCACCGCGGCCCGGCGGGCCCGACCAGGGGAGCTCTTCTCTTGCCGCTTCATTACTCTCGATGTGCGATAACCCGCAATGTGCAATCATGTCGGCACCCCAGCCGCCTGTTTACTTCCGCTAAGTGAGTCCACATGCCGGGTCCAGGCAACGTCGGCGAACGTGTCCGCAACCTGCGGCTGACCAGACGCTTGTCGCAGGCACAGCTCGCCGGTCACGACCTTTCCGACAGCTACATCTCATTGATCGAATCGGGCAAGCGCACCCCGACGCCGACCGTCCTGCGAATGCTGGCCGAGCGACTCGGCTGCACGCCCGAGTACCTCGCCGAGGGCGTCGAGCCTGAGCAGCGCGCTCACCTCGAAGTACGGGAGCGCCATGCCCACCTGGCGCTGCTGCGCGGCGACCCCGTCACCGCGGAGGCCGGCTTCGAGGAGGTGATCGCGCGCAGCGACGATCCCGACCTCACCTCCCGCGCCCGCTGGGGCCGCGCCCGCGCCCTGGAGGAGCTGGGTCGCGCCGACGACGCGATCGCCCTCTTCGAGGAGCTGCGCGAACAGGCCGAGCGGGACCCCGGACGCGCCAGCTGGCTGCCGCCCGTCATCGCGCTCGCGCGCTGCTACCACGCCGTCGGCGACCTGGGCCAGGCCATCGCGCTCGGCGAGCGGGCCGTCGAACGGCTGAACCAGCTCGGGCTCGGTGTTGGCGAGGAGTACACGGAGGTCGGACGCATTCTGCTGCTCGCCTACGTGGATCGCTCCGATCCCGCGCGCGCGCACGAGCTCGGACGGCGGCTGCTGAACCCCAAGAGCGCGGCGGACGACCCGGCAAGCGTCCACTACCAGCGGGCCAGCATGCGCGCGCTCGAAGAAGGGACGATCGGCGACTCGCTGTACTTCGCCGACCAGGCCCTGGCCGCCCGTGGCGACACCGGTCCGGCGCAGTCTCACGCACGCCTCTCCCTTGCGGCGGCCAAGGCGCTGCTCAGGGGCGTCATGCCTTTCTCGGCCGTCACCCAGCCAGACACTACGCCCGCTGACGCCGGTACCGGTGAATACGGATTCGAACGTCCGCGCCCCGAGGGCTCCCCGGAGGCGGCGCAGGAGGCGCTGCGCCTTCTGGAGGGGACGGCCGACCTCAACGGAGACGAGTCCACCGAGAGCACCATCGCCAAAGCGCGCGCGCTCGTGCTGGTCGGTGACCTGGACGACGCCATAGCCACCCTGGAACAGTTCCTCGACACGGGCATGGCGCTGGCCGCTCCGGAGAACCCACATGCCATGACCCCGCCTGGGGCCGACCATGCCGCACGGACGCAGAAGACCGTTCTCGCCCGTCTCGTCTTGGCCCGTGCACGCGTCGCGCAGGGAGACCCGGCGGCCGCCCAGGTTGTGCTGCGTGCCGCGTCCGAACAGCTGGCGACGCTGTCCGCCGGACGTCCGGCCGCCCACCTGTACCGCGAACTCGGCGAACTGCACGAACTCGTCCAGGACTCCGAGAACGCCGCGATCGCCTACCGCCGCGCCCTGGAGGCCGCTGGCCTGACCGCATCCCGGTCGACGTCCAGCGCCGGAGCCCGCGTCTGACCGAGCCCGACCGCCCACCGGTGCCCTGCCGGTGCCCAATACGCATGTGCCGCCTGGCGCCGCCCCCTTGGCGGGGGGCGGAATAAAGCTGGTGTGCAGGGTGTCCTATCATCGAAACGTAGGATGACTGGATTACCGGAGGTAAGGGTGACTCTGCGGACGGCTCGGCGGTCGTCACTCGTCGATCAGGTGATCGACCAGCTCAGGGACGAGATCGCCGGGGGCGGGTGGCCGGTGGGTGAGAAGATCCCGCCGGAGCCGGTGCTGTCCGAGACCCTGGGCGTGGGCCGCAATACCGTCCGCGAAGCCGTGCGTGCGCTCACCCATGCGGGACTCCTTGAGAGCCGACAGGGCGACGGCACGTACGTGCGGGCCACGAGCGAGCTGTCCGGTGCCGTCCGGCGGCGGCTGGAGACGGCGGAACTCGTCGAGACCCTCGAAGTGCGGCGCGGACTGGAAGTCGAGGCGGCCCGGCTCGCCGCCACGCGCCGCACCGACGCCGACATCGCCGCCATCGCGGTCGCTCTCGCGCGCCGGGACGCGGCATGGGCGGCGGGCGATCACTCCACCTTCGTCGAGGCGGACCTCACATTCCATACCGCCGTCGTCGAGGCCACCCACAATCGCGTCCTGACGGACCTGTACCGCGACTTCAGCGCCGCGCTCCGGGCGAGCATCGGCGCTGCGGGGACCCTCCTCGAACACGAGGACGTCCCGCACGGCCCCATCGCCGCCGCGATCGAGGCCGGCGACGCGGAGGCGGCGACGCGGGCCACGCACGCGTGTCTGGACCAGATCCTGGCATCGACCGGCCGTCCCGAGCCCGTCGGCTAGCCGCCACCCTCCGCCCCACCCGCAGCCGATCGGACAGTGGAACCGGCCGGTTGTCCAGGGACGCACAACAACCTGAGCCGGGGCGGACAACGGGCCCGATCGGTCACTCGCGGCAACTCGGCCGCCCGGACCGGTCGGCCAACAGGGGGCCTGGTCGCTCCCAGCGGTCCGTCTGGCGTGCGCCAGCCGGACCGCACCAACGAAACCAACCGGCCGCCTCCGGGCCTGGCCGTGCAAGCGAAACCGTAAGTACCCGGTAGCTCGCGCGCCCTGTGTGACGCGTGTGCCTACCTGCGCATGACGAGGACGAGATGAGAACCCACCTGCCCCGCGTCACGGCCACCTGGTCGCTCATCGGCCTGGTGCTGCTGACGATCAACCTGCGTGCCGCCATCACCGGGATCACACCGGTGCTCGGCGAGCTGCGCGAGGTGTTCGGCCTGTCCGGCACCGAGGTCGGCGTCCTCACCACGCTTCCGGTGCTCAGCCTGGGCATCTTCGCCTCCGTCGCCCCCATGGTGGCGCGGCTGCTCGGTACCGAGATCGCCATCGCCGGCTCGCTCATCATGATCACGCTGGGGATCCTGCTGCGCGTGGTCGAGTCGCCGGTCTCGCTGTTCGTTGGAACGATCCTGGCGGGGGCGGGGATCGCGATGGGCAACGTCCTCATGCCGGCCGTCATCAAGCGCGCGTTCCCGTCCCGCGTCGGGTCGCTCACCGGCCTGGCGATGATGCTCATGGCCGCCAGCGGGGCCATCGCCGCCGGGCTCGCGGTGCCGCTGGACGAGACGGGCGGCTGGCGGCTCGCCCTCGCCATCTGGGCCGTCCCGTCGGTGATCGCGCTGCTCGTGTGGGGACCGCTCGCCGTCCGCGGCCGTCGCACCCCGCCCGCCCCCTCCACCCCGGCTGCGGCTGGGGCCGCGGCGGACGGTTCGCTGCTGCGCTCCCCGGTGGCCTGGTACGTCGCGGTCTTCATGGGCCTGGCGTCGCTGATGTTCTACGTCCTGATGTCGTGGCTGCCGGAGATCATGCGGGACGCCGGGTTCGCGCCCGCGGCCGCCGGGATGATGGTGTCCGCCATGATGATCGCCGGCATACCGCTGGGCTTCCTCATCCCGGTGTTCGCCGCTCGGCTCCGCGATCAGCGTCCGCTCGTCGCGGCCGTCGCGATCACCATGGTCGGGGGGCTCGGCGGCCTGCTGCTGGTGCCGTCCGCCGGGTGGATCTGGGTCCTCGTGCTCGGCCTCGGCACCGGAAGCGCGTTCCCGCTCGCCTACACGCTGCTCAACCTGCGCGCACCGAACCCTTCGGTCGCTGCGGGCCTGTCGGGGATGGCGCAGACCGGCGGATATCTCCTCGCCGGTTTCGGGCCGCTCGCGGTCGGCGTCCTGCACGATGCGACGGGCGGCTGGAACGTTCCGCTCGTCCTCCTGCTCGTCCTCGTGGTGCCGGAGGTGCTGTTCGGGCTGCTGGCGGCGCGTCCGGGGTTCGTCCGTCCGGCCCGTACACCGGCCGTCGCTGCACTTCCGGCTCGTCCGGAGGTGACCGCGCGGGAGCCGGTCCGCGTCCGCTGATCAGCTCATGTCGACGGCGTCGAGATCCAGGACACGGGCGTGCAGGACGAGCCGCTGGTGCAGCGCGGCCCGCAGTGCCCGGTGCAGGCCGTCCTCCAGGTAGAGCTCGCCCTGCCACTGGACGACGTGCGGGAACAGGTCCCCGTAGAACGTGGAGTCCTTCGACAGGAGCGACTGCAGGTCCATCTCGCGCTTGGTGCTCACGAGCTGGTCGAGGCGGACCTGGCGAGGCGGGATCTTGGCCCAGTCCCTGGACGAGAAACCGTGGTCGGGATAGGGCCGTCCATCACCCACCGCCTTGAAGATCACCCTCCGAGTCTACGGCGTCGCCCTGACCCGGAGAAGGCGACTCAACAACATGAGTCACTCCACTTGCCACTACTGGTAAACGGTTACCCCGCAGCTCAACACCATCGTTAGTAATTACCTTCAACCGGACATCTCATTTACCAACGGCCAACCCCACTCCCCACGTCACCACACTGACCAAGACCGGCCGCCTCACCTAGCCAGCGCACACCAAACGACCGCCATCCGACCGACCCATGGCCATACGCGGGTCCGCAGCCACGAGCACTGTCCGACCGTGACGGCCGGACAGTGCGGACGACGCTGACGCGCATGGCGCAGAGGGCGTTCTCAGCCTTGCCTAAGACGCAAACTGAGACCCTCCTCAAGGCCGGAGCGGGGCCAAGGCACGGCGCAGCCGGTCGCGCAGCTCCGCCGTAGGCACGCGCTGCTACCCACACCGACCCGCCCACCCCCTTGCATGTCGCGACGTGCGGCAGAAGAGGCTCACGTGAGCGGTTGCGCGCCTCCGTTGCCGCCCGACGGTGTTCGCCGAGGTCAGACGGTTCCTGATCAGTCGGTTACCGACCCGCGGATGATCCCTCGCTCGGCGAAGCTGGTGGCGACTTGATCGAAGATCAAGGCGGCCCGTTCTGCCGTCCAAGCCTCGGACAGGACCGCTTCCTCTACCTGCGGGTCATAGGCCTGGAGCCCCGTCCCCGCCTGGACGATCTCGCAAGCGCGGCGAATCCGTTCGGCAATGCGCCTCGCCGCGTCTCCGTCACTCCAGTAGGGCACGGAGATCGACCACTCACCTGAGAAACAGCTCACTTGGATGGCTGTCGGCTCGTGGTCGATCTCCCAACTCGGGGGATTCTCCAGCACCGATACCTCGCCCAGAAGCTCCCGCATCCCGGCGACCACCTGGTCCCAGTTCGGCGGCCGAGCAGGGATTTCGGTGGCGTCTGCCTGCTCCTCCTCAAGGGCCTCCAAGGCCTCTTCCCATGACTGGCCGGGCTCCCGCTTGAGGAAATAGATGTCGTAGCTCACTCGGGCAAATTTAGACGAGTCGGGTCCCTCTGCAACCTCATCATCGAGAAGGCCCCGGCCCACGGAGGCGGCTGCGAGTTAGATCGGCCCCCACGGCCGTGGCTCGTCGTACCAGACCTGGTGGTACTTGATGTCGATCGAGATCGCCATGATGTGGGACCTGTCGTTCAGAATCAATGTCGACAGCAGCGCAAGGTCGACGCCGCGCAGTTCGTGATGTGCGCCATCGGGCCGGTGCGGCTGGGTGTACCGCTCCTCTTGCCGGCCCGCTGGGGTGAGCGGGCGAGAACTCACGCGGATTACGAGTCCCGCACCTGCCGAAATCCCTGCCACCGCACGAGACGGCGACGGGTCGTTCAAATTCCAGCCCCTGCAACCTTTGGGAAGCGAGTTCCAGCCCAGGTTCTGGAGCGTGCGCAGCATGTTCGCGCACGAGTTGCTGTCAGCGCTGTAGTAGCGAGTGACGGTACGAACACACTTCGCCGACTCATAAGCGGGGAGGAGGAAGCCCTCGTCCCGCGTGTAGCAACCATCGTCAACGGACGTGGCGACCGTTCTACCGATCTCCCTTTCGATCCGTTCGAATTCCGCGTCGATGGCGGGGATTGCGAGTGCCCGCCCCCGCGGTGGCCTGCCGCGAGGTGACGATCGCGGGGAGGTCGGGCCGTTCGGGGATCACGAAATCGCACGCCGCCACGAACCCGACCAGGCCCATCACCACACCAAAACAGCCCAGTTCACCCCGCGTGATTCGGAACATGCCCGAATCATCGCAACGGGCGAAAGCCCGCCGCGCTGCGACAGCGCGTCCGACCCCGTCCAAGATCGGCCACCGCCGCCACCATCATCCAGCACTGCTGCCACCAAGCCCTCCGGCCCGCAGAGGCCAGGGGACACGAGCCCCTGCCTAGAAGCGCGGCGCATACGTCCGGCGCTGCCCACAAGGAACCAGACGCCTTGGCCGCCCTGCTCCTCTGCATAGGCGCCCGCCGACGATGCCATCAAAGACTTCGCCCCGCGTCGCCCTCCTGGTCGAGGCCAGCAGCGCAGTCTGGCAGCCAGCAGGAAGCGCGCTCGAACGGAGAAACGAGTGTGCCCGGACTTGTCCCTGGCTCGTAAAACTGGCCGCGACCGCCCAGCACCCGCGCAGCGGCGGCAGCAAGCCCAATCGAACCAGGGCGACGAGTGTGCTCGGCTGGCCCGCCCGGCGCCCGCGCGGCGGCGCAGCGGCTGGTAGAAGTGCGCTCAAGCTGGGGCGGCGAGCGTGCCCGATCTTGCCCGCCCGGCTTGCGGGAGCCGGGAACCGGCCGCACGGCACCCAGCGGCGCAGCGGCTGGTAGGAGGCGCGCTCGAGCTTGGGGCGGCGAGTGTGTCCGACTTTGCCCGCCTGGCTTGCGGAGTGGGGCGGGTCACCCGGCGCCCGTGCAGCGGCGCGGCGGCTGGTGGACAGTGCGTTCGAATCGAGGTGACGAGTGTGTCCGACCTTGTCGGCCTGGCTTGCGGAGTTGGGTGGGTCGCTCGGCGCCCGTGCAGTGGTGCGGCGGCTGGTGGGAAGTGTGTTCGAATCGAGGTGACGAGTGTGCTCGGCCCTGTCCGCCTGGCTTGCGGAGCCTGGCGCGGCTGCGTGGCGCACAGTGGCGCAGCGGTGGGTGGGAGGTGCGTGTGTTCGACCTTGGCCGCTGGCTCGTAGAACCGGGTGGGTCGCCCGGCGCTCGCGTGGCGGTGCGAGGGCGCGGGCTTGGGAGGGGCTGCGGGGTTGGGCAGCAGTGAGGGCGGCACCCTTGGTGGGTGTCGCCCTCTGCGTGTTCTGCCTGCTGGCGGAGGATGCGAGATTCGAACTCGCGAGCGCTTGCACGCAACACGCTTTCCAAGCGTGCGCCCTAGGCCACTAGGCGAATCCTCCGCGGGAAAGCCTACCGGGTCTCGGGCAGTGACCGGACATCTATTACTGCCGACACTGGGATCGGGCCGTGGACGTGTGGGAATAGGTCATCGTCGACTTGCTCGTACCGGACGGGGGCGTCCAGCTCGGACGTGTTGATGACCAGGAGCACCAGGTCTGAGCGCGGGACGGCGGTGTAGAAGCGGTCGAGGACGCCGTGCACCTGTGCCATGTCGGACGAGCAGTGGATGAAGCCCTCTTCGTCGAGGGTCCTGCCGAGCGTCGACATGGTGTACGACACTCCCGTGTGGCGGGCGGCGTCCCAGTGGGTGCGTTCGGCGATGTGCAAGAGCGTGTCGTGTGTCGGGGCCGGCATGCGGCGCAGACTACGTGTGAAGCGTGGCGATCCTGTGCGTGGGATGCCATAGACTGAGGACGACCCCTCGCACGGCGTCACCCTGTGAACCTCCCCAGGGCCGGAAGGCAGCAAGGATAAGCAGGCTCTGGCGGGTGTGCGGGGGGTCCCTTGGTTTGACGGCGACACTGCACATCCGACGCTCTGCTTCTCGAGGGAGGGCGGACCCCCGATGAGTCTGGCTCTGTACCGCAAGTACCGGCCAGCGACGTTCGCCGAGCTGAAAGGGCAGGAGCACGTCGCCGAGCCCCTGCAGCAGGCGCTGCGCAACGGCCGGATCAACCACGCGTACCTGTTCAGCGGCCCGCGCGGGTGCGGTAAGACCTCCAGCGCCCGGATCCTGGCCCGCTCGCTGAACTGCGAGCAGGGGCCCACGCCCGATCCGTGCGGCGAGTGCGACTCGTGTGTGGCGCTCGGCCCGGCGGGGACGGGCCACATCGATGTGATCGAGATCGACGCGGCGTCCCACGGTGGCGTTGATGATGCCCGCGACCTGCGAGAACGGGCGTTCTTCGCCCCGGTCTCGGCGCGCTTCAAGGTGTACATCATCGACGAGGCGCACATGGTCACGCGGGAGGGCTTCAACGCGCTGCTGAAGCTCGTCGAGGAGCCGCCGCCGCACCTGAAGTTCGTGTTCGCGACCACCGAGCCGGAGAAGGTCATCGGCACGATCCGGTCCCGGACGCACCATTACCCGTTCCGGCTGATCCCGCCGGGCGTCCTGCAGGAGCTTGTGGAGGAGATCCTGCAGGCGGAGGACGTGCCGTACGAGCCGTCCGCGCTGCCGCTGGCCGTCCGGGCGGGTGCCGGGTCGGCCCGCGACACCCTGTCGATCCTCGACCAGCTGCTTGCCGGGTCGGGCGAGAAGGGCATCACCTACGCGGGGGCCGTCTCGCTGCTCGGCTACACCGACTCGGCGCTGCTGGACGAGGTCATCGGCGCGTTCGCGGCCCATGACGGCGCCGCCGTCTTCGCCGCGATCGACCGGGTGATCGAGAGCGGCCAGGATCCGCGCCGCTTCACCGCCGACCTGCTGGAACGCTTCCGCGACCTGGTCATCCTGTCGAACGTCCCAGAGGCGGGCGGCTCCGGGCTGCTGAACGTCCCGCCGGATGAGCTGGAGGACATGCGGCGCCAGGCGTCGTCGCTGGGGCCGGGGGAACTGACCCGCGCCGCCGACCTCCTGCACACCGGGCTGACCGAGATGCGCGGTGCCACGTCGCCGCGGCTGCTGCTTGAGCTGATCTGCGCTCGCATCCTCCTTCCTGCGGCCTACGAGGACGAACCCTCGATGTTCGCTCGTATCGACCGTCTGGAACGCCAGGCCGCTCAAGGCGGATTCGGTGGTGGTCAGGGCGGTGGCGGCGCGGCGACGCAGGCGTTCACGCCGCCTCCCGTTCAGGAGGCGCCCGCTCAGAGCGGGGCGGGTGGTTCTCAGGTGCGTGGGGAGCAGTCATCACACAAGGGTGGCGCTCCTGCCGAAGCGGCGCCGGCAGAACCTGAACCTGTGGATAACCATCGGGGCGCGCCACGGGGTGGGGCGGCCGAAGGGGCGTCGGGGGCTTCCGCCGAAGGCGCTTCGGCGCCCTCGCCGTCTCCGGCTCCGGCTCCGCGTCCGCCGGCTCCGGCTCCGCGAACCGCGCAGGCTGCTGCGCCGGCCGGGCAGGTCGGCGGGGCGGACTTCTCGGCCGTCCAGCGGCACTGGCCGGACGTCGTCGAAGCCGTCAAGCAGAAGAGCCGTGCCACCTGGATGGTCATCATGTCCGGGGTGCAGCCGGTGTCGCTCGACGGCAAGGTTCTCACCCTCGGGTTCGACGCCGAAGGGCGCCGTCTGGGGTTCGTCAACGGCGGCCGCGACGCCGTCCTCCGCGAGGTCTTCAAGGAACGGATGGGCGTCGACTGGCGGATCGAGACCATCGTCGGCGGAGCGCCGGCGGGGTCCCCGCCCGGACGATCAGGCCCTAGCGGGGGGTTCGGTGCCGCGGCCACACCGAACCCGGCACCTTCGCCGCGGCCGCCCGTCCAGCAGCCTGCCCAGCCGGCCGCGCCGAGGGCCGACCAGGCCCAGGAGCCACCGCCTCCGCCGCCGGACGAGCCTCCGCCGCCGCCCGAGCCCCCGCCGATGGACGAGAGCGACGAGGTCGACCCGGAAGGCGACGCGGACGCCGACGGCGCCGAGGCCGAGATGAACGGGATGGCGCTCCTGCAGCGCGAGCTCGGCGGCCAGATCATCCGGGAGATCGACAACTCGTGACCCGGCTCCGGCTCGTGACCCGGCTCCGGCGCGAGTGGTGATCATTGCTGCGTGGATGACGTCCGGCTGTTCTCGGCCGGCCGGAAGCTGATCAACGCCTGCGATCCGGGAACGCGGGCGCGCCAGCGGGTGGGGCGGGATCGGCACACCCGGTGGGCGCTCTTACCGCATCCTGGTGCGAACCCGTAGTCTCGGGGGACGGACGTCCGGTGGCTGGCGGAGCGCCAGGAGATGGTCCTCACTGGGGGCCGGAGAGGGAGGTGCACCGTGGAATCCGGTGGTTTGAACATGCAAGAACTGCTCCAGCAGGCGCAGGCCATGCAGGCGCAGCTCTTCAGCGCGCAGCGCGAGCTCGCGGAGGCCGAGGTGACGGGGAGCGCCGGGGGCGGGCTCGTCACCGCGACGGTCAACGGGCAGGGCGAGATCACGGGGCTGACGATCGACCCGAAGGCCGTCGACACCGACGACCCGGCGGACACCGCGGAGACCATCGCCGACCTCGTCTTGGCCGCGATCCGCGACGCCGGACGCGAGGTGCAGGAGCTGCAGCAGGAGAAGATGGGGCCGCTCGCCCAGGGGCTCGGCGGCGGGGGCGGCATTCCCGGCCTCGGTGGCGGAGCCGGCGGCGGGTTGCCCGGCGGGTTCCCCGGCCTCGGCGGTTCCGGCGGCCAAGGCGGCCAAGGCGACCCAGGTGGGCCAGGCGGTTCTGGAGGTTCCGGCGGCTGAGCCTGCGGCGGTATCTGACGGCATATAGGACGCAGCAGAAAGGAGGGGTCCGTTGTACGAAGGGGTGGTTCAGAACCTCATCGACGAGCTGGGCAGGCTGCCCGGCGTCGGCCCCAAGAGCGCGCAGCGGATCGCCTTCCACCTTCTCGCCGCCGACCCCGCCGACGTGGAACGTCTCGGCAAGGCGCTCAAGGAGGTCAAGGACAAGGTCCGCTTCTGCAAGACGTGCGGGAACGTCGCGGAAGAAGAGGAATGCCGGATCTGCCGGGACGCGCGCCGCGACCCGCACGTGATCTGCGTCGTGGAGGAGTCCAAGGACGTCGTCGCGATCGAGAAGACCCGCGAGTTCCGGGGGCGCTACCACGTGCTCGGCGGCGCGATCAGCCCGATCGAGGGCGTCGGACCGGACGACCTGCGCATCCGTGAGCTGATGCAGCGTCTCGCGGACGGGGCGGTGACCGAGCTGATCCTCGCCACCGACCCCAACCTGGAGGGCGAGGCGACGGCGACGTATCTCGCCCGGCTCGTCAAGTCCATGGGCCTCACCGTCACCCGTCTGGCCAGCGGCCTGCCGGTGGGTGGCGACCTCGAGTACGCCGACGAGGTGACGCTGGGCCGCGCATTCGAAGGACGGAGGCTGCTCGATGTCTGACACCAACAGCCCGCAGGACTGGAACGCCCTCGCCGAGCGCGTGGCGTGCCATGTCGACAACTATCTGAACGGACTGGAAGCCGTGGCCCGCGGTGACGGCGGGGTTCATACCGTCCCGCTGCTCCTTCTCGAGGTGTCGCAGGTCATCCTGGCGGGCGCGCAGCTCGGTGCCAGCGCGGACGTGATCCTCCCGGACAACTGGGAGCCGGAGATCGGCGACGACCCCGATCTCGACGCCGTCCGGCAGGGCCTGTCCGAGCGGCTGAGCGTCATGGACGAGTACGTCGAGGTCTTCGACCCGTACAAGGACACCGAGCCCACGTCCTACCGACTGTCGGACGACCTGGTCGACGTCGCCAGTGACCTTGTCCACGGGCTGCGTCACTACAACCAGGACCGTCCGCTGGAAGCCCTCTGGTGGTGGCAGTACTCCTACTTCAACCACTGGGGCAACCACGCCGGCGCGGCTCTGCGCGCCCTGCACGCCTTCGTGGCGAACTCGCGTCTCGACGTCGCTCCCGAAGTCGCCACGGTGCCCACGGCCCCATAACCCCCGGGCGCCTGGCCCGCCCTGGCGCCCGCCCTGGCCCCCGTACTGGTCCGAATGCGGTCAGGGTGTGGTCTGGATGATCATTCCTTGGGACGTTGGTCGCGGGACCCCTCCCGCGAGGGCGGGTGGATGCTCGAAGTGGCGTGCCGAGGGTTGGGGGCTGCGGATGCGGCGACGGCTGGGGCTGGTCGCGGTGGGGCTGGTGGGTTGTCTTGCGGTGAGCGGGTGTGCGGGCGGTGAAGAGGCGTCCATCCTCGGGAAGGCGACGCTGGTCGCGGGGGTGCGGCCGGACCTGCCGGGGATCGGGTTCAGGCAGGCGGACGGACGGTTCGAGGGCCTGGACGTCGACGTGTCGCGCTACCTGGCCGACCGGATGGGGAAGAAGGTCCGGTTCGCCCCGGCGCTCGCGGCCGATCGGGAGGGGCTGCTGCGGGACGGGAAGGTCGACATGGTGCTGACCTTCTGGCTCGAACCGGAATGGGCGCAGCGGCTCGCGTTCGCCGGGCCGTACCTGCTGTCGTACCAGGACATCCTCGTCCGGAAGAGCGAGCGCGGGGTGCGCGGCGTGCGCGACCTGGAAGGACGCAGGATTTGCGCCGTCACCGGGTCGGGCGCCGCGGAGGCGGTGACGCGGGAGCGGCAGGTGGCGGCGGTGCCGGTGGCGGCGCGGTCCTACAACGAGTGCCTGACGATGCTCGGGGACGGCCGGATCGACGCGATCACGACCAACGACACGATCCTCGCCGGGCTGAAAACGCGGCGCGGTGACGCGTTCCGGCTGCTGAACGCCAGGTTCGGCGAGCGGCGGACGGGCATCGCGATCCGCAAGGGCGACCCCGACGGCTGCGAGGCGCTCAACAGGGCCATCACCCAGATGTACCAGGACGGGACGATGGCCAAGCTCATGGCGAAGTGGTTCGGCACGTCCGGGCTGGACCTGTCGGACGTCGAGGTCCCGCAGTTCGAGGGCTGCCTTTGACGCGCTCCCCGGATTCGGGCGGACGTGTACGGGAATGATCACGTTCGGCTGAAGGAGGGGTGGCCATGGAGCAGGGCGGGGACGGGTGGCCTCGGTTGCGGGTCGACGACTGGACCGACACGCGCGACACGCTGCACATGTGGACGCAGATCGTCGGGAAGGTCCGGCTCGTGAACGCGCCGCTGGTGAATCACTGGTGGCAGGTGACGCTGTACGTAAGCCCGCGCGGTCTCACGACGTCGGCGATCCCGCACCGGGACGGGGTGTTCGACATCGAGTTCGACTTCGTCGAGCACCGGCTGAGCATGCGGGCCAGCGACGGCGGGACGGGCGGGTTCGCGCTGGGGCCGATGCCGGTCTCGGAGTTCTACGACCGGACGATGCGCGCCCTCGCCGACCTCGGGATCGAGACGGCCATCCAGGGACGTCCGAACGAGGTCGACCCGTCGATCCCGTTCGCGGAGGACGATCGGCACGCCTCGTACGACGCGGCTGCGGCGCAGCTGTTCTGGCGCCAGCTGCTCCAGGCGGCGCGGGTGATGGGCGAGTTCCGGTCCCGTTTCATCGGCAAGGTCAGTCCGGTGCACTTCTTCTGGGGCGCGATGGACCTTGCCTGCACGCGGTTCTCAGGGCGGGAAGCGCCCCGGCATCCGGGTGGTGCCCCCAACTGCGGTGACTGGGTCATGGAGGAGGGGTACTCCCAGGAGCTCAGCAGTTGCGGCTTCTGGCCGGGCGGCGGCGACGAGGGCGCTTTCTACGCTTACGCCTATCCCGAGCCAGAAGGATTCGCCGACCGTCCTGTGGGGCCGTCTGGCGCGTTCTACAGCCGGGAGAACGGGCAGTTCCTGTTGCCCTACGAGGCCGTGTGCGCCGCGCCCAACCCTGACCAGGCGTTGCTCGAATTCCTGCAAGGGACCTATGAGGCGGCGGCCGATCTGGCCGGATGGGACAGGTCCGCGCTGGAAGCGGACCCGGCTCGGTGGGCGCACAAGGCGCGCGTCCGCGAACCCCACACGTTCGTCACCTGACGAGCGCGGCGCCCCAGGGGCGCGTTCCGTCGAGGGTCAGTTCCGTTGGTTCGCGCCGGATTCGGTGCTTGTGCTGGGCGACGTGCCTGATTCCGGGTAGGTGGACGGTGGAGCGCCGGTGCCCTGGGCCCCGCCGTTCGTCGTGGCGTTGCCCGAATCGGTGTCGGCCCTGGTCGGGGTGTTGCCGTTGTTGTCGCCGGGCCCGCGCGGGGGCGTCGGGGTGTGCCGCGGCGGGTCCGGCTTGGTGTCCTTGGTCTTCCGCTGCTGGCCGGGCGCGTCGCTCGACTTGCCGCGCTGCTTCCCCTTGCCTTGCGTGGACGTCGCCGGCGGGCCCGTGGACGGCGCGGGCGCCGTGGACTTGGGGGGATTCCGCTCGCCGTCGGTGTCCTTGCGGTGGTCCTGCGTCGGGCTTTGCGAGGGCGCCGGGTCACGGCCGGGGAGCTGCCCGGTGATCGTGGCGTAGGCGGCCCCTCCGGTCAGGATGAGCGAGCCGCCCACGACGGCCAGGACCTTGATCGTCAGGAAGCGGCGCAGGGCGGCCGCCCTGGACCGGGACGCGGGGCGCGGTGCGGCCATGAAGGCGGCGACGGCGGCGTCCTCGCCCGCGAGTTCCTCCGGACGGCCCGGCGCGGCGGCCGCGGCGAGGAGGGCGTGCAGCCGGGCATGGTCGTACGCGCCGTCGAGGAGGCGTTCGGCGGCCCGCTTGTCGAGGTATCCGGCCTGGTGATGGTCGCTCATGTCACCCCTTCAGCGCCGGTACCACCGCTTTTGTCACTCTGGGCGAAGGGACGAGTGCCGGATTGCGCGTCCGCGACGCCCGAATCGGCGCCCGGATCGGTGGCGGGATCGGCGGCAGGATGCGCGCCTGGCGCGCCCGCGCCCGCGCCCGCGCCCGGGTCTGCGGCTGCGGTGTCCGGGTCCGCGGCCGCGGTGTCCGGTTCGGCGGGGGCCAGGCGCTCGGCGAGGCGGCGCAGGCCGCGGTAGGCGGCGGTCCGCACGGCGCCGGGACGCTTGCCGAGGACCTTTCCGGCGGACTTGGCGTCCAGCCCGACGACGACGCGCAGCAGCACCGCCTCGGCCTGGTCGCGCGGGAGTTCGGAGATCAGCCGGAGGGCGCCCTGGGTGGCGATGCCGTCCAGCGCGTCCAGCTCGGTGTCGACGTCGGCGGCCATCGCGACCAGTTCCTCGACCGGGAGGTCGGAGCCGGGCCGCCGTGACTTGCGGCGCAGGTGGTCCAGCGCCCGGTGCCGGGTGATCGTCGCGGTCCAGCCGCGGAAGCCGTCGAGGTCGCCGCGGAAGGTGGCGAGGTCTCTGGAGATCTGCAGCCAGGCCTCCGACGTCACGTCTTCCGCGTCGGGACCGACGAGCGCGCCGGCGAACCGGATCAGCCGCGGCTGGACGTCCCGGTAGAGCATGCGAAAGGACTCCTCGTCGCCGTCCTGCGCCGCCCGCAGTGCACGGCCGAGTTCCTCCTCGTCGGCCCGATCCACCCGCGTCATTGTGCAGGGATTCTGACAGGCGTGTGACATGTACGCCGGTGTTCGGCGCTGAAGCAGTGAACGTCCGGGCCGGCACGGCGCCCGGGCGTTCGCCCCCCTCACGACGTGTGACGAAATGTGGACGGAAATGATCCGCGACCCCATATCCGGCGGTGCCCGCCATCGCCGGGACAGACTGGTCGTCACGGGCATCCCGCCGGTCGGTCCGCCCGAGGCCGAAACGCTCATCGAACCGGCCACCTGGATCGAGACGGAGTCCGAGCCCGGGACGGAGGCCGAGTACGGTGCGGAGACCGGGCTCGGTGCGGAGACCGCGGCCGCGCCGGTGTTCGTCGACTCGACCGGCGGGCGCGCGCGGCTCGGACGGCGCCTCGGGCTCGTCGCGGGTTCGGTGCTCATCGTGTTCCTGGGCGCGCTCGGCATCGGCATGGCGACCGGCCCTGACGTGCCGTTCACGCCGTGGAAGGAGCCGTCCGGCCGGCCGAGCGTGGAGCTGAGCCGTCCGGCCGGGCCGACGGAGGAGCCGGGCGACCGGCGCGCCGGCGGGCCCGGGGCCGGCGGGCGTGGCGCGGGCACGACCCCCGCGCCGCCCGGATCCTCCGCCGCCGCCCCGCCGTCATCGGCGCGGCCGGCGCCGCCCGCGTCCACGAGCCGTCCGGGCAAGTCGCAGGCGAGCCCGCCCGCGTGGGGACGCAAGAAGAAGAGCAATTGATCACGCGCCGCAGCGAACCCCGGGGGCACTGGGTCCTGCTGATGCTCGGCGGGCTCGTCCTGACCGTGCTTCTGCTGCTGGACGGTTTCGCCAACGGCATCGTCGGCGAGGCGCCCCGGGAGGAGGCGCCCGCCCCGGGAGCGGGCACCGGGACCGTTCCGGGCACGGTCGCCTCCGGCGGGCCGGTCGTCAACCTCGCGGACGGCGTCCCGCGCAGCCGCCGCATGCCCCCGAAGACGATCGCGCTGACCTTCGACGACGGGCCCGACCCGGTCTGGACGCCGCGCCTGCTGGACGTCCTGCGCCGCCACAACGCGCACGCCACGTTCTTCACGGTCGGCGCCCGCGTGGCCGAGAACCCTGGCCTGACGCGCCGGATCCTGCGCGAGAACCACGAGATCGGATCGCACACCTACACGCACGTCGATCTCGCCACCGTCCCGGCATGGCGGGCGGGCCTGGAGCTCGACCTCACGCAGCGCGCGCTGGCGGGGGCGGCGGGCGTGCACACGCGGCTGATGCGGATGCCGTACTCGTCCCGTCCGGACGGGCTGACCGGGCCGGAGTGGCGAGCGGCGCGGCGGGCGGGCGAGGACGGGTACATCGTCGTCCTCACCGACCGCGACACCGAGGACTGGGCGCGCCCCGGCACGGCGAAGATCGTCGAGGCGGCGCTGGCCGGAGAGCGGCGCGGCGAGGGGGCCGTGGTGATGCTGCACGACTCCGGCGGCGACCGGGCCGGCACCGTCGCGGCCGTCGAGCAGATCATCCAGCGGCTCCAGCCGCAGGGATACCGCTTCACCACGCTCACGGAGGCGCTGAACATGCCCTCCGCGGTCGTCGCGGTGCCCGCGGGCGAGAAGGCCGTGGGCTGGACGCTCGTCGCCGCGCAGCGCTCCGCGTCCGCCCTCACCGGGACGATGGGCGTGCTGTTCGCGGTGGCCGGGATCGCGTACGTGCTGCGGCTCGTGGCGCTGCTGCTGTTCGCGCACGTCCACATGCGGCGCGTCCGTGGCCTGTCGCGCCGCGGCCGGCACGCCGCCGCCCTCGACCCCGACGGCCCCGGCGGGCACATGGCGCCCATCCCGGACGACGACCTGCCCCCCGACCCGTTCCCGCCCGTCTCCGTGATCGTCCCGGCGTTCAACGAGGAGGCGAACATCGCGGCCACGGTCGCCTCGCTCCTCGACACCGACTATCCGGGCACCGTCGAGGTCATCGTCGTGGACGACGGCTCCACCGACCGCACACCGCTGATCGTCGAGTCGATCGCGCTGCCGACCGTCCACCTGATCCGCAAGCCCAACGGCGGCAAGCCGAGCGCGCTCAACGTGGGCATCGGCGTCGCCCGGGCCGAGATCCTCGTGCTGGTGGACGGCGACACCGTCTTCCAGCGCGACACCGTCCGCCATCTCGTCGCGCCGTTCGCCGACGCGCGGGTCGGGGCGGTCAGCGGCAACACCAAGGTCGCCAACCGGGGCGGCATCCTCGGCCGCTGGCAGCACATCGAGTACGTGATCGGGTTCAACCTCGACCGGCGGATGTTCGACGTCCTGCAGTGCATGCCGACCGTCCCCGGCGCGATCGGGGCGTTCCGCCGGTCGGTACTGGGGCGGCTGGGCGGCGTCCCGGGCGACACCCTCGCCGAGGACACCGACCTCACCATGGCGATCTGCCGCACCGGGCTGCGCGTCGTCTACGAGGAGAAGGCCCTGGCCTGGACGGAGGCGCCGGCCACGCTGCGGCAGCTGTGGCGGCAGCGCTACCGCTGGTGCTACGGCACGATGCAGGCGATGTGGAAGCACCGCCGCTCCGTCATCGAAAGCGGCGGCTCGGGACGGTTCGGCCGCCGCTGCCTCCCCTACCTGACGCTGTTCCAGATCGTGCTGCCGCTGTTCGCGCCCGCGATCGACCTGTTCGCGCTGTTCGGCCTGCTGTTCCTCGACCCGGCCGTGCCCGTCCTCACCTGGCTGGTCTTCGTCGCCGCGCAGGCCGCCGCCGGCGCCTACGCGCTCTGGCTGGACGGCGAACGGATCCGCCCGCTCTGGACCCTGCCGCTCCAGCAGTTCGTCTACCGGCAGCTGATGTACCTGGTCGTCCTGCAGTCCGTGGCGACCGCGCTGCTGGGGGCGCGGCTGGGCTGGCACACCGTCCGCCGGACGGGCACGTTCACGGATGTGCGAAGCCGGGAACAATCCCGGGGTCCCATCGGTTACACATGACAGCCGGTGTGCCTGGTGTCCCCGGGCCTCACCTTTTGCCTTCACGGAATACCGTCCGGCTGGAGCCGTGTTGTGCCTTTCGCCGAGAGGCGACCCCACACACCGGCGCAAGATCAGAGCCCCGCCGGGTCGCTCGACCCGGCGGGGTCTGATCATTTCCGGACCTCGGGGGATGCGAGACTGCGGCCATGAGTCTCGCGGCGCATCTGGAGGAGCTCGGCCGTCCGCTGGTGGACGAGCAGCTCAAGCACCCCACCGTTGAGGGCATCGCCCAAGGAACCCTGGACGAGGCGATATTCCGCTCCTGGCTGGAGCAGGACTACCTCTTCCTCCACGACTACGTCCGCGTGTTCTCCCGCCTCGCCTGGCAGGCCCCCGCCGCCCATCTCGGCGACCTCGTCGACCTCGCCCATGCGACGTTCCACGACGAACTCGACCTGCACCGCTCCCTCTCCGAGCCCTTCGCCGCCGACCTGGACGGCGCCCAGAAGGGCCCGGCCTGCGCCGCGTACACGTCGTTCCTCCTGGACAGCGCCGCCACCTACGCCAACGGCCTCGCCGCCCTCTACCCCTGCATGTGGGGATATTCCACGCTCGGCCGCCGCCTCGCCGAGAACCCGCCGTCCGACCCCCGCTACCGCCGCTGGGTCGACACCTACGCCGACCCCGGCTTCGCCGAGCTGACCGCCCGCATCGCCCAGATGATCAACGAATCCGGCGCCGACGCCGAAACCGCCGAACGCTACTTCCTAGAAGGCATGCACCACGAACTCGCCTTCTGGGACGTTCCCTGCTCCTAGCGTTTCATCGCTCCGGCTCGACTGGCGGCTCGCTGCGCGATCAGGTTCTCGCTTCGCTCGTGTCATCGCCCCCGGCCTCGCCTTCGGACGCGATCGCAGGCGTTCGGGTTGTGGCGTGGTTGCGGTGGTGGCTGGGGTGGGTGTGGGCGTCCTGGTGCGGTGGGTAGTCGGTGTAGCCCTTGGCGCCGCCTTTGTGGAGGAGGCTGCGGATGTGTGGGGTCAGGTCGGCGTCTGCGGCGAAGCGGGCGGGTAGGTCCGGGTTCGCTACGAAGAGGCGGCCGAAGGAGAAGACGTCGGCCAGGCCCGCGGCAAGTGCCTTTTCGGCGGCTTGCCGGGAGGTCGGCTCGGGGCCGTTGTAGTTTCCGATCAGGGTGCCCGACCAGCGGGGACGCAGGTCGGCCAGGGCCTCGTAGGCGCCGCGCTCGATGATGTGCAGGTAGGCGAGGCCGAGCGGGTCGAGGGAGTCCACGAGGGCGCGGTAGGTGCCCTTCGGGTCCTGTTCGGCGATCTCGTTCTCGGGGTTGTCCGGGGAGATTCGCAGGGCGACGCGTCCGGGGCCGATCTCGGCGGCCACGGCGGTCACGACGTCCAGCGCGAAGCGGAGCCGCCCGGCGCGCGAGCCGCCGTAGCGATCGGTGCGGTGGTTGGTGTTCTCGGCGAGGAACTGCTGGATGAGGTAACCGTTCGCGCCGTGCACCTCCACCCCGTCGAACCCGGCCCGGATCGCGTTGCGGGCGGCGGCCGCGAAATCGGTGACCGTCTCCTCCACCTCGGCCGTCGTCATCGGGCGCGGCGTCACATGCGGGACGCGGCCTTCAACGCTGTGGATCGTCTCCGACTCGATCCGGACGGCCGAGGGGGCGACGGGCGTCGCGCGGCCCGGCAGGGTGAGCGGGTGCGACATGCGGCCGACATGCCAGAGCTGGGCGAAGATCGTCCCGCCGGCGGCGTGCACGGCCTCGGTGACCGCGCGCCACCCGGCGACCTGCGCGTCCGTCGTGAGGCCGGGGACGCCGGGCTCGCCCTTGCCGAGCGCGGCCGGCCAGATCCCCTCGCTGACGATCAGCCCGGCCGTCGCGCGCTGCGCGTAGTACTCGGCGGTCAGCGGGTTCGGGACGCCGGTCGCGTCGTCCGCCCGGTTGCGCGTCATCGGCGCCATCGCGATCCGGTTGCGGAGCGTCAGATGCGGCCCCTCGTAGGGGAGCAGCAGGGGGCTGGTCATCGTCATGCCTCTCTCATCGTCCGGTCGGGTGCTCAGCGGGCGAGGGCCGTGGCCTCGATCTCGATGCGCCAGTCGGGCTGCGCCAGCGACGACACTTCGAGGAGGGTGTCGGCCGGGTAGGGCTCCTTGAGGAACTCCTCGCGGAGCCGGATGACGTCGTCGAGGTCGGCCGCCATGTCACGGACGAAGATCCCGATCTTGACGACGTCGCCGAGGTCGGCGCCCGCCTCCGCCAGCACCCGCTGGATGTTCCGGAACGCCTGGCGCCCCTGTTCCAGGAAGCCGCCGGGGACCGTACGCCCGGTCTCGTCGATGCCCGCCTGGCCGGAGACGTGGATGAACCCGCCCGCCCGGATGGCCTGGGAGATCCGGTACGGCTCGTACCAGTCGGGGGACGTGGCGATGCGCTCGATCATGATGCCTCCAAGGTTTGCATGTACATGCATGCTTTGTAGGTACATGCAGATATTGGCACTGCATGTATGCTGCCGTCAAGCGAAGGGAGCGCGAACATGGGCGCGATCACCGAGGACGGTCTGCTCTGGGACGGCATCGTCACCCTGCACGGACGGGTCGAGCATCAGCTGGCCAAGGCGCTGCAGCGACGGCACGGGATCGGCCTGTCGGAGTACCGGGCGCTGTGCCGGCTGTCCCGCGCCGAGGACGGCGAGCTGCGGATGCAGGAGCTCGCCGACCTGATCGGCCTCAACCAGAGCTCCGTCAGCCGCCTCGTCGCGCGGCTGGAGAGCGCCGGCCTCACCCGCCGCACCATGTGCCCCAAGGACCGCCGCGGCGTCTACACCGTCATCACCGACGAGGGACGGGCCGTCCAGGACGAGGCCGCCCCCACCTACACCGAGACCCTCACCGAGGCCCTGGACGCGGCCGCCGGCGAACCGTCCCTCGCGCCCGTGCTCACCGCGCTGCGCCGCATGCCCGAACCGGCCTGACCGCGCCGAACCATGACCGGGGTTCGCGCAACGGGCAACGTCCGTGTGATCCCCGGTGGAGATCACACGGACGTCGGGCCCCAGCGGTTCAGAGCGCCTTGAAGCGGCGCAGCCGGAGGCTGTTGCTGACCACGAAGACCGACGAGAACGCCATCGCGCCACCCGCGATCATCGGGACCAGCAGCCCGGACGCCGCCAGCGGCAGCGCCATCACGTTGTAGGCGAACGCCCAGAACAGGTTCCCCTTGATCGTGCCGAGCGTGCGGCGGGACAGCCGGATCGCGTCCGCCGCGGCCCGCAGGTCCCCCCGGACGAGGGTCAGGTCGGACGCCTCGATCGCCACGTCCGTGCCGGTGCCCATCGCGAGGCCCAGGTCGGCCTGCGCGAGCGCGGCGGCGTCGTTGACGCCGTCCCCGACCATCGCGACCGTCCGGCCCTCGGACTGGAGGCGCTTGACCACGTCCACCTTGTCCTGCGGCAGGACTTCGGCGATGACCTCGTCGATCCCGACCGCGTCCGCGACCGTCCGGGCCACGGTCTCGTTGTCGCCCGTCAGCAGGACGGGACGCAGCCCGAGCGCCCGCAGCCGGTCGACCGCCTCCCGCGAGGTCGGCTTGACCTGGTCCGCGACGGTGATGACCGCGCGGGCCTCGCCGTCCCAGCCGACCGCGACGGCCGTGTGGCCGAGCGCCTGCGCGTCCGCCATGGCCTTTTCGAGGTCGGGCGTGAGGTGCTGCGACCATTCGGCGAGGAGCTGCGGACGGCCCGCGAGCACGCCGTGCCCGTCCACCATTCCCTGGACGCCCAGGCCCTCGACGTTCGCGAAGTCCTCGACCGTGCCGAGTTCCCCGACGCGTTCCACGGCGCCCTTGGCGATGGCCTGCGCGATGGGGTGCTCGGACGCGTTCTCCAGCGCCCCCGCGAGCCGCAGGACGTCGGCCTCGTCCACGCCGCCGGCGGTGACGACGTCGACCAGGGCCATCCGGCCGGTGGTGACGGTGCCCGTCTTGTCCAGGACGACCGTGTCGATCTTCCGGGTGGACTCCAGCACCTCCGGGCCCTTGATCAGGATGCCGAGCTGCGCGCCGCGGCCCGTCCCGACCATGAGGGCGGTCGGGGTGGCGAGGCCGAGGGCGCACGGGCAGGCGATGATCAGCACGGCGACGGCGGCGGTGAAGGCTCCGGCGATGGGCTCGCCGGTGCCGAGCCAGAACCCGAGCGTGCCGAGCGCGAGCGCGATCACGATCGGGACGAACACCCCGGAGATCCGGTCGGCGAGCCGCTGGACCTGCGCCTTGCCCGTCTGCGCGTCCTCCACGAGCCGCGCCATCTGCGCGAGCTGGGTGTCGGAGCCGATCCGCGTCGCGCGGACCAGCAGGCGGCCGCCCGCGTTCACGGTCGCGCCGACGACGGTGTCGCCCGGACCGACCTCGACCGGGACCGACTCGCCGGTCAGCATGGACGCGTCCACCGCGGACGAGCCCTCCTCGACCGTCCCGTCCGTGGCGATCTTCTCGCCGGGACGGACGACGAACACGTCCCCCACGGTCAGGCGGTCGACCGGCACCCGCTCCTCGCGGCCGTCCCGGACGACCGAGACCTCCTTCGCGCCCAGTTCGAGCAGGGCGCGCAGGGCGGCCCCGGCGCGGCGCTTGGACCGCGTCTCGAAGTAGCGGCCGGCCAGGATGAACATGATCACGCCGGACGCGGCCTCGAGGTAGATGTTCATCGACCCGTCCGACCGGGTCATCGAGAACTCGAAGCCGTGCTTGATGCCCAGCTCACCGGCGGTGCCGAAGAACAGCGCCCACAGCGACCACGCGAACGCGGCCAGCGTGCCGAGCGAGATCAGCGTGTCCATGGTGGCCGCGCCGTGCCGGAGGTTGGTGTAGGCGGCCTTGTGGAACGGCCAGCCCGCGTACACGACGACCGGGGCCGCCAGCGTCAGCGACAGCCACTGCCACGCCTCGAACTGCAGCGCCGGGATCATCGCCATCGCGATGACCGGGACCGACAGGACGATCGCGGTGAGGAGCCGCTGCCGCAGGGGCCGGAGGCCGTCGTCCGGCTCCGGCGCGTCCGCGCCGCCGGCCCCCTCGGGCTTCGGCGGGGCCGGGAGCTCCGCGGTGTAGCCGGCCTTCGCGACCGTGGCGATCAGCTCGTCCGTGGACACCCCCTCGGCGTATTCGACCTTCGCCTTCTCGGTGGCGTAGTTGACCGTCGCGGTCACGCCTTCCAGCTTGTTGAGCTTGCGCTCGATGCGGTTGGCGCACGATGCGCACGTCATCCCGCCGATCGCCAGCTCGACCTGCCCGGACGCGGTGTCCGTGCTCATCGTCGCTCCTCCTCCGCGCTCTTCGTCGATCGGTCAGTGGGTGTGGGGCGTGTCGTCGTGACCGCCGCCCGTCTCCTGGACGGGCACCTGCGCGTTCCCTGCGTGCACGGTGAACTCCGCCGTCCGGACCTTGCCGGCGTGCTTGAAGTCCAGGTAGAGACGGTAGGCGCCGGAGCTCGGGGCCTCGGCGAAGAACGTGATGCCGGGGCCCGGCTTCGTCTCGCCGTCGCCCGGCTCCCCGTCCGGGTGGACGTGCAGGTAGGCGAGGTCGCCCTGGCGCAGCGCCACCAGGTGGCCGTACGCCTCCAGGTAGGGCTCCAGGTCGGTGACCGGCTTGCCGTCCTTGCTCACCGAGAGGGTGAGTTCGGTGGACTTGCCGGGAGTGAGGCCGCCGGACAGCGTCACCTCGTAGCCGTCCACCTTCGCGACGCGCTCGGGCTTCGGCAGCGGCGTCGTGCGCAGGTCGCCCTGGACGAACACGTCGGTGCCGAGCGTGAGCTGCCGCTTCGCGCCGTCCGGCTGGACGTCGGTGAAGAACCGGTACACGCCGGACTTCGGAATCGTGACCGACACCGTCCAGACACCGCCGCCCGCCTCGGACGGGTGCAGGTGCTGGAACCCCGACAGGTCACGGCTCGCGACGATCAGGTGCAGCCGCTTGCCGTGCAGGGGCTTGAACCCGGTGACGGGCTTGCCGTCGGGGCCGTTGATGGTGAACCGGAAGTCGGTCCGCTTGCCGGGGGTCAGCGTCGTCCTGCGCGGGACGAGCGTGTAGCCGTCCTCGGAGACCTGCAGCCCGCCGGGCGTGTGCGACGCCGTGGCACCGCCCTCGCCGCCGTGCCCGCCGGTGCTCTTGCCGCCGCCGTGGCCGCCGCCGTCGTGGGACGCGGTCTCGGCCGAGGCGCCCACGGGCCCGACGACCTTGCCGACCCCGGCGGCGCCGCCGAAGACGACCGCCAGCCCGGTGACGTAGGCTCCCAGCTTGATCGCGCTGTTCATTACGATCACTCCACTCGGTGCCCGAAGGCACGGAACTCGGGGGGCGTCCCCCGCCGTGGAGCGGGGGTGCGCGCCCGTTACTGCTTCAGTGCGTAACCAGCCTCTTCGACGGCGCTCTTGACCAGGGCGTCGTCGATCGGCGCGTCGCTCGTCACGGTGACCCGGCCGGTCGGCAGGTCGACCTCGACGCCGGTCACACCGGGGATCTCCTCGACCTCCTCGGTGACCGAGCTGACGCAGTGGCCGCAGGTCATCCCGGTGACGGTGTAGGTGGCGGTGCTCATCTGGCTACTCCCTCTCCCAGTACCCCCAGGGGGTATCTCGTGGCCCTCATGCTGCCATAACGGCTCAGCCATGGCAACCCGTACCCCCTAGGGGTTATTTCGAGATCCAGGTCACATGCCCGCCGAGTCCGGTCATGAGGCGCCTCGGGGCGGTTACCGGCGGGTTGTTACGCGGAAGTTATCCACACCCTCGGTGACGGCACGTCCGCACTCTCGTCCGGTGGTTTGGGGGGATTCACTGAGGTATCGACCCTGTAAACGTCGCGCGTCCCGCCGCATCGGGAGTTGTGCACAGGCTTTTCCACAGGCTTCCACAGCCCTGTGGACACCGGCGGCGCCCGCCTCGCGGCGCCTCCCGTCCCTAAGCTCTGGGCATGACCATTCGGATGGACAACGTCGCCCTCGTCGTCGACGACCTGGAAGCGGCCATCGCGTTCTTCACCGAGCTCGGCATGGAGCTGGAAGGCAGGGCCCTGAACGAGGGCCTGGTCGTGGACCAGACCGTCGGGATGGACGGCGTCCGGTGCGAGATCGCGATGATGCGGATCCCGGACGGTCCCGGCAGGCTGGAACTCACCAGATACCTCACCCCCGAGGCGTCCCCGCCGGAGCCGCCGAACACGCCGCCCAACACGCTGGGCCTGCACCGCGTCATGTTCCAGGTCGAGGACATCGACGGCACCGTCGCCCGCCTCCGCCCCCACGGCGCCGAACTCGTCGGTGAGATGGCGCAGTACGAGGACCTGTACCGTCTCTGCTACCTCCGCGGCCCCGCCGGCGCCATCGTCGCCCTTGCCGAACAGATCGGCTGACCGGATACCTTGCATATGCAGGGGGTATGCGACCTGCGCTCGTGAGGCCCGCCGGGCGGAAGGATCGATGCGGACATGCCTGAGCTACCCGAGGTGGAGGCGCTGGCGGGGTTCCTGCGGGAACGCGTCGTCGGACACGTCGTCGCGCGCGTGGACGTGCTCGCCATCTCCGCGCTGAAGACCTACGACCCGCCGGTGCAGTCGCTGGGCGGGCTGACCGTCACCGGCGCGGCCCGGCACGGCAAGTTCCTCGACCTGGACGTCGACGGCCTGCACCTGGTGATCCATCTGGCCCGCGCGGGCTGGCTGCGCTGGCGCGACGAGATCCCGGCCAGGCCCGTCCGGCCCGGTGGCAAGAACCCGCTGGCCATGCGCGTCCATCTGGACGACGGCTCCGGCTTCGACCTCACGGAGGCCGGGACGAAGAAGGGCCTCGCCGTCTATGTCGTCCGGGATGCCGCGGAGGTCCCGGGTGTCGCATCGCTCGGGCCCGACCCGCTGGACGACGCGTTCACCCCCGCGGCGCTCGGCGCGATCCTCGACGGCAAGCGGACCCAGATCAAGGGCCTGCTGCGCGACCAGAAGGTGATCGCCGGGATCGGCAACGCCTACTCCGACGAGGTGCTGCACGTCGCGAAGATGTCCCCCTTCAAGATCGCCGCCTCGCTGACCGAGGACGACGTCGCGACCTTGCACGACGCCATCGTCACCACGCTGCGCGACGCCGTGGAGCGCTCGCGCGGGCTGGAGGCGCAGGACCTCAAGGGCGAGAAGAAGACCGGGCTGCGCGTGCACGGCAAGACCGGCCAGAAATGCCCGGTGTGCGGCGACACGATCCGCGAGGTCTCGTTCGCGGACTCGTCGCTCCAGTACTGCCCGACCTGCCAGACGGGCGGCAAGCCGCTGGCCGACCGCCGGATGTCCCGCCTCCTCAAATAGCCGGGCACCGGCCAGGGCGGTGCTACGGCTGTCCGCGCCAGAGCAACGCCTGGGCGACGATGACGTGCTCGCCGTTGAAGGTGACCGCGGGGCCCTCGTGCAGCTCGTAGCCGAGGTCGATCGCTTCGCTCACACGCTTGCAGAATGCGGCGTCGTCCGGGCCGGTGATGACTCGGTAGATGGGCAGTCCGTCCGGGGGTGTGCTCATAAGGACAAGGATCTCAGCCGGTGCCGCTGACGCTCTCGCCTAGACGGGCGATGTGGCCGGGCGGCCGCGCGGGACGACCAGGGCGCCGGCGATCGCGGTGGGGATGGCGACGAGCAGCGTCCAGCCGGTGCGCTGGATGCGGGCCTGGTCGCAGGCTCCGTGGATCGCGGTCCGTTCCGTGTCCTTCAGGGGGATTTCGAGGGTCTCCTTGCCGCTCCTGGCGCTGAGGACGGACGAGCACGTCACCGTCGGGGCCTGCTCGATCGTCGCGTGGGGGGTCACGGTGATCGAGGCGTTCAGGAGGTAGAGGACGGCGATGGCGCCCGCGGCGGCGAGGGCCAGCGCGATGTAGTTCATGAGCCGCATGGTGAATCCGCGAGCCGATCTTCAAAAAAGGCGGCCCCGCCCGGCTGGCGGGCGAGGCCGATGGGTCGTGTGGGCTGTGGGTGTCGTATGGGGTGTGGGGTAGGGAGCGTGGTTGTCTGGACGGAGCCGAAACGGGGACGGCTCGGTCAGCGGACCTTGGGTACGGGGCCGAAGAGCGGGCCGACCTTCTCCCAGCGGTCCAGCTGGCAGCCGTCGTCACGGGAGAACTCGGCGTCGATCTTCTTTCCCTGCCAGGTGCCCTTGACCGTGGCGAGCTCGGGGCCGCCGTAGATCATGGTGCACATCTGGTCCTTGGGGACGGGTTTGAAGGGGTCCTGGCCCTTGGCCTTGGCGAGGGCCGCGCAGGCGTCGGCGACCTTGGGATGGTCACCGCCGGGCGGTTCGCACTTCAGGGTCCAGGTCTTGGCGGGTGCCTCCTTGGAGGCCTTGACATTGATGGTGAGGGAGTCCGCCGGCGGGCCGGAGGGCTGCACGGACGTCGTGCCCGAAGGCTGGTCGGCGGGGGTCCCCTTGGCCTGTTCGTCGCCGCAGGCGGCCAGGGACAGGACCATGGCCAGTCCGGGCGACGCGAAAAGGAGCGTCCGATACCGCATGCGTGATTCGACGCAGGGGTGCTTCGCGCGGTTCCATGGGGGTGTGATGAATTTCGGGGACGACGTGCCGGCGGTGGGAGCCGCCGACGTCCCGCAGGACGGCTACCTGCTGGACGTCCGGGAACAGGACGAATGGGACGCGGGCCACGCGCCCACGGCCGTCCACATTCCCATGGGGCAGCTGGGTGATCGTGCCGGAGAGGTCCCACGCGACCGGGAGGTCTACGTGATCTGCCGGTCCGGGTCGCGGTCCGCGCAGGTGACCGGGGCGCTCAACCAGGCGGGCTGGCTGGCCAGGAACGTCGACGGCGGGATGAAGAGCTGGGTCGAGGCGGGCCGCCCGATGGAGGGCGGCGGCGACGGGGCCCCCTACGTGGCCTGAAGCTACGTGGCCTGAAGCGGCCCGGCCGGATGTGGCCGCAGACGGGGCGCCGCGCATGATCGGTTGCCTTCGGGGTGATCTACGCCCTTTTGGGGGAAGTCGGGCGGTTGTACGATCGGGCCCGACCGATGACCGCGGGAGCTCGGGCCGCACCGCAGAGGTGTAAGCCGGGCTGAGAGGGCGGCCTTAGAGGCGTCGCCGACCGCATGAACCTGTCCGGGTAATGCCGGCGTAGGGAGTGTGAGTCCGTGACGTCCGATGTTGATGCGCGTGATGGTGCTGCGCGTCCTAACAATGAGGCTCCGTTCACGCTCGACGAGCCCGCGCCCAGGGTGCTGGGCTTCTGGGACCAGAGCGCCTTCTGGGCGAACCTCGGGGTCAGCCTTCTGGCCTTCTCCGGTGCCTACACCGTCCTGGCGCCGGACGCCGACGGCCGGCCCACCCTGTCGATCATGGCGGGCATCGCGGCGATGGCCGTTGGAACGATCCTCGGCGGGCTGATGCTGGGCCTCGCGGCGGTGCCCGGCGCGCGCACCGGGCAGCCCGCGATGGTGCTGCTCCGCGGCCTGTTCGGCGCGCGGCTGTCGTACGCGCCGACCGTGCTGAACGTCGCGCAGCTCATCGGCTGGGGGACGTTCGAGCTGATCGTCATCGCGGACGCGGCCCGCGAACTCTGGGACGGCGTGCCGCGCTGGGGCTACGTCGTCGCCGCCGGAGCGATCACGACGGTGCTGACCATCTGGCCGCTCGGCTCCGTGCGGATCCTGCGCCGTTACGTCACGGTCGCCGTGGGGATAGCGCTGGTCTACTTCTACGTCCAGCTCCTCCGCGAGCCGCTGCCCGACCTGACGCAGGGTTCGTGGGGCGGCTTCTGGCTCGGGGCGGACGCGGCGCTGGCGGTGTCGATCTCCTGGGTCCCGGTCGCCGCCGACTACACCCGCCATTCCCGGACGGAACGGGCCGCGTTCGGCGCCGCCGCCGTCGGATACTCGGTCACGCAGATCGTCGCCTATGTCCTCGGCCTGCTGGCGCTGGCGCTCGTCGCGGGCGACTCGACCAAGGTCTTCGACCCGTTCCTGAACGTCACGCTCGGCGTCGTGTTCTTCGCGGTCTTCGTGCTGCGCGAGGCGGACCAGTCGTTCGCCGACACCTACTCGACGGCCGTGTCGATCCAGAACCTCGTCCCGCGCGCCGACCGCCGCGTGCTGAGCGTCGCGCTCGGGGTGATCATCACGGTGCTCGCGCTGGCGCTGGACATCGGCGACTACGCGGGGTTCCTGTCGCTGATCGGCTCGGTGTTCGTGCCGATGCTCGGCGTGCTGGCCGCCGACTTCTTCCTCGGCCGCCGCCGGGGCAGCGGCTGGGACGCCTCGCGGACGGCGCCGTCCCGCTGGGGCATGATCGCCGCCTGGGCGGTCGGGTTCGTCGTGTACCAGCTCATCAACCCCGGCACCGTCAGCCGGTGGGCGGGCTTCTGGCAGGACGTCCAGGGCGCGCTGCACTTCGAGACGCAGAGCTGGATGAGCGCCTCGCTGCTGTCGTTCCTGGTCGCCGGGGGCGCCGCGCTCCTCATCGGCAGGCTTACCAAACGGTAAGGCTCCCGTTCGACCGGCGGGGCTGTGGCAACTTTCGGCGTAAGTTACCCCGCGCCGGACAGGAGTCCGGTGGCACGATGACAGGCGTGCATCACCACGTCCATGACCCGATCGCGCGGGCGGTCATCGAGAGCGCCGCCGACGCGATAGTGGCCGTTGACCAGCGGCATCGGGTCACGGTGTGGAACCCGGCCGCCGAGCGCATGTTCGGCTGGAGCGCCGCGGAGATGGTCGGGCGGGTGCCGCCGATCGTCCCGCACGAGCTGAAGGCCGAGCACAACGCCGTCCAGGAGCGGCTCCTCACCCGCCGCGCCGCCGACTCGCCGGACCTCGCCGAAGGCGAAGGCGAAAGCGAGGGCGAGGGCGGGCAGATCTCGATCGCGACCCGCCGGTTCCACCGGGACGGCCGCCTCATCGACGTCCGGATCGACACGAGCCTGCTGAAGGACCCGTCCGGCACCCTGCTCGGCTGGGTCGGCGTGTACCACCCGGTCGACGAGGACGAGATCGTCCAGCACCACATCACCGAGCGGGCGCGGCTCGTCCGCCGGCTGAACGACATCGTCGCCGACCTGAACGCCGAGCTGGACCTCGCCGTCGTGCTCGACCGGATCACCGCCGCGCTGATCGAGCTGACCGGCGCGGACGCGGGCGGCTTCGTGCGGATCGAGGGCGACCGGCTGCGGCTGGTGAACATGTCCGGGCTGCCCGAGCACATGCGCGGCACGTCCGCCGACCTGCGGACGAGCCTGGTCGGGGAGCTGCTGCGGTCGGGCAAGACGGTCAAGCTCGCGACGGGCGAGCAGCGCCTCGGGGACCTGATCTGGTCCGAGCTTTCCGGGCTGCACACGATCGCGCTGGGCCTGTCCTACTTGCAGAACCGGCCTTACGGCGCGCTCTACGCGCTGTTCTCCGGGCACAAGGTCGGGCACATCGAGCTGGAGCTGCTGGAGCTGCTCGCCGGGCACGCGGGCGTCGCGGTCGGCAACGCCGTCGCGTACGCGGAGGTCGTCCGGCAGCGGGCGCACGAGCGTGCCGTGATCGACTCCAGCGCGGACGGGATCGCGGTGCTCGACCACAACCTCGTCGTCCGGCAGTGGAACCCCGCCGCGCACACCCTCACCGGCATCGCGCCGGAGCACGCGCTCGGGCGGCCGCTGCCGTTCGGCATGCCCGCGCTCGGCGAGATGCTGACGTACCGGCTGGAGTCCGGGACGTGGCTGAACGTGCTCGCCGCCGAGATCGAGGAGACCGGCGAGCTCGTCGTCGACTTCCGCGACGTGTCGGAGGCGAAGGCGCTGGAGGAGGCCAAGGACCTGTTCCTCGCCACCACCAGCCACGAGCTGCGCACCCCGATCACGGTCGTGCAGGGCTTCGCCTCCACGCTGGTCAACCGGTGGGACGAGCTGCCCGACACCGACCGGCGCGCCGCCGTCGCCACCATCGCCGAACGCGCCCAGTCGCTGGGGCGGCTCGTCGAGCACCTGCTGCTCGGCTCGCGCGCGGGCGCCGACGAGCTGACCGTGACGATCGAGTCGTTCGACCTGACGCGGGTGCTGGAGGGTGTCGTCGGCGGGTTCCGGTCGCTGTCGCCGCTGCACCGCGTCGAGCTGGAGATCGAGCCCGGGCTGCCGTCCTGCCGCGGGGACGCGATGGCGACCGACATCGTCCTCGGGCAGCTGCTGGAGAACGCGTTCAAGTACTCCCCGGACGGCGGGACGGTCAGCGTCCGGGCCGTCCGCGAGGGCGGCGCCATCGTGGTGACCGTGGCCGACGAGGGCATCGGCATCCCGGCGGGCGACCATGAGCGGATCTTCGAGCGGTTCGTCCAGGGGGACGCCGGGGACCGGCGGCGGTTCGGCGGCATCGGGCTCGGCCTCTACATCGTCAAACGCCTGACCGAGGCGCAGGGCGGAACGATCTCCGCGCATCCGGCCTCGCACGGCAAAAGTGAGGGATCTCACATAGGTCCGGCGCAGCGGGACGAGGCCCTCCGATCGGACGGTTTGGCACCCCGTCCGAACGTAGTTCTGCAGGCCACAGAAGGCCATGGACCCGCAGGTGGCGCGCATGCCGGTAACGGAACGTGCATGCGGCTCGTGCTCCGCGCGGCGCCCTGACCCGCCGCCGGGGCCTAGTGTCAACGTGTCGCGTCAGTGACCGGGGAGGCCGTCCTGTGACTACTCAGCGTAATCAAATCCGAACCGTCGCGCCACGATAGGACAGCCGTGACCAGGGCATTCATGTGGTCTCGACGGTCGTCGCGGCCGCTTTCCTGCGGGAAAGTGCGGCGTCCACGGGGTGTGACGGACGAAACGAGCGGCCGAGGAGTAAATCCACCGTTGGCTGGATAGATCCTTGGATGGTTGCCGTTCGTGACGGGATTCCGATGCGGGGGTGATCACCGTGACCGGATGGCCGGTGACTCGTTGTGCAGGTGGCGAATGAACCGTTCGGGTTTCCGGTCCCGACCAACAGGGCATTTCGGTCGTACTGGAAGAGCGGTGACGGGACTCATCCGAGTACACGAAACCACGGGGAGGTGAGGGCGTCGAGCGTCGTACTGCTCCCACATGCACCGTCCAGCGTCGCGGTCGCCCGGAGGCGCCTCAGCTCGGAGCTGGTCGACTCGGGCGTTTACGAATCCGTCGTGGACGACGCCAGCGTCATCGTCAGCGAGCTTCTCAGCAACGCCCTCCGCCATGCACGTCCGCTGCCGTCCGGCCAGGTCAGGGTCTGCTGGCTGCGCCGCGGCGACGTCCTCGAACTCGAGGTCAGCGACGGCGGCGCCATGACCGAGCCGCGCCGCGGCCCCGGCACCCTGTCCTCGCTCGGCGGGCGCGGCCTCGGCATCGTCGAGGCGCTCTCCGAAGGCTGGGGCGTCCGCCACGAGGACGGCTCCACCACGGTCTGGGCCGTCCTGCGGGCGCCGAAATCATCCAGCGGGCAGAACGGGCGGGCCGCCCCCGCGGGCGAGCACGCCGCCGTCCCAGACCTCGCCGACTTCCCAGATCTCATGGACGAACCGGACGATCTACGCGACGGACGTCGAAACGGGACCGCTGCGAGCAGGGCATACCCGGCTTAACCCGGACCCCGTCTAGAGAATCCCGCGCCGACCTTGTAATGTCCTCCCCAAGCTCGGGCGTTGTCGTGCCCCCGTCGACATCGCCCGAGCTGTATTCGTTTTTTTGTATTTCTCTCCTCCTTCGGCCCTGGCGGGCCTCCATCGTCGAGAAACACGGGCGATCGCTGGCATCGCTCCGGCTCGCCTGGCGGCTCGCTGCGCGATCAGGTTCTCGCAAGCTCGAACCTGCCTTCGGACGCGATCGCAAGCATTTAGGTTGTTGCGTGGTTGCTGTGCGGGCTGGGGTTGTTGCGTCCGGTGGTTGCTCATTGCGCGTCGGGGGGTGCGCGGTGCGCGCGTCTGATGGGTTGCTCAATGCGCGTGTGTGTTTTGGTCGCTTCGCGACCCATCTTGGTTAGGTGGGTGGGGGGTCTCTGAGGATTGGGCAGGACATGCAGCGGGGGCCGCCTCTGCCGGTGCCCAGTTCGCTGCCGGTGATTCTTATGACCTCTATGCCGGACGCCTCTAGCTGGGCGTTCGTTTCTATGTTGCGTTCGTAGGCGACGCATAGGCGGGGGGCCACGGCGAGGGTGTTGTTGCCGTCGTCCCACTGTTCGCGTTCTGCGGTTACCGGGTCCAGGCCGGTGTCGATCACCTTTAGGCGGTCCAGGCCCATCGCTTCGGCGGCAGCCTCTAGGAAGGGGCGCGGCTCGCTTACGCGGAGGTCGCCGTTGTTGAGGGTGACCGTGTGGGCGGTCAGGGAGTGGGCGACCGGCGGGTACATGACGACGGTGTCCACGTCGACCATCGTGCAGACCGTGTCCAGGTGCATGGTGGCGCGCTCCTGGGCGATGGGGACGGCTAGAACTGTGTTTGCCAGTCCTGCTCCTATGACCTGGCGGGCTAGGCGTTCTACGCCTGCGGGGGTTGTTCGTTCGCCGGTTCCTACGGCGATCACGCCTGGAGTTAGGAGGAGGACGTCTCCGCCCTCTAGGTGTTCTAGGGACGGGGTGTACACCGGGTCTACGTCTGCGAAGCGTGGGTGGTGGGCGTAGATCAGGCCCGTCAGTGCGGACTCGCGGCGGCGGGCCTCCATGGCGAGGCTGGTCACCGCCGGGCGGTCGCCGATCCATGTGCTGTTGTCGCGGGTGAACAGCAGGCCGGGGAGCGGGTCGACGATGAAGTCCAGGCGGTTCATCAGGCGGTAGACGAGGCCGTGGCCCGCCTTGAGCTCCTCGTGGGCCAGGCCCGCGATCAGCGTGTGCGCGAGGTTCTCGGGGTCGAGGTCGCGCAGGTACTCCTCGACGACGCGGCGGAGCTGGTCGCCCAGGCGGAGGTCGACGATGGCGTCCGCGATGGCCTGCTCGCGGGCGGGCCCGTACTCCAGGGCGTCCTGCAGAAGCTCCGTGACGTACAGGACCTCCACGCCGCGTGAGCGGAGGGCCTCGGCGAACGCGTCGTGCTCTTCCTGGGCCCTGCCGACCCAGGGGATCGCGTCGAACAGGAGCTTGTCGCTGTTGCGTGGGGTGAGCCGCTTCAGTTCCGCGCCGGGACGGTGCAGGAGGACGGTCCGGAGCCGTCCGACCTCGCTGGTTACCCGATGCTCGTTCGCTACCGTCACACTCTGCAGTCTAGGTGGCCTGGATCTTCTGTCATTCTGCTGTGCCACCATGCGGAGGGTGATCGGCCGATCGGCGCTGCCGCTGCACCTCACGTCGGCGACGTTGCTGCGGGTGTCCGCCGAAGGGGTCGCCACGGCACTGGTCCTGACCGTGCAGGCACGCACTGGGGACGCTGCCAGCGCCGGGTATCTCCAGACCGCGATGACGTTGCCGTATGTGCTCAGCGGGCCGTTGCTCGGGATCGTCGTGGACAGGGTCGCCCGGCCGCGTGGTGTCGCCGTCGCTCTTGCGGCCGGGTACGCCGTCGCGACCGGGCTGCTGCTGGGGATGGCGGGGCGGTCGCCGCTTGTGCTCGCGTTGCTTGTGGCGGCGGTGGTCGGGTGTACCGAGCCGGTGGTTGTCGCGTTGACGAGTTTGCTGCCGCGGTTCGTGCCGCCGGGGCGGCTTTCGCGGGCCTATGGGCTTGAGGCGTCCAGCTACAACCTGGCGGGCATCGCGGGGCCGGGGCTGGCTGCTGGGCTCGCGGCCGTGGCAGGTGGGGAGTACGCCGGGGTCGCGATTGTCGTCGCTGGGGTTCTCGGGTTGTTGACGCTTCCGTTGTTGCCGTTTCCCGGGCCGGCCGCTGATTCGAAGTCCGAGGTGAGCGGCGGGTTCTCGATGATCGCGGGCGGGTTGGTGGTGCTGGTCCGGGGGCGGGTTCTGCGGGCGCTGACGGCTGCCACGACGCTTGCGTGGATGGGGTTCGGTGGGGTCGCGGTAACTGCGGTGCTGCTCGCCGAGCACATGGGCGCGTCTCCGAGTGCGGGTGGGCGGCTGCTCGTTGCCATGGCGGTTGGGTCGCTGGTCGGTTCGCTCGCGTCCAGCCGGTGGCTGACGCCCAAGCACGCGGAGCCGGTCATGCTCGTCGGGCTCGTCGCGTTCGGGGGCTCGCTCGCCTCGCTTGCCGTCACGCCGTCGGTGGCGTGGGCTACTGGTGCCTGTGTGGTCGCGGGCATTTGTGAAGGGCCGGTTTTTGCGGCGACTTTGATGCTCCGGCAGCGGGAAGCGCCGGCAGGTCGGCTCGGCCAGGTCAACACGACGGCCGGGAGCCTCAAGATCGGCGCTTCGGCGGTGGGTGCGGCGCTGACGGCGGCCTCCGCCGACGCCATCGGGGCCGTGGGGCTCGTGCTGGCCATTGCCGGGTTCCAGTTCGCGGGGGCGGGCGTGGGGTTTGTCCTGTTGCGTGTTTCCGCAGGTGGAAAATCTGTCGACGTGGCGGGTTCCGGCTCTTAATCTTCGAAGCATGTTCCTGGCAGTCGGCACCCCGACGCTCGCGGCCCTTGGCCTGCTGAGCGCGGTGTCGGCTGCCTTCTCGGCAGCGGACGCGGTCGTCGTCGTCGACGGCGCGCGCTTTGCCTGTGGGGGGACGACCCCCCACGCCCCCCGGTTCGCTGCGCTCAGGCGAAGCTGACCCCTCTCCGTCCCACCCTCCGGAGAACCAGCGGAGGGGGGTGGCCCAAGCGGGTTCTCACCGGATCCACCAGTGAGGACAGGACAATGGCCAAGCAGCTTTACGAGCGCGACAAGCCGCACGTGAACATCGGCACGATGGGGCACGTCGACCACGGCAAGACGACGCTGACCGCGGCGATCACGAAGGTGCTCGCCGAGCGCGGGATGGCGTCCGCCGTGCCGTTCGACCGGATCGACCGGGCCCCCGAGGAGCGCGACCGCGGGATCACCATCAACGTCTCGCACGTCCACTACACCACCGCGACCAGGCACTACGCCCATGTCGACCTTCCGGGGCACGCCGACTACGTGAAGAACATGATCACGGGGGCGGCGCAGGTGGACGGGGCCGTGCTCGTCGTGTCCGCGCAGGACGGGGCGATGCCGCAGACGCGGGAGCACATCGTCCTGGCCCGGCAGGTCGGGGTCGGGCACGTGGTCGTCGCGCTCAACAAGGCCGACATGGTCGAGGACACCGAGCTGCTCGACCTGGTCGAGCTGGAGGTCAGGGAGCTGCTGTCGGAGTACGGGTTCCCCGGGGACGAGATACCCGTCGTCCGGGTGTCCGGGCTGCGGGCGCTGGAGGGCGACCCGTACTGGACGGCCCGGATCGTCGACCTGCTCGACGCGATCGACGCGTACGTGCCGGTGCCGGAGCGGGTGCTCGACAAGCCGTTCCTGATGCCGGTCGAGGGCGTCCTGACGATCACCGGGCGCGGCACCGTCGTGACCGGTGTCGTGGCGCAGGGCATCCTGCGTGCCGGTGACGCCGTCGAGGTCGTTGGTCTCGGGGAGTCGTTCCGCACCGTCGCGACCGGGCTGGAGTCGTTCGGGCGGGCGATGGAGCACGCCGAGGCGGGCGACGACACCGCGATGCTGCTGCGCGGCGTCCGGCGGGACCAGGTCCGGCGCGGCCAGGTCGTCAGCGTGCCGGGCGCGATCCGGCCGCACCGGCGGTTCCGGGCGGAGGTGCGGGTCCTGACGGCGGGCGAGGGCGGCCGGAGCAGGCCGTTCTTCCACGGCTACCGGCCCCAGTTCCACTTCCGGACGACCGACGTCGTCGGCGGCGTCGACCTCGGCGGCGACGGCCGCATGGCGATGCCGGGCGACTCGGTCGAGATGACCGTGGACCTCGGCAGTCCCGTCGCGATGACCGAGGGCCTCGGCTTCGCCATCCGCGAGGGCAACCGGACGGTCGGCGCGGGCACGGTCACCGGACTGCTCGACTAGCGGCGCTCCAGGGGCCCGGCGGGAGTTCTCGCCGGGCCCTTCGGGGTGGTTCGGCGGGAATCGCTGGCGAAAGCCGATCTTGTTGTGGTGGGATTCGGGCATCGTCCCCGGCTGACCCCCCACCTGGAGCACGTGTGCGATCCCCCCGCGCCCTGATTCCCCTTCTCTCGATCTGCGCCGCCGGCGCGGTCGTCGCCGCCGCCTTGACCGGCGCGAGCATCGAGGGCCTGCAGGGCGATGGCGGTTCTTCGCCCGCCGCCCATGCCGACGGCGCGGCGCCGCCACCGGAGGAGGCCACGATCAATGCCGTGACCTGGAACGTTTGCGGGGGTGTGGAGCCCGGGTGCCCGCTCGGGGCCGATCCGGGCGCGCTCGGCGAGCAGATCTCGCAGCGGATGAAGGGCACCGAGGTCGGCGGGCGGACGGTAGCGGCGAACGCCGTGCTGCTGCAGGAGGTCTGCGAAGGGCATGTGCGGGCCTTCAAGAAGGCTGACTCCCGGTGGGCCTGGGCGTTCGGCGCTTCGTCCGGGGCGCCGTCCTGCGCTCAGGGGCAGGGGCGGCTCGGTGTCGCCATCGGTACTGCGACTCCGCTTGCGGGAGTGGAACGTACCGAACTTCCAGCGCCTGCTGGACGTGCGCCCGTCGCCCTGTGCGGAGAGGTCACGGCCTGGACCACCCGGGTGTGCGTGACGCAGCTCAGCCCGTCGGAGGACGCGGCATGGCGACGCAAGCAGGCCACCGCCCTCGCCGCCCTTGCGGGAAGCGGGCGGGTCCTGTTCGGTGGCGATCTCGGTGCCGCGCCGGAGAGCCCGGCGTTCGATCCGCTGTATCGGACGTATGAGGAATGCGACCAGTCCGGTGAGTCGCGTGCCGGTGCCATGACCCGCCAGGACTGGACGGGTGCCGCCGTGGAGAAGACCGATTACCTCTTCATCAGCCGGACCGCCGCCGTTTCGTGCAGCGTCCCGGCCGAGCGGGTGAAGGCGTCCGACCACCGGCCCCTGTCGGCGGTGGTCCGCTACCCCTAGTGGACCTGGCGCTCCTGGCCCTCCCAGTACGGGGCGCGGAGCTCGCGTTTGAGGATCTTCCCGGTCGGGTTGCGGGGGATGGCCTCGCGGCGCTCGACCGTTGTGGGGCACTTGAAGTGCGCCAGGCGGTCGCGGCAGTAGTCGATGATGTCCTTGTCGGTGATGTCGGACGTGGCGACGATGATCGCCCTGGGGGTCTCGCCCCACTTGGCGTCCGGGACGCCGATCACCGCGCAGTCGCTGATGTCGGGATGGCCCATCAGGACGTTCTCCACCTCGGCGGGATAGATGTTCTCGCCACCCGAGATGATCATGTCCTTGACGCGGTCGTGGATGTAGAGGTAACCGTCCTCGTCCAGGTAGCCGGCGTCGCCCGTGCGGAACCAGTTGTCGTCGGACAGCGCGGCCGCCGTCGCCTCGGGCTTGCGCCAGTAGCCCTTCATGTTCTGCGGCGTCCGGCAGAGGATCTCGCCGACCTGGCCCGCGGGCAGCTCCTCCTGCGTCGCCGGGTCGACGATCTTGAGGGTGCAGCCGGGGTTGGGCAGGCCCGCGCTGCGCAGCCGGTGGGCGTTCGGGCCGTCCGGGTCGTGGTCGGCGGCGGGCAGCATCACGATCGCGCCGGTGACCTCCGTCAGGCCGTACACCTGCATGAACTCGGTGGCCGGGAGCATCCGCATCGCGCCGCGCAGCACGTCCTCGCTGATCGGCGACGCGCCGTACAGCATGAGCCGGAGGCTGGACATGTCGCAGGCGGTGACGTCCGGGATCAGCGGCATGAACTGCAGCAGGACCGGGACGAGGAAGATGTGCGTGACCCGGTTCCGCTCGATGCCCTGCGCGATCAGCGTCGGGTCGGGCTCGCGGACGATCACGCCGGGGATGCCGTTGTGGATCGCGGAGAGCGCGAGCATGTTGCCCGCCACGTGGTACATCGGCATCGCGACCATCAGCACGGACGTCTCGTCGACGTTCCACGTCTCGTTGGTCGTGGTCAGCGCGGCGAAGTAGTTGTCGTGCGTCAGCATCACGCCCTTGGGCAGGCCCGTGGTGCCCGACGAGTACAGCTGGCAGAACACGTCCGAGGTGTCGGCGACATGGGCCGGCTCCGGCGGGGCGTCGGGCGCCGCGTCGATCCAGGCGGCGTAGTCCTGGTAGGGGTGGTCCGAGCCGCCGATGACCAGGAGGTGGGTCGTGTGCTCCAGCCTGTCGGCGATCGCGTCCAGGACGGGGAGGAAGTCGGCGCCGACGACGAAGACCTTCGCCTGCGCGTCGTTGACGATGTAGGCGACCTCGTCCGGCGCCAGCCGGTAGTTCACCGGGACCTGGACGGCGCCGATCCGCGGCGCGCCGAAGAGCTGCTCGACGTATTCGAGCGAGTTCTTGTCGAGGATCGCGACCCGGTCGCCGGGCCCGGCGCCGGCGGCGGCGAGCGCGGCGGCGACCCGGTCGGCGCGCCGGTCGAAGTCGCCGTAGGTGATCTCGGTGTCGCCCGCGATGTAGGCGACACGGTCCGGATGCGAGCGTGCCCGCTCGCGCAGCGTCTCCGTCAGACCCGGCACGGTAGGTCCCTTCGCCGATGACCGCCTGGTTGTCCCGGCATCATGCGGTCACCGGTGAGGGCGCGGCAAGGGGCGCCGCTAACGGTTCTTGGACATCTTGGACACGGCGGTCACGGCGAGGACCACCAGGACGGCGACGAAGCCGATGAAGAAGAAGAACTTCAGCATCGACAGGATCGCGCCGATGGCGGTCATCGCCAGCCATATCGCGAGGATGACACCGATGACGGTGAGGATCGTCTTACCCATGGCCCCACCGTATTCGCTCGCCCGGGGAAGGTCATCACCCTCGGGGACGACCCTGGACGGCCTCAGCCCCCGCCGTACGGCGGAGCGCCACCCTGAGACCCTGCCGGGGGCGGTCCCTGACCCGGACCGGGGGCGGGCGGAGCCTGGTACGGCTGCGCCGGGGCCTGGTGCGGGGGCACCGGGGGCTGGTAGGGCGGTGCCGGAGGCTGGTACTGCGAGGCCGGAGGCTGTATCGGCTGGCCCGGCATCGGCTGGCCGGGGACGCCGGGTTGGCCGAATTGCCCGCCTGGAGTTTGGCCGAACGGCGGGCCTGACGGGCGGCGTGGGGCGAGGCTGCTCGCGACCATCACGACCCGCAGCCCACCGACCGCCCCGGCCACCAGCGGCGCAAGCAGGTCCCAGGGGTCGAAGTGCGGCTTCAGCACCTCGATGACGTAGTCGCCGGAGGCCCCTCCGTGGGTGAAGGTGTAGAGGAGCAGGCCCGCCCGGATGCCGACGAAGAGGGCGACGAGCCCGGCGACCGCCGCGACGATCGGCGCGACCGGACCGCGCGGGCGGGTGAGCATGAGCCCGACCGCCGTGAAGAGGCCGACGAGGACGCACTGCAACGCGTAGTAGGCGGTGGAGTGCCGGATATGCACCAGAAAGTCCGTCTGGTAGACGGCGGCGAACGTCATGATCGTGCCGATGGCGGTCGCGACCGCGCCGCCGACGAGGATCAGGGCGATCGTCCCGCCGGCGGGGGTGGCGGTGCGGGTGGGGGCGGGCATCGGGCCATTAAAGCGAGGATCATCCCGTGATGCGACATAGGCGACGCGTGTCGTGATCAGTTCCTTACAGGGTGATGACGTGCGAACGGGAACGGCTTTGGCGGCCGTAGCGTGAGGACGTGAACTCCGTGTCCCATGCCGGCCGCGTCCTGGTGGTCGACGACGATCCGACCGTGGCGGAGGTCGTCGCCCGCTACCTGGCCCGCGACGGCCATGACGTGGTCTGCGTCGCGGACGGCCCGGCAGCGCTGCGCCGGGCCAGGTCGCTGGACGACCCGCCGGACCTCGTCGTCCTCGACCTGATGCTGCCCGGGATGGGCGGCCTGGAGGTGTGCCGGCGGCTCCGCGAGACCTCCGCCGTCCCGATCGTGATGCTGACCGCGCTCGGCTCGGAGGCCGACCGGCTCGTCGGGCTGGAGACCGGCGCGGACGACTACGTGACCAAGCCGTTCAGCCCGCGCGAGCTGGCCCTGCGGGTCCGGTCCGTGCTGCGGCGGGCGCGGGGATCGGTGGTCCCGGCCGGGCCTTCCGGCCCGCTGCACGACGGTGACCTGATCGTGGACGTCAGCGCGCACGAGGCCGGGCTGCGCGGCGAGCGCCTGTCGCTGACGTCCCGCGAGTTCGACCTGCTGGCGTTCCTGCTGCGCCATCCCCGGCAGGCGTTCACCCGCGAGGAGCTCCTCGAACAGGTCTGGGACTGGACGTTCGGGGACTCCTCCACCGTCACCGTCCACGTCCGGCGGCTCCGCGAGAAGATCGAGGACGATCCGACCACGCCCCGCCGCATCGTCACCGTCTGGGGCGTCGGCTACCGCTACGAACCGGTGGACGCGTCATGATCCCGTTCTGGGCGCTGGTGGAGGTGTTCGTCTACGCGGCCCTCGCGGCGCTCGCCGTCGCGGGTGTCGCGCTCGTTGTCCTGTACGCGCTGCGCAGCCGGTCGATCGCCGTGCAGCTGATCGTGGTGGGCGCGGCGACCGTGCTGGCGACCGTCTCCGGCATCCTCCTGATCTCGTTCCTGATGCTGATCAACGACCATGACCGGTCGGTCGTCCTGGTGGTGGTGATGTCCGCCGGGGTCGTCGCGCTGGGCGTGTCGGTCCTGCTCGGGCGCCGCCTCGTGGCCGCGAACCGGACGCTGGTGGAGGCCGTCCGCGCCGACCGGTTCCGGCCGCCGTCCGGGCCGCTGCCCGCCGAGCTGGCCGAGCTGTCGCGCGAGCTGGACGCCGCCTACGCGCGGCTCGCCGCGTCCCACGAGCGGGAACAGGCGCTGGAGGCCAGCCGCCGCGAGCTGGTCGCCTGGGTGAGCCACGACCTGCGCACCCCGCTCGCCGGGCTGCGTGCGATGGCCGAGGCGCTGGAGGACGAGGTCGTCGCCGACCAGGACACCGTCCAGCGCTACCACGAGCGCATCCGCGTCGAGGTGGAGCGGCTCGCCGAGATGGTGGACGACCTGTTCGAGCTGTCCCGCATCCACGCCGGGGCGCTGCGCCTGTCCCGGCAGCGGGTCGGCCTGGCGGACCTGGTCGCCGAGGCGGTCGCGGGCGCGGAGGCGCTGGCGCGGGCGAAGGGCGTCCGACTGCACGGCGACGTCCGCGAGGGGCTGCCCGTCCAGGTGGACGCGGGCGAGCTGGGCCGGGCGCTGCGCAACCTCGTCGTCAACGCGATCAGGCACACGCCGAGCGACGGCGCCGTCGAGGTCACCGGCGAGGTGCGCGGCGGCGAGGCCAGGGTGACGGTCGCGGACGCCTGCGGCGGCATCCCCGAGGACGACCTGCCGCGCGTGTTCGACGTCGCGTTCCGCGGCGAGGCGGCCCGGACGCCGGGCGGCGGCGCGGGGCTCGGGCTCGCCATCGCCCGCGGCATCGTCGAGGCCCACGCCGGTGAGATCGGCGTCGCCAACGAGGGGCCCGGCTGCCGCTTCGAGGTCCGGTTGCCGCTGACGGTCTGACCGCCGGACCGCCTGAATCAGGCCGCGGGGATCGGGATCCTCACCGGGGACAGCTTCGGGACGGGCTCACGCCACGCGCCCGACAGCAGCACGCTGAGCGTGTAGGCGTGCCAGATCTGCTTGGAGTAGCGGCGGCTGGTCGTGTCGGCCAGCACGTCCGCCATCGCCTGCCGGTCGACGAGCTCGAACAGGGCCGCGGGGCCGTCCATGATCTGCTCGGTGAAGATCCGGCGGAACGCCTCGTCGCCGGACAGCCGCCAGTTGAACGACGCCGTCCGGCCCCGTGCGGGGAGCGCGGCGCGGGTCCGCCACGCCCGGCGGCCGGCGAGCAGCGGGCGCCGCCGTTCCCGGTCGAACCGCCACCGCTTGCCCTCCGGCGGGATGCGCACGAGCGCGGGCGCCAGCTCCCGCAGCAGCAGGAAGAACGGCTCCTCGCTGCGCCGCCACGACGCGGGCAGGGACAGCACGTCGCGGATGACCCGGTTGTCGAAGAACGGGTGGTAGTACGGCGAGTTCATCAGGACCGCGCTGTGCGAGCCGACGATCCAGCGTCCAGTCCGGTAGTACAGGTACAGCTTGTCCAGGACGTCGAAGCCGTCCCGCTCCGCCCTGCCGGCCCAGCGGGCGTGCTCGGCGGCGGCGAGCGCGTTCGCCTCCGGCGTCATGATCGGCTCCGCCGCGCGGAAGATCAGCCGGACCCGGGCGAGCAGCCCCTCGGCGCTGATGTCGTCCTGGTCGTACAGGAAGCCGCCGCGGAACGTCTCCCCGCCCGACCCGGACGTCTGCGGCACGAGGCTGTACGGGCGGAAGGAGTTCACCCGCTCGTACGCCGAGTTCATGCCCTCGCACATGCGGACGATGTGATGGGCGCGCACGAACGGATGCTGGACGGCCACGGTGTCGCGGCTCGGCTCCGGGACCGTCAGCCGCACCTCGTGCTGGATGCCGAGCGCCGCCGCGACCCGGCCGCCGAGGATCACGTCGGGGTCGTCCGCGAACCCGTGCGTGGACGCGCTGAACCGCACCCCCGCCGCCGCCAGCGCCGCCGCCATCAGCCTGCTGTCCCGGCCGCCGGACAGCGCCAGCGTCACCGGCTCGCGGTGCCGCCCCAGCGGCGCCGCCGCGGCGATGAGCGACTCCGCGAGCGGCTGCACGGCCCTCGCGCGGCCCGCCGTGTCGCGGGGCGCCGGGCCCGTCCGCGGCACCGGCAGCCTGCGGATCACGGTCGGCTCGCCCGGCACCGCCTCGAACACGGTCGCGGCGGGAAGGGCCGTGACGCCGCGGAACGGGGTGTCGTCGTTGGTCAGGAACCCGTGCCGGACGATCGGATGCAGCGCCTCCACCGCCAGGTCGACCGGCGGGGCGGCCAGCCCCGTCTCCAGCGCCCGCGCCACCAGATGGACGAGCAGCGCACGGCTCCCGGCGATCCGCACCCCCCGCGTCTCGGTGTGGTAGACGGGGCAGACCCGCGCGATCGCGGTCGCGGCGGTGACGCCGCCTTCACCGGCCCGGAAGGCGGCGAAGACGCCGCCCAGCTCGGCGGTGACGTCGCCGAGGTCGTCCTTGGTGAGCAGGGCGTCCGCGTCGTGCTCGGGGTCGGTGAGGTAGCCGCAGTAGCCGAGGACGCGGCCGGGCCTCGCGGTGAAGATCCCGGGCAGCAGCTCGTAGTCGGGCTCGTTGGACCAGCCGAGCAGCGCCGCGCCGCCGCCGGGCGCGGTCCAGGAGTCGGCCGACACCACGTCGCCGGGAACGGGGAACGCCGCGCCGATGGCGCGGTTCGCGGCCTCGAACAGCAGCGGCGCCAGCCGTTCACGGTCACGGCGGGCGGATAAGGCGAGATAGACGCGCACGAGCACTCCCCACGCGGGCGGGACCCCACGACATCCGGTCCCCTCACCCGGCGGGACGAACTCCGGACGGCGCTCGCGCGTACGTTCGGTGAACAAACAGTGATTTCCATGACACAGAGTGATGCGACGGTTGCGCCCACCGGTCGAGCGTCGCGCCTACTGGTCGAGCGTCTCCGCCATCGCGCGGAACGTCGGGCACGGCCACCGCGACATGCAGGCGCGGCACCGCCGGATGGGGCTGCCGGGATCGCTGGTGATGCCCCCGGCCTCCTGCGGCCGGTGCAGTTCGAGCAGCCGGACGCCGAGGTCGGCGAACGCGATGACCTCCTCGCGGGCGCCGGACAGGAAGGCGATGTCCTCGCGGGACAGGCGCGTCTTGATGGGGACGAAGCCGCCCTTGTTCACGAGCCGGCTCAGATACTGGGTGGACGAGCGCCACGAGCTGGACTTCGCCGAGCGCGCCCGGATCGTCTCCAGGCGTTCGCGCAGCCGGGTCTCTCTCGGATCCGCCTTCATCGCGCGGCGTACCCCCTCACGCGTGTGCCCCTGCCGCTGTTGCACCCGTCCAGCCTCCCCTAATCCCGGGCTCCGCGGGACGGGAACCGCAGAGTTCGCCCGGACCCGCGCTCAGGCCCGCCGCGCCGCGCGCCGTGACGCGCGCCACGACGCGCTCCCGGCCGCTGTGGAACGTGCCTCTGCCCTGGTCAGGGGCGAAATCACAACATCACGGTGCGTAGTTCTCAAAGGGTACGGGACCGTCCGAGCGGCGACACGCCCGCCCCGCAGGGGACTTGGCGAACTGTCTGGCCCGCGGGCCGTTCCCGAGATAGTGTGCCGGACGTGGAGCTAAACGTCTCGACCGCGTCTCAGGAGGGTCACGCCGTCGTCACGGCGACCGGTGAACTCGACCTCTACACCGCGCCCAGGCTGCAGGCGGCCCTCGCGGGCCTCCTGCGCGAGCAGGTCGACCGCATCGTGGTCGACCTCAGCGGCGTCGAGTTCTGCGACTCGACCGGCATGAACGTGCTGCTCGCCGCCATGAAGCGGCTCAAGGAGCAGGGCGGCGAGCTCGAACTCGCGGCCCCGCGCCCGGCCGTCAGGCGCATCCTGCAGGTCACCGGGCTCGACACCGTCTTCACCGTGAACGACGCGGCACCCGCCATGGACGCCGGCTGAACCGTCCCGCAACCGCCCGCACTCGACACGCACCCCGCCCACTCACCCGCCGACCCCGCTCACTCGCACGGCCTCCCCTGGCCGGTCGTCCCTCCGGTTAACGCCGGGGGGCGTCCGTCATGCCCGGGGGTAACGGGTTGAATCGTTCCCCGCCGCGCCACCCGCCGTACCGCCAACCCCGACTACGATCGCCGATATGCAGGACCTAGCGGTGATCATCCCGGCCAAGGACGAAGCCGACCGCATCGCGGCCACCGTCAAGGCCGCGCACGAACTCCCCGGCGCGGGCCTCGTCGTCGTGGTCGACGACGGCTCGTCCGACGGCACCGGGCGCGCCGCCCGCGAGGCGGGGGCGCGGGTCGTCCGGCACACCCGCAACCGCGGCAAGGGCGCCGCGATGGAGAGCGGCGCCGAGGCCGTCCGGCTGCTCGACGACGGCCGCGACCAGCCCCGCCACCTGCTCTTCCTGGACGCCGACCTCGCCGGCACCGCCCGCGAGGCCGCCCCGCTCGCCGAACCCGTCCTGGCCGGCGACGCCGACATGACCATCGCCGTGTTCACCACCACCGTGAAGCTCGGCGGGCACGGGTTCGTCGTCCGGCTGTCCCGCGACGGGATCCGCCGCGCCACCGGCTGGGAGGCCACCGCGCCGCTCAACGGGCAGCGCTGCCTGACCCGCGCCGCGTTCGACGCCGCGCTGCCGCTCGCCGCCGGGTTCGGCGTCGAGACCGCGCTCACCATCGACCTGCTCCGCCAGGGCTTCCGCGTCAGGGAGGTCGAGGTCCCGCTCGCGCACCGCGCCACCGGCACCGACTGGCGCGCCCAGCTGCACCGCGCCCGCCAGTTCCGGGACGTGGCCAGGGCGCTCGCCGTCCGCGACCCGGCGGCCGCCACCGTGACGCGACGCCTGACCGGCCTGCGCGGCAGCCGCCCGTGACCCGACTCGGAACCAGCGGGCTGGGCCGGACCGGGCTCGGCGGTATCGGGCTCAGCCTGGCGTGCTTCCTCACCACCGCCCTGCTGGGCCCGTCGGTGTTCCAGCCCGCGCTCGGCGGGCGGCCCGCCCACCCGCCGTACTCGCTGGACGTGAACGCCTCGCCGTACCTGGTGATCGGCCTCGTCGTGGCCGGTGTCGTCGCGGGCGCGGCCGGGCTCGCCATGTGCTTCGTCGCCGTCCGGCGCGGCTGGAAGGTCGGGGCCCGGCCGCTGGTGATCGCCGGGCTGCTCGCGGCCGTCGCGTTCATGGTCATGCCGCCGGTCGGGTCCACCGACCACCTCAACTACGCCTCCTACGGGCGGATGGCGGCGACCGGGCACGACCCGTACGCCACCCGCGCCGTCGACCTGCCGGGGGACCCCGTCGCCGGGGCGCCGGAGGAATGGCGCACCACGCCCTCGGTGTACGGGCCGATCGCGACGGGCGAGCAGGCGTTCGCCGCCTGGGTCGGCAGCGGGTCGGTGCGGCTGACCGTGTTCGTCCTGTCGGTCGTGAACACGCTCGCGTTCGCGATCACCGCGCTGATCCTCTACCGGACGTCCAGGACCGAAGACCGGCGGCTCCGCACGGCCCTGCTGTGGACCTGCAACCCGCTCGTGCTGTTCCACCTGGTCTCGGGCGCGCACAACGACGTCCTCGCGATCGCGCCGATGGTCGCCGCGCTCGCCGTCTTCAGCGGGCGGGAACGTCCCGGCTGGATGCGGGCGCTCGGCGCGGGCGTTCTCGCGGGCGCGGGCGCGGCGATCAAGGTTCCGGCGGCGCTCGTCGGCGCCGGCCCCGCCTGGGCGCTGCTCCGCGAGGCCTGGACGGAACGCCGCTGGCGGCCGATCGGCGGCCTCGCCGCGCTGTTCGGCGGCGCCGGGGCCGTCACCGCTATCTCCTACGCACTCGCCGGTCCGCACGCCCTCGACCAGGTGCGGGAGGCGAGCGACATGGTCTCGTTCGCCACGCCCTGGCATCTCGTCGACGAGTTCCTCGGACGCGGCTCCCAGCGCACGATCATCAAGACCGGCGCCGTGCTGGTCGGGCTCGCGCTGTTCGTGCTGCTCGTCCGCGCCCTGCCCAAGGACGACACCCCAGGGGCGCCGCTCTCGCGGGACGCGGAGAACCGCCGGGTCGCGGCGGCGTTCGTCCTCGCGTGGCTCCTAGCCGCCCCCTACGCGCTGCCCTGGTACGACGGGTTCGGCTGGGCGGTGCTGGCGCTGCTGCCCTGGACGCGGGTCGACTGGATCCTCCTCGCCCACACCACCGCGCTCAGCCTCGCCTACCTCCCGGCCCGCGCGCCCGCCCGCATCAAGCTCCCCGACGACCTGTCCTGGCTGTTCACCGTCGTTCGGCCGACTGTTGTTCCGTGGACTCTGCTGCTGATCCTGACGGCGCTGGTGGTTCAGAGTCTTCGTTCCACAGGTCGATCTCCAGCGACCGGACGCCCGCGGCGAGCATCAGCGGAGTCGACAGGCTGAACGCCACCGACAGGATCACCACGCCCGAGTCGTTCACCAGCATCCCGATCACGCCGACCGTCAGCGCGCACAGCAGCGCGGGACGCATCGTCACGCTGTGCTCGTACGCGCGCTGTAGCAGCGACACCCGCCACCGCGTGGGCCGCGCCAGCACGAAGAACAGGAACCCGATCGCGGCGGCGAGCGGCAGCGTGAACGGCCAGTACCCGAGGCTGTTCAGCATCGCGTTGAACTTCCGGACGACCACGCCCCACGCGTCGCCGTTCGCGAGGTCCTGCCAGAACCGGCCGAGGTGCGTCGGGTTCGCGCTCCTGGAGTTCAGGTACGAGATGAACAGCACCAGCGCCGCGCCGGCCAGGCAGAACAGCGCGAGCTTGAGCGGCGAGACGCGGCGTCCGGTCACCATCAGGCCGAGCATCGCGAACGCCGGGACCATCGCCAGCACGCCGCCGAAGTCGCTGCCCCACGCCGGGAGCCCGTCCACGGCGACCGCGAACGCGCCGATCGCCGCGACGATGCCGAGCGCGAGCGTCTTGCGTCCCGCGCGCAGCGGGTACTCCGTCAGCCACGCCGCCGTCAGGATCGACGCGACGGCGAACAGCGAGAACGCCTGGTTGCCGAAGCCGTAGAACCGCCCGGCGACCAGCGCCGTGTAGCCCATCAGCGTGTTCAGCTGGAGGTTCGAGCCGGTCATCACGTCCAGCGCCAGGACGAGCGCCGTCACCAGCGTGATCACCAGCCCGGGCGCGAACGCGGACCGCCGCCACGGACCGGCGAGCGCCACCCCCGTCAGCAGTCCCGCGAAGCCGAGCACGGTGCAGATCAGGATGGCCGTCGCGTTCTCGGCCCGCCACCACGGCAGCAGCCCCGCGAGGAACGACGCGCCGGTCGCCGCGCCGCCGAGCAGCGCGATCACGCGGGTGCCGCCGAGGATCCGCGCCCGCGAAGCGCGGTCGCCGCCGAGCCGCCGCAGCGCGATCGCCGCGATCCCGTACAGGACGAGCTGCGTCGCGAACAGCACCCAGTAGAACGACGTCTGGACGGCGCGGATGGCCTGCGCGGCGACGTCCTCGTCCTCCAGCGCCTCGACCCGCTCCTGCGTCGGCACCGACGACGGCTGCGACCGCCACACCGACCCGACGGCCTCCTTCGGCTGCCGCAGCCCGAGCGTCTTCAACGTCGTGGCGGTCAGGTCGGTGAGCGTGACGAGCCCGTCCTGCCGGGTGGCGCTGGACGTCATGTACCCGGGCCTGTACTGCCCGCCGCTTCCCTTGGTCTGGGCGATGGCGACGCGCAGGTGCGGGTCGACGCTCACGTCGGACAGCCCGGCGAGCAGCACCGTCGTCCCGTCCGGGATCCCGGTCATGACCTGCCCGACCCGCCGGTCGGCGGCGGCCGCGGCGGCGGCGCGCCTGCGCTCCGTCAGCGGCTCCTGCTCGCCCTCGATGTCGACGCCCGCGTCGATGTAGGCGCGGAACAGGTCGTCGACGTCGACCGCGGCGAGCGGGCAGCGCGCCCAGTCGGCGGCGGTCACCCGGTCGGGCGTGGTGACGTAGCGGTCCACCCGCCCGCCGCCGTTCCCGACCCCGAACACCGCGCCGGGCCCGACCGCCATCGTGCATCCGCCCGCCGTCTGGACGGCGTCGCCGAGCAGCCCGATCTGGGCGTGGTAGTTCGTGTCGGCGTTGTCGCTCTTGATCGCCGGCCAGCCGGGCGCGACGGCCCCGCCCGCGGGCGGCGGGCCCGTGGGGGAGGGCTGGCCGGGCAGGATCGGCGCGGCCGGCAGCGCGCAGTTCCCGTTCGGCAGCCGCGACCGCTGCCCCGCCGACAGCGTCAGCCAGCCGTCCGTCGGGCACGTGTTCACCCGCGTCGTCCGCACGCTGAGCCCCGCGGCCGACCCTCCGGCGGTCAGCCCCCAGAGCGCAGGCGTCTTCTCCCGGTCGATGTCGCTCCACATCAACCCGGGAACGCCGATGACGACGACCCGCCCCGCCACCTCGGCGTGCGCGGTGGCCGCGTTCGGCGCGCCGGTCAACGAGCCGAAGGCCAACCCGGTAGACGCCATGACCAGGACGGCGAGAAACGTAACGATCTTGGTCCCCCGGAGCGTCATCACACGTCCCTGACGGCGGACGTCCATGCCTTCCGACCTGGGAGCAAGCGCGAGACCGTGGCGTCGATTCGAACAAGAGCGCGATCCTGAGCCGGAGGATCGGCAGAATATGAGCCATGGCGCGGCAGGTGAAGCGGGCGTTCAAGTACCGCTTCTATCCCACGGCCGAGCAGGCGGCAGAGCTGTCGCGCACGTTCGGCTGTATTCGGCTGGTCTACAACAGGGCGTTGGAAGAACGCACTCGTGCTTGGCGTACCGAACAGCGCCGCGTCACCTACACGCAGACGTCGGCTTGGCTCACCCTCTGGAAACGCGAACCGGAGCTGGGGTTCTTGTCCGAGGTGTCCAGTGTTCCGTTGCAGCAGGCGTTGCGGCACCTGCATGCGGGGTTCGCCGCGTTCTTCGTGGGGCGCGCGAAGTATCCGCGTTTCAAATCGCGCAAGAGATCCCGAAAAAGCGCGGAGTACACCCGATCGGCGTTCCGCTGGAGGGACGGCGAACTCACGTTGGCCAAGATCTCCAAGCCATTGGACGTTCGCTGGTCGAGACCTCTTCCCGAGGGCGTAGATCCGTCCACCGTCACCGTCAGCCAGGACTCGGCCGGGCGCTGGTTCGTGTCCCTGCTGTGTGAGCAAACGATCCCCCGTCTTGCGCCGTCTCCGCATCAGGTCGGCGTCGACGCCGGAATCACGTCGCTGGTGACTCTGTCGACCGGGGAGAAAATTCCCAATCCACGGCACGAGCGCCGTGACCGGAAGCGCCTTGCGAAGGCACAGCGGGACATGTCCCGCAAGCAGAGGGGCTCGAAGAACCGAGGGAAGGCCCGGCGGCGTGTGGCGCGCATCCACGCGCGGATCGCCGACCGTCGCCGTGACCACCTGCACAAGCTGTCGACTCGGCTCGTCCGTGAGAACCAAACGGTCGTGCTCGAAGACCTGAGCGTCCGCAATATGGTTCGCAACAGGGGTCTGGCCCGCGCCATCAGTGATGCGGCCTGGCGGTAGTTGCGAACGATGCTGGAGTACAAAGCGGACTGGTACGGCCGCGAGCTCATCGTGATCGACCGGTGGTTCCCCTCCTCCAAGCTCTGCCGGATGTGCGGGACCACCATCGAATCCCAGCCTCTCCACGTGAGGGAGTGGGAATGCGGCTGCGGCGCGGTCCACGACCGCGACGTCAACGCGGCCCGCAATATCCTGGCCGCCGGGCTGGCGGTTTCGGCCTGTGGAGCCGGTGTCAGACCTCAACGGGAGTCCTCCCGGACGGGGCGATCGGCGACGAAGCAGGAAACTCAGCGGGCGACCGCTGGATTCCCCCGCCTTCAGGCGGGTGGAGGAAGTCAAGGCGCTCAGGCTACAAGAGCGCTGTGACCGCTCAGTGGCCATATCCTGCGGGCTGTGGACGGTCCCAAGGCGCATGTGGTCGGTGAGGCGGATGCCGGGAGCACCCACGCCCGCGAACCGACCGGGGGCCGGACGGCCGAGCCCGCACCCGCCCCCGCGCACCGGAGGACGGCGCAGGATCTCCTGATCCTGCTGGCGGGGGTCGTCGTCGCGGTCGTCGCGGTGTCCCCGATCGTCACCCGGTGGCTCGGCAACGAGCCCGATCAGCGGCTCGTCGACCTGGAGGTCTACCGGGACGGCGGGCGGGCCATCCTGCGCGGCGCCCCGCTGTACGACGTCCTCACGCAGCCGCCGCAGCTCCTGCCGTTCACCTATCCGCCGTTCTCGGCCGTGCTCGCCGTGCCGTTCACCGTCATCTCCTGGCGGGCCGCGCAGCTCGTCTGGACGGGCCTGATCTGCGTCGCCCTGGTGATCTCCGTCTGCTACGCGTTCCGCGACCTGCTCCGCCGCGCGGGACGCTGGGCGCCGCTCGCCGCGGGCGTCCTGGTCGGGGCGATGGCGTGGCTGGACCCCGTCCGCGACCAGTTCCGGTTCGGGCAGGTCGGGCTGTTCCTGCTCGCCATGTGCCTGGCCGACTGCTGCGCCCGCACGCCCCGCTGGCCGCGCGGTCTGCTCGTCGGCCTCGCGCTGGCGATCAAGCTGGTTCCTGGCGTCTTCCTCATCTACTTCCTGCTCACCGGACGGCGGGAGGCGTTCGGGAACGCGCTGTTCACGGCGGTCGCGGCCAGTCTCGGCGCGTTCGCGCTGCTGCCGTCCGACTCGGCCGACTACTGGTTCGGGGCCCTGCTGCAGGGCGGCGACCGGACGGGCGCCGTCGACGGCACCACCAACCAGGCCGTCCACGGGATCGTCGCGCGGATGCTGGACGAGGGCCCCGCCCGCACGCTCCTGTGGCTGCTCCTCGCGGCGATCGTCGCGTGGTACGGCTTCAGATGGGCGCGCCGCGCGTCCGAAGCGGCCGATATCAACGATGGACCGGATTCGTACAGCCTGGTCCTCGCGGCGGTCGCGATCGTGGGGCTGCTGTCGGTCGTCCTGTCCCCGGTGGGGTGGATCCACCACCTTGTGTGGATGATCGCGGTATTCGGCGCTTTGGCCGGTGATGGCCGAGACACGCGAAGATGTCTTTTGGCATTCGGGCTCTGGCTGCTGTTCCTGTTCCCGATCCCCTGGTGGGGACGGGCGCTGATCGGCCCGGAACACTCCGCCGTCTCGGTTTTCACGGGCCAGGTCATCCGTGACGTGTTCGGCATCGCGGCGCTCGCGTCGATCATCATCCTCGGAACCTGGCTGGTGGAACGGGTCGAACCGCGGGTCAAGCGCGAAGATCCTTCGCGCCGGGAGGCCGGGGTGGGTACGCTCAGCCCGTGATGCTTGTCGCGGTGGCCGTCGCGGGCCTGGTCGCCGGGGTTGCGGGGCTGTCCATCGCCGTGGTCGCCCACAACCGGGTGAACCAGGTCGTCGACGAGTGCCAGGAAATGCTCCGGCGCCAGCTCCAGGTGGCCAGTGGGTCGGTGGACGAACGCGCGCTGCGCGACCTCGCCATCGTCCACTACGACGCCCTCAAGGAGATGTCGGGACACCGGTCCTTCTCGCTCGCCCTGCTCGACGCGGTCGGCGACGGGATCGTCATCAGCTCGATCAACGGCCGCACCGAGACGCGGACCTACGCCAAGGCCATCCAGGGCGGGCACCCGGTCGAGATGCTCTCCCCCGAGGAGAACCAGGCCCTCCGCGCGGCCCGCCTGGGCAAGGGCCCCATCGTGACGATGGACGACCCCCTGCCCGACTTCGGCAACGGCAACGGCGACCGCAAGGCCCCCACCGCCCGCGCCTGACCCCCTTACGACCCGGCGCGTGCCCCTACGGCCCGGCGCTTGACGGACGGGTTTGACCGGCCGCCCAGTAGACTCGGTCTTCTACCTCGCATGCCCGCGAGGCGCATCCCGCCCACCAGGAACGCACGCATCGGGAGTACCCGTGACCGCAGACAACAGGCCAGCGCGCTACGCCTACCTGGGTCCGCAGGGCACGTTTACCGAGGCCGCGCTGCTGACCCTGCCCGGCGCCGCCGAAGCCGAGCATCTCCCGCTCGCGACCGTCCCGGCCGTCCTGGACGCCCTCCGCCGTGGCGAGGCCGACACCGCCGTCGTCGCGCTGGAGAACTCCGTCGAGGGTTCCGTACCGACCACGCTGGACGAGCTCGCCACCGGCGACCCGCTCCACATCGTCGGCGAGATCCACCTGCCGGTTTCGTTCGCGCTGCTCGTCCGGCCCGGCACGGAACTCGGCGACATCAAGACCGTCGCGTCCCACCCGATCGCGCAGCCGCAGTGCCGCCGCTGGCTGCTCGGCAACGTCCCGGACGCCGAATGGCGCGCCGCGACGTCCAACGCGGAGGCCGCCCAGCACGTCGCCGACGGCCACTATGACGCCGCCCTCGCCGGCTCCTTCGCCGCCGCCCGCTACGGCCTGTCGATCCTCGCCGAGGACATCCACGACATCGCCGACGCCGTCACCCGCTTCGTCGTCCTGCACCGCCCCTGCCCGCCGCCCGCGCCCACCGGCAAGGACAAGACGACCATCGTCGCGTTCATCGGCGAAGACCACCCCGGCGCCCTGCTGGAGATCCTCACCGAGTTCTCCGTCCGCGGCATCAACCTGACCCTGATCCAGTCGCGCCCCACCGGCACCGGCCTCGGCTCCTACCTGTTCTGGATGGACTTCGAGGGCCACGTCGCCGACGCCCGTGTCGGCGAGGCCCTGATGGGCCTGCGCCGCGTCTGCGCGGACGTCCGCTTCGTCGGCTCCTACGCCCGCGCCGACCAGGTCCGCCCCGAGATCCGCCGCGGCACCCACGACAACGACTTCACCGAAGCCGCCGCCTGGGTCGAATCCATCCGCACCGGCTGACCTCGACCGGCGCCGCGGCCCCGACCGCGACCGAACCGTGATCACTCCAGGCCAACCGCCTGTGGATCTTGGACGTCTCCATTGCACAGTTTTCAGTGGAGAGGTCACCTTGCCGTGCGTCGATATTCGGCTCTGCTCGCGACGGCTGCGCTCGCAGCTTCGGTTCTGCTCGTCCCGAACGCCGCTCACGCGGACGTGAAGGACGCCTTCCTGACGGTCGACTTCGACCAGCTGGCCAGGGACAGGGTGGCCAAGCTCAGCTTGAGGGCCAAGTCGGTCAGTGGGGTCACGAGCGTCCGGGGGTTCATGCGCTATCAGGAACTCACCGCTGAGCCCTACGCCTCCTTCGACCTCACGCGGACGGAGGGGACGGACAACGACGGCGTCTGGCAGGCCGAGTACCGTCCCGACATCAAGATCCGGCCCGGCTACACCTACGTCGACGTGGTGGTCACCACAGCGGATGGCCTGACGCGGACACTGCGGCGCCTGATGGACGACTGCTACACGACCACGATCAGCGGTTTCACCAGCGCGCCGAGCGTCATCGACGCCGATCACCCGGACGTGACCATGAGCGGCCGGGTCCTCGTCCAGAAGGTTCGTGAGGACGCTCCCGAACCCGTGGCGGGCGGGACGGTCAGGACCGCGTCGGACGTCGAGACGACGACGGGCGGCGACGGCTCGTTCACGGTGAAGACCAGCGGTGTGCCGTACGCGAGCATCACCGTTCCCCGGCAGATGCAGCTCTGCCCGGCCTACAAGAGCGCCTCCCTCATCGTGAACAAGCAGGCCACGGAGATCACCGCGCAGATAAAGCCGGCGTCGACGGTGGCGCCGTACACGCGGATGGCCGTCGACGGCAAGGTCCTCCGGTACGGGGCCGCCGGGCTCGTACCCGCGGCCAACGCACAGGTCCAGGTCGAGGTGCCCAGCGCGTTGATGGATCTTGGAGGCAGCATCGGCACCTCGGTGCGGACCGCCGCGGACGGAACCTTCCACACCTACTTCACGGCCGCGCGGGAGGCGGGGAAGTCCGGCACGGTGACCGCACGGGTTCTGGACGAGGGATTCTACGTCGGCAGCCAGACGAGCGTCGGATCGCTGAACATCCGGAACATCTCCGAGATCACCGGCTTCGACGCCTTCCCCGAACCCCACGCCTACGGCGACTCCCTCAGCGTGCACGGGACGCTTCTGGTCAAGCCGGACTTCACCAACGTCAGCGACCTGCCGGTGGTCCTCGAGTTCTCGCCGGACGGCAAGGCGTGGACGACCGTCCAGAGCCAGACGATGTCCCGTCCGGGGAACTTCTACTTCAACACCCCCACACCCGTGAACAAGGACGGGTACTGGCGCGCCCGGTACGCGGGCAGCGAGCTCAACACGCCGGCCGTCGCCCCGGCCGACTACATCGACGTGAAGTACCGGACGCAGTGGTACGACTTCAACGCCTCGCCCGAGCCGGTGAAGAAGGGCGGGACGATCACGGTCAAGGGGCTGCTCTACCGCTTCCGGGACGTGGCGGGACCGGGCCCGAACGCGCCCGTGTACGTCTACTTCAAGCGCTCGGGCTCGACGACGTGGACGCAGATGGCCGCCACGACGACCGACAGCAGCGGGTGGTTCCGGAAGACGTTCAAGGCGTCCGCGGACGGTTACTGGATGGCGTCCTACAAGGGCAGCAGCAGTTACTACCCGTCGGACACGCCGGCGGACTACGTCGACGTGCGCTGACGTACGCTGCGTGGGTGGCCAAGGACTTCGATCTTTACGAGCGGGAACTGTGGGCCGGGCGGGCGTCCGCGTACGAGCGGGGGTTCGCCCGGCTCACCCGTCACATGGTCGGGCCGCTGCTGGACGCCGCGGGCGTGGTGGACGGGACGCGGTTCCTCGACGTCGGGACCGGCCCCGGGTTCGTGTCGCAGGGGGCCGCGGAGCGCGGCGCCGTGGTGTCGGCGATGGACGCCGATCCCGGCATGGCGGACATGGCGCGCCGGAACGTGCCAGGGCTGGACGTGCACGTCGCCGTCCTGCCGGAGGTGCCGTTCCCGGACGGGACGTTCGACGCCGTCGCCGGGAACTTCGTCATCAACCACGTGGGCACGCCCGACAAGGCGATCGGCGAGTTGCGGCGCGTTCTGCGGCCGGGCGGGCGGCTGGCGCTGACCTGCTGGCTGATGCCGGGCAGCGGCGCGCTCGGGGTCGTCCGGGAGGCGATCGAGGAGGCGGGCGTGCCGTGGCCGGACGACGTCCCGGAGTCGCCGTTCATGAAGTACGGCGAGCCCTCCGCGTTCCGGCGGCTGGTGGTGTCGGCCGGGATCGGTGAGGTCGCGGTCGAAGAGGTGACGTGGGAGCACGTCGTCGATCCCGAGGAGTGGTGGGCGACGGGCGCGCTGTCCAGGGTCGGGAGCAACGGCTACGTCGTCGGGCGGCAGGACGCCGAGACCGTGACGCGGATCAAGGCGGCGTACGACGAGATCGTCTCGGGCTTCGCGGTCGCGGACGGGCAGGTCGCGCTGCCCGCGCACGCGCTGCTGGCCAGCGGCGTCCGCTGACACGGGGTTATCCACAACCGGCGATACTCGTGCGCGCCGGAGGGGTTCGGCCGGTAGCCTCGGGTCTGTGATCGACCTGCGAGCTCTTCGAGAAGATCCGGAGCGGCTGCGCGTTTCGCAGCGCGCCCGCGGTGAGGATGACGGCGTCGTCGGCCGGCTGCTCGACCTGGACGGGCGGCGCCGCACGGCGCTGACGTCGTTCGAGCGGCTGCGGGCGGAGCAGAAGAGTTTCGGCAAGTCGGTGTCCAAGGCGCAGGGCGACGAGCGGCAGCAGCTGCTGAGCCGCGCGAAGGAGCTGGCGCAGCAGGTCAAGGAGGCCGAGGCGGAGGCCGACCGGCTCGGCGAGGAACTCGACGCGCTGCTGAAGGGCGTCCCCAACCTGATCGAGGAAGGCGCCCCGCCCGGCGGCGAGCAGGACTTCGTGGTTCTGGAGCACGTCGGCGAGCCGACCAAGTTCGACTTCGAGCCGAAAGACCATCTGGAGCTCGGCGAGAGCCTCGGCGCCATCGACATGGAGCGCGGCGCGAAGGTGTCCGGCGCCCGGTTCTACTACCTGACGGGCGTCGGCGCGCGGCTGCAGTACGCGCTGCTCAACCTGGCGATCGAGCAGGCGGTCGCGTCCGGGTTCGTGCCGATGTACCCGCCGGTGCTGGTGAAGCCGGAGGCGATGGAGGGCACCGGGTTCCTCGGCGCGCACGCGGCGGAGGTGTACCAGCTTCCGCAGGACGAGCTGTACCTGGTCGGGACGTCCGAGGTGCCGCTCGCCGCGTACCACATGAACGAGATCATCGACGCGCTGCCGCGGCGGTACGCGGCGTGGTCGTCCTGCTTCCGCCGCGAGGCCGGTTCCTACGGGAAGGACACGCGCGGCATCATCCGCGTCCACCAGTTCGACAAGGTGGAGATGTTCTCCTACTGCGACCCGAGCGATGCCCATGCCGAGCATCTGCGGCTGCTGGAGTGGGAGAAGGAGATGCTCGCCAAGGTCGAGATCCCGTATCGGGTGATCGACGTGGCGGCGGGCGATCTCGGGTCCAGCGCGGCGCGCAAGTACGACTGTGAGGGGTGGGTGCCGTCGCAGAACACCTACCGGGAGGTCACGTCCACGTCGAACTGCACCGAGTTCCAGGCGCGGCGCCTGGCCGTGCGGTTCAAGGACGGCGACGGCCGCAGCCGCCCGGTCGCCACGCTGAACGGGACGCTGGCGACGACCCGCTGGATGGTCGCGATCCTGGAGAACCACCAGCAGGCGGACGGGTCCGTCCGCGTGCCGGAGGCGCTGCAGAAGTTCCTCGGGCTCGACGTGCTGGAACCCGTCAAACGCTAAGGCGCCGGGAAGCACGTCCGACATGTCGCCTAGGGTGGGGCTGACCTGCCCTGGAAGGTGCCATGACCCAAGCCTCGCCACGCATGATCGCCACCGATCTGGACGGGACGATCGTGCGCTCCGACGGGACGCTCTCCGACCGGACCGTCGCCGCCCTGGCCCGCGTCGAACAGGCCGGGGCGGCGCTCGTGATGGTGACCGGGCGCCCGCCGCGCTGGATGACGGAGGTCGCCGCCGCCGTCCAACATCACGGCGTCGCGATCTGCGCGAACGGCGCCGTCGTGTACGACCTGCACACCGACACCGTCCTCAGCACGTCGGAGATGCCGCCCGAGGTGCTCGCCGAGACGATCGCGCGGCTGCGCGCCCTCGTGCCCGAACTCCGGTTCGCCGTGGAGTATCCGACCGGGTTCGTCTTCGAGGACAACTACATGCTGGAGCGCTGGGACGCCGAGGCCCTCGGCGGGCGCCCGGTCGCCGCCGACCGGCTCGCCGACCGCAGCGCCACCAAACTGCTCGCGTTCCGCGCCGACGCCGACGCCGACGAGCTCACGGAGAAGGCCGTGGCCGCCGTCGGCGACCTCGTGACGGTGACGAACTCGTCCGGGCGCGGGCTGCTGGAGATGAGCGCGCACGGCGTCACCAAGGCGAGCGCGCTGGCCGCGCTGTGCGCCGAGCAGGGCATCGCGTCCGGCGACGTCGTCGCGTTCGGCGACCAGCTGAACGACCTGCCGATGCTCACCTGGGCGGGCACCTCGTACGCGGTCGCGAACGCGCACTCGCTCGTGCTGGCCGCCGTCACGCACAAGACGTCCAGCAACGACGACGACGGCGTCGCGGAGGTCCTGGAACGCCTCTTCCCCGTCGATAACTAGAACGTTCCGGCGCGGTCGTGGCATGAGAGTGGCATGAGAACGGCCGCCTCCGCGTGGGCTTCGCGAGGGGACCTCGCGAGCCCGGTGCGGGAGGCGGCCGGTTTCGTTCGCGGCCCGGCTGCCTACAGGTAGGGGCCGGACGAGTGGGTGCCGGGCTGGTCGTCATCCGCGCCCGGGGGCATCATTCCGGCGGGGAGGGCGCGCCGCATCTGCTCGAGCTGGGCGCGGGCCGCCATCTGCTGGGCGAACAGCGTCGTCTGGATGCCATGGAACAGGCCCTCCAGCCAGCCGACGAGCTGCGCCTGCGCGATCCGCAGCTCCGCCTCGCTCGGGACCGTTCCCTCCGTGAACGGCAGCGACAGCCGCTCCAGCTCCTCGACCAGCTCGGGCGCGAGACCGTCCTCCAGCTCCTTGATGGACGACTTGTGGATCTCCCGCAGCCGGGCCCGGCTCGCCTCGTCCAGCGGGGCGGCCTTGACCTCGTCCAGGAGCTGCCGGATCATCCCGCCGATCCGCATCACCTTCGCGGGCTGCTCGACCATGTCGGTGATCGACTTGCCCTCGGAGTCGCCCTCGCCCGAGCCCTCGACGGTGATGCCGTTCGGCCCGACCACGAGCACCTGCGGTTCCTGTTCAGACTGCTTCTTGGAAGGCTCGCTCATAATCCCCTCATCCTCACACGGTCAGCAGGATCTTGCCGACGTGACCGCTCTCTTCGAGCAGCCGGTGCGCGCTCGCCGCGTCCGGCATCGGGATCCGCCGGTCGACGACCGGCCGGATCGCGCCCGACTCCAGCAGCGGCCACACATGCTTCCGGACGCCGGCCACGATGTCAGCCTTCTCCTCGATCGGACGGGCCCGCAGCGTGGTCGCGTGCACCAGGGCGCGCTTGCGCAGCAGCTTGCCGATGTCCAGCTCCGCCTTCGCGCCGCCCTGCAGCCCGATGACCATGAGCCGGCCGCCGGTGGCGAGCGCGTCCACGTTCCTGGCCAGGTACTTCGCGCCGATCAGGTCGAGGATGACGTCGTACGGGCCGGCGCCGGCGAAGTCGTCCTCGCGGTAGTTCACGGTGACGTCCGCGCCGAGCTCCCGGCAGCGGGCCGCCTTCTCGGCGCTGCCCACGGTCGTGACCACCCGCGCGCCGCGCGCCTTGGCGAGCTGGATCGCGAGGGTCCCGATGCCGCTGCCGCCGCCGTGGACGAGCAGGGTCTCCCCGTCGCGGAGCCCGGCGAGCTGGAACACGTTCGACCACACCGTGCAGGCGACTTCGGGGAGCCCGGCCGCGTCCACGAGGTCCACGCCGCGCGGTACGGGCAGGACCTGCGACGCGTCCACCGCGACGCGTTCGGCGTATCCGCCGCCGCCGAGCAGCGCGCACACCTCGTCGCCCGGCGCCAGGCCGGACACGCCAGCGCCCAGCTCGGCCACCCGTCCCGACACTTCCAGGCCCGGATACGGCGGGGCGCCCTCCGGCGGCGGGTAGAAGCCCATACGCTGCATGACGTCGGCGCGGTTGACCGCGCTCGCCGCCACGTCGATCAGGACCTCGCCCGGCTTCGGCGCCGGATCGGGGACCCGCGTCCACTCCAGGACGTCGGCGTCCCCCGGCTCGCGGATCACGATCGCATGCATACCGGCAACGCTACCGGGACCAGCCCGGCGAACTGTCCGGGATCGGATGCCGATGGACGGTGCCGGACGTGGCCGGACGCGCCACCGCGGGGCCCTCCCCGCGCGGCGCAAATGTCGATCTCCACGGTGGATGCGTGGTATTGGCACACGGGTATCCTGCGTGGGGGCCATTTTGCCCACCCGCACCGTGTTGATCATAAGAGGCGTGCCCGAGGGGGATGAACGGTGGCAAGGAACGAGCACGACGGGCGTTCCCTTGAGGAGCGGCTGGCCTCTCTGGACGCGATGAGCGGGGATCAGACCGGGAAGCTGCCGGCCCCACCCCCTCCGCCGGGCCCCGAAGGCGCCGAGAGCGGCGAGAGCGGGGAGAGCGGTGGGCAGGCCGCGCAGCAGCCGCCCGCCGAGCAGGAGAACGTGCCGCCGCCGCCGGACGAGACCGCTCAGTCCTTCCCCCCGCTCCCGCCCCCGATCGAGCAGCACGACCCCAACGCCAACCCCTGGCTCGCCGCGCCGCCGCCCACGTTCCAGCAGCCCCCCGAGAGCCTCCCGCCCGAGAACTTCGGCCCGCCGCAGCCCCCGCCCTACGACGGCGGCCAGGCGCAGCAGCCGTTCGACGCGGGAATGCTGCCGCCGTACTCCGCTCCGGGCGCCTACCAGGGCTACGACCAGCCCCAGCCTCCGCAGCCTCCGCAGCCCCCGCAGCCCCCGCAGCCCCCGCAGCCCCCGCAGCCCCCACAGCCCCCACAGGGCGCGCCGGAGCCGCCGTACCCGCCGCAGCAGCCGCAGTACGACGCCAACGGCAACTCCGCGCCTCCCCTCGAACAGCTGCCGCCGTACCCGTCCGACCAGTTCGCCCCGCAGGACCCCGCGGCGACCGCCCAGGCGTACCAGCCGATCGACCCCGCGACCGGCCGCCCCTACCCGCAGGACACCGACGGCTCCGGCCGGCCGTACGTCCCGTACGACCTCCAGACCGGCCAGGCCCTGGACCCCGCCACCGGCCAGCCGTACGCCCAGCAGATCGACCAGCCGTACGCCCAGCAGGTCGACCCGAACACCGGCCAGCCGTACGCCCCCCAGTTCGACCCCAACACCGGGCAGCCCTACCAGCAGTTCGATCCGAACACCGGCCAGCCGTACCAGCAGTTCGACCCGAATACCGGGCAGCCTTACGCCCCCCAGTTCGATCCGAACACGGGCCAGCCTTACGCGCAGGATCCGAACGCGGCCGGTCAGCAGTACCCGCCGGTCGACCCCAACACCGGGCAGCCGTACGCCCAGCAGGTCGACCCGAACACCGGCCAGTACACCCCTCAGTTCGACCCCAACACGGGCCAGCCGTACCAGCCGTACCAGCAGGTCGACCCGAACACGGGGCAGCCGTACCAGCAGGTCGACCCGAACACCGGGCAGCCGCTGCAGGGTTACGGCTATCCGCCGCAGCAGCAGATGCCGCAGGATCCGCAGAACGCCGACAGCCTCAGCTCCGAGAACCTGCTCGGCGAGCGCCGCATCGCGCCGTCGTCGGGCTGGCGCCGGGCCGTCTACAAGGCGACCGCGGGCAACATCCATCCGGGGGAGTCGCAGGGCGATCTGCGCCGCAAGGACCTCATCGCGCGGGCGCGCACCCAGGTGGCGGGCGGGCATCACCGCGTCGCCGTCATGTCGCTGAAGGGCGGCGTCGGCAAGACGACCACCACGACCGGGCTCGGCTCGATGCTCGGGTCGCTGCGCGGCGACACCGTGATCGCGGTGGACGCCAACCCCGACCGCGGGACGCTGTCGGACAAGGTCCGCCTCGAGACGGCCGCGACGGTCCGCGACCTGCTCAACAACCGGGACCGGATCCACCGGTACGCCGACGTCCGGGCGTTTACCTCGCAGAACAACGCGCGGCTCGAGGTGCTGGCGTCCGACCGCGACCCCGCGGTCAGCGAGGCGTTCAGCGCCGACGACTACGCCGCCGTGGCCGTCGTCCTGGAGCAGTACTACTCGATCTGCATCACCGACTGCGGGACCGGGCTGCTGCACTCCGCGATGGCGGGTGTGCTCAGCCTCGCCGACCAGCTCGTCCTGGTCAGCTCCCCGTCGGTGGACGGCGCCCGTTCCGCCAGCGCGACGCTGGACTGGCTGGAGGCGCACGACCACGGGCACCTCGTCCGCAACGGCGTCGTCGTGCTGTCGATGGTCCGCAACCGGACCCGCAGCCAGGTCGATCTGGACAAGCTCCAGGCGCATTTCGAGAGCCGCTGCCGCGCCGTCGTCCGGATCCCGTACGACGACCACCTGGAGGAGGGCGCGGAGGTGGAGCTGGAGCAGCTCGCTCCGGCGACGCGCGAGGCGTACCTGACCCTCGCGGCAGTGGTCGGCGACGGTTTCGCCTACCAGCGGCCCGCCCAGCCTTGACCGGCGGTCCGGCGGCGGTGTGCGAGGTCTGCGGCGCGCCTCTGAACCGGCGTAAGCCGGCCGGCCGCGAGGTCTGGAACTGCGACGGGTGCGACGCCATGTACGTCCGGCAGGCGGACGGTGCGCTGCTGCGGCGCCCGTTCCCGCCCGCTGACGAACGCTGGGCGGCCGCGTCCAAGGCCTCCGGTAAGCCGGGTGTGGAGCACGCCGTGGGGTACGCGGACACGCTGTGCGGGATCGGGCGCGACGCCGTCAGCGTGTTGCGCCATTTCTGGTCGGCCGGCCACCCCCGCGCCTGCGCCGAGTGCCGGACGGTGGCGGACGGGCGCGTCGCCCGCTGGCCCGCAGAGCCCCGGCGCTAGGGTCCCTGCCTGTGGACGGCGTGTACGTGGGAAAGGCGGGCCCGGACGCCGCCGGGGACAGCGGCTGGCTGCTCGGCCATTTCAAACCGCCGGGCGACCTGCGCCACAGCGACGAGGTCGAGATCAAATGGGGCGTGCACCCGAAGGGCGAGCGGCGCGCCCGGTGGACGAGCGGCGAGAAGCGCACCGCCCTTCTCGTGCTGATCAGCGGCCGGTTCCGGCTGGAGTTTCCGGAGGGCGACGTCGTCCTGGCCGAGCAGGGTGACTATGTGGTGTGGGGACGCGGCGTCGATCATTCGTGGTGCGCGGAGGAGGAGTCGGTCGTGATGACCGTCCGCTGGCCGTCCATCCCCGGCTACGCCGTCCGTCCCGCGGACCGTGAAGGCGACGCGGCCGGCGATGGCGAGGACGGCGCCGTGGAACCGTGAGCGCGCGGGAGGCGTCCCACCGTCCATGATCGGTGGAAGGCGGCTGCCGCTCGCCGCCGCGGTGCTGGCGCTGTGCGTGGGCTGCTCGTCGTCCGGTGGGGAGATCGTCTGCGGGCCGTGCCAGTGGCCCGTGATGGTCACCGTTTCGGGTCTCGACCGGCTGACGGTGGAGGGCGTGCGCATGCAGATCTGTGTCGAGGGGCAACCGTGCGTCGACTTCCGTGTCACGCGGCGTACGGGGACGGAGTACTTCTCGTGCGGCTCGGTGGCGTGTTCGCTGCTCGACACCGGCGCGTTCCAGGTCATGCTTCCGCAGCGGGAGGCGCGGGCGGTCGCCGACCGGCCGGTGCGGGTCACGGCGTCGACCAGGCAGGGGCAGCGGGAGGGCACGGCGACCATGCCGTTCGTGTCCGACAAGGGGCCCTGCGGGTGCGACTACTCCCACGCCGCCGTCGCGCTGGTGTGAACCCGCCTTATGCGGTCGAGGTCAGGGGCCTGTGCCCGCTATCGTGGGCGTTGGTCATCTGGAGAGTTCGCATAGTGGACTAGTGCAGGCGCCTTGAAAGCGCCCAGGGCTGGGGACAGTCCTCGTGGGTTCGAATCCCACACTCTCCGCCTGGAAGCCCGGACCGCCTGGAAGCCCGGAATGGGGAACACGCCGGAATCGCGGCCGGCTCGGTCGTATATCATCCGTTACCCTCGTCGGCATGTCTGAAGCGCCCCAAGATCCGGCAGGAACCACCCACCAGTTTCAGAGCTTCGCCAACCAGGCACCGACCCCGAAGTCCGGCCCGAACCTCGCGCTCATCGGCGGTGTCGCCGCCGTGGTGGCGCTCGTCGCGATCATCGCGGTCGCCGTCCTGATGCTGGGCTGACGCCCGTCCGCACGACCTGACCTCAGCGGCCCGACTTCGAGAAGTGCTGGTAGTCCTTGGCGCCGCTCCATTCGCCGCCCCAGCCCCAGCCGATCGAGTCGAACGCGTCGACGACCTTGTCTCCGGCGTGGATGACGCCCGGGTCGTCGTTCCGGCGGTTCTTGTACTTCTCGCAGTCCGGGTGGGCGATGTGCCCGTCGGCGTAGACGTAGGGGTTCTGGCACGGGTTGATGTCGATCGCGAGGCCGTACGCGTGCTGGGAGAACGAGCTCGACCCGGTCGCCGGACGGCAGTTGAACGCCGAGGTGTTGTTGGCCTCGATCGACTGGAAGTCGCTGCCCTTGTACTTGTCGACCGGCTCCATGCGCTCGATCGGGTAGCGCATGTCGTACAGCTTCTCGAACACCGTGACCAGGTCTTTGGCCTCTCCGGCGTTGACGACGAGCCGCCCGCCGGGGTGCGGCTTGTCGTCCATGCCCCAGTAGGTCATCTCGATCATCCGCAGGCCGGACGGCGGCACGGGGCAGCCACGGCGCCACGAGTGCGGCAGGTCTCCGGCGGTGACCTTCCCGATCTTCGCCTGGAACCCGGCCGGTGACGCGGGCTGCGAGGGCGCCGTGCCCGACACGGTGGGCCGCGTCGTGGGCGGGGACGTCTCGTCCGAGCCGCCGGAGTCGCGGCCACAACCGGCCGCGGCGGGCGTCGCCGTGAGCAGCGCGGCGAGCAGGGCGGCGCTATGAATAGGCCATCTACCTGGCATCTTTCCAGCATGGCACGTTCGCGTGGCCTGCGCGCGGCACCCCGGGTTCGCTACGGTGCGTTTGACGGCACGCCCGCCGGAAAGGGGCCGGGACGGACGGGCCGTGAACCTCATCCGTCCGCCGGGCATGTCGTCCGGTGGTGTCCGGCCCCAGGGGAGCCGGGATGGCGGAACCTCAGGAGAGGGACCTCCCAAGCCTAGAAGACGAGATCTTCGGCGTGGCGCAGGACGTGGAGGCCGAGAAGGCGGTGCCCGCACGGCTGGAGCCGGACCGGGCCCAGCTCTTCGCGGAGCGTGCCCGCGCCTTCCTCGGCCGCGACGTGAAGTCGCTGGCGTCGGGGTTCGGCGCGTTCCTGCTCGTGGACGCCGTGATGATGTACGCGCCGCTGATGACGAGCCGCCGCCCGAGCCTGCTGCCGCAGTTCGTCACGCTGCTCGTGCTGGCGTTCGGGCTCGGTGGCCTGCTGGTGTGGAAGGTCGGCGGCCGCTGGCGGACGTTCGGCCACGGCATGATGCTCGCCTGGGTGTTCCTGACCTTGGTCTCGGTGGGCTTCCTCACCGGCGTCACCGTCCCGCTGTAGAACCCGGGGCGGGGGTGCGGGCGGTCAGTTCGAGGGGCCGAGGCGCTTGAGGACCATGGCGAAGGCGCGTCCGACGGCTTCGAGGTCCTGAGGCTCGATCACGTCGATGAAGTAGGTCCGGACGGTCTCGACATGGTCGCGGGCGGCGCGCTCCAGCGCGGCGAAGCCCTTGTCGGTCAGCTGCGCGTAGACGCCGCGCTTGTCGTTGGGGCAGCTGTCCCGCTTGACCAGGCCCTTCGACTCCAGGCGGGAGCAGGTGTGCGACAGCCGGCTGCGGGACTGGCTGGCGTTGTCGGCGAGCTCCGCCATGCGCAGCTGCCGCTCCGGCGCCTCGGACAGCCGGACGAGGATCTCGTACTCCGACACCGACAGTCCGTGCCGGGACTTCAGATCGCGGTCCATGATCTCGGTGAGCCGGACGCTGCCGTCCACGAATGCCCGCCAATCGCGCTGCTGGGCGGCGTCGAGCCAGCGTGGTTCGGTCATGGTGGCGAGTATAGAACACAGGTTGAAGCTTCAACTAACGTGCACTATCTTCACGTTAGCAGCAGGCCCGGGCATCCGCCCAGGGGAATAGTTGAAGCATCAACTATGTTCCGCGGATGTGCGCCGCCCGACCGCGGACGGGGCACCCGAACGATCGGAGGACCCCATGCCCGCCGTCATGGCCGACCCGCTGACCCTGCCCCGCCTGCCGCTCCTGCCGGAGGCCGGGACCGGCTGGCGCCGCGTCGCGAAGATCGTGACCGCTGCGCACCATACGGAGGGCGAAGGCTTCCAGGTCAGGCGCCCGTTCCCGGGCATCGACCTGTCTCTGGCCGACCCGTTCCTGCTCCTCGACCACATGGGCGCCATCGAGTACGCGCCCGGCGAGGCACTGGGCACACCGTGGCACCCGCATCGCGGTTTCGAGACCGTCACCTACATCATCGACGGCGCCTTCCAGCACCAGGACACCACCGGCGGCGGTGGCCTCATCGCCGACGGCGCCACGCAGTGGATGACCGCCGCGTCCGGGATCCAGCACATCGAGCAGCCGCCGCCCGAGCTCGTCGCCAAGGGCGGGCTGTTCCACGGCGTCCAGCTCTGGGTCAACCTGCCGCGCGCCCAGAAGTGGGTCCCGCCGCGCTACCAGGACATCGAGGCGCGGGACGTGAAGCTGCTCGCCGCCGACGACGGCTCGTCCCTCGTCCGCGTCATCGCCGGGTCGCTCGCCGGACACGACGGCCCCGGCGTCACCTACACGCCGATCAACTACCTGCACGCGACCGTCGCGCCGGGCGCGCGGCTGGCGCTTCCGTGGCCGCGCGACTTCAACGCGCTGGTGTACGTCCTGTCCGGGCGCGGGACGGCAGGCGTCGAAGAGGCCGCGCTGGACGAGGGGCAGCTCGCGGTCTTCGCTGGCTCGCACCACAAGGGCACGGAGGACGGGCTCGTCGTCCGGGCCGCCGACGTCCAGCCCGCGGGCAGCGCGAACGGGTGGGAGATCCTCATCCTCGGCGGCCTCCCGATCCGGGAGCCGATCGCGCGCTACGGGCCGTTCGTGATGAACACCCGCGAGGAGATCATCCAGGCGTTCGAGGACTTCCAGGCCGGACGCATGGGGACCATCCCGGCGGAAAAGGTGCCGCACCGGTCGGCGGCCGACGAGCCCCTGGCCTGACGGCGCCGCGGACCCGCGCCGAATAGGTTGCCGGAGTTCCCGGGGTTCGGGTGACGGGGGAGGACGCATGCGCTAGTGTGTTCGAATAGTCGAACAGAGGTTCGACGCACTCGTTCGAACACGCGCTCGCCCAGGAGGCGTCATGGCGGCGACCGTAGCCCCGAGGCAGGGCCTGCACCCCGGTCCGGTCTCGGGGGCGCCCGCGGCCCGCGACGCCGAGCGGGACGGGAGTCCGGAGGCGCGCTGCGCGCGGCGGCGCCGGGCGGAGCACGCGACACGCCGTAGCGGTTTCTACGCAAATCTACGGCCGCAGCTATATCGCCTCATAGAGTCCGAGAGCGTGGACCCCGTGCGCAATCCCTATGCCCCCGGCGCCGGGCAGCGCCCCCCGGAGCTGGCCGGCCGCGACCGTGAGCTCAAGCAGTTCGAGGTGGTGCTCGAACGGGTCGCCCGCGGCCGGCCCGAGCGCAGCATGATCGTCACCGGGCTGCGCGGGGTGGGCAAGACCGTGCTGCTCAACGCGTTCCGCTCGATGGCGATCCAGCGCCTCTGGGGGACCGGGAAGATCGAGGCGCGGCCCGACCAGTCGATCCGGCGGCCGGTCGCGTCCGCGCTGCACCGGGCCGTCCGGGAGCTGGCGCCCCGGCACCGCGCCCCCGACCGCATCGAAGACTTCCTCGGCGTGCTCAAGGCGTTCGCGCAGTCGGAGCCCGAGCCGTCCGGTAAGAGCAAGGCGCGGGCGCACCGCTGGCAGCCCGGCATCGACGTGCCCGCCACCCGCGGCCGCGCCGACTCCGGTGACCTGGAGATCGACCTCACCGAGCTGTTCGTCGACGCCGCGTCCGTCGCGACCGACGTCGGCGCCGGGATCGCCCTGTTCGTCGACGAGATGCAGGACATCCCCGCCGACGACGTGTCCGCCCTGTGCGCCGCGTGCCACGAGCTGTCGCAGGTGGGCGGCCCGCTGATCGTGGTCGGCGCCGGGCTGCCGCACCTGCCCGCCGTCCTGTCGGCCAGCAAGTCCTACTCCGAGCGGCTGTTCCGCTACGCCCGCATCGACCGGCTCGACCGCGAGTCCGCCGACCACGCCCTGCTGGCCCCCGCCGAGCGGGAGCAGGTCACCTTCACCCAGGACGCGCTCGACGCGCTGTACGGCGCCGCCGACGGCTACCCGTACTTCGTCCAGGCGTACGCGAAGGTCGTCTGGGACGTCGCGCCCGACAGCCCGATCACCGCCGACGACATCAAGGTCGCCGCGCCGGAGGCGGAGAGCGAGCTCGCGGTCGGCTTCTTCGGCAGCCGCTACGAGCGCGCCACCCCGGCCGAGCGCGACTACATGCGCGCCATGGCGATGCTCGGCGACGACCCGGTGGCCACGGCCTCGGTCGCCGACGAGCTCGGCCGCAAGCCGTCCAGCCTGTCGCCCGCCCGCGACGGGCTCATCAAGAAGGGCCTCATCTACAGCGCCGAACGCGGCATGGTCGCGTTCACCGTGCCGCACTTCGGCCAGTTCCTCCGTGCCCAACCCGCCTGACGTTCGCAGCTCGCCCTGACGTTCCCAAGCTCGCCACGACTCGACCGGACGCTTCGGCCGCATATCGCTCTCTAGCGAAAAGGCTAGAGAGCGATAGAAAGCGGCATGGGGCCGTGACGTCCGATGAATATTCGGCTCTCTAGTGGCCGCCGTAGAAAGCCGTAGATTCTGCTCGCATGCCCTCTCGTTCTCTCTATTAATATCTATGGTTTTTCGTAGAAAGCTCTAGAGAGAAGAAGAGCGGCCGCGCCGGAGCATGCGCGGAGCCGGCTGGGTAGGACCGTGCATGCCATGCGTCCGGACATGACCTGACATTGGAGGGAACATGGGACACGGTGACCGGTTCCGCGGCCAGGACCCGGACAACGAGTTCGCCTACGACGACGAGTCGTCCATGCAGCAGGACCAGGGCGGGCGGCCACCCGTCCAGGACGACGGCTACCTCTACGGGCCGGACGAGACCCCGGCCGCCATGGGTGGCGGCATGCGCTCCCGCGCCCCCGACGACGACGAAATGCCCGGCCGTCAGGAAGACGAGTTCGGAACCTACGAGGACGCCCCACCCGACGACGACACCGAATCCACCTGGTGACCCGGCGACCCCGCGAAGCCGCCGCCGTCCCCGTCCTCGGCCCCGTCCGGGGGCGGGTCCGCCGGGACGAGGGCTGAGCGGACGGTTCTGTCGCGTTCGGCGGTGGAGACGGCGAACACGATCTCCACGTCCCGCTCGTGCACCCGGGCCGGGAAGACCACGAAGCGCCAGCAGCCCTCGCGCCACACGTCCAGCGGGACCGCGCTCGCCACGACGTTCTCGTGCTCCACCCATGCGGGGCTGTCGTAGAGCGTCGCGTACGTTTCCTCGATCGGGCTGCGCCGCCGCTCGCACGGCATCGCCGCGCGGCCCGTGCCGTGCGCCAGCCTGCGCCGCTCCACCACCGCCGACAGTTCCGGGGAGAGCGCCGCGAACAGCGCCAGCTCCACCGCGAGCACCAGCCCGACCTGCGCCTGGACGTCCAGCAGCACGTCCAGCCCGGGGAGCGGGGCGCCGAGCGCCGCGACCGCGGCCGCGGTGAACAGCGCCGCCCGCAGCACGCTGCGCCGATCCACCTTCCGGGCGCTCAGCCCGCCGAAGCAGCCGCACCCGGCGTCCGGGCGGCGGACCCGCAGCTCGCCGACCACCCAGGTCGCGGCGGCGAACGCCACCGTCGTCGCGAGCCGCACCCCCATATGCGACGTCACCAGCAGCGCCAGCCCGAGCACGCCCTCGGCGATCCCGAGCCCGACCGCCATCCCCCGGCTGCCGCGCAGCGCCGTCAGCCGCGCGAGCCCGGCCGGCACCGGCACGCCGTGGACATGGTGGGACGCGTGCCCCGCCGTCTCCCGGACCGTCAGCTTCGCCAGGCACGCCGCGAGCAGCACGGCCGCCAGCAGCAGAACCTGCGTGTTCTGGAACGCGGTCACCATGACGCCGTCCTCCCCGGCATCGGGGACGGCGCGCCGGGACGGACGGCGGCGGTGAAGCAGCCCGTCTCCAGGTCGCCGCCGAGCCCTGCGAACGCGGCGGGTGTCAGCTCCACGATCCGGCCGCGCGGTGATGCGCCGCAGTCCACGCAGCGGTCGCAGAAGCGGGCCGCCGTGCACCCGCACTCCACGATCGGCAGCGGGGCGGCCCGCCCGCCGCACTCGTTGTGGACGACGACGTCGCTGCCGAGCGACAGGTACGGGAACGCGACGCAGCCGGACGGGGTGGCCGCGCATCCCCCGGCGTCCCCCTCGGAGTCGACCGCCGGGTAGGCCACCCCGTCCGCCGCGCCCGCCCCGCCCGCTCCCCGGTCACCGGCTCCGCGGCCGTCCAGGTTCGGGGTGGTCACGGGCGGGTCTTCCAGGCCGCCGAACCAGGTCGCGGTGCCGCGGAGCACGCCGGGCACCGGGGCCGTGGCCGCCGGCGCGGCGAGGTCGTCCGCCCGGTAGCCCGGCTGCGACGTGCCCGGAACCACCGCACGGGGGCCGTCCGGGGACCGGATGCAGATCACGTCGATCAGGTATCCGGGCTCCAGCCGCGGATGCCGGACCAGGACCCGTTCGAGGGCGCGCGGCGGGATCACCACGCGGGTCCGGCCCCGGTGCGGGCCCATGTCCACGTCCACGGCGTCCCGGCCGCACGCCAGGATCGTGCCGCTGACCCGGCCGATGTCGACCCAGATCCGGTCGGCGACGGAGGCGCCCCGGGGCGCCCTCTCGCGGACGGTCCCGGGCGCCCCGCCGAGGACTCCGGCCCCGCCGAGGACTCCGGCCCCGCCGGCTGCGAAGCCGGCGTCCTTCGGCCGGACGACCACGGCGCGGCCCGGACGGAGCGCGGCGAGGCCCCCGTGCCCGCCGTGCCAGACCGGGGTGGACTCGCCCATCGCGAAGCGGGTCTCACCGCCGGCCGTCGCCAGCACCAGCAGGTGCGGGCTGGCGTCGAGCACGATGCCCGTCACCGCGTCCAGCGGGCGTTGCGCGCGTTCCGCGCGTTCCGGCAGACCCTCGCCTTCGGACGTCCCGAGGACGGACGCGCGGAGCCGGCGGCGGCTCGCTCCACGGCGTTGGGGTGGCGGCATCGCGGCACTCCGGCATCGAATCATCACACTGGGCCACTGGTGTTAGGGCGGTGAGTCAAGAGTCACGCGCGGTGACTCCTGCTGTCGACGGATTTGTCGCGATAAGTCAGCCGGTGGAGGACGTTTGATTTACCCGGGATGAAGATTATCCACTGGTTGACCCGGATAAGTATTTCGGGTAGGTCCGAAATTACGATCGGCGTGCGATCGTCGACCATACCGAGAGTTCGCCGTGGCGGCGGCTCGCAACCCCTGGTCCGGTGGTGACGTGAACGGGACACGGCACGAGGAGTTCCGCGAGTACGTGGCGGAGCGCGGGAACGTGCTGCTCCGCGCCGCCACCCAGCTGACCAGCGACCGCACCGAGGCCGAGGATCTCCTCCAGTCCGCGCTCACCAAGACCTACCTCGCCTGGGACCGCATCGAGAACCCCGCCGCCGTCGACGGCTACGTCCGCCGGGCCATGGTCAACACGCAGATCTCGTGGTGGCGGCGCCGGAAGCTGGACGTGTACCCGACCGACCGGCTCCCCGACCGTCCCGTCGACGACCACACCGGACGCAGCGAGCTGCGCGACGCGCTCGGCCGTGCCCTCGGCCGCCTGCCCGAACGGCAGCGCCTGGCCGTCATGCTCCGCTACTACGAGGACATGTCCGAGCGGGAGATCGCCGAAGCGCTCGGCGTCAGCGTCGGCACGGTCAAGTCCACCGTGTCCCGGGGCATGTCCAAGCTCCGCACCCTCATGGCGGAGCCGTCGTAGGACAGACGGGCTCGCCCGCTGACTCGATTCTGACGCCGAGTCATTGGTAGCGTGATCACGGAGAGAAGCGGCATCTCACCGCGCAGTCACCTTAATGGTGATTTCGGTGCATCATGTGGTGCGGATGGGGGTCACGGGTGTATGCAAGGTGGGCTGAATGTCCGGACGATCCCGATGGGGACGGACGCCTCATGCCGGTTCCGGGAGCGTGAATGCCCAGGATGTCCCCCTCCGTGCACACGGCTGACCGAACGCTGGTGAAGGGACTGAACGACGGTGACGAGGCCGCGCTCGCCGCGCTCTATGACGAGTACGGTGAGCGCGTTTATGACTACGCCCTGTCAATGTCGGGTGATGAGAAAGTCGCGGCGGACATCGTCCACGACACCTTCATCGACGCCGGGCGCCGCGCCCCCCGGATGCGCGACCACCTGCAGCTGAGCTCCTGGCTGTACGGGGCGGCCCGGCGCCGCTGCATCCGGCGCGGCCGGGCCAGGAACCTCTACTGGGACCGCGACACCGACTTCGCCGAGATCCCGTTCCTCGACCGCGGCGAGCCGGACGACCCCGTCCCCGACTGGCCGCCCCTCGACGAGCTGCACGGGCTCCTGCGCGCCTGCCTCGCCCGCCTGGCGCCCGTCGAGCAGGAGGTCATGCTGCTGGCCTACCGGCACGGGCTGCGTCCCGCCCGGCTCGGCGCGACGCTCGGCATGTCCTCGCGCCGCGCCGCCCTGCGGATGCGCAGATCGCGGGCGGACCTCGAAGCCGGGCTGCAGAAGGAGATCCACCGCGCCAACCGCGCCTGCGCCGCCGCGGCCTCCCCTGCCCAGGAGCCGTCAGAGGCCGCGGGTGCTCCGGACGAACGTGACCAGGCGCGCCCGACGGCGGTCGCCGTCCTCGCGGCCCGCAAGAACGAGCCGTCGGCCCCACCGAACCCGGCACCACCCGTCCAACCGGAGCCCGGGGCGCCCGGCCCGCAGCCGCGCACGAAGTCGCTGTGGCAGATCCTGCACCGGCGTGCCGACACCGCCCCGGTCGATCCGTCCACGGAACGGCATGCGGCGGGCTGTCCCGCGTGCCTCCGCCGCGGCCGGGTGTCCGCGATCGCGCTGCTCAAGCGGGCCCCCGCCCCGGTGCTGCCCGCGGCGCTCCGGCACCGCGTCATGCACACCGCCACCGACCCGGAACTCGCGGGCTACCGGGCCGACATCGCCGCCCGGGGCGGCGCCCTCACGCCGTCGGGCCTGCCGAGCCAGCCGGACGTGCCGTCGCCGTTCACGCGCCGCTGGCTGGTCACCGGCGGCGGGATGGCGAGCGCGCTGGCCGCCGCATTCGCCGGCATGTTCGTCATGGGTCCCGGAATCGACGGCAGCGCGCTGAACTGGCCGCCGTTCGACACGCATCCGCAGCCGTCGATCACGCACGAGTCGCCGACGGAGTCGGGCCACGGGCCGCCGCCGTCCCATGGCGGCCCCGGCGGGGCCGGCGGGGGCGGCCAGGCGCCCCTCCGCCCGCAGACGGAGGAGAAGGAGCCGGAGGGCTCGGCGCGCCCGTCGCCGCCGTCGTCCGACGCGCCCGAGCCGCGCGGGGTCCTCGTCGTCCCGGCGAAGGTCGAGCTCTACGGCACGAAGACCGCCCAGGTCAGCCTTACCGCCAAGAGCGGCCCCGTGTCGTGGACGGCGAACACGTCGACCGGCCAGCTCGTCCTGTCCAAGACGCAGGGCACCATGCCCAAGGGCGGCACGGCCCACCTGACGCTCACGCTGCGCACGACCATCATCGGGCTCCCCGGGCAGGGCACCGTCACCTTCACCGACTCCAACGGCATCCCGCACCCGGTGACGGTCGTCTGGGGTGCCACCCTCCTCTAGCCGGGGGTCTGGCCGAGCTGGTCCCTGACCGTTTCGAGGTGCTCGCCGAGCGCCGCCTGGACGCGGGTCTCCATCGCCCGCGCGATGAACGGGTCGACGACCATCTTCACCAGCGGCCGCATCCGGCGGACCACCGCGGCGACCTCGCCGTCCGGGACGGGACGCTCCTCCAGCCGGTCGAACACGTGCTCCCGGACGAGCCCGACGAAACGGTCCGCGATCACGTCGCAGTCGGCGCGGATCTGCTCGGCGATGTCGAGCACCGAGTCGAGCGGGACGCCCGCCGCGACCAGTTCGGCGCCGACGTGCAGCAGCCGCGGGCTCGGCACGCGGTACTGGGCGCCGTCCGGTTCGATGAGCCCGATCTCGACGGTCCGGTCGCGGAGCCGGGCGGTCTCGGCCTCGTCCAGGCCCGCGCCGAAGATCGCGACGAGCTCGTCGTAGCCGACGGTGCCGGGGATCTCGTCCGACCACGGGTCGGTGAGCACCTTCTCCAGCCCGAGGACCTCGCCGACGTCCTTGCCGGTCTCCCAGGCGGTCAGCAGCTCCTTGATGACGGCGAAGGTGTAGCCGCGGCCGAGGAGCTGGCCGATCAGGCGGAGCCGGGCGAGATGCGCGTCGTCGTACAGGCCGACCCGGCCTTCGAGCCGGGGCGGCGGCAGCAGGCCCCGGTCCTGGTAGGCGCGGATGTTGCGCACGGTGCTTCCGGCCTGCCGCGCCAGCTCGTCGATTCGGTACTCGGGCATGTCCCGTCCGCCGGACTCGTCCATCTTGACCGCCGTGATCCTACTCCGGCACCATTGTTACATTGATCAATGACACATAGGAGCATGGGCCATGGCGGACGACATCGAGGAGACGCTCCTCGGCGGCCCTCTTCGCTACACGCGCAAGGAGGTCGAGGCGCTCGCCGGCGTCCCCGACGACTACGCGCGCCGCATCTGGCAGGCGCTCGGCTTCCCGACCCCGCCCGACGACGAGGTCGCCTTCACCGACGGCGACGTCGCCGCGCTCCGCGAGATCAAGGACCTCCTCGGCAGCGATCTGGTCGACGAGGACATGGTCCTCCAGCTCGCCCGCGCCGTCGGCCAGACCATGGGACGCCTGGCGAGCTGGCTGGGCGACGTGTGGTTGCAGCGCCTCGGCGAGCTGCCGTCCGACGAACCTCTGACACCCGACCTGGTCGCCGCCGCCCTCGCCGCGACCGAGGAACTCCGCCCGGCGTTCGAGCGCCTCCTCCTCCACGGCTGGCGCCGCCAGCTCACCGCCGCCGGGATGCGCGCCGCCGCCACGACGGCCAGCGCCCAGGCCGACCCGGCCGCCGGTATCGCGCACCTCGCCACGGGTTTCGCGGACGTCGTCTCCTTCACCCGCCTGAGCCGCCGCCTGGACGGCGACGCCCTGGCCGCCTTCATCGAGCGCTTCGAGGTCACGACGGCCGAGATCGTCGCCGAGCAGGGCGGCCGCATCGTCAAGACCCTCGGCGACGAGGTCCTGTTCGTCGCGTCCGACCCCCGCTCCGCCGCCGAGATCGGCCTGCGCATCGCGGAGCGCTTCAACGAGGACCCGGATTTCCCAAAGGTCCGCGTGGGCCTCGCCTATGGCGAAGTGATCCAGCGCCTAGGCGACGTCTTCGGCACCCCGGTGAACCTGGCCGCCCGCCTGACGTCCACCGCCTACCCGGGGACCGTCCTCATCGACACGGCCCTGGCCTCCGCCCTCCCACCCGACGCCTTCGACACGACCTCACTCCGCCCCCGCCCCCTCCAGGGCCTGGGCCGAGTCCGCCCCACCGTCCTACGCCGCCCCGCGCACTGAAGTGGGGAAAGGTTCCGCTAGCGGGGAGTGAATTCTGTGATTGGGCGGCCGGTGTTCCAGAGTTCGGTGACGTGGTAGGCGAAACGGTCGTAGAGGCCGTCGTCCTGGTGGCGCTTCAGGTGGAGCATCGGGGAGTCGTGGCCGACCAGGTGTGCCAGGTGCGGGGTCACGAGCATCTCGTCGTCGAAGATGAAGACGCTCATGGCGATGTGGTCGTCGCCGTGGCGGGCCTCGACGCCCGGCACGTCCGCGATCTTGGAAAGCTCGTCGAGGGTGATCTTTATCCGGGTGCCGACGGTGAGCGGCACGGCCTCGAGCTGCTCGCGGCGCCGCGTGACCTCGCTGTCGGGGTCTCCGACCAGGAACCGCACGTGGCAGCCGCTTTCGGCCTTGCGGCGCAGGACGGTCCGCAGGTTGGGGATCTCCAGCCACAGGAAGTAGTTCGTGTAGCCGGCGAAGGTCAGATCCTTGGTCGCCGCTCCGATGAGGCGACGCCAGACGGACTTGGGGCAGGCGGAGCGGTAGGGGTACACCGCCGCGATCTCGCGGTCCGGTCCCGTTTTCACGTTCTTGCGGATGGCGTCAGGCCACAACATGCCCTCATCAACTCCCAAGGCCTCCGAAGCTGCCCAGCGGTGACGCGGGTGCGGTGTGCGATCTTCTTCGGCTACCCACCGGGCCACAGTCTTGACGTCCACTTGACATGCTTCGGCGAGTTCCTGCTCTGTCAGTCTCGCACTGGTCATGGCCTGTCGTAGCGCATCGTTCGGCACACCTGCACCCCCCTCGGCTGGACGGCTCGGACGTCCTCGACGCTAACTCGAAGACGTCCTGGACGTCCTGGGAACGCAGTTCAGGCGTCCGGCGCCACGTGCGCATCCTCGTTGCCTCACGACACCACGAGCTCCGGACGCGGCGACCGCCGCGCCGGCCGAGCGTTGACCGGAAGGTGGCTCCGCGGCCCATGGCGCATCGGAGGGGCGAGCCGTTGGGCGAGGACGCCGTGCCCGATGCCGGGCTGGGCCTGAGGTGCATGGCCGCGCGGACGGTGCCGGGGCGGGTCCGGACGCTGGTGGATCTGCGCCTGGTCTCGTGGGGGCTGGACGTGCTGTGCGACGACGTGACGCTGATCGCCAGCGAGCTGGTGACGAACGCGATCCGGCACACGCCCGAGCAGGAGATCCGGGTGCGGTTCACGCGCGAGGCGGACGGGGTGCTGCTGGCGGTGTGGGATGCCTCGGACGTCCTGCCGATGCGCAAACGGACGGCGGAGGCGATCGCCGGAGACATGTCCCCGGACGCTTCGGCGTTGGAGATGGGGCACGACGGCGGTCGAGGGCTTCCGATCGTGGAGATGTTGTCGTCCGAGTGCGGGGTGACCGTGACGGATCCCGAGGGGAAATGGGTCTGGGCGCGCGTGACCGCGTGACGTGTGGGTGCGCCGGTCAGGCGGGCTTGTGGCGGTGGTAGTGGCGGGATACGCGGGTGCGGTTGCCGCAGCGGGCGGGTGAGCACCAGCGGCGGCGGGGGTGGGCGGGGAGGAACAGCATCACGCAGTCGTCCGCCTCGCACTGGCGGATCCTGCTGACCGCCGGGTCGGTCAGCAGTGCGGCGGCTTCTTCGGCCAGCCACGTCGTCACCTGGGCTCCGGGTGGGCCGGGGCGGTTGCGTTCCGCGGTGAGGGCGGAGCCGTTCCAGTGCAGTTCCGTGGTGGCGGGGGCGGTGCGCTGGGCTTCGTTGAGGGCTTTCAGGTCATGCGCGGGTGGGCGTGCGCCTTGGCGGGCGTGCTCGATCAGGCGGGACGTGTGCTCGCGGAGCCGGTGGACGGCGGTCAGGTCCGGGGCGGTCAGGCGGACGTTCGCCAGGTCGGGAGCCTGCGGGTGCCGGGTGGCCTGGAGGTTCAGCCAGGTGTGCAGGTCGTCGACGGTGGCCAGGTGGTCGCCCGCGGTGGTGCGGGTGTTCACCAGGTCCAGGGCCGGTGGTTCGCCGATCAAGGGGCCGAGGTCGCTCATCTGGCTAACGGTACATCAGTTGAATGATGCATTAGGCTAATGGATCGTCTCTGGAGAAAGGCGTTAGTCATGGTTCCTCTGGTTGTTCACCGGCGGCTTGATGTGGACGGTGTGCGGGTCTTCTATCGCGAGTCCGTTCCCGAGCGGGGCGATGCGCCCGTCATGCTGTTGCTGCACGGGTTTCCGTCCGCGTCGCACCAGTTCCGGCGGCTCATCGACGCTCTTGGCGGGCGGTACCGGCTGATCGCGCCCGACTATCCCGGCTTCGGGCACACGGAGGTACCGGACGGGTTCGCGTACTCGTTCGACCGGCTCGCCGATGTCGTCGAAGGGTTCGTGCGAGGGCTCGGGCTTGGGCGCTTCGTGATGTACGTCTTCGACTTCGGGGCGCCGGTCGGGTTCCGGCTCGCGGAGCGGCATCCGGAGTGGATCGCCGGGCTGATCGTCCAGAACGGGAACGCCTATGAGGAGGGCCTTTCGGAGGCTGCCCGGGACTTCATCGCGCTGCGGCCGGAGGTGGAGGGCGCGGAGAAGGCGGTTCGTGAGCTGCTCACCTTGTCCGGGACGCGCGGGCAGTACGAGACCGGTGTCGCCGAGCCCGAGCTGATCGCGCCCGACGGGTGGACGCTCGATCAGCACTTCCTCGACCTGCCCGGACGCAAGGAAGCGCAGGTCGCCCTCGCGTTCGACTACCGCTCCAACCTCGAACGCTACGGCGCCTGGCAGGCATGGCTGCGCGAGCACACGCCACCGGCGCTCATCGTGTGGGGGGCGGGAGACCCGTTCTTCCCGGAGCCGGGCGCTCGTGCCTACCTGCGCGAGCTCCCGGACGCCGAGCTCCATCTCCTCGACACGGGCCACTTCGCCCTCGAAGAGCGGCTGCCGCAGATCGCCCCGCTCATCGCCGACTTCGTCGACCGCACCTGGACGCCCGGCGCGTGATCTTGACCGGCGGGAGTTGGGGCGTTGGTGGGGCGGTGGCGGGCGCGGGTGGGTTTCGGACAGGGGGCGCGGGGTCGATCCAGGCGAGCGGTTCGGTAACGTTGCAGGTCAGAGGGTAGTTTTGCAGTGCAAAATCATATGTTGCAAAACTGGCGCGAGGCTTGACTCAGCCCATAACCTCCGGGCTACCGGCACGGAAATCCGGTATTTGGCTCTCTGGGGGCTTGGTGAGGTCCGATGCACGATCTGCTCGGCCGCACCCCTCCCGTGAGGTGCCTGGGGCGCCGTCCGCCACCCTCCGGGACGGGCGCCGACCGCGTGAACGTCCCCTTCCGACGCCGCGCCCAGATCGCCGGGACCGCCCGGTTCCGGAATCGTCACGAGGAGTACCCCCCATGATCGGTAGATTCACGCGCGCCGTCGTGACCGTCACGGCGCTCGGCACGCTGGCCGCGACGGCCGCGTGCGGTGTCGACTCCGGCGACTCGTCCGGCGACGACAAGTCCGGTGGCAAGTCCAAGGCCCTGAAGGTCGGCTGGTCGACCATCTACCTGACGCCGTCGTGGATGCAGCAGACCGACAAGATGATCAAGGATGATGTCGCGAAGCTGAAGGGCGAGGGCAAGGTCGCCGACTACAAGGTGTTCAACGCCAACGGCGACACCTCGCAGCAGATCGCCCAGATCCGCGCGATGATCCAGCAGAAGTACGACGTGATCCTCGTGGACGCCGGGTCGTCCACGGCGCTGAACCCGGTCGTGGAGCAGGCCGTCGGCGCCGGGATCACGGTCGTGAACTTCGACAGCCTGGTCACCTCCGAGAAGGTCGTGCGCGTCGGCACCGACCAGAAGGAGTGGGGCCGGATGATGGGCCAGTGGCTCGGTGAGAAGCTCGGCGGCAAGGGCAAGATCATCGCCTTCAACGGGCCCGCGGGCGTCGCGGTCAGCGAGGAGCGCTGGCAGGGCGCCGAGGAGGCGCTGAAGAAGTTCCCGGGCATCAAGGTCGCCGCGAACGTCCACAGCGAGTACAACCTGGCGCCGGCGGCGCAGGCGTTCGCTTCGGCGTACTCCGCGAACCCGGACATCGACGGTGTGTTCTCGCAGGGTGGCGCGCTGTCGGCGGCGGCCCTCCAGACGCTGATCAAGCAGAAGAAGAAGCTCGTCCCGATCACCGGTGAGAACTACAACGGGTTCCTGAAGCTGTGGCAGCAGCACAGCAAGGACGGGTTCTCCTCGCTGTCCACGGCGCAGCCCAACTACCTGGGCGTCATCGCGCTGCGGGCGGCCGTGGCCAAGGCGGGCGGCGCCTCGGTGCCGAACCAGATCATGGTCCCGCTGCCCAAGATCACCGATGAGAACCTGGCGCAGTACGTCAAGCCGGACCAGCCGGACGACTCCTACCCGATCCAGGAGCTGCCGCAGCCCGAGATCGACAAGCTGATCGGGAAGTGACGGTGGCGCTTCTGGCCGTCGAGCAGGTCTCGAAGTCGTTCGCGGGCAACCGGGTCCTCGATCGGGTGAGCTTCGACGTCCGGGCGGGCGAGGTGCTCGCGCTGGTCGGCGAGAACGGGGCGGGGAAGAGCACCGTCCTGGGGCTGGTCACCGGGTTGCTCGCGCCCGACTCCGGGCGGATCTCCTACGACGGCGAGCCGCTGCGGTCCTGGTCGCCGCACCGCGCCCGCGAGGTCGGGATCGGCTCGGTGCACCAGGAGCTCAGCCTCAACCCGCACCAGACCGTCGCGGAGAACGTGTTCCTCGGGCAGTGGCCGGCGCGGCGCGGGCTGATCCTGCGCCGCGACCTCGCCCGGCGGGCGCGGCCGCTGCTGGAGCGGGTCGGGCTGGACGTCGATCCGCTCACCCGGGCCGGGCGGCTGCCGCTCGGGCAGCAGCAGCTCGTCGAGCTGGCCAAGGCGCTCGCTTCGCAGCCGCGGCTGCTGATCCTGGACGAGGCCACCTCCGCGCTGGACGACGACCAGGTCAGAAGCGTCTTCGCGGTCGTGGACGAGCTGCGCGCGGCCGGCTCGTCCGTGATCATCGTCAGCCATCGGATGGGCGAGCTGTTCGCGATCTCCGACCGGCTGACCGTGCTCAAGGACGGCGAGGTCATGGCGACCCGCGAGCGCGCGGAGACCGACCATGACGACATCGTCCGGCTGATGATCGGGCGGGAACTGTCCGACCTGTTCCCGCCCAAGGCCGGGGAGAGCGCGGCGGACCTGGCCCCCGAAGGGGACGAGATCGCCGCGATCCCGACCGAGAAGGAGATCGCCTCCGAGAAGGCGGCCGTCGCGGAGGACGCGGGGCCCGTCTCCGGCGGGGAGACGGTGTTGCGGGTGCGCGGGCTGTCCGTGCCGGGTGCCTGCGACGGCGTCGACCTCGATCTGGAGGCCGGCCGGATCATCGGGCTCGGCGGGCTCCAGGGGCAAGGACAGCGGGCCGTGCTGCGGGCGCTGTTCGGGCTCGTCAAGCACGCGGGGAGGATCGAGCTGGACGGGCGTCCGGCCCGGCTCGCCTCCCCGCGTGAGGCCATCCGGAACCGGATCGCCTACGTCCCGGAAGACCGGAAGGTCGAGGGGCTGCATGTGGCGCAGACCGTCCGCGCCAACCTGGCGCTCACCAACCTCGACGTGGTGACGCCGGGGCGGCGGCTGCTCACCGTCGACCGCGGTGCGGAGGCGGCGCTCGTCGACGACCTCGTCGAGCGGATGCGGATCAGGGTGACCGGTCCCGAGCAGGAGGCCCGCAGGCTGTCGGGCGGCAACCAGCAGAAGGTCGCGCTGGCCCGCTGGCTGCCGTCCAAGCCGCGGATCCTGCTGCTCGCGGAGCCGACCCGCGGCATCGACGTCGGCACCAAACGCGAGATCTACCATCTGCTCCGCCGGCTCGCCGACAGCGGCGTGGCGGTGCTGATCACTTCTGGGGACACCATGGAACTGGTCGGCCTGTGCGACGAGGTCGCCGTGATGTACGAGGGCGCCGTCGTCGATCGGCTGGCGGGGGACGCCCTCACCGAGGAACGGCTCGTCCGCGCCTCCGTCACCGGGACGGTGGCCGATGACTGAGCAGTCCGTGCCCGCGGGGCGAGTGGCACCGGGCGGCCCCGGCGCCGGGCGGTTCGGCTCGTTCCTGCGGCGGAACCTCGACGTCACCGGGCTGCTCGCGCTGCTGGTGATCCTGCTGGCCGTCTACAGCCAGTACGACTCCGAGCTGTTCACCCCGTCGTCGATCACGATCCTGTCCGCGCAGTTCCTGCCGCTGATCCTGGCGGCGATGGGGCAGAGCACCGTGATGCTGGCGGGCGGCATCGACCTGTCGCTGGGGTCCGTGCTGGCCCTCGCGATGGCGGTGTTCGCCGTCCGCGCGGAGGACGGTGTGGTGCTCGCCGCCCTGCTGGCGCTGGGGGCGGCCGTGGCGACCGGCGCGACGAACGGCGTGCTCGTCGCGTATGCGGGGCTGCCGCCGATCATCGTGACGCTGGCGGCGTCGTTCCTCTGGGGCGGCGTCACGCTGGTGGTGCTGCCGCAGCCGGGTGGGAGCGTTCCGGCCGGGCTGGTCGACGCCTACAACAACGGCTGGGGCGGGATCGCGCTGCCGTTCGTGGTGGTCGGGGTCGTCCTGCTGCTGTGGAAGACGGTCCGCACCACGAAGTTCGGGCTCTCGCTCTACGCGGTCGGCGGCAACGAGCACGGCGCGTACGCCAGCGGAATCGGCACCCGGAGAGTGAAGATCGGCGCCTACGGCCTGGCCGGGGTGTTCGTCGGCCTTGCCGGAATCGGACTCGCCATCCAAACCGGGTCCGGCGATGCGACGATCGGGACCCCTTACACGTTGAACTCCATAGCCGCCTCGGTGCTCGCCGGGGTCAGCTTCTTCGGCGGCGTGGGGCAGATGCGCGCCACCGTGCTGGCCGCGCTGCTCATCGGGCTGCTGACCAACCTGCTGCTGTTCACCGGACTGTCGCCCTTCTACCAACTGATCATGCAAGGGGCGGTGCTCATCGTGGCGATCGCCGTGAAGACGTTCGCGACCCGCGAGAGGACGGACTGATGACCGCGCTACCGCGCACCGCCGCCGCCTCGTTGCCCCGGACGCTGAAAGAGAACCGCGCCGTATGGGCGTTCGGCGTGCTGGTCCTGACGTGGCTCGCCGCGATCCTCTTCGCGAAGGGCTTCGACAGCGTCGCCAGCTTCCGGTACCTGGTGCAGACGGCCGCGTTCCTCGGCATCGTCGGGGTCGGGCAGACCCTCGTGGTCATGATGAGCGGCATCGACCTGTCGGTGTCTGGCGTCGTCGCGCTGTCGGCCGTGGTGTGCGCGCAGGTCGCGGCCGGGTCGGGCGGGACGGCGGGCATCGCCGTCGCGCTCGTCGCGAGCGTCCTGGTCGGGCTCGCCAACGCGGCCGGGGTGACCTGGCTGCGGGTGCCGCCGATGGTGATGACGCTGGCCACCGGCACGATCGTCGCCGGGGCGCTGCTCGTCTACACCGACGGGTCGCCGAAGTCGGCGAAGGTGGCGCTGCTGGGATCGCTCGCCAACGACCGCGTTCTCGGGATCCCGCTCGCGTTCGTCCTGTGGATCGGCATCACCGCGGCCGCCGCCTGGCTGCTGCACGCCTCCCGCATCGGACGGTACATCTTCGCGCTCGGCAACGGCGAGCGGGCCTCGCGGGCGTCCGGCGTGCCGCTGGCCCGGACCGCGTTCATCGCCTACGGGCTGTGCGCGCTGCTCGCCGGGGTGGCCGGGCTGGTGCTGCTCGGGTTCACCTCCACCAGCTCGCTGACCATGGGCAACCCGTACCAGCTGCTGTCGATCGCGTCGGTCGTGCTCGGCGGGACGTCCATTCTCGGCGGGCGCGGGCACGTGCTCGGCACCGTCGCCGGGGCGCTGCTGCTGACGCTGCTCACGGCGCTGCTGGCGTCGTGGAACATGTCCGAGGGCGTCCGGCAGATCGTCCTGGGCCTGCTCATCATCGGGCTGCTGCTCGCCTACGCGAGGGAACGGCGGTCATAGATGACGCGATCGGGGGAGCTGCTCAAGGATCTGGTGGGAATCGCCAGCGTCAACCCGCGGGGCGGGCCCGTCGGAGCAGGGGCCAAGCCCGACCTGGGGGAGGCCGCGGTCGCCGGATACGTCCGGAACTGGCTGGCGGCACGGGGAGTGCGGGCCGAGCTGCGGGAGGTCCTGCCGGGACGGCCCAACGTCGTCGCCACCGTGCCGGGACGCGACCCGCGCTTCGTGCTGCTGGAGTCGCACCTCGACACCGTCGAGACCGGCGGCATGACCGTCGACCCGTTCGCCGGGACGATCCGCGACGGCCGCCTCTACGGGCGCGGCGCGTGCGACGCGAAGGGGCCGCTGGCCGCGTTCATGCTGGCCACGGCCGAGCTCGCGGCGAACGGCCCGCCGCCGTTCGGGGTCGTGCTCGCCGGGGTCATGGACGAGGAGCACGCGTACCAAGGTGTTCTCGGCCTGATCTCCGATCTTGAGGGCGCGGACGTGACGGGCGCGATCGTCGGGGAGCCGACCGATCTCGTCGCCGCCGTCGCGCACAAGGGGTGCGTGCGCTACACCGTCCGGACGCTCGGGGTGGCCGGGCACAGCTCGCGGCCGGACGAGGCCGTCAACGCGGTCACCCTCATGTCCCGCGTCATCGACCACCTCGACCGCGCCGCGCCGGGCGTCCCGCCGCACCCGCTGCTGGGGCCCGCGACCCGAACCGTCACGCGGGTCCGGGGCGGGGAGGGGCCGAACACCGTCCCCGGGCGCTGCGAGATCGACATCGACCGCCGCACCCTCCCCGGCGAGGACCCCATCGACGTGTGGCGCAAGGACAGGGAGGAGCTGACCGCGCTGATCCCCGGCCGGATCGAGGTCGACGAGCCCTTCACCGTCGACTACGCGCTCGACACCCCCGCCGCGAGCCCGGTCCCGGCCGCGCTGTGCGGCGCGCTGGCGGCGGCGGGACGGGACGCGTCCGTCCACGGGATGCCGTTCGGCACCGACGCCAGCAAGCTCGCCCGCGCGGGCATCCCGTCGGTCGTGTTCGGCCCCGGCTCGGTGGCGGACGCGCACTCGGCCGACGAGTCCGTGGCCCTGGACGACGTCGACCTGGCCGCGCGCCTCGTCGTCGAGACCGTCCGGTCGATGAGCATCGGCGGGGGGCGGCACGGGTGAGGCTGACGCAGCACATCGACCTGGCCGGCAGCGGCGCGGCCGGGTTCGACCTCACCGATCCGCTGGACTGCCACGTCTACCTGGTGCGCGGCCCGCGGGGCGCGGCGCTGATCGACGCGGGCGCCGGGGCGTCCGCCGGGCTGCTCGCGCGGCGGCTCGCCACGGCCGCCGGGCCGGAGGGCGAGCGGCATCTGCTGCTGACGCACGGGCACGCCGACCACGCGGGCGGCGCCGCGGAGCTGGCCGAACGGGTGCCGGGGCTCGCCGTCCGGGCCGGGTCCCCGGCGGACGCGTGGATCGCGGCCGGCGCGGAGGAGTTGCTCAGCGTCGATCGCGGGAAGGCGTCCGGTGTGTACCCCGTGGACTACACGTTCGCGGCGTGCCGGGCGGTGCGCCCCATCGCGGACGGGGAACAGATCGACCTCGGCGGCGGGGTCGTCCTGACCGCCCTCGCCACGCCGGGGCACGCCGACGGCCACACCTGCTACCTGCTGGACGCGCCAGAGGGGCGGGCGCTGTTCTCCGGCGACTGCGTCTTCACCGGCGGGCGCATCTCCCTGCAGAACCTGCACGACGCGCGCGTCCCCGAGTACGCCGCCAGCCTGGAACGCCTCGCCGCGCTGGACGTCGACATGCTGCTCCCCGGCCACCACGAGATCTCCCTGGCCCGCGGCGCCCGCCACCTGGCGTCCGCCCGCGACGCCCTCACCCGCGGACTGCTTCCGGAGAGCACCACATGAGCCAAGACACGGGCGTTGAAGGAACGCGGCCCGCGAAGCCGGCGGGGCAGGCGGCGTCGCAGCCGTCCGCGCGGAACCAGTCGTCGTCGCTGCGGCGCGCGCTCGCCGTGCTCGACCATGTCCGCGACCACGCCGACACCCGCGGCGTGTCGCTCACCCGGATCGCCGAAGACCTCGGCATCAGCAAGAGCACCGTGCTGCGGCTCGCCGGGCCGCTCCTCGACGGCGACCTGCTCACCCGCGACCGCGAGACGGGCTGGTTCCGGCTCGGGCACGGCGCGCTGCGGCTCGGCCAGGCGTACCTGTCGTCGCTGGACATGCGGTCCGTCGCCGCCGACCCGCTGCGCCGGTTGCAGCACGTCGTCGGCGAGACCTGCCATCTCGTCGTGTACGACGCGCCGGACGTCGTCTACATCGACAAGGTGGAGAACGAGCACAACGTCCGGATGGCGTCGCGGGTCGGGATGCGGATGCCCGCCTACCGCACCGCCGTCGGCAAGGCCATCCTCGCCTGGCTGGGGGAGGACGACGTCCAGGACGTCATCGACGCGGGCATGCCGCCGCGCACCGAGCGGACCATCACCGACCCGGCCCGGCTGGCCGCCGAGCTGGAGCGGGTCCGGATGTCGGGGTACGCGGTGGACGACCGGGAGAACGAGCCCGAGGTCCGCTGCGTCGCCGCGCCGATCTTCGACCACACCGACCGGGCCGTCGGGGCGCTGAGCGTGTCGGGGCTGACGTCCCGGATGACGCCGGCGCGGGTCCGGGAGGTCGGGCCGATGGTGGAGCGGGCGGCGCTGGACGTCTCCCGCGTGCTCGGCTCGTCCCGCCCCCGCCGCCGGGCGAACCGGCTGGACATCCGTTCCGAGATCCGCCCTGAAGGCCGTCCCGACATCCGTTCCGAGTTCCGTCCCGAGAGCCGTTCCGAAGGTCGTTCCGATAGCCGGTTGGAGAGTCGTTCCGAAAGCCGAGCCGATCGCGGTACCGAGAACCATGGAGGAGGGAATCTGCCGTGACCAGCCTGACCATCCCCGCCGAGCACGTCGATTGGCGGACGAAGGGTTTCTTGCAGCCGGGCGCGCCCGTCGCGTTCGAGGAGTTCGCCGCCGCTCGCCACCAGCTGTTCGGTGGCCCGTTCACCTGGCCGGTCATGGTGGCACGGGAGTCGGCGCTCAAGCACAACATCTCCGCGCTGGCCTCGTTCTGCGCCGCGCACGACCTGGCGTTCGCGCCGCACGGCAAGACGACCATGGCCCCGACGCTGTTCCAGGCGCAGCTCGACGCGGGCGCCTGGGGCATCACCGCCGCGACCGCGAACCAGGTCCTCGCCTGCCGGGAGTTCGGCGTCCCGCGGATCCTGCTGGCCAACGAGCTCCTCGACCCGACCGCGCTGCGCTGGCTCGGCGACGAGATCGGCCGCGGCATGGAGTTCCTGCTGTACGCCGACTCCCTTGAAGGCGTCGCGGCGATCTCCGCGGCGGCCGGGGAGCGGCCGTTCCAGGTGCTCGTCGAGTTCGGCCACCGGGGCGGGCGGACCGGCTGCCGCACCGTCGAGGAGCTGACCTCGGTCGCCCGCGCGGTGACCGCCGCGCCCGGCACCGAGCTCGCCGGGGTCGCCGGATACGAGGGCGGGCTGCCGGACGTCCCCGCCGCAGGCGCCTACCTCGGCCTGCTCCGCGACGCCACCGCCGAGCTGTCCAAGGCCGGGCTGCTCCCCCGCGACGTCATCGTCACCGCGGGCGGCAGCGCCTACTTCGACCAGGTCGCCGAGCAGCTGTCCGGGGCGTGGCTGCCCGGGCACGAGCTGACCGTCATCCTGCGCAGCGGCGCCTACGTGTCCCACGACGACGGCATCTATACGCAGCGGACGCCGTTCACCCGCATCCCCGGCTCGCTGGACGCCGCGCTGGAGATCTGGGCGCAGGTCACCTCCGTCCCCGAACCCGGGCTCGCGATCGTCGGGCTGGGCAAGCGGGAGGCGCCCTACGACGCCGGGCTGCCGGTTCCGCTGCGGCTGCGCAGGCGGGACGGGTCCGTTCACCCGGCGGGCGGGCTGCGCGTCACCGACACCAACGACCACCACGCCTACGTGGTGGTCGACGGTCCTCCGCCGCGTCCCGGCGACCTGCTGTGCTTCGGCATCTCGCACCCCTGCACGGCCTTCGACAAGTGGCAGGTCATCCCGGTCGTCGACGACGACGAGACGGTGACCGACCTGATCCGCACCTACTTCTGACCCGGCCTTCCCCCGCCGGCCCTGACACGGCCCTTCTGACACGTCCCACCCGACATACGGACTTGAGAGGACCATCATGATCCCCCGCTTGGCGCCGGGCTGCGCGCTGACGTCGACCGGAGTCGTCGCGGTCGTGCGCGGCACCCGCGCCGGCCGCGTCGCCGACGTCCTGGACACCCTCGCCGACGCCGGCGTCCGCTGCCTGGAGATCACCCTCAACACGCCGGGCGCGCTCGCCGAGCTGCGCGCGGCGCGGGACCGGCTGCCCGGGGACGTCGAGCTCGGCGCCGGGACGGTGCGCACCGCCGCGGACGCGTCCGCGGCGGCCGACGCCGGCGCGTCCTTCCTCGTCGCGCCCGACACCAGCGCGGAGGTCGCCGAGACCGCGGGCGAGCGCGGCATCGCCTACTTCCCGGGCGCGCTGACCCCCGGCGAGGTCGCCCGCGCCTGGGAGCTCGGCGCCACCGCCGTCAAGGTGTTCCCGGCGAACGCGCTCGGCCCGCGCTACCTGCGCGATCTCGCCGAACCGTTCCGCGACATCCCGCTGCTGCCGACCGGCGGGATCGGTCCGGACACCGCCGGCGGGTACATCGAGGCGGGCGCCGTCGCGGTCGGCTCGGGCGGCTCCCTCATCGGCGACGCCCTCGACGGCGGCTCCCTGACCGATCTGTCGGACCGCGCCGGACGGCTCCTCGCCGCCGTGGAGGCCGCCCGATGACCACGGCGGAGCAGCGAATGCCGGACGGGTCGCACGGATCGCACGGGCCGCACGGATCGCCGGACGGTTCGTCGTCGGAACATCCGGGGGCGTCCTCGCGAGGGCGCCGCCCGGAGCCGGAAGCGGGCCTCGACCTCGTCACCTTCGGGGAGACCATGGCGCGGCTGGAGAACCCCGTCGTCGGGCCGATGCGCCATGCGCGCACCCTCGACCTCGGTGTCGGCGGCGCCGAGTCGAACACGGCGATCGGGCTGTGCCGCCTCGGCGGGACAGCCGCCTGGTTCGGCCGCGTCGGCGACGACGAGTTCGGCCGCCTGATCACCAACGTTCTGGCGGGGGAGGGCGTCCAGCTCGGGCACACGGTTGTGGACCGGTCCGCACCGACCGCGCTGCTGTTCAAGGAGCGCCGGTCGGGGACGCTCACGCGCGTCCAGTACTACCGCACGGGCAGCGCCGGCTCGCAGCTGCGCCCCTCCGACGTCCCGCACGATCTGATCCGTTCGGCGCGCGTCCTGCACGTCACCGGGATCACCGCCGCCATCAGCGCGACCGCCCGGCAGGCCCTCGACGACGCCGTGGAGACCGCGCGGGACGCGGGCGTCCCCGTCTCGCTCGACCTCAACTACCGGCAGGCCCTGTGGACGCCCGCCGAAGCCGGCGAATGCCTGCGCAACCTCACCAAACGCGCCGACCTCGTCTTCGCCACAGAGCAGGAGGCCCGGCTGGTCGTGCCCGCCGGAGAGTCCGCCGCAGAAGGGGACGACCTGGCCGGGCTCGCCGAGTCGCTCGCCGCCCTCGGCCCCCGGGACGTCCTCATCAAGCGCGGCGCCGCGGGCGTCGTCGCGCTGTGCGAGGGGCGGCTGCACGTCCAGCCCGCGCACACCGTGCCGGTCATCGACCCGGTCGGCGCGGGCGACGCGTTCGCCGCCGGATACCTCGCCGAGTTCGTCCGGGGACGTCCGGTCGGCGAGCGCCTCGAAACGGCCACGGCCGCCGGCGCGTACGCCGTCGCCGCCCGCGGCGACTGGGAGGGCCTCCCGAGCCGCGCGGAGCTGGACCTGCTGAAATCAGCCGAAGACACCGTCACCCGCTAATCCCCCAACCCGCTGATTCACTAAGGAGAGACAGATATGGGCAAGCGCGAAATCCGGAGCTCGGCCGCGCCCGCGCCGCTCGGCACGTACTCGCAGGCCCTGGTCGCCGGCGACTTCCTCTACACCTCCGGCATGGGCCCGATCCACCCGGAGACCGGCGAGGTCGTCGGCACCGACGTCGCCGAGCAGACCCGGCAGGTCCTCGCGAACCTGTCCGCGATCCTCGCCGAGCACGGCCTGGGCCTGGACGACGTCGTGAAGTCGACCGTCCACCTCCAGGACCTGCACCGCGATTTCCCCGCCTACGACAAGGTGTACCGGGAGCATTTCAACGAGCCGTACCCGGTGCGGACCACCGTCGGGTCCGACCTGATGAACATCCTCGTGGAAATCGATTTCGTCGCCTACAAGCAGAGCTGATGGACTCTTCGCTCTACGTCCTGGTGGAGGATCTGCGCGGCGGTGTCGACGCCGCGCAGATCCTCTCCCATGGCGTCTCGTCCATTACGATCGGCGCCGCCTACCACCGCGCACGCGACGTGACCCCCCACGGGCGCACCCGCGTGACGCTGCGGCACGACGGAATCCATTTCCCGCCCGGCGACCTTTTCGACGGGCTCCGCCTCGTGCCGCCCGTCCAGCGGAACGCCGACCGGGAACCCCTGCGCGCCCTCCGCGAACAGGCCCGTGAGCTGGACGTTCCGCTGCACGGCTGGGGCGTGTTCCTGCACAACACCACCCTCGGCCTCGCCTTTCCGGACGTCACGCAGGAGAACTGCTTCGGCGACCGTGCCGCGCCCGCCGACCTGTGCCCGTCCAACCCGGACGTTCGCGCATACGCCGTCGCGCTTGGCCGCGCCATCGCCCGCCAGGGAATGGACTCGGTCGTCACCGAGTCCCTGCATTTCGGGACGTTCGGGCACGGCTATCACCACGAACGCTCCTTCGTCGACCTAGGCCCGGCCGCCGAATTCGCGCTCGGCCTGTGCTTCTGCGCGCACTGCCAGGCCCGCATTCCCGCCGCCGAAAAGGCGCGGGAAGCCGCATCCCGCCTGGCCGCCTCCGTCCTTGACGGCGGCCCGCCCGCCGGCGAGATCCCCGCCGCCCTTGAGGAGTACGCCCGCGCCCGCACGCCCATCGTCACGTCCCTGGCCGCCGAGGTCGCCGAGGCCGTGGCGGGCGAAGGGTCGGCCCTCACGTTCCTCGACCTGACCGGCGCCGTGAAGGGCTACGCCGACGGACGTCCCACGGGAGCCCCGGCCGCCGGCTCCGCCTGGCAGATCGGCGTGGACCCGGCGGCCGTGAGCGAGGTCGTCCCGTCCTACGCGATCCTCTGCTACGCCCACGACGAGGCCCGCATAGCCGAGGACGTCGCCGCCTACCGGACGGCGCTCGGCCCGGCGACCACGCTCCGCGCCGTCCTGCGCCCCGGCCTCCCGGACACGGCGTCGGCCGAGCACCTCGCGGCCAAGGTCGAGATGGCGCGCGCGTCGGGCGCGGACACCGTGGACTACTACCAATATGGCCTGGTCCCAGTACCAATTCTCGCCCGCATCCCCCGCAGGGCGACCGATCTTGGACATGAGGCCCCCGCCCACCGGACGTGAGGTTACGGTGAGCCCCGGACAAGAGGACATCTCGGTACGGGAGCGCTGCGTGACCATCGACGAAATCCCGGACGACATCCCGACCTCCGCACGCGTCTACGGCTGGTATCTCGGCGGCAAGGACAACTACGAGGTCGACCGGCAGTTCGCGATCGAGCACCTGCCCGAATTCCCCGAGGGCCTGGACGTCACCAGGGCGAACCGGCTGTTCCTCTACCGCGCCGTCCGCTACCTCGTCCAGGACGCGGGGATCAAGCAGTTCATCGACATGGGCTGCGGGCTGCCGACCGACGACAACGTCCACCAGGTCGCGCAGCGCTTCGCGCCGGACGCCCGCGTCGTCTACGTCGACATCGACCCGATCGTCCTCATCCACGCCCGCGCCCTGCTCGCCGGCGACGGCTCCACGACCGTCATCACCGCCGACATGCGCGACCAGGACACGATCCTGAACCACGAGGACACGCGCCGCCTCATCGACTTCAACGAGCCGGTCGCGGTGCTGTTCCTGTCCGTCGGCCACCACCTGCCCGACGCCGACGACCCACGCCGCATCCTGAGCACCATCCTCGACCGCGCCGTCTCCGGCAGCCACCTGGCGTTCTCCCAGGCCGTCACCGAGAACGCCGCCCGCGGCGCCGACCTTCAGGCCCGCATGACCGGCGCCGGAATCCCCTGGCAGACCCGTAGCCGTGCCGAGGTCGACGCCCTCATGGACGGTCTCGTCCCCGTCGACCCGGGCCTCGTCGACGTCGAAGACTGGCGCCCCGACCCCGGTCAGCCGCCGCTGGCGCCCGCCCCTGTCGAGATCGCGCATTTCCTGGGCGCGTCCAAACTCAGCCGCGACATCCGCGAGTACGGCGGCGTCCTCCGCAAGCCATAGCCAGCCTGCGGCGGTGCGTCTCATTCTTCCGGTTCGCTCGTCAACTCGCGGAGGAACTCCTCGGCGCCATCGGGGGCCGACAGCAGTTCGTCCAGCAGTTCGTAGGCGACGAGTTCGGCCCGCAGTTGCGGCATACCGTCACGTGCCAGCCGCTCGCGCAATTGCCGATGCGCCGATTCCAGCAGCACCGCTTCCGGCGCACTGGCGGTTTCGCGCGCGGCCTCGACGGCGACGGCCCCGGCGCCAGAATCGCCGGAAATCGACTTCTCTTCGGGTCGGATGCCGTCGCCGTCCCCCTTCGTATCCGGATCATTCCCGGCATCCGTTTTCCGGTCGCCGCTCTTCTGGCCGCGCGCCGCGACGGCGAGCGAGACGATGGCGACGGCGTTTCTCAATTCCCGCGAGCCGAGCAGTTGGCGCAGGCTTTCGGCGGAGTCGGCCAGCGCCCGCAGGATGACGGGCAGTTCGCCGATCAGGGCCGTCAACGCGAACCCGCCGGGCTCGGCCCCGGGCCGGGGGAACAGCCCGGCGCGGGCCCGCCCGCCGGCCGCGTACGCCTCCCCCACCTCGGTGGCGAAGTCGGCCTCGTTCGGGGTGACCCGTGTCGCGATCTTCATCGTCCAGCCCGCGACAACGTCCATCCGAGTTCCTTTCGACGTACGGGGCCGGCCCCATCCGGCCGGACGTCTTCGAGCCCGAATCATGCCACGCGCTTTCCGTCCTCCAACGAGGCCATCTCTTTGAGGATGGGACGCAACTCATCCACAAATCGGACCGTAAACGAAGCGCCACCAGAAAAGACCCGGACACACCCATCGTCGGCGACCAAAAGAGAATTCAGAGGGCGCGCTGAAACAGCCGGTTCCGGCCATCGATTTCGACGGTTCGCTCACCACTGCGGCGATTGTGATCAGACCTGGGTAGCCTCGGGACGTGCCTGTTGGTGATCTCCCACTCCCGCCGACGTTCGAAGCGTTGACCTCCTGGGCCGGTGCCGGGCGGGTGGTGCGGGCGGCCGAGTCCGACGTGGCGGACTGGCGGCTTCCCGGACCGCAGAAGGCGGCTCTGGTCTCCTGCGGCATACCGCTGATCGATGATCTGGTGGACGCCGTGTCGTTCTACGCGGAGCCGGCGATGTACCGGCTGGCACGCATGGGCGACGAAGCGTCCGCCTTGGGATGGGCGTACAGCGCCGCGTCAGACAGCGGAGAGGTACTGGAAGCAGGGGTTCCGGACGGCGGCGCGAGGTTCGTCAACTCGACGATCAACCACTGGCTGTGCTCGCTGCACCTGGTCGGCAGCCGGCTCACCAGCTCAACCGTGATCGGCCGCTGGGACGAAGACGAACAGACCGAAGCAGAGGCACTCGCAGAGCTAGCCGACCTGGTCGAACAGATCAGGCTTCTCGACCCGCCCGCCATCGGGGACGGCGACCACGAGACTCGATTCTGGCCCGCAGTGCTGGACCGATGGCTCTTCTAATCGACCCAGGGATGACGAATGACCGACCCCGTCCCCACGGTCCCCGAACTCAACTGTCGAGTGTGACGCCAGGGTGCTCCAGCGCCCAGGCGCAGATGGCGGACAGCGGCTGCTGCAAGGTTTCGCCGAGCGTGGTCAGGGCGTACTCGACATGCTGCGGGGCGGTGTCTTTGAGCACCCGTCGCTCGACCAGCCCGTCACCTTCCATGTTCCGCAGGGTCTCGGTCAAGACCTTCTGCGAGATGCCGGGGAGCCTGCGGCGCAGTTCGGTATGCCGCTGCGGCCCGGCGAGCAGCGCATAAATCAGCAGGATCCGCCACTTGGCGGCCAATCGCTCCAGCGCCTGCCGGGTCGCGCAGCTTTCTTCCAGGACGTCGGGTATCACCGGTGTCAAGCTGGTCTCCCGTGTGGAGGGGCACCTCCAGGTGCCTTCTGGCCGGTTCAAGATCAAATCACGTACTGTCCGGTCATGACAGAGCTTAGGGTCCACACGTACACGGCGGCAGAGCCTGGGATCTTCGTCAACAGCTATCTGCTGGAGACGGCGGACGGTGTGGTCCTCGTCGATGCCGGGTTGCTGGTGTCCGATGCACGGGCACTGGCCGCGCGGGTCGCGGCGTTGCACAAGCCACTGGTGGCGGCGTTCGTGACGCATCCCCACCCGGATCACTTCAACGGGCTGCCCTACGCGGTCGGCGACGACGTGCCGGTCTATGCGACGGCATCGGTCGCCAAGGTGATCGAGGAGACCGCGGTCGCCAAGCGGGAGCAGTGGCAGCCCACCTACGGCGACGAGTGGCCGGACCGGTTCCGGGTGCCGGACCATCTACTCGACGGCGGCGGCACCGTCGACATCGCCGGACTGCGAGTCCAGGTGCACGACGTCGGAGCCGCTGAGAGCCATGCCGACTCCTACCTCCTCGTCGAGGCCGGCGAGAAGCGGAACGCCTTCATCGGCGACCTGGCCTTCGACGGCGTGCACTCCTACACGGCGGACGGGCATTCCGGTGCGTGGCTGGAGACCCTCGACCGGCTGGTGGACGAGCTGGCCGGGGTGCCGCTGTATCCGGGACACGGCGCACCCTGCGACCTCGGCCTGCTGACCCGGCAGCGGCAGTACCTGCTCATGTATCGCGAGGCGGTGGGACGGCTGGCGGCCGGTGCACCGAGCCTGAGCGAGCCGCAGAAGCTGGAGCTGACCCAGACCATGACCCGTTACCTGCCGGAGGCGCCCCTGAACTGGCTGGTCGGCCTGGGCGCGGACGCCGTCGCCGCCGAGCTCGCCGCATGATCGACGATCGACGCCCGGGAGGGCCCATGACCGCTGCCAAGGCCGAGCGAATCACCTTCGGCAGCGAAGGCGTCGAGCTGGTGGGCGGGCTTCGGTTCCCGGACACCGGCGATCCGCGACCCGCCGTCGTGCTCACCGGCCCCTTCACCGGGGTGAAGGAGCAGGTCGTCGGCACCTACGCCGAGCTGCTCGCTCAGGCCGGGCTCGTCACGCTCGCCTTCGACCACCGGGGCTTCGGGGAAAGCGGCGGACGCCGCCAGCACGAGGACGGTCAGGGAAAGCTGGCCGACCTCAGGGCCGCGGTCGGTGTGCTGGCCGGCCGGCCCGAGGTGCGTCCGGCCCAGATCGGAGTGGTCGGTGTCTGCCTCGGCGGCGGCTACGCGATGCGGGCCGCCGCCACGGACTCCCGCGTGAAGGCCGTGGTAGGAATCGCGGGGGCCTACAACAGCCCGGCCCGGTTCGCCCAGGCCATGGGTATCGACGCCTACCGGTCCGCCCTGGGCGGCTTCCTGGACCGGTACGACGAGTACATGCCCGCGGTGGCGCCCGATGACGGCGAGGCCGCGATGGCGGGCGATGAGCCGTACGCCTACTACGGCACCGCCCGCTCCGCCTCGCCGTACTGGCGCAACGAAGTCACCAGGGGATCGCTCCACTCCCTGATGACCTTCGACGCTCTCGGCGCGGCGAGCCTCCTGGCCGCCACGCCGCTGCTGATCGTCCACGGAAGGACCGACGCCTACTGCTCACCCGAGCTGGCTCGGGAGCTCTACGAACGCAAGCCGGGCGACAAGGAGATCCTCTGGCTGGACGCCGACCAGCACATCGACCTCTACGACAGAGAACCGCACGTCAGCCAGGCCGCCCAGGCGACCGCCGACTTCCTCCACCGGCACCTCGGCGCCTGACGGCCGGGAACCTCGTCGCCGAGCTCACCGGCGCCGGCCTCGACCTGACCGATTCCTCGCTAGGCAATCCCGCAGATTGGGCATGGCCGATCCGGGCCCGCGCCTCCCCCCGCACGTGATCAGGCGTGCAGGGTGGGCCGGTAGATGAGCTCCTGGACGCGGCCGTCGAGCGTCCGGGTCTCGATCAGTTCGAGGTCGAAGTCGGCCGCGTCCTCGAAGACCGGGTCCAGCCCGCTCTGACCGGTGATCACGGGAAAGAGCGTCACCTGGACCCGGTCGACCAGGCCCGCGGCCATCAGCGCCCGGTTCATCGCGAGGCTGCCGTGCGAGCGCAGCGGCACCCCGGACTCCTCCTTGAGCCGGGCGACGACGTCGACGGCGTCGCCCCGCTCAAGGGTCGCGTCCGGCCAGCCGGCGGTCGTGTCCAGGGTGCTCGACACCACCGTCGCCGGAAGGCCGACCATCCGCGTGACCCACGGGTCGCGCACGTCGGACCCCTCGGTGCCGGCGGCCAGCATCTGCGTGAACGCCCGGTAGGTGTTGGCTCCGAAGACCATCCGCTGCTCCTCGCTGTACAGCGCGAGGCGGTGATCGAGGAGTTCGGGGCCTTGCTTGCCCCAGTAGCCGGTCCAGTTGCCGCCCGCGGCGCCGAAGCCGTCGAGGCTGGAAAAGACGTCGAAGGTGTAGGTGACGGTCATGACAGACTCCTCGGCTATGCGGATCCCCGGGCTCGGCCGGCTCGTCGAAGACACCGGACTGGGTTGGTACCAGAGTGAACCTGTCCCTGTAGCGGTGTTGGGTAACGCGCCATGTCGCTTCATCGTTGACGGCTATGCCGATGACGCTGCGCCAGAGGAGTTCCACGCCGCGATCCAGACGTTCCTGGCACTGGACGCGTCAGCGTTGACCGCGGCCACGCCATCGATCTTCGCCTACTACCGCGATATCACGGACGACGTCCTGGCCTCCGGTGACGACGACTGGTACGTCGAGATCGCAGGTCCGGACGACGTCCTCGACCATGTCCGGTTGGGGAACGAGCCGATGGTCACCCGAGACCTGGGCGGCGACGATCATGTCTATGTCTCGCTTGAGTGCGAATGCGACTGGGAGGAGGAGCACGGCCTCCAGATCGTGTTCCGGGACGGCCGCACGGTGACCAAGGTCGGCCCCTACGACGGTCACCTGACCAACTCGTCCGCCTGGGCTGACGACTCCCTCGACGGAATCGTGTACCACCATCCGCGTTGACGTCACACGCCGGCTGTCCGGGGCATGAGCCGGTCGGCAAGGGCCCTGACCTCGGCGAGCAGGCCGGGCGGCGGCTGGTCCAGGTCGAGGGTGTGCTGGTGGATGGTGATCCCGGTGTGCCGGACGCGATGGGCGGCGTGCGGAGCGTTGCCCTTCGCGTAGATGAGGTGGCCGTCCGGGAGCCGGAGGGCGGTGCAGTAGGCGAGCATCTGGTACAGGTCGGCGTCGGGGAAACCCTCGGGCTTCTCGGCCTTGTACTTGGCGTCGGCGACAGCCTGCGGGGTTCCGGCATCGGTGTAGTGGACGAAGTCGGGCACGATCCGGATCGCGCTGTCCACGTCCAGGTGATGGGAAGCCTGGAGCACGCAGCGGCCGCTGCTCGCGCTGAGCGCCTCGCGTAGGGCGACCGTGACGAAGTCCTCGAAGACGCGCGCCATCTCGAGCAGGAAGCCGCTAACGACGGTGTCTCCGGGCCGATGCTCGACGGACGCGCCGCGCAGCACGAGCTCGGCGAGCCGCACCGCAGGCTGATACCGGACGTTCAACCGCGTGGGCGCCACACCGGTGGCTCGTGGCCCCGTCCGATCGGGGTGACGTCGGCCAGCCGGACGCGCAACCTCAGCAGCCTGCCGCGCAGGTCCCTCGAAAGGCCCGGCAGGCGCAGGAGCCGATCGGTGGCGGTCCGCAGCAGCCGGTTCTCGGCGATGTCCGTCGTGTACTCGTCGTGGACGATCTCGACGGCCGGGAACTCGCCGTGATGCCGCCGGATCTGGTCGGCCTCGCGTAGCCGCCCGCGCATGACCAGCGACGTCTCCTCGGTCGTCCGATACCCCTGGAGAAGCCCCTGCCGGAGCGCGCGGTCGGCCTGCCGCTCGAACAGGCGGGCGAGGGCGGGCAGGAGTTCGGGTTCCGCGTCGAGGGACACGTCGTCGTCCCGCCAGCCCTTGGCGCCGAGCGCGTAGCCGAGCAGGAACAGCAACCGGCGGATCGGCACCTTCGGCGCGATCCGGATCGTGAGGGACTCGCCGCCGGGCCCGGTCACGGTCGCGACTCCGACCTTGCCCGCGGCCTTCAGCCGCCACCGTCCCGGAACATGGGGATCCGGCGCGGCCTCGACCGTACGGGACGCGGCCACGGCCCGGCCGAGCGCCCCGGACAGGGGCAGCGACAGCGCCGCCCCGTGCTCGGTGAGCGCGACGTCCGTCATGCCGGAGGCGGCGCGATCGCGTCGCGCAGGGACGCCAGCCCGTACTGCTGCTCGATCTTCACGTCCTCCCCGTAGTGGTACTCCTCCAGCAGCGGGAGGATCTTGGTGCGCCAGGTGCGCTCCAGCCCGCCGTCCCGGTAAACGCCCGGCTTCATCAGGTAGGACGGCCCGACCTGGAAATCGGGGTCGGAGATGCGGCGGTTCAGCTCGTCCAGCAGGTCGGCGGGCTCGGGGTCGCGCCCCTTCGCGGCGAGCCAGCGGCGCAGCATGCCCTTGGTCGGCTCGGCGCGCGGGGCCAGCTCGACGAACGCGAACCGGCGGCGCATCGCCGCGTCCACCAGCGCGATCGACCGGTCGGCGGTGTTCATGGTGCCGATGACGAACAGGTTCGGCGGCAGCGCGAAGTCGTCGCCGGAGTAGGTCAGCCGCACCGACCGGTTGCGGTACTCCAGCAGGAAGTACAGCTCGCCGAACACCTTCGCCAGGTTGGCCCGGTTGATCTCGTCGATGATCAGGAAATGCGGGACGTGCCGGTTGCCCTCGCCGGAGGCGAGATCGGCGAGCTCGCGCAGCGGCCCCGCCGTCAGCCGGAACGCGACCTGCCGGGTCTCCGGATCTTCCTGCGGCCGGAACCCCTCGAAGAAGTCCTCGTAGGCGTAGGACGGGTGGAACTGCACCAGCTTGACCTGCTCGGGCCCGCCGCCGAGGAACTCCGCCAGCTTCTGCGCGAGGTAGGTCTTCCCGGTGCCGGGCGGCCCGTAGAAGATGAGCTGCCGCTCGTCCCACAGCAGATCGCGCACCTCCCGCAACCACCTCGCATCATGAACGAGCAACTCCTCCGCAAGCCCTTCACCAGGCTCAGGCAGCGCCAGTTCCCGCCGTGCGGCCAGGGCGCTGACCGCGCTTCCCACGGCGTCCTGCGCCTCATCCGCGAGTTCCTCATCGGTCAGGCCGAGCCCGTCGATGATGGCCTGGACGGACGTGAGGTCGGCGACGTCCCGCTGGATCGAGAGCTTCTGCTGGACCTCCTCGGGAAGCTCTCCGAGAAGGTATCCCGCGTTCTGCCATTCCACCGGACGTCGGAGGTCCCACAGGCCGGACTTCGCCCTGGTCTGTGAGACGGGGCCGGTGATCTTACCGACGTGAAGCCTTCCCTCGAAGATCGTGCACACACCATCGTCCGGCTTCATCCGGGATAGGAAGATGTAGAGCTCATCGACCAGTCGTCGCCTCGCGTTGTACGACATGGTCTCGTGGGCTTCTTCCACCAAGCCGCGCAGCGCGTCCTTGCTCATGCCCTGGTCGAGGCCGCCCCCCTCGGCCCACGCCGCAGCCAGAGCCACGGTTCCTTCCGGTAGCCAAGACTCCTCGAAGAAATCGGCGTGCACGTGTGTTGAGCGGACGAGCCAGGTGCGCCGCCGACCCCATCCCTCCTGTGCGAGGTAGTCTCCGAGTGGGTGACCCTCTGAGCTCTTCCAGTCCTCCAGACCGTTGGAACTGCGGCCGAGCAGGATCTCCGCAGCGGCGGATGAGGAGTTGCAGGTAATGTCCCTGGCCGCCTCTAGATGGTCGGGCCACTTCGTTGAATTCACCAGCGCACCTTCACTCAGCAGTTGCTCGCGAGTTCGGTGTGAAGACGGGGTGTGCAGGTGAAAAGACGGGGCTGGGTCACGGCGCGCCGGAGAACCTGCGAGTACCTGGAATTTCAGGCTCCCGTTCTGGCCCACCTCGTCCAGCAGCCGTCCGTGTGCCAGGGGGCCGCCGTTGGGGAGGCGGAGTTGGAACTCGGGGTACTCGTCGGCCATCGGACTCCCTCGTCCTATGGGTCGGCGGCGGGCGGCGCGGTCAACCTAACACCGGGCTCCGACAGCGACGAGCCGGGTCAGGTGGCGTGGCGCCAGGGGTTTCCGGGGAGGTCGCCTTCCTGGCCGTCCGCGCGCCTCAGCCGTACCTCGCGTTCTTCGGTCGCGTGGCCGATGTCGAAGAACTGGAGGCCCGCGTCCGCGAAGACCTTGGAGAGCCGCGACGCTTCGTCTTCCGCGACGGTGAAGACCAGCTGGAAGTCGACCGAGTCGCCCAGGATGACCGAGGTCAGGTCGCCATCGGTCAGCCGCGCGACCTCGGCCACCACACCGTCGACGGGGAGTGCGCCCTCCTCGACCACGAAGCCGACGCCACTCGCCGCCGCCAGCGACTGGACACCGGCCTTCAGCCCGTCGGAGGTGTCCTGGCAACTCGTCACCACGCCGCTCGTGCTCAGGCAACGCCCTTGCCGGACGAGCGCCTGCGGCCGCCGCCATGCGGAGATCAGCGCCTCTTCCTTGGCCCGGGTGAGTTTCGCCCCCGTGCCGGTGCCAACGCCGCCGAAATAGCGCTGGGCGGATGCCGCCAGCCCTGTCGGGCCGGTTACGCAGAGGCGGTCTCCCGCGCGGGCGCCGGTGCGCAGCAGTGATCCGCCTCGCTCGACGATGCCCACGGCGGACGCGGACAGGATGATCCGTTCCGCGCTGCCGATATCGCCGCCGACGTTGGGCGCGCCCACCTGCCGGCACGCGTCGCGGATCCCTTCCATGAGGGTCGTGAAGTCTTCGTCCGGCAGTGACCGTGGATAGCGGACGACCGTCAGGAGCGCGATCGGGAGCGCGCCCATGGCGGCGATATCGCTGAGGTTGGCCATCGCCAGGTAATAGCCGATGTCGTAATTCGACAGGTGGCCGAGCTCGTACAGCTGGAACTTCGGCCCGCGGACGTAGTCCGATCCCATGACGATCTCCATGGGGCCGTCGATTCCGAAGACCGCGCAGTCGTCTTGGGCGTCGGCGCCCGCGAGCAGTTCGGCGCGGGCTCCGCCCTGCAGCCGCTGCGACCATCCTGACTGCCCGCCGAACATTGGCGCGATGATGTCGGCCAGCCGCGTCGGCTCGTCGGAGGCGGTGCCGAAGCTCTGTGTGGAACCCATCCGATCCTCAAATTTCCGCGGGGTGTCAATGGCCTGAGGCTGCGGGGGCCAACGCCCTAAGGCAGCGAAAGCCTCCAGTGTGCGGTTTCTTTCAGCGTCGCTACCAGAACGTCTTTCCGGACGACGACCGCGTAATCCCACTCCGGGTCTTCGATGCCCAGGAGCCGCCCTGCCACTGATCGGAGATATTGCCGAGGCCTTGCCTGCACCGCAGCGTACACCCGGTGTTCGGCGGCGTCCCCGCAATAGAAATACGGGAGATCGTCATGCCCGAACTGTTCTAGATCGGCGAGACCGCGCAGGCTGGTGGGCGCCAGGCCGTCCCGCATCATAAGGGCGTTGACCTGGTCGAACGGCAGGGGAAGTAAGTGGATATGGGCGTGCGTGACGCATGCGGACCCGTCCATCCGCATTGTGGAGCCATGCTCAAGAAATACGGGCTCGCCGAAACTTGCCGCGTATGGGGGAACTATCTGTTTGAGTGCCGTTGTCACCTCTTCGGAGTGCTCGCACATCACCGCACCGAAGCTGACATAGTGGGCATTGGACACCAGGAGAAGATGCCCCCGGGTCAGCGGCGACATATCCGCGAGTAGCGCGAGGGTGCTGCCGTGTCCGATGATCCTTCCCGGCGGAGATCCTTCGTAGATGCGCTGGAAGGCGACGTCCTCGGCCCCGGCGAGCTCCTGGCAGAAGTCGGACCCGACGCAATAGGCTCGTTCGGCCACGGATCACCTCGACCGCAATTCGGACTGGCTTGTTCGCCTCTTTTGACGGACCGATATATGGCTCAAGCGAAGTCGGCAGCCTTATTGTTACTCATTCCGGGTATGGTTTGGCAAGCCCATGGCGAGATTGCGATGTGCCGAGCGGGGATGAGCCACAGATGAAGGTGTCGGCGGCGCGTGCCATAGACCGCTTAATCGTGCTGGCCGCGACGGTCACACTTGCCGGCAGGCAGTACGGCTTCCCGTCGGACGAGTTGTGGCGAGACGTCGAAATCGAATACTCGTACGCCATGGTCGCCCTGATTCTGGTCGCCGGCTTCTTCGGTGTCGTGGCCCCCTCCGAGTCGTGGTCCCAGCGGCTCCACGTCGAGCGGCGGCTGGCCATGCGCAGGCATGTCCTCACCGCGTTCGGGCAACTGGTCGAGGTTTGCGCGGCCGTCACACCCACGATCGCGGTGAGCGATCCGGGGTTGCATATCTGGCAACGCAAGCGCAATTACCGGCATCCGCTGCGCGGTGAGCTCACCCGGGTGGCCACATACCGTCTCGGCGCGTCCCCGGCGACTCGCAGGATTCGTCCGACGCTGGGTGTCGGCGTTGTGGGACTATGCTGGAAGCTCGATCAGGAAGTCAGCGTTGATGTGGCGAGCCTTGCCCGAGACCTGGTCGACGAGGACGCATTCACCTCATTCCGGGCACAAAACGGCATTGACGCCGTGATGGGGTTCAGCTGGGAGGAGTTCCAGCGTTACCGCCATCGTGGCGCGGTATTCGCCACCCCCATCAGAAACGGTCGTTCCAGGTTCGTGGGCTGCGTCAGCTTCGACGTCTCGCATGGCCATGATGCCCTCGATGTGCAGCGCATCTGGCATATCCTCAATTCGTTGAGCTTCGTGGTCGGGGAGGATGGGTTCGAAAATGTCTGAGGTGCGCGAGATCACCCGCGAGACGTGTGCCTGCTATGACGCCAATGCGAACTCTTATGGCGAAGCCTCCGAAGATTACGGCCGTTTTCCGGGCCTGCGTGCGGAGGTCGTCGAGTTCGCGCGGCTCGCACCTCGCCCCCTCCCCGTCCTGGACCTCGGATGCGGCGGCGGCCGGGACGCCCGGCTCCTGGCATCGCTCGGCCGCACGGTGGTCGCGGGTGACTATGCCGCGTCCATTCTCGAATGGGCACGCGGCCGGTCCCGGGAAGAGCGCCGCGCGCCCGGCTTCCTGCGGCTGAACGCCCTGGCGCTCCCGCTCCGGGACGCGTCGATCGCCGGAGTGTGGGCCTCGGGGAGCCTGCTCCACATCCCGTCGGCCAGGATGGAACGCGCCCTGGCCGAGATCCACCGCGTCCTGACCCCCGGGGGCATCGCGGCGATCAGCATGCGGATCGGGGACGGCGAGGGCTGGAAGAACGGCGGATCGCTGGACGGGCGGCGCTGGTTCACATTCGTCGATCCGGACACGTTCGCGGTTTGCCTGGAGGCGGCGGGTTTCGCCGAGGTCCGGATCCGCTTCGCCGGCCGTCCGGGCTGGTTCATCGCGGTCGGCACGCGGTAGCCCCGGAGGTGGCCCGCCCTATTGCCAGGCGTCCGGGTCGGAGTTGGGCGCGGCCTTGCGAATGCCCCCGCGGGGGTCATCGACATCGCCATGATGCCGGGGGATCAGGTGGATATGCAGATGATCGATGCTCCGCCCGGCCGCCTTGCCGTCGTTGATACCGATCGTGTACGCCTCGGGAAAGTACTTCTCGTCGATGAGATCCCGTGCCTCGCGCATCAAGGTATAGGCGCTGAGGACTTCGTGGCCGTCCAGCTCGAAGAACGAGACGACATGCCTTCTGGGCACTATCTCGACATGCCCGGGATTGGCGGGAAAGTTGTCGAAGCGCGCATAGAATAACTCGTTCTCGCAGAGAATCCTGTTGAGCGACCGGTCATTCGGTTGGCAGAAGATGCAGCCGGGAGCGCTTCCAGCGGGCGGAGATTGGGGCCCGCTACTCTCCCCTTGCCCACGGCGCCGAAGGAGGATATCGATCAGGAGCCGGAGTCTCTGGCCTCGTCCTCGGCTCGACATATGCCCGATGAGCATCGTATTTCGAATCTCCCCCGTCGCCCAAACGTGTGGGTCTGCGGAAAATGACGATCAAGCGCGGACCGGGTACGCGCGGTCATGACTTCGCAGATGGTAGCGGCTGGCTTCGCCGTGCGAAGGCGAATGGTCACAGGAGTCATCGCTGCCACGGTAGATCTTCACGGTTGGCTACGTCACAAATGTCGTATCCGCCCACTAGTACACGTTACGACTCTGACGTTTCAGACTGCAAGGTTTCCGCTTCGCGAGAATGAGCCGCTTTCCCAGTATCTGCCCGGTCACAGCCGGTCGGCACGACCCCTGTCCCACATGGTCAGCGACACGGAAGGACTGCCACGACTCACCGAATCGGGGGCCGCCGGGGTGGCCGACACTAAACGATCAATGCGTCCCGGCCCCGTCCGGACCCCGGACTCTCTAGCCGACGCGCGCTGCGCACCCACGAGAAGGTCTCAGCGCATATCCGCGGGGCCCTCAAGCTCGGCGCCCTGGCCCCAAAGCCCGCTGGTCAGAGCGCCCGCCCCGCCGCACGAGCAGGCCCAGGCGGCTCGGGACGGGCGTGCTCACAGCACCTCCAGGGATGCCCCGCGACCAGATGCGGCCGAGCTCGAGCGCGCCGCCTTCATCAGGGACGCCAAGAAGAACGCGATTGCCGCCGAGGCGCCCCGGGCGCGAGCGACGCAGGATGAGCCCCCAGCCCCCCGGTGTGGACGACAGCGCCGACCACGAGCTTGGTGATGGTGTCGCGTTCGGCGTCGTGGTGCAGCCGCTGGACGTCCACGCCCGATGAGGTGGTGGCCACGCCGGCAGCGTGGTCCGGCCGGTCGGAGCCGGTAGGAGTGAGGACCCGGATGCCGGGTGGCCCGGCGGGCGATTGCTCCAGGTGGACGGTGCGAGTCAGCTTCCGCCGAAGACGGGCCAGCCCCCGGTGGGTTCGGTCCGGGTGTCGACACCGACGGTGAGCGAGACGGTGTAGCCGCCGCTGACGTCGCCGGTCACGGTGGCCAGCTGGCGCGCGCCCCCGTCCTCCTTGAAGATGCCGTCGTTGTCGAGGCTGACCTCCGCCATGCTCTTGACGGACTGCTGGTAGCCCGGCTGCGCGTACGCCTTGTCGCAGGCGTCCTTCGGTAGGGCGATCTGGGAGATCGCGATCGTCTTCGTGGCGTCGGCTATGTCGGCCCTGGTGGAGTAGACCTCGAAATGGATGTGCGGCCAGCGCCCGGGATAGCAGCCGGGGAAGGTGCTGGTGAACCGCACTTTCCCGGCGGCGTCGGCGACCTGCACGCCGCGTAGGTAGTTCTCGTTCTTGATGCTTTCGGTGTACATGGAGTACGCCCCGTCGCGGTCGCAGTGCCAGACGTAGACGGCTGCTCCTGCGAACGGCGCGGCTTTCTTCGCCAGATCGGAGATCGTCAGTTCCAGCGTCATCGGCACACCATCAGCGGTGCCGCTAGCCGTACCGAAACTGGACCTGATGTCGCTGCGGACGATTCCGCTCTGCTCCAGGACGTCCGGCCCATTGGACCCGTCGCCCGGGTAGGGACCGGCCATCTCGTCCGGGATCTCGCCTGACGAGACACCCGCCGACGCCGAACCAGACGACGAACCGGAAGCGGGACGGGAAGACGAACCGGACGCGGAACCGTCTCCGCCGCCGCAGGCCGCGAGGCCGAGTCCGACCGCCCCAAGACCGAGCAGTCCCAGCATCCGCCGTCGTCCCAGAAGGGTCCCGAGATCGAAGCCGAGCCCTTGGTCGACGATCTCCTCATCAGGACGAACAAGAGCGCGACCCTCGAACTGACGGAACTCATCCATGAAAACGCAGCCTAGAGGCCCGTTGACCTGCGGCGAGTTGTTGCTTTCCACCCGTCCATGACAACAACTCGCCGCTAGTCAACAAGGCGAACACGCGCGGGCTCGGCCCGGTCACGGCGCCGCGGGCAGGTCAACGCAGCGGGTGTGCGGCGGCGGTGGACTGGATGGCCGTCCGTAGGGCCGCACGGGTCAGCAGGAGGACGGGCCCGTCCGAGTCCTTGCTGTCCCGCACCGCCACCACACCGGCCACGTCCGCCAGCTCGACACACTCAGCACCGTTGGAACCGCTGTGGGTGCTCTTGCGCCACTTGGCGTTCGTCAGGCGCGGAGTTCGGTCAGGCGTGCGTAGAGCGTCGCGAGGCCGGGTGGGGTGTAGGGCGGGGGCGTGGTGTGGCGCTCGCCGTTGGCCGGAGGCGCGAACATTCCCACCGGGTAGAAGAAGACCCGGCGTTCGGCGTCGGGCGTGCGTAGGTACACCTCCCAGTAGCGGAGCGACGCGTGCAGGGTGATCTCGGTGATGTCGTCCCAGGCGTAGTGCCAGCGGCGCCATGCGCCCACGATCGTGATGCCCTGGTCGTCGACGATCGCTCGGCCGCGCAGCGCGGCGACGGCCGTCACGAGGGACGCGGTGAGGACGGCCAGAAGGATGATCGCGCCGAGTGTCTGCAGGTACGGCAGACCTCGGAGCAGGGCTCGTCCGAGCAGGCCGGTGCTCACGGCAAGGAACACCACCAGTGCGGTCATGATCGACAGATAGCGGTAACAGCGCACGGTCCGACGTTCCATGCGGCAGTTGTCTAGCAGACTCGGGGGCCGGTCATACGAAGCCCCGTCCAGAACTACCGGACGGCTGGCGCGTAACGCCCTCGTCCCCGAAGAGTCAGTCGCCGATCTGTGCCAACAGGGCGGCGTCCGCGATGTCGATTCTCTTGCGACCTGCTCGGGACGGCTGCCGAACGAGGCCGCGCGGGGTTATGCGGTCTGCAATGTGTGCGGTTCGCTTGTGAGGGTGTCGAGGGCGGCTTGCGAGGCCGGGTCGGCGGCTCGGTAGACGACGAGCCGCTGGTGCGGGTCCTGCAGCGGGGCGAGCACTTCGAACTCGACGGTCAGTGGCCCCGCCTTCGGGTGCTGCAGGCGCTTGTGCCCCCGCCCGTTCACCCTGACGTCGCGCCGCGCCCACAGCCGGACGAACTCCTCGCTGCCCGAGGTCAGCGCCGCGACCAGGTCGCTGAGCGCGCCGTCGTCTGGGTGGGCGGCGCACGCGGCGCGCAGGTCGGCGATGCCCTCGCGGATTATCTGTTCACGGTCACGGTAGAAGCCGCGCATCGCTGGGTGGACGATGCACAGCCACATCGCGTTGCGCTGCCCGTCCGGCAGTTCACCGAAGTCGAGCATCAACGCGGCCATCTCGCGGTTCCAGGCGAGGATGTCGAAGCGGTGGTCGAGCAGCATCGCGGGCAGCGGAGACAGGTCGTCGACCAGCCGCGCGAGCGAGCCCGCCGCCCGGCCGGAGCCGACCGGCCTGCTCGCGGGCCGCTGCCCGGCCAGATCGAACAGGTAGCCGCGCTCGTCGTCGCTCAGCCGCAGCGCGCAGGCGAGCGCGTCCAGCACGCTCGGGGAAGGGCGCAGGCCCCGGCCCTGCTCCAGGCGGACCACATAGTCGACGCTGACGCCGGCGAGCTCGGCGACCTCCTCGCGGCGCAGGCCAGGGGTGCGCCGGGGCCGCTCGGACGCGGGCAGCCCGACATCGGACGGAGCGAGACGTTCCCGTCGGGCACGTAAGAACGCCGCCAGTTCCCGGGTGGTGTCCATCGCCTCGATCCTACGACCGTGGGTGGGAGAGCCCGTCCCAGGAAGAGCTTTCCCTGGCCGCCATCCCACGGCTCCCGCAGCCTGGACACGGCACCACCACACTGAGGAGAACACCGTGGAACTCGACACCTACCGGCTGCTGGGACGCTCCGGCCTGCGCGTCTCACCGCTGTCGCTCGGGACGATGACGTTCGGGACCGACTGGGGCTGGGGCGCCGACAAGGACGAGGCGCGCCGCATCTTCGACGCCTACGTCGACCGGGGCGGCAACTTCATCGACACCGCCAGCCAGTACACCGGCGGCACGGCCGAGCGCCTGCTCGGCGAATTCGCCCGCGCCAGGCGGGAACGCCTCGTGCTGGCCACGAAGTACAGCATGAACAGGCGTCCGGACGACCCGAACTCGGGCGGCAACCACCGCAAGAGCCTGGTCGCCTCGGTCGAGGAAAGCCTGCGCCGCCTGGACACCGACTTCATCGACCTTCTCTACGTGCACGTCTGGGACGGCACGACCCCGGTCGAGGAGGTGCTGCGGGGACTGGACGACCTCGTCCGGGCGGGCAAGGTCCTGTACCTCGGCATCTCCGACACCCCGGCCTGGCAGATCTCCCGCATGCAGACGATCAGCGACCTGCGCGGCTGGGCACCGCTGATCGCCCTCCAGGTCGAATACAGCCTCATCGAGCGGACCACCGAACGCGACCTCATCCCCATGGCGCGCGAGCTGGGCTTGGGCGTCGTCCCTTGGTCGCCGTTGGCGAGCGGTGTGCTGACCGGCAAGTACACCCGCGCCGACCTGGCCCACGATGGCGGCACGGACAATCCCGAAGGAACGCGCAGGAACGTCGCGGCCGCCAACGGGTCGCTGACCGAGCGCGGCCTGGACATCGCCGACGTGGTGCGGGACGTCGCCGCCGAGATGGAACGGACACCCTCCCAGGTAGCGCTCGCCTGGACACTGCTTAACCCGGCGGTCACTGCGCCGATCGTCGGCGCCCGCACGCTCGGCCAGCTCGACGACAACCTCGGCGCGCTGGACGTCCACTTCACCGACGGCCACCTCGCCGACCTGGACAAGGCCAGCACGATCGACCTCGGCTTCCCCCACGAGTTCCTGGCCCGCCCCATGCCCCGCCGCGTCATCTTCGGCGACACCCGCATCGAAAACCACGCATGAGACCCACCGCGATCACGCCGCCGCCGCGAGACCGAAACGCCCACGCCGAGAGCGCCCACCCTCGACGGAGGCCCTGGAAGGTGGCGGCGGATCGCCTCCATGACCTGCGACGCCAGACGTCACCCGACGCTTGGGACCGGCCACCATAGCCGCCTCGCTCTGCGGGCTGAGCTGCGATCGTGCCTCGCGGCCGTAGGCGGCTCGGTACTTTCGTACGAGGCAGACTAGGCCTGCCGGTCCGAGTACCGAGCGCCTACCGCTGATGCGCTGACGACGAAGCGTCTGGGACGACGCGCGGTTCCCCGTCGACCTGGCCGCCACGATTCGCAACGCAGGGCTCGTCCCTCTCGAAGCCCTGAACCCGGCTCTGGGCTGGGACTGATGGTGCCGCTGCCGATGGTGCGGATGGGCTCGCGGTCCTCGCTGGCGGCGGCGGCGTTCGGGACGATGGCGGCCTGCTCCGGCAACGGCGGTGAGTCACTTGATCTGAGCGGCGTCAAGGCGTACGACCTGCTCACCAAAGAGCAACTAACCGCCTTCGGGCTGGACATGTGAGCAGCCGGTCTCACAGCAAGGGCAGCTCCAACTGCGTATGGAAATCGCTCATCGACCGCTTCGGCGGTGGCTACGGGCTCTCTGTCGTCCTCACGGCGCACCGTCCGAACGACTTCGTCCGGGACAAGGGCGAGAAGACCGAACCGATCGCCGGGTTCGAAGCCGCCGAGTTCGGTGACGGCATCAGCATCGCGACGGGCCCGGACAAGAGCGTGATCACTGTCGACCCCGCCAACCAGATCAAGATTCCGGTCCGGGAAGGGCGCAAGCGGTAATGGACAACCTGCGACAGGAGCCATAGAGCGGGAGGCCATGGGAGTTGGCGGCGGAGCTTGTCCAAACCCGGCCGGTCCTCGGTCAAATGAGGCCGCATCTGGCCTGAACGTGGGCCTCCTCGCGTGCGGCGAATCGTGTGAATGTGCTCCTGACTCTAATCTCCCACTCTGGAGTTACCCCGTGGTAAAGATCAAGCTGCTGGCGCACGCCCTGCTGCTTCCGCTCGTGGCCGGATCGGCGTTCATGAACACGGCCGTCAGACCGGCCACGGCGGCCGAGGATCCCAAGGCGGGCGATGCTTGTACGGCCGCCGACCTGGGCAAGAGACATCCGTTCATCAAGAGCGCGGTGACCGATCCCACCATCACCCATTTCAAGGGGTACTACATCACCGACGGCTCGACCGGCACCCAGACCGTCACCATGAGCACCCAGACCGTGGTCACGGTCGACGTTGGCGGCACCACCCAGATCAGCAGCGGGTTCAGCATCGGAGCCCTGTTCAAGGTCGAAGCGTTCGTCAACCGCACGGTGCGAAAGTCCACGGCCACCACCAACGCCCAGTCCCAGACCATCACCTGGAACTTCCTCAAACCCGGCTACTACGGCCTCTACCAGGGGACGAGCAAGGTCACCGGCGTCTACGGCAGCCTCAACTGCGGCCGCGTCGACCTGGGCGGCGGCCGGTTCGCCACCCGGTGGGTCGAGCGTCCCGGGGGCACCTACACGACCTTCTCCACCATCGAGGAGGGGGCCGTCCGATGCGAGGACAAGGTGCCCGCCGGCAGCATTATGAGCAAGGCCCAGAAGGTCCTGGGCTGCACCGGCGCCCCGGCACCGGCGCCCCAGCCGCCACCCGCCCCGGTGACCGGCCACGCCCCGGCGCCCGCGGCACTCCCACCGGGTTTCACCTGCTTGGCGGGCTACTACCGCATCGCCACCCCTGATCGTCTGCTGTTCTGGTGGAACGCCGACGGCACCTCCGAGTTCCGGCTGCACGCCTGGGCGAAGTCCAACAGGGTGCAATGGCAGGTCTGCCAGGGACCGACGACCAACGGCATGGTCGAGCACGTCTTCCTCACCCGCCAGAGCAAGAAGTGCCTGACCTTGAAGGCCGCGGACGCGCCCACGGAGAACGCCCTGTTCGTCGAGGATGAATGCCGAACCGTCGACGATGGCCAGCGCTTCTACGTCTACCAGGACGTGCCTGGCACGAACCTAGTCGGCCTGCAGAACAAGATGAGCGGCTTCATGATCGGCCAGGAACGCATAACCGACAACGAAACCATGCGCCAATACAGCACGGGCAGACCAGACGGCACAGGAACCTACGTCCTGGAGCCGATCCCGTAGAAACAGCCGATACTTCCCGAACTCACGGTGAGATCGGCAAAATGCAACTGAAGACCTCCAGGAGTCAAGGGGTTCCGCATGACAGAATGCGGAACCCCTGACAGTTGGCGGAAGCTGACCCTGACCTTGGCGAAGGCGCAGGCGTGGCATCGGGGAGGTCAGGGCAGTCCAGATTGGCGTGGTCCCGATCTGAGAGACACCGCAGGTGTCCACGCAGAATATTGTTGCGCTGGTGAACCGGGCATCCACCCGATCGCGGTCGCCGCCGCGCTCGCTTCCTGTTACGAACCCTCGCCGTACAGAATAAGAACGCTGGACGGCCGTGCGGCCGAAAGAAGTAGAATATCGCAACGAAGAAGCTGAGGCGTACTGAGAAAATGGAAGTTGATCGAAATGTCCAGAAGCGAAACGGGAAGTGGGTGGGCTCCTGTGGCGCTTGATGGCAAGGCCAGCCGCTTGTTCGCCCGTGGAGCACAAGTTTGCTACCAAACGAAGAGTGTGGACGACCTTGATTGACAACAGGACAACCTGGTTCGGCATTCGTTGCGTATTCCGAGATTCGATCACCGGCACCTATGAGGAGCGAATCACCCTCTGGGAGGCGAAGGATTTCGACGATGCAATATCCATGGCAGAGTCTGAGGCGCTTGAATATGCGAGCATATTTGATGGCGTTTCATTTGCTGGCCTGACCCAGGCCTACCTTGTAGGGGATGCTCCGGGTCACGGGAGTGAAGTTTTCTCTCTTATCCGAGAGAGTGATTTGAATCAGGAGGATTATATAGCTCGATTTTTCGACACTGGAGATGAGCGTCAACGTCATGCTGATTGAGATCGTTGTTTGACCGGTGGAGCGTAACGCTCACGTATTCGCAATGCACCCTGCCAGTGCCTCATGCAAGCTAGAGGGGACGTGGACAGGCAGGGGCGGGGGGCGTACGCCGTCGCTTTGCTGACCGAGGCCTCGTGGGTGAGTTCGGCGTCCGGGCGCCAGGAGGGGTGCAGCTCCCCATCCGAGGTGTAGGCGACCACGAGTTCGAAGCAGCGTCCGAGCTGGTGCAGGCGGTCGAATCGGCGCATGAACCGCGAGCTGGCCGGTGTCCTGCACCGGCTCCCCACACCACCTCGACCAGCTTGCCGCCAACGGCCTGCGGGAGGTCGCGTTCGGGATCGAATCGGGCGGCAAACGAATGCTGGCCCACATCGACAAACGCATCACCCCCGCCATGGTCCGCTCGGTGGTGCGGCGACTCACCGAACGCGGCATCGCCGACAAGGGCTATTTCATCCTCGGCCTGCCCATCGAGACCCGCGCCGAACCCGCCCACACCGTTCCGCAGGGCAGCACCGAACGTTCGCGCCAACGACCACGAGAGAGGGCTGCGATGCCCACCGAAACGATCTTCCCCGAGTACAACCGGTTCCTCATCGGCCCGCCCGGCTGCATGCCAGGCTCAGCCGACCCACCCGCAGCCAACGGGTTGGCCGAGGCTGCGCGCGACCCCGCCGGAGCCGCCCTGATCGACACCGGCGTGAAAGACGATCCCATCACCGTCACCGCCGAACTAGCCGACCGGCAGCCCGCCGTCGACGCCGAAGCGTGGGAGGACATCGTCGTCATCGGGATCGACTGGACCGGCGGCCCCATGCAGGTCGTCGGCGCCGACGACACCGTGGCGCCATCGCTGATGACGTTCACCCCCGACCTGCCACCAGGCCGGATGATGATCCTCGTCGCTGCGCGGAACCGCGACTACGGAGAAGCACGCGGCGACGACGAGCCCACCGAGGAATACCTGCTCATCGCGTGGCCTGGGGATGAACCGGACCAGGCGATCAAACAGGAGAGCCTCCACGGGGCGGACATCCGCCAGGACCGTCAGGAGCAGGACGCCCTGGTCGCCGAAGGCAAGGGACCCTGAGTGCCCCTTCCTCACCCGGGAACGTCGCGAATCGCAGAGCACGCGAACCCGCGATAGGTCGATTCAGAAGCCCTGATCGACCGCAGCGAGGTCGAGGAGCGACCCGTCTGAGCCAGCATCTCGTAGGCGGCCTCCTCGGCGTCCGTCGACAGCTCTGGATTAGGAACGGGCGCTCAGTGGCCGTGTCCGCGGTCGCGGCGGCACTTAAGACTGAATAGGGCGGCATCCGCGTGAACGCATCCAGCGAATGGACCGGCACCTTCATGGCGATCGAGCACGAACGCCCCGCGACCTCCGCGCGCCGCCGTCCCGACTTCTACCTGGGTTGCCATCCCTATCGGGCGCAGAACGCCAATCGTCGTCCTCAAGAAGGGAGTGCACCACCGAGTCCCGTCAGGCTCCGCGCAGGCGAAGGTGGCCGCGGATCCGCCCCTCCTCGATCATGTCGAGCTTGGTCATCAGCCGCGCCGACATGGCATTGTCGGGGCTGCGAGCGCCCCATAGCCGATGCAAAACGAGGTCTTCGGAACCGAGCTGGAGCAGCAGCCGCACCGTTTCAGCGCCGAGGCCCTTGCCCCACCGGTCGGCGCGCAAAGCGAACCCGAGCTGAGCACTCGACTGGCCTGGATGCTGGGCATCCACGGCTAGGCGCGCAAAAGCCGATCACCTCGCCGCCGGTCGCCGACTCCACCATGAGGATGGCTCGGCGCTACGGCCGGAATGGATCTCCCAGCGTTTCGACGCCCTGATCGAGCGCTACAACACCGTTCGTAGGCGGCGTTCCGAGGATGGCTGGCCCGTCGACCGCATCGCTCGACGTCATCGGATCAGCACACGGACGGTGAAGGTCGCCATCGACAGCGGCCCACTGCGACCCATCCGGTTCCACGATCTCCGGCACGGAGCGGCGACGCTCGGCCTGCTCGGCAAGGTCGACATGAAGGTGATCAGCGCGACGCTCGGGCACTCGCGATCGTCATTCACGGCCGACACCTACACCTCGGTCCTGCCCGAGGTGGCCAAGGCCGCGGCCGAAGCGGTGGCCGCCGTGGTGCCGCTGCGACGTGATGGCCACACCATGGCCACACCAGACACCGAAAACGCCCCCGCCGAGAGTGCTCACCCTCAACGGAGGCGCTGGAAAGTGGCGGAGGATCGGGGATTTGAACCCCGGATGGGCTTGCACCCAAACCGCATTAGCAGTGCGGCGCCATAGACCGGACTAGGCGAATCCTCCAGTAGCCGTCAGGCCCAGACAGGTTACCGGTTCGGCGCGCCAACCGGCAAAGTCTGGCCCGTGGGTCCCAGCAGCATAGTCGGAGTCGACGGCGCTGCGCGAAGATGGCGGGTCGGCGTTCCGCTCCCGAGGCCGCGGGAGCGGATCGCCGACGGTCAGCCCAGCCGGAAGGCGCTGTACCCGCAGGCGTCGGCCAAGTCGTTGCCGTGCTGCTGCATGGCGGCGGTGTCCGGCATTCCGGCGGACATGTCGCCGGAGCTGAGCTTGCGCAGCAACTCGGCCGTCTTGTCGAGGTCGCCCGCGAACGCGGTGGCGGCGGTCTCGACGTCGCCGCCGGCGTTCTGCCCCTCGGCGCGCACCTTGGCCGCCGTGTCGGAGAACTTCTGGGCCGTCGACGAGGCGCCGCTGGGCGACGTCATCGACGAGCTACCGGTGGTGAAGGACCGGAGCTCCTTCTCGATGTTCTTGCACGCGGTCGTCTTCTTGCCGCCGGCGATGGCGTCGACCGCGCCACAGCCCGTGGAACCGAGCAACAGGCCACCGACGGCGAGAACGCCGACGAGCTTGGTGGCGGACATGCGCATGTGGATTCTCCTTCAGGGGGGTATGGGCATCGGGACGAGCGCGACCTCGCGCGTCACTCCCGTCACAGACACCACTTTGGCGTAACAAGGGCACTAGGGGTTCCGTGACTCAAGTCACGCTCGCGCAACGATGTGCCGGCCAATCGATTCGCGGTCAGGTCGGCGGAGCCGGTACAGTTGGCCCGGCAAGCACCCGTAGCTCAACGGATAGAGCATCTGACTACGGATCAGAAGGTTAGGGGTTCGAATCCCTTCGGGTGCGCACATTTTGTAGGCCCTCTCCGGTCCCGGAGGGGGCCTACGTCGTGCCGGACGGCTGTGGGCGAAGTCGCTGGTGGCCGTGCATTTCGGGCATTTGCTGCTGGGGCTGCGGCGGCGTGGCGATCGGTCGGGTTCGTGTGGCTCTGACCTTCTGATCCGTAGTCAGATGCTTTGGCCCTTGGTCTCGCGGGGGGCTTGCGAGGCGAAGGTTACGCGGACGGTTGTTCCCCTGGACGGTTCTGAGAAGAGTTCGGCTCGGCCGCCGTGGGCGGCGGCTATGGCGGCGACGATGGGGAGGCCCAGGCCGGCTCCGGGGGAGTTCTGGTCGGTGCGGTGGAAGCGTTCGAAGGCGCGGGCGGCGGCGTCGGGGGGCATGCCAGGGCCCTGGTCTGTTACCTCGATCAGTCCTGGCGCTACGTGGATCGTCGCGGGTGTTCCGGGGGGTGTGTGGGTTCGGACGTTGGCCAGGAGGTTGGCCAGGACCTGGCGAAGGCGGGGTTCGTCGACGGTCGCGATCAGAGAGTCGGGGGCGTCCAGGGTCAGGGGATGGTCGGGGGCGGACGCCGTGGCGTCTGCTATGGCGTCGCGGGCCAAGGAAACCAGGTCTGTCGGGGTTGGGTTCAGGGAAGCCTCGCGGTCTAGGCGGGCTAGCTCCAGGAGGTCGGTGACCAGTTTGTTCATGCGGCTCGCCTCGTCCTCGATGCGGCGCATGGCGTCGGGGAGCTCGTCCGGGCCGAGAGCGCCGTGCCGGTACAGCTCCGCGTAGCCCTGGATGGTCGTCAGCGGGGTGCGCAGCTCGTGCGAGGCGTCGGCGGCGAACTCGCGGACGCGGGCCTCGGAGCGGCTCCGGGCCCAGAACGCCTGCTCGATCCGCTCCAGCATCACGTTGATCGCGGCGGCGAGCCGGGCGGTCTCGGTGCGGCTGGACGAACCTGGCATGCGGGCGCGCAGGTCGCCGGCGGCGGTGATGGCGTGCGCGGTGGCGGCCATCCGGTCTAGCGGGAGGAGGCCGCGGCCGATCAGCCGGCGGCCGAGCACGATCAGGGCGGCGAGGAGGAGCGACGCCGTGGCGATCTCGGACAGGACGAGGTTGCGCACCGCCGAGTGGATCTCGTCGAGCGGGGACGCGACGACGACGATGCCGTTCCGCCAGGGGCGTGCGACGGCGCGCAGGCCGGGGAGGGAGAAGGGTTCTAGCGTGCGGGCGCGGTTTGCGAGTTCTTTCTGGCCGAGCTTCTCGACTTCGGCTACTGCGCGAGTGGGAGACGGCTGGTCGCCGCTGAGGACGTTCACCCGTCCCGCCGGGCCGACGGCCAGCACGACGAAGCGGGCCGGAGCGACGCCCTGTTCGGGGAGGCCGGGGCGCAGGAGGCGGGGGACGGCGCGGTCGCGGGTGGCCTGGAGCTGCTCGTCCACCCGGTGCATCAGGTAGCCGCGCAGGACGAGCGCGCTGACCAGGCCCATGATCGCCAGCCCGGTGAAGGTGACGGCGAGCAGGCCGGTGAGCAGCCGGGCGTTGAGCGTCATGGCCGCAGCGCGTAGCCCACGCCGCGCTGGGTGTGGATGAGCGGCGTGCCGAGCGGGTCGAGCTTGCGGCGCAGGTAGCTGATGTAGGTCTCGACGACCTGCGGGTTCCCGTGGTCCCAGCCCCAGACGCCCGCGAGGAGTTGTGTTCGCGACAGCACCATGCCCGCGTTCCGCATCAGGTAGGCGAGGAGGCGGAACTCGGTCGGTGAGAGATCCACGTCGACGCCGCCGCGGCGGACGCGCCAGTGTGCCTCGTCTAGTTCCAGGTCTGCGACGCGTAGTACGTCGGTGTTCGGGGGTTCAGTGGGGGGTGGGGTCGTGCGGCGTAGGACGGCTCGTACGCGGGCTATCAGGGCCTCGATCGAGAACGGCTTGGTGACGTAGTCGTCGCCGCCGAGCGTCAGGCCGGTGACCGTGTCGGACGGGGTGTCCCGCGCCGTCAGGAAGATCACCGGGACCTGGTCGCCGGACGCGCGGAGCCGCCGGCACACCTCGAAGCCGTCGAGATCGGGCAGCATGACGTCCAGGAGGATCAGGTCGGGACGTTCCTCGCCCGCTGTGCGCAGCGCCTCCTCGCCGGTGTCCGCGGTGACGGTCGCGAAGCCGTGGAAGCGCAACGCGACGTCGATCAGATCGCGGATGTTGGCCTCGTCCTCCACGACGAGCACCCGCCGGTTCTCGCTCATCGGCTCCCGCAGATCGTGCCGTATGCCCTGGTCGTGGCTCCGACCGTACCCGCCCTAGCGGGGCTTCGGGACGTGGACCAGCCGTGCGTTGCGGGTGTCGCCAGACCGTTCGCCCACCACGAGGACCTGGTCGCCGGACGCGAGCGCCTTGAGCGTCGACTTCTCGGCGTTCTTGCGGACGCGGGTGTTCGCGTTGGCCGTCCACGTCCAGGAGACGCCGTCGTCGCTGCGGACGGTGACGGTAGTGGCTGAGACGGCGGTGATCTTGCCGCGCTGCCATGTTGCGAGGTGGAAGCCGTCCTTGCGGCGGACGGTGGCCTCGCCGTGGACGCCGCGGAAGGGGCGGGCGTGGCGGTGGGGGTGCTGCCGCTTGCCCGGGTGGCCCTTGCGGTCGTGCCACTTGCCTCGGGGGCCGTCGCCGGGGTGTGCCGTCGTCTTTTTGGGGGACGGGGACGGGTCGGCGGCGGACGCCGGGACGGCCAGGTAGAGGCCGAGCCCGAGGACACCGGCGGCGCCTACTCCGGCCGCGATCGTCTTTCGGTTGGTTCGCATGCCGCCCATCTAAGCGGTCGTGACTGGTAGAAGTCTGTGCCGAATTCTGGGAGAAGCCTGGGAATCTCCGTCTTTGTTGGGGTGTGGGTGCTAGTCGGAACTGGTGAGGGTTTCCAGGACCTGGGTGCCGTACTTGGCTAGCTTGTTCTCGCCTACGCCGTTGATGCGGCCCAGCTCGGTGAGGGTGGTGGGGACGGCGGTCGCGATCTCGCGGAGGGTCGCGTCGTGGAAGATGACGTAGGCGGGGACGCCCTGCTCCTTCGCGGTGGCGGCGCGCCAGGCGCGGAGGCGCTCGAAGAATGGCATCGCCTCGGCGGGGAGTTCGACCGGGGCCTTGCGTTCCTTGGCCGTCTTGGCGGCCTTGGTGGCGGGGCGTTCCGGTTCGCGGCGCATCATGACCTTGCGCTCGCCGCGCAGGACCTCGGAGCTCGCGTCGGTCTGGAGCAGGGTGCCGTGGTTGCTCTCGACCGCGATGAGGCCCTGGGCGAGGAGCTGGCGGACGACGCCGCGCCATTCGGTCTCGCGGAGTTCGGTGCCGACGCCGAAGGGCTTGAGGGAGTCGTGGTCGAACTGGATGACCTTCGCGCTCTTCTTGCCGAGCAGGATGTCGATGATGTGCCCGGCGCCGAACTTCTGGCGGCGTTCGCGGTCGAGCCGGACGATGACGGAGAGGACTTTCTGCGCGGGGACGGTGGCGTCCCACGATTCGGGTGGGGTGAGGCACGTGTCGCAGTTGCCGCAGGGGTCGGCGGGCTGGCCGAAGTAGTTCAGCAGCTGGACGCGGCGGCATTCGACGGTCTCGCAGAGGGCGAGCATGGAGTCGAGGTGGGTGGCCTGGCGGCGGCGGAACGCGGCGTCGCCCTCGCCGCCGTCGATCATCTTGCGGAGGTTGACGACGTCTTGCAGGCCGTAGGCGAGCCAGGCGGTGGACGGGAGGCCGTCGCGTCCGGCGCGGCCGGTCTCCTGGTAGTAGCCCTCGACCGACTTGGGCAGGTCGAGGTGGGCGACGAAACGGACGTCGGGCTTGTCGATGCCCATGCCGAACGCGATCGTCGCGACGATGACCAGGCCGTCTTCGCGGAGGAAGCGCGACTGGTTGGCGGCTCGGGTCTGCGCGTCCAGGCCCGCGTGGTACGGGAGGGCTTCGATGCCGTTCTCGGTGAGGAACGCGGCGTGCTTCTCGACGGAGTTGCGTGAGAGGCAGTAGACGATGCCCGCGTCGCCCTTGTGCTCGGTCTGGAGGAGGCGCAGGAGCTGGCGCTTCGCGTCGGTCTTGGGTTCGATCCTGTATTGGATGTTGGGGCGGTCGAAGCTGGCGACGAAGTGGCGGGCTTGCTCGAGCTGGAGGCGGGACGCGATCTCGTTGCGGGTGGCCTCGGTGGCGGTGGCGGTGAGGGCGATGCGCGGGACGTTCGGCCAGCGTTCGTGCAGGCCGGACAGCATCAGGTAGTCGGGACGGAAGTCGTGCCCCCACTGCGACACGCAGTGCGCCTCGTCGATCGCGAACAGGGACACGTTGGCGCGGTCGAGGAGGTCGACGGTCGCGGGGAGGCGGAGGCGCTCGGGCGCCAGGTAGAGCAGGTCGAGCTCGCCAGCGACGAACTGCGCCTCGACGACCCGCCGCTCGTCGAGGTCTTGCGTGGAGTTGAGGAATCCGGCCTGGACGCCGAGCGTGCGGAGGGCGTCCACCTGGTCTTGCATGAGGGCGATGAGCGGGGAGATGACGATCCCGGTGCCCTTCCGGACGAGCGCCGGGATCTGGTAGCACAGCGACTTCCCGCCGCCCGTCGGCATGAGGACGAGCGCGTCGCCGCCGGCGACCACATGCTCGATGATCTCCCGTTGGCCGTCCCGGAACGCGTCGTACCCGAACACGCGCCGCAGGACGGCGAGGCTCTCCGTGGTCTCGGGGGTCTCCGGGCTCTCGGGGGAAGTCATCGGCCCATACTATGAGCCGCCTCCGGCACCGTCCCGGGAAAGCTCAGCTGTGGATAACCTCCGCCAGCTCGGGGGTGATTTCGTCGAGGTTGTCCGCTACGTGGGCCGCCAGGGCGAGTGCGTCGGCGGACGGCGGGTTGTCCGGGCGGGGGATCGCGATCACCGTCATCTCGGCGGCGTGGGCCGAGCGGAGGCCGTTGGTCGAGTCCTCGATCGCTATGCACGAACCGGCGGGCACCTCTAGTTGCGCGGCCACGGTCAGGTATCCGTCCGGCGCGGGCTTGCCCTGGTCGACCTCCTCGGTGGACACGGTGGCGCGGAACAGGCCGACCACCCCGATCTGTCCGAGCACCATGTCGATGAGGGCGCGCGGCGAGGAACTGGACAGCCCGAGCGGACGGTACTCCGCCATCCGCCGGACCGCGGACTCCGCTCCCGGCAGCAGCGGAAGCTCGTCCTCGTAGCGCTGGGACATCCGGTCGACGACCTCGTAGGCGACCTCATCGGCCGTGACCCCGTCGACGAGCTCGTCCGCGATGTAGGCGGCCCATTCCACGGTGCTCATGCCCATGAGGCGTTCTTGGGTGTCGGCCCGCCAGCGTCCTCCGCGCTCGGCGACGTACGCGCGCCGCACCTCCTCCCACACCGGCTCGGAGTCGATGAGGACGCCGTCCAGGTCGAACACGATGGCCTGCGCGGGCATGGTCATCTCCTCCGCGGTCTTTCCGGTGCGCGTCGTCGCGATCACTACCCGATGCGGCGGGACGGAACCGCCGTACTGGAACGGACTAACCCTGTCTGACATGGATCAATCCGGGCGAATGCGACATGATCCAGACTCGGTCTGGCATGGTGGAGTCTCTTCCGCCCCCATCCGGAGTCAACACAGAGGAGAGCTGCCCATGGTGTTCCTCGGTTTCCTGCTGGTCGCGGCCGCCATCGCCGTCGTCGTCGGGGTCGTCCTCGACAACACCGAACCCGCGAACCTGATCGTCTTCGGCCAGACCGTGCCCGGTGTGAACGAGCAATGGCAGGTCTTCTTCGCCGGCGCGGGCCTGGCCGTCATCTTCTTCGCGGGCATGATGCTGACCTTCCTCGGCGCGGGCAGGCGCGTCCGGACGCGCCGCGATCTGCGCGACCTCCGCGAGGAGCACGAGGAGTCGCTGACCACCCTGGAGATGGAGAAGCGGCGGCTGCAGCGGGAGCTCGCGCGCGTCCGGCAGAACCCCGGTGCCGGACAGGCCGCGGCACGTCCGGCCGCGGCGCGTCCGGCCGGTCCGGGCGGCCAGCCCGCCGGCCAGCCGGTCGGGCAGCCGGGCGGGCACCGGCGGACCGCGCGGCGGGAACCGGCCCCGGCCGGCCCCGGGACCCATGTCGCCGGACGGTCACAGATCCCGGCCACCTCCCCGTTCTTCGACCGACAGGACTGACCTCGTCCCGCCGATCCCCGGCGGGTGTCCGATGGTGCCGGACGGGTCGTTCTGGATGATGAGCGAAGCGTCCGGGCGGATCGCCGCGCAGAGGGATGACGGGCCTGGTCCGCGCCGGTGAGGATCGTATTGTGCGGATTCTTCTCAAGGTGGGCATCACCGCGGTCGCCCTGTGGGTCGCCACGGTGCTGATCGACGGCATCTCGGTCGGCGGCGAATCGGACGGCCGCCGCGCCCTCACGCTCGTCGCCGTGGCCGCCATCTTCGGCCTGGTCAACACCTTCATCAAACCGGTCATCAAGACGCTCGGCTGCGCCTTCTACGTCCTCACGCTCGGCCTCATCGGCCTGGTGGTGAACGCCCTGCTGCTCTGGCTCACCAGCGAGCTGGCAGGGGAACTCGACCTGCCCTTCCACGTGACCGGCTTCTGGCCGGCGTTCTGGGGCGCGATCGTCGTCGGCGTGGCCGGCTGGCTGCTTCACCTCGTCGTCCCCGAGAAGGACGACGACAGGAGGAAGAACGACAAGAAGGACAGGAAGAAGGACTGATTCTCAGCGGGCGTCCACGAGATGTGGGGCGGCGCTCGCGGCGCGCTCGAAGGGACCGGCCTCCAGCCTCCCGGCGGGCGCGTCCGCGTATTCGCGGTATTCCGGGGGATGGACGCCCGGCGCGCTCACCAGGATCCAGCGGCGGGTCCGGACGGCGCCGATGAGGAACTCCGCGTCGGTGAGCGCCCCGGCGTCCGCGACGATCAACGCGTCGAACTCCTCGTCGCGGGCGGTGAGACCGACCCCGGTCGGCGTCCCGACGACGAGGTCGGCGGTGCGGAGCAGGACCTCGCCCTCGGCGGTCCGCCGGCCGTCGGTGTAGGCGGTGAGCTGCTCGATCCGGGCCATCGCGCGGCGCTGGTGCGCCGGGACGGCCTCCGGGTTGTCGGCGGGATCCGAGCCGCAGATCTCCAGGACGTTCTGCCGCGACCGCTCCTCCGTCCGCGCCGCCGTCTCCAGATCGGCGTCCCGGGCTGACATCTCCTCGGCGGCCGCGGCGATGTGGCGGTCGAGCGCCGCCTCCGTGTCCGCCGCCCGGGACGCGGCGGTCTCCGCCTCCGACCGGGCCCGCCGCGCCGCAGCCAGGGCCTCCTCGCGGGCCGTCCGGGCGGCGGTCACCCGCTGCTCGATGGCCTGCGCGGCCTGCTGCGCGACGTGCGCGCGCCGGCCCTCCTGGTTCGCCTTCTCGACCGCCGCCGTCGCGAGCCGCGCCTGCTCCTGGTGCTCGCGGCCCGCGGTCTCCCGCTCGGTCGCGAGCCAGGCCAGCTCCGTCCCCAGCCGTTCCTGCGCCTCCTGCGCCTGCTGGAGCCGCGCCCCGCCCTCCGACACGAACGACGCCAGCCCGCGCCGCACCCGCTCCGCGTGCTCCGCCGCGTCCTTGGCCTCCCGCGCCCGCTTCACCGCCTCATCGGCCTCGCGCGTCCGGGCCCTGACCTCGTCGCGGAGGCTCCGCAGCTCCGACGGCGGCGACGCGACGTGCAGCCGCTGCCCGAGCGTCATCTTCCGGCGTATCGCCGACAGCGCCGACTCCGCCGAAACCAGGCGGTAGTAGGCGGCGTGGCCCTCGGCTGCGGCGTCCGCGTCGGCGGCCGTCAGGCGGTGCGCTTCCTCGGCCGCCCCTGGGAGCGCCTCCCGGGCCCTTGCCAGTTCGTCGGTCAACGATGCCTCTGCCTGGCGTGCGCCTTGCAATTCCGCCTGTGCGGTCTTGGCGCGCTCGTCGAGCTGGACGCAGCGTGCGTAGGACGCGTCGGCCGTCCGGGTCACCGCGTTCGCCTCGGCAGCGGCCTCTTCGGCGATCGTCCGCAGCCGCTCCGCCTCCGCGCGGGGACCGGCCAGCTCCGCCTCCGCCTCCTCCTGGACGGCGGTCAGCCGCTCCGCCTCGCCCTCCGCCGCGACCGCGGCCCGCTCCGCGTCCTCCGCCGCGTGCCGCGACTCCTCGATCGTGGCGGTCAGCGTCGCGCGCTCCGCGTCCAGCGCCTCACGGCGCCGCAGGTTCCCGGCCTGGACGGCCTGCAGCGCCGCCGCGTCCCGCGGCCACTGCTCCAGCCACATCAGCCCGCGGCGCAGCAGGCGCGTCTCGGTCTCCCACGACAGCCGCCACGCCTCCCCCACCGGCCGCAACGCCGCCGACCGCACCCGCGTCTCCGGCGCGGACGGCCCTTCCGCCGGGACGACGGGCTCCCCTGCGGGCACGGCGGGCAGCGCCTCGACCCGGGTCACTCCCGCCGCTCCGGCGTCGCTTGTCCCGGTCTCCGTCTCGGACTCGGACTCGGGCGCGGGGTCGGATTGGGGCTCGTGCTCGTGCTCGGGGCGGCCGGTCAGGGGCTTGAACTCGACCGTTCCATTGGATCCGTGCTCCCGCGCCGGTGGCGGCGGCGATTCGGGGACGTCGGCGTCGTCCACCGGCGGCAGGGCCTGCGTCTCCACCGAGCGGGCCTCCGCCGTCGCCGGCTGCGTCTCGATCATCAGGGAGAACACCTCGGGGTCGTCCTCCAAGCGCCGCAGCAGCTCGGCGGCCCGCTCCGGCGTGGGCGCGACCAGCAGGGCCCGGCCGTCGGCCGCCGCCAGCTCCTTGACGCTCTCGTGGACGATCTCGTCCCCGTTCTCCGCCTCGATGAGCCGGAGCGGCTCGGCCCTCTCCTCCAGCGATCCCGGCGCGACGAGGAACCGGGCCAGGACGTCCCAGTCGCCCGTGACGCGCTCTTCGCGCAATGCCCGCAGGGCCGCGATATGCGGCGTCCAGCCGACCGGCGGAACGTCCTCGGGCACCTCCTTCAGGCGCGCGTCGAGCTGCTCGTAGAACGCGGTCAGCGGCCCGTAGACGTCTTCGACCAGGTCGCGTCCGCCCCAGCCGTCTTCGGGGAGCTTCGTCCCGAGCTGGGGCGTGGCTCCGATCACCGGCAACGGCATCGTGCCGAATCCGGCCCTGGGGTCAAGCATCGCCTCGTCGTCCATGTCTGCGACTGCGGGCTCTTCGGCGTCCGCGGCGGCGTCGTCGTCGGAGACGGTCGGCATATCGGGCGCCGTGCCCGCGCCGGTGACGGTCTCGGGCTCCGGCTCCGGCTCCTCGACGGCTTCCGGCTCGGCGCCGGTCGCGTCTTCGCTTTCGACGTTGTCGTCAGCGGTTACGTCGTCGACGATCGGCTGGTCGGGGGCCGTGCTCGTGTCAGCGGCCGTTTCGTCGAGCTGCTCCGCGTCGGTGACCTCGGGCAGCGGTTCCCCGGCGGCTTCCGGTTCGGTGACGGGTGCGGGTTCGTCTGCCGGCTGGACGGTGTCGTCCGCCGGTTCGGTGCCGGTGGGCGTCTCGTCTTCGGGGGCAGCCTCGTCCGAGGCGTCCGGGGCGTCCGGGTGGGACGGGTCGTCGGGCAGGGGGAATGTGACGGTCGGGATTTCGGATTCGGGGACATAGACGGGCGTGGGCTGCCCGTGATCGGCGGTCTCGAGGCGCTCGTCCTCGGGCCCGCTGCTTCCTGGAGGCTGCTTCACCAACGTCATCCCGTCCCAGATCGACCGCCCGGGGCGTATTTTCCCCATCTGCCCGCGACTAACGTCTCACAGGTGAGCGGCTATCGGTGCCCCGCGAGCACGGCGTGATGATCTTCACCGTCGCGCGGCTGCGGGTCCGGATGGACGAGGGCGCCCGACAGGCGGGGCAGCGCGTGCAGCAGGCTGTGCTCGGCGTCGACCGCGATCTGGTGGGCGCGGATGACCGTGGCGGCGGGGTCGACGACCACGTCGCATTCGGCGCGCAGGCGGTGGCCGATCCAGCGGAGCCGGACGTCGCCCACCCCCAGGACGCCGGGCGTCGAGGAGAGCGCGGCCTCGGCGCGGTCGACCAGGTCGGGGTCGACGGCGTCCATGAGACGGCGCCAGACCTCGCGTGCCGTCTGCCACAGGACGGTCAGGATCGCGAAGGTGATCAGCAACCCGACCACGGGATCGGCCCACGGCGCGCCCAGCGCGACACCGCCGGCGCCCAGCAGGACGGCGAGGGACGCGAAGCCGTCCGTGCGGGCGTGCAGGCCGTCCGCGACCAGGGCGGCTGAGCCGATCCGGCGGCCGACGCGCATGCGGTACCGGGCGACCAGCTCGTTGCCCACGAACCCGACGAGCGCGGCGCCCGCCACGGCGGCCACGTGATCCACAGGCTGTGGATGGGCGAGGCGCTGGACGGCCGCGTACCCGGCGGCGGTCGCGGACGCCGCGATGGCGAGCACGATGATCACCCCGGCGAGGTCCTCGGCGCGCCCGTACCCGTAGGTGTAGCGGCGGTTCGGCGGGCGCCTGCCGAGGACGAACGCGATGCCCAGCGGGACGGCGGTGAGCGCGTCGGCGGCGTTGTGCAGCGTGTCGCCGAGTAGCGCCACCGACCCGGTGAACACGACCACCACCGCCTGGAGGACGGTGGTCGCGCCCAGCCCGGCGAGGGAGATCCAGAGTGCGCGCATGCCCTGCGCGCTCGCCTCCATCGCGGAGTCCACCTTGTCGCCCGCCTCGTGCGAATGCGGCCTCAGCACATGAAGCAACCGCCCCGCGAACGCCCGCCCAAGCCGGTGGCCGCCACCATGCCCACGGCTGTGCCCATGCCCATGGCCGTGTCCGTGGCCATGCCCATGCCCGTGCTCGTGGCCTTGAGCGCTGGCCTGCCGGTGGGGATCGCCCTGCGGGGTGTTCGGGACGTGGGTGCTCATAGCTCCACGATGACCCGAAAACCCCGTTGCAGCATCCCGACAACTGCGCTGTTGTCGCAGGTACGCGGCCTGTGTCAGTGCGGGTTGGTGGCCAGTAGCTCCGCCAGGAGGTCGTCCAGGGTGACGATGCCGGCGAACTCGTCCGCGTCGTTGACGACGGCGAGCTGGGCGCGGGCGCGGCGCATGCGGCTGACCGCGTCCAGGATCGTCGTCTCCGCCGTGAGGACGGGCGCCGGGTGGGCCAGCTCGCCCGCCCGCCGGTCGCCGCCGGGCTCGGTGATGGCGGCCCGGACGTGGACGATGCCCGTCATCGCGCCGTCCTCGTCGCGGACCAGGAGCCGGTTGTGGCCGCTGGCGGTCGCGGTCCGCCGGATCTGCGCGGCGGTCGCGTCCGCGCCGATCGTGGTGACGGACGTGGCGGGCACGACGAGCCGCCCGACGGTGGCCTCCCGGGCGGAGATCGCGCGGCGGAGCAGCTCGTGGTCGCGCCGCCCGATCAGGCCGAGGCGGCGGGACTCGCCGACCAGGTGGATGAGCCGGGCCGGGTCGGTGTGCGGGTCGAGCTCGTCCTTCGGCGTGACGCCGATGAGCCGCAGCAGCGTGTTGGTCGCCGCGTTCAGCGCCGACAGGATCGGCCTGGAAACCTTCGCGAACGCGCGGAACGGCAGCGCGAGGATCAGCGCCGAGCGTTCCGGGTGCGCGATCGCCCACGACTTCGGCGCCATCTCCCCGATGACCATGTGCAGGAACGTGATGACGGCGAGCGCGCAGCCGAGCGCGATGGCCTTCGCCCCCGCCTCCGGGACGCCGAGCGCGTGCAGCGGTGGTTCGAGGAAGTGCTCGAACGCGGGCTCGGTCACGATCGCGAGGCCCAGCGAACACATCGTGATGCCGAACTGCGCGCCCGCGAGCATCAGCGACAGCTCCCGGACGCCCGCGACGGCGGCGACCGCGGGGCGGCTGCCCTTCGCGGCGGCGCGCTCCAGCTGCGGCCGGTTGGCGGCGACGAGCGCGAACTCGGCCGCCACGAAGAACCCGTTCCCGACCAGCAGCAGGACGGTGATCAGCAGGGTGGTCAGCGGGTCCATGACGCCTCCACCGTGCCGCCCTCGGAGGCCGCCTCGGAGGCCGCCTCGGAGGCCGCCTCGGAGGCCGCCTCGGAGGCCGCCTCGGAGGAGGCCGCTCCAGCGGCCGTTTCGGTGGCTGGGGCCGGGACCTCGCAGGGCGGGTCGGAGACCTCCGGACGTTCCGCCGTGCCGGAAGCCGAATCAGCCGAAGCCGGAGCCGAATCCGACGCCGCTGCCACCGTCCGGAGCTGGATCTTCTCGGCGACGCGGCGGGCCACGCTGACGACCTCCAGCTCGACCGGGCCGCCGGCCACGTCGAGGGTGAGGCGGTCGCCGGGGCATGGCAGGCGGCGCAGCTCCGCCATGACGAGCCCGCCGAGCGTGTCGTAGGCGTCGCCCTCGGGCAGGTCGAGGCCGGTGAGGCGGACGACCTCGTCGATGCGCATGCTCGCGTCGACGAGCCACGAACCGTCGGGGCCGGACGTCGGGGCGTCCTCGCGGCGGTCGGTCTCGTCGGCGATCTCCCCGACGAGCTCCTCGGCGACGTCCTCGAAGGTGAGGATGCCGGCGAGGCCGCCGTACTCGTCCACGACGCAGGCGAACTCCTCGCCCGCGTCGCGCATGTGCTCGATGACCCCGTACAGCGGCTGGCTGCCGGGCACGAGCAGCGCCTGCCGGGTGACCTGCCCGACCGGGGTGGACGGGTCGAGCCCGTCATCGGCGACCTCGCGGACTCCCGCGACGCCGATGACGTCGTCCACCTCCTGCCCGTAGACGGGGTACGCGCTGTGCCCGGTCTCGCGGATCAGCGCGACGAGGTCGGAGAGGGGCGCGGTGGCGGGCAGGGTCCGGACGTGCGGGCGCGGCACCATGACCTCGTCCGCCGTGAGGTCGCCGAACGACACGGCCCGCTCCAGCAGCCCGGACAGGTCGGCGGGCAGATGCCCGGAGATGTGCGACTTGCCGATGATGTCGCCGAGCTCTTCGAGCGTCGCGCCGCTGTGCAGCTCATCGACGGGCTCGACGCCGACGGCGCGCAGCAGGCGGTTCGCCGAGCGGTCGAACAGCCGGATCAGCGGCCCGGCCACCGTCAGGTACACGAGCGTGGACGCGGCCAGCGCGCGCGCCAGCGACTCGGCGCGCGCGAGCGCGAGGTTCTTGGGGAACAGCTCGCCGAGCAGCATCTGGATGAGCGTCGCCAGGACGAACCCGGTGGCGAGCGCGATCGCGCCGGTCGCGCCCTCGGGCACGCCCGCGACCTCCAGCGTCGGACGGATCAGCTCGGCGAGCGCGGGTTTGGCGATGAATCCGACGACCAGGGTCGTCATCGTGATGCCGAGCTGCGCGCCCGACAGCATGAACGACAGCCTGCCGATGACCTTGACCGCGCGCCGGGCGGAGGTGTCACCGCGCTCGGCGGCCTGGTCGAGCGCCGCACGGTCGGCGGCGACGAAGGCGAATTCCTGGGCGACGAAGTATCCGGTTGCGGCGGTCAGCAGGACCACCGCGAGCACTCCCAGCACCGCGCTCACAGCACGGCACCGGGTCTATCACTGGGGTCCGACACCGCGGACTCACCACTCCTCTCATACAGGACTATCTGTCGTAACGTCACCCCGGACACCGAGGTTCCCGAAGCACAGGGTACGACCCGCGAGGTCACCGGCCTACGGACCGGAGGGACACGTCCGCGGCGGCCCCCGGCGGCGGGCGCGGGCCGTGCCGCGGGCGGGTATCGCGCGCCGCCGATCATCTGGGGCAGAATGGCGCTTGTCTCGTTCAGTGTCACGGATCACACTTGTATGAGAGGGTACGTCCGATACTGGGCAGGTCCGTGCTCCCAGACCGCCTTGTCCGGGCATGCTCAGGGGGATGGTTGGAGCGATCGCGGGGCTGACGTTGGAGCAGAGCGGGGCCGGGGCTGCCGCGCCCATGAGCCGTGAAGGCGTCGACCATGCCCTGCGGAGGCTTCGCGACGAACGCGACCGCATCTCCACCTCGCTTTTCGACCTCGACGGGCACGAGGGCAGCCGCCTTCTCGAAGGTGCCCGGCTCACCGGCGAGACCTGGCGGCGCTGGGAGGACGCGAAGACCAGGATGACGACGCTGTGGGCATTGTTCGACGCCTACCAGCGCGTCCTGGACACCGCCTCTGAGCTGCGCGGACGCTCGTCCCGTCCGGACGCGGCGACGCTCGTCGAGCTGACCGGGCTGCTCGCGGGCCGGTCGGTCGAACTCCCCGACGGCGAGATCCCGCTGCAGGACCGCACGCTCCTCGGGCCGCAGGAACAGCGCGTGACGCTGGACGAGGCCGTCGAGATGATGTCCGCCGCCTACGACTTCGTCGCGCGCGAGATCGCCGCCGCCGACGCCGCCTGGACGGCGCTGCTCCTCCCCCTCGAAGAGGTCGAGGAGAGCTGGCGGGACACGGCGCGGCTGGCGCACACCCTCGACGGCACCCGCCATCCCGAGCTGGACCGCGTCGGCCGCGAGCTGACCGCGCTGGGCCGCGTCGTCCGCTGCGATCCGCTGTCGCTCGTCCGGGACGGGCGTCCCGACACGGGGCGGCTCGACCGCGTCCGCGCCGTGCTGACGTCGCTGGGCGACGAGCTGACCGGTGTCGCCCGGATGCGCGACGACTACGCGGAGCTCGTCGCGCGGGTCACGGCGTCCATCGAGGAGGTCGAGAGCACCGAGCGGCGCGCCTGCGAGGCCCACGCGACCGCGCTCGTGAAGATCCAGTCGCCGAACCTGCCGGAGCCGGCCCGGGGGCTCGGCATCGCGCTCCGCGACCGGCTCGCCGCGCTGGAGCGGCTCCGCGAGGCCGGCCGCTGGGTCGAGCTGGCCGGACGGTTCGCCGAGCTCGAACGCGCCGCCACCGAGGCGCTGGAGCGAGCCCGCGGTGACCTGCGTCTCAGCGCCGGTCTGCTCGACCGGCGGGGCGAGCTGCGCGGGCGCCTGGAGGCGTACCGGGCCAAGGCCGCACGGCTCGGCGTCGTCGAGGACGAGCAGCTCACCGAGCTGTACGGGGAGGCCCGCGACATGCTCTGGACGGCGCCCTGCGACCTGCGGAGGGCCACCACGGTGCTCGCGGAGTACCAGCGGGCGGTCAGGGCGTGCGAAAGCGAGACGGGGACCCGCCGATGAACCGATGCTCCCAGCCCGGCTGCACCGGCGAAGTGGAGGCCGACGGCTTCTGCGACGTCTGCGGCATGGCCCCACCCTCACAACCCGTCCCGCCCATGACCCCGCCCCCTGCCCATGTCGCGTCGCCCGTTCCACCTCCGCAGCCTGCGCAAACTGTGCGAGGAGCGGTGTCGCGGCCTGGGCATGGGGCGGCTCCAGCACCCGGCGGGCGCGGGCCGGGTGCGGCGGCGGCCGGGGTGACGAGGCAGCAGACGCCGCCGGTGGCGCCTCCGACGACAAGGCAGCCGAGCGGCCCCGCGCCGAGCGGTTCCGCGCCGTCCGCGCCGTCCGCGCCGTCTGTTCCCTCCGCGCCAAACCGGTCCGTTCCGTCCGCGCCCAATCGGTCTGTGCCGTCAGCGCCCAACCGGTCCGCGCCCAGCGGGCGGTCGGGGCCGAGCGCGGCGTCGAGCGGCGGTTCGGCGAGCAGCGGGTCGCGGACGCTCGGGTCCGGCCGGACGGCCTCGCGCGGCGGATCGCGCGGGACGGGGTCCGGCGGGTCCGCGCGGCGCGGGATGCTCGGGGCCGGGCTGGTCGACGTGCCGCCCGTCCCGGCCCGCGACCCGGCTTCGGCGATCATGGAGAAGCCGGAGGTCCCGGAGAACCGGCGCTACTGCAGCCGGTGCGACGAGAAGGTCGGCCGCAGCCGGGACGGGCGTCCGGGCCGCACGGAGGGGTTCTGCGCGAACTGCGGGCATCCGTTCTCGTTCACGCCGAAGCTCCGCGCGGGGGAGCTGATCGGCGGGCAGTACGAGGTGCTCGGCTGCCTGGCGCACGGCGGGCTCGGCTGGGTGTATCTGGCCCGCGACCACAATGTCAGCGAGCGGTGGGTCGTCCTGAAGGGGCTGCTCGACACCGGCGACGCCGACTCGCTGGCCGCCGCGACGGCCGAGCGGGCGTTCCTGGCCGAGGTCGAGCACCCGAACATCGTCAAGATCTACAACTTCGTCCGGCACGACGACTCCGGCTACATCGTGATGGAGTACGTCGGCGGCCGGTCGCTGAAGGACATCCTGCTCAGCGCCCGCCGCGAGCACGGCGACGCGACGTCGCTGCCGCTCGGCCAGGTCATCGCCTACGGGCTCGAGGTGCTGAGCGCGCTCGGCTACCTGCACGGCGTCGGGCTGCTGTACTGCGACTTCAAGCCGGACAACGCCATCCAGTCGGAGGAGCAGCTCAAGCTGATCGACCTCGGCGGCGTCCGGCGGGCGTTCGACGCCGAGAGCCCGATCTTCGGGACGCCCGGCTACCAGGCCCCGGAGATCGGCTCGCGCGGCCCGTCGATCACGTCCGACCTCTACACGGTGGGCCGGACGCTCGCCGTGCTCAGCTTCCCGTTCCGCGGCTACACGGGACGGCATCTGCGCAGCCTGCCGCCCCGCGAGGAGGTGCCGCTGTTCCAGCGGCACGAGTCCTACCACCGGCTGCTGCGCCGCGCCACGCACCCGGACCCGGCCCGCCGGTTCCAGAGCGCCGCCGAGATGGCCGAGCAGCTCACCGGCGTCCTGCGGGAGGTCTTGTCGGCCGAGGACGGGCGCCCGCGTCCGGCCCCCTCGCCGCTGTTCGGGCCCGAGCAGCACACGGCCGGTACCGAAATCGTCGGCGGCCTCGGGCCGGGTGGCGGCGGCGTAGGCGGTGGCTCCGGTTCGACGGCCGCGCCGATCCTCGCCCCGCTGGAGCCGGGCGCCGCGGCGGCCGCGCTGCCCGTCCCGCTGGTGTCCGCCTCCGATCCGGCGGCCGCGTTCCTCGCCGGGCTCACCGCCCGCGACCCGGGCGACCTGGCGGCGGCGCTCAGCGCGGCGCCGGTGGGGTCCCGGGAGGTCAGGCTGGCGCTGGTCCGGGTCCGGATCGAGCTGGGCGACCTGGCCGGCGCCCACCGGCTCCTCGACGAGCTCGCGGCCCAGGACCCGGACGACTGGCGCGTCGACTGGTACCGCGGTGTCCGCGCCCTCGCAGACGGGCGCGGCCGGGACGCGTCGGCCGTCTTCAACGACCTGTACGACCTCGCGCCCGGCGAGCAGGCGCCCAAGCTGGCGCTCGCGTTCTGCTACGAGCTGATGGGCGTGCTCCCGCAGGCCGACCGCTTCTACGAGATCGTCTGGCGCACCGACCCGACCCACGTGAGCGCCGCGTTCGGCCTGGCCCGCACCCGGCTCGCGACCGGTGACCGGGCCGCCGCCGAACGCGTCCTGGACTCGGTGCCCCGCGTCTCCAGCCACTACCTCGCCGCGCAGCTCGCGGCGGTGGCCGTCGCGGTCCGCGGCCGGGGTCCGGCCGACCTGAACGCCCCGACGCTGATCGAGGCGGGGCGGCGGCTCGCGTCCCTCCGGCTCGACACCGAGCGCGCCGCCGCGTTCGCCGCCGAGGTGCTGGAGGCCGCGCTGTCCTGGGTCCGCACCGGGCGGACGCTCCCGGCCGGGGTGCGGCAGCCGATCCTCGGGACCGGGCTGGACGAGCCGTCCCTGCGCGTGAAGCTGGAGCAGACGTACCGCGTCCTCGCGAAGCTCGCCGACGGCGCGGAACACCGGCATGTGATGGTCAGGCGGGCGAACGCCGTGCGCCCGAGGACCCTGTTCTGACGATGGACGCGGACCAGCACACCCGAACCCGTACCGGCCTCTGCCGCGATTGCGGCGAACCCGTCCGGCAGCGCGACCGCTTCTGCGAAGGGTGCGGCCGCCCCGACCCGACGAACCCGGCCCATACGTGCACCGACTGCGGGAACGGCGCCATCGGGACGGACGGCTACTGCGACCAGTGCGGTTTCCGCCGGCCCGGCGAGCGAGACCACGTCGAGGCCGAGCTGGGCGGATTCGCGGCGGCGGTGAGCGACCTCGGGCTGAGGCGCCGCCGCAACGAGGACGCGTTCACGCTCGCCCCGCTGCCCGCCGGGGCATGCGCGGTCGTGTGCGACGGCGTCGCGACGGCGCCGGGCTCGGCGGAGGCGTCGCGGCTTGCGGCGGAGGCGGCGGCGTCCGTCCTGGCCGGACGGATCTCGGTGGGCATGGACCCGGAGGCCGCCACGCGCGCGGCGGCGGACCGCGCGGCCGAGGTCGTCGCGGACCTCACCGAGACCCCCGACGATCCGGACGGCGCACCCGCCTGCACCTTCGCGTCCGCCATCGTGGACGACGCGGGCATCACCGCTGGATGGGTTGGGGACAGCCGCGTCTACTGGCTGGCGTCCAGCGGCTCGTTCGTCCTGACGCGCGACGACTCCTGGGCCGCGCAGATGATCGAAAGCGGGGAGATGAGCGCGGCCGACGCCTGGGCCGACCGCCGCGCGCACCTGCTGACGGCCTGGCTCGGCGCGGACGCGGGCGTCGTCAAACCGCAGGTCGCGGCGTTCCGGCCCGAAGGCCCCGGGATGGTCCTGATCTGCAGCGACGGCCTGTGGAACCACCTCCCGGAAGCGGCGGACCTCGCAGCCGTGGCCCTCCACGGCGACGACCGGCCCCTCGACGCGGCGCGGCGGCTGCTGCGGGCGGCGCTCGACGCGGGCGGGCACGACAACGTCACGGCGGCGCTGATCGCCTGGCCACCGTCATTGTCGGCGAGCAGGGAGCCGGGCAGATGAGCGACGCCGTTCCCGAGTTCACGATCCGGGTGGACCAGAACGCCTACCTCCCGGCCGGTGGACGCGAGATGCACGCGATCGTGACCGTCGAGGCGCGCTCGTCCAGGGACGGCACCGGCGGCGACGACCAGGGCGGCCGCGCGCCCGCCGCCGAGATCATCCTCATCGACACCTCGGGCTCGATGTCGTACCGGGGCAAGATGGCCGCGGCGAAACGGGCGGCGCGGGCGGCGGTGAACGTGCTGCGCGACGGCGTCCACTTCGCCGTCGTCGCGGGCGCGAACCGGCCGCGGATGATCTACCCGCAGGGGGAGCGGCTCGTCGCGGCGGACGAGACGTCCCGGCGGAACGCGGTGCAGGCCGTCCAGCGGCTGGAGGCGGCCGGCGGGACGGCGATCGGGTCCTGGCTGCGCCTCGCCGAACGCCTGTTCACCGGCTACGACGGTGCCGACGAAGGGGCCGTCAAGCACGCCATCCTGCTGACCGACGGCAAGAACCAGCACGAGTCCGCCGCGGAGCTTGACGCCGCCCTGGCCGCCTGCTCGGGCCGCTTCCTCTGCGACGCGCGCGGCGTCGGCACCGACTGGGACGTCGCCGAACTCCGCAAGATCACCTCGGCGCTGCTGGGCGGGTTCCTCGACGTCCCCGACCCGGCCGACCTGGAGGCCGACTTCCTGGCGATGACCCGCACCGCGATGAGCAAGGAGATCGCGGACGTGTCGCTGCGCGTGTGGACGCCGAAGCAGGCGCGGCTCCGGTTCGTCAAGCAGATGGTCCCGGCCGTGGAGGATCTCACCGGCCGCCGGGTCGAGTCCGGGACGCAGACGGGCGACTACCCGCTCGGCGCGTGGGGCGAGGAGAACCGCGAGTACCACCTGTGCGTCGAGATCGGCGAGCCCGGCGAGGTGGGACGGCAGATGCGGGCCGCGTGGGTGAAGCTCCTCGCGGGCGACGGCGTGCTCGCGTCCGGGAACGTCCTCGCCGAGTGGACCGACGACGAGGCCCGCTCGACGCGGATCAGCGGGCGCGTCGCGCACCACACCGGCCAGTCCGAGCTCGCCGACGCCATCCGGCAGGGCCTGGAGGCGCGCCGGGCGGGCGACGAGGAGACCGCCACGTCCCGGCTCGGCCGCGCCGTGGTGCTGGCCCGCGAGGTCGGCAACGAGCAGATCTCCGACCTGCTGGACCGGGTGGTGGACGTCGTCGACCAGGCGAGCGGCACCGTGCGGCTGAAGCGGGAGGTGTCCAAGGCGGACGAGATGTCGCTCGACACCCGCTCCGTCCGGACGGTCCGCACCCGGCACGGCGGCGAGCAGGGGGGAGGCTGAGACCATGCCGGAACCCCAGCCGGCTCCACAGTGCCCGCACTGCGGCACGCCCCGCTCCGGCCGCTTCTGCGAGGTCGACGGGTACGACTTCGACACCGGCTCGCTCCACACCGCCCAGCTCGCCGCCATCCGCACCGCGGAGGCCATCCGCGCCGCGGTCGGCGACAGTACCCCTGGCCGTCCCCAGGTCCCGGCGCAGCGCAGCGCCAGCGGCGGCCCGCACGCCCCCGCCTCCCCCGGCTCGGTGGCGCTGATCACCGCAGACCGCGCCTACTTCGACTCCGTAGTCGCGCTGATGGGGCCTGACGCGTCCGCGCTGACGTTCCCGCCGTACTGCCCCGAGCGCCGTGTCCCGCTGACCGGCGAGCAGGTCCGGATCGGGCGGCGCAGCGCGTCCCGCGGGATCGAGCCGGAGATCGATCTGAGCGGCCCGCCCGAGGACCCCGGCGTCTCGCACCTGCACGCCGTCCTGCTCGCCCGGCCCGGCGGCTCCTGGTCCCTGGTCGATCCCGGGTCGACGAACGGCACCACGCTGAACGGCGGGACGGACCCGATCGGGGTCAACGTGCCGGTCCCGGTCACCGCCGGCGACCGCATCCATGTCGGCGCGTGGACGACCATCACGCTCCAGGAAGGCCCGCCATGACGATGACTCCGCCCCACAGATCATCGGTCCGGCCAGGCCCTCCCGCGCCCCGTCCACCCGCGCCACGGCCGCCCGCGCCATCGCCGCTGCCCGTGCCGCCCCTGCCGACCGACTCGGGTCCACCGGCGCGCAAGGGCCGCCTGGCGACGTTCGTCCGCGGACGGTGGCTCAGGACGATCCCCGGCCGTATCGGCACGCACGTCGCCCTGTGCCTGGCCGCGATCCTCGTGCTGCTGGTGGTCATGAACGTCGCGATCGGGAACGCGCGCGACTCCGTCCAGACGATCGGGCACGACGCGGGCCCGCAGGTCGTCACGACCAGCACGCTGTACTTCGCGCTCAGCGACATGGACGCGCAGATCTCCAACATCCTGCTCATCGGCCGCGAGCACGGCCTCGGCATCGGCTACGACGAGTCCCTCCGCCTCTACGAGCAGCGCCGCGCGGAGGCCGACGCCGCCGCCGTGATGGCCGCGCAGCTCGCCGGACGCGACCCGGCCCTGCGCCGCACCGTCCAGGAGGTCCTCGACGGCCTCGGCAAGTACGAGCGCCTCGTCGGGCAGGCCATGAAGCTGGACGAGCAGGCCGCCCACGCGCCGGGCCAGCTCCCGCCGGACGTCATCGACGCCTACCGCCAGGCGACCGACCTGATGAGGACGCAGCTCCTGCCCAAGGCGTACAACATCACGCTCGACACGGGCGCGCACGTCCGGCAGTCGTACGAGACGAAACGCTCGGCGGTGCTCGCGGGCCGCACCTGGGTCGCCGTCACCGGACTGATCGTCCTGCTGTTCCTGGCCGCGACGCAGCTCTACCTGACGCGGACGTTCCGCCGCGTCCTCAACCCGGCGCTGGTCCTCGCGACGCTCGCCGCGCTCGCCCTCACCTGCGCCGGCGCGGCCCTCCTGACGACGCAGGCCGGGCACATGGAGAAGGCCAAGGAGGACGGCTTCGACTCGATCCTGCAGTTGTGGAGGGCCCGAGCGATCAGCCACAGCGCGTTCGCCGACGAGAGCCGCTACCTCCTCGACCCCGGCCGCGCCGACACCTACGAGCAGACCTACCTCGACAAGTCGCTGTCGGTCATCTACCCCGACATCGGCGACAAGCCCGTGAACCTGGAGAACTACTACGCGGGCCTGGAACAGAAGCTCGGCCCTTACAAGCCCGGCCAGAAGGACGTCCCGTTCCTCGGCTTCTTCGGGGACGAGGCACGCCGCATGGAGCACGGCCGCGAGGCGGACGCGCTGAAGAAGACGCTCGACGCGTACCGGACCGTCCAGCGCAACGACGCGCAGATGCGGCGGCTCGCGGCGGCCGGGAACCGGGCGGGCGCCATCGAGATGCGGATGGGGCGCACGTCCGGCGCGATCCGCGACTTCGGCGCCTACGACAAGGCGCTGAGCGAGCTGACGGCCGTCCACCAGGACGTCTTCGACAGGGAGATCGAGGACGCGGACGGCGGCCTGCGCGGCTGGAAGGCGATCCCGGCGGGCGGCGCCGCCGTCATCGCCCTGCTGATCTTCGCGGGGGTCCGTCCCCGGCTGGCCGAGTTCCGCTGAAGGAGACGAACATGCACCCCACCCCCCGCTCCGCCGCGACCGCCGCGGCGCTGGCCGCCGTCGCCGGGCTTTCGGGCTGCGGCCTGGGCGGCTCGGAGAAGGAGAGCATGTCCCACAAGGAGTCCCTGGTCATCGGCGTGAAGGAGGACCAGCCGGCGCTCGGCGTCAAGCGCCCGGACGGGACCTACGAGGGCTTCGACGTCGACGTCGCCACCTACATCGCGGGCCGGCTGGGCATCCCGAAGAACCGCCTGACGTTCAAGACGACGAACTCCTCCGTCCGCGAGGAGGCCCTCGCCAAGGGCACCGTCGACATGATCGTCGCGACGTACTCGATCACCGCGAAGCGCAAGATGAAGGTCACCTTCGGCGGCCCGTACTACGTCGCCCACCAGGACACCTTCGTCCGCGCCGACGCCGCCGCGATCAACGACGTGCGGGACCTGAAGGGCAAGCGGATCTGCGAGGTGACCGGCTCGAACTCCTGGCGCCGCGTCATCGAGGAGCGCAAGGTCGCCGCGCAGCCGGTCACCGTGAACACCTACGGCGCCTGCATGGACGCCCTCGCCGCGGGCCGCCTCGACGCCGTCTCCACCGACGACCTGATCCTCGCCGGGTTCGCCGCCGGCCGCCCCGGACGGATGATCAACGCGCCGTTCACCGACGAGAAGTACGGCGTCGGCCTCAAGAAGGGCGACCTGAAGGGGTGCGAGGAGGTCAACCGCGCCATCACCCGCATGTACCAGGACGGCACGGCCCAGCGCCTGCTGGACAAGTGGTTCGGCAAGTCGGGCCTCAAGCTGAACACCAGCGTCCCCCAGTTCGAGGGGTGCAGCTGAGGCCGGGTCAGGATCGGGTGGTCTTCGATGGGAGCGTGCTCAACGCCTCGCGGAGCGTGTCGTAGATCGGGATGAACTTGTCGATCCCGGTGATGTGGAAGACCCGCTGGACGCGCGGCGGCAGCGCCACCAGCGCGACGACCGAGCCGTGCTCGGCGGCGCGGCGGTTGGCGGCGACGATCGCGTTCAGGCCCGTCGAGTCGCAGAACGTGACCTCGCGCATGTCGACGACCATGGGCTCACCGGAGTCCACGACCTCGAACAGCGCCTCCTCGAAGCGCGTGCGGGATACCACGTCGATGTCCCCGTGCACACGTACGAGGGTGCAGCGGTCGTCGCGCATCAGGTTGATGTCGAAGTCCATGGTCACCTCACGCCCCACTCCGGCGGTACCCGGCCATCTCAGGTGACTCCTCAGGATTGCGCACCCGTGCCCGCAATCCAAGCTCTTCCCGGGAAAAGGACCAGGTCGTCCGGTGGCGCCCCGGACCGTAACACGGCCGGACGGCACCCCCGGTACCCGCTCTAGACACTACCCGACGGGACCTTCCGGAGCGTCCCGCCGCGTCCCGGGACATCCGGGAAACGTCACAATAACTTACTCAAGCGAAACTTACTACATAGTAAGGAATGGCGGATAAGGCCCTGTGCGGCATGCTTGACCTGCGGATGGGCAATTCCTGGCCGGGCACGCACGTTGAAAGCAGGGCGCTGACTCGGGGACGGATCGGCGCAGACGTTACAGTGGCGGTGGGAGAATTCAGGAGGGCCGGGTGTTCTACACGTTCATGACGCGCGTCGTGCGTCCGATCCTCTGGCTGCTTTTCCGCCCCCGCGTCGTCGGCGGCGAGAACGTGCCGAGCTACGGGCCGCTGATCGTGGCGAGCAACCACCTGTCGTTCATCGACAGCTTCATCATCCCCCTCGCCGTCCCCCGCCCCGTCACCTACATCGCCAAGGCCGCCTACTTCGAGGGCGGCGGGCTCAAGAAGGGCTTCGTCCGCTGGTTCCTCACGAACCTCGGGCACGTGCCCGTCCGGCGCGGCGCCCGCCGCGCCGCCATGGGCGCGCTGGAGCAGGCCGCCGAGGTGCTGGAGAACGCCGGCGCGTTCGCGATCTACCCGGAGGGCACCCGCTCCCCGGACGGACGGCTCTACCGCGGCCGCACCGGCATCGGCTGGCTCGTCCTGGAGTCAGGCGCCCGCGTGCTGCCCGTCGCGCTGGAGGGCACCGAGAAGATCCAGCCGATCGGCGCGTCCCTGCCGCGCGTGTTCGGCCCGCGCCCCACCGTCCGCATCGGTCCGCCGATGGACTTCTCCCACTACCGCGACCTGGCGCCCGCCAAGGCACGCCGCGCCATCGCCGACGAGATCGTCGAGACGATCCAGAAGATGTCCGGCCAGGAGTACGCCGCCGAGTACAACGATCGCGCCGAGCAAGGCTGACCCGATTCGTCCCGAAGGCGTGTCGTCCGCGGCGACTCGCCCCTTCTGCGCTTAGGGTCGCCGCCATGGCGCACAGGCTCCTCCCGATCGCGCTGCTGTCGACGGCCGCAGCGGTCACCGCGTGCAGCGGCGGCGGCGAACGCGCTCGTCCCGTCCACGGCACCGCCCCCGCCGAGATCGCGGGCGTCGGCTACACCTCCGCCGAACTCGCCCAGGCGCTCCTCATCCACGTCCCCGGCTACCGCCGCGCGGGCGAGCCCGACTCGGGCGAGTACGGGTCGCTCAAGGCCGTCCAGAACGCCGCCAGGCTGCAGCGCGACACCGTCCTCGACAAGCCCCGCTGCGGGACGGCCGGCCCCGGCGGTGCCGTCGCCCCCGACGTCCCCGCCGCCCTCGTCACCTTCGCCAAGAAGGGCATGACCGTCACCGAGACGCTGATGGGCATGCCCGCCGCCGACGCCGAGAAGCAGGTCAACGCCCGCGTCCCCGCCGACTGCCTGACCTTCCGCACCAAGGTCGGCACCCACCGCGCCACGCACCGCGTCGTCGAGACCCCGAAGGGCGAGATCGGCGAGGGCTCCCGCACCGTGGGCGTGGCCACCACGACCGGCACCACCGGCACCCGCACCTGGTACGTCGTCTTCCGCGGCCGCCACTACCTGGCCACGATCACCCTCCACGGCCCCACAGCCACAAGAGCCGAAGCCGAACGCCTAGCCCAAGCCTCCCGCAGACAAGCCGCCAAGATCCTGCCGTAGTCCATTGGGGGGTGCGATTACCCCCCGAACGCTGGCGCCACGTACACCGTGCGCGGCGGGTGATACTCGACCACGACGACGATCGTTCCGACGCCGATCTCGTCACGCGGATCGACGGGATGCGCGTAGAACGCCTCGACCCCGCCGCGGACCGGGATCATCACCTCCCCGACCGTCCCGGGAGCGACCCTGCCGGTCACCCGGCCCTCCTTACCGATCAACGACACTCCCTGGTCCGACCCGCCCGGAGCCGCTCTCCGCGCAACGTAAAGCGAACGCTATCCGGAACCCCCGCCACATGCACCGCGAGGGCACCCGTCCGACACTGGCCCCGCCGGTTGAACTGCGACCCGGCAGGTTGAACCTCAGCCGACGGTTGCGGGCAGGCACGCGGAGCGAGCGCCAGCGAGCGCAGCGGGCATGCCCGGCGCGCCGCGTCCCCGCAGCGCAGGGAGCGCCAGCGACCGGAGCGAGGAGACCCGTGCCGCGCAGCCGGGGGGCTCGGGGGGTCGCCCCCCCCGATAGAGAGGGGTCTCTGGGGAGTTGTCCCACAATGGCCGTGTCCAGGGCGAACCGAACGATCGTCCGTTGCGTCTACTGGAAAACGCGGGCGTGCCTGATCACGGGGGCCGGCCGCGCACAACCGAAGAGGAGGCCGTCATGCCCGTGCTCGTGGTGGCGATCGCAGCCGTCGTCGCCCTCATTGTTCTGATCATCTTGTTCAAGCTGGTCTGGCGGGTCGCGGAGCCGAACGAGGCGCTGATCATCTCGGGGCTCGGTGCACGGTCCAAGCCGATCGACGGTGTGGACAGCCTCGGGTTCAAGATCGTGACGGGCAAGGGGACCGCCGTCATGCCGGGGTTCCAGACGTCCCGGCGGCTGCGCCTGGACAGCCGGGCATCCAACCTCGAAGTGAACTGCGTGACGCAGCAGGGCATCCCGGTCAAGGTCCGCGGCGTGGTCATCTACAAGGTCGGCGACGACTTCGTCTCGATCGCCAACGCGGCGCGCCGGTTCCTGGAGCAGCAGAAGTCGATGGACGGCGCCATCCACGAGCTGTTCACCGGGCACCTCCGCTCGATCATCGGCAACCTCACCGTCGAGGACCTCATCCTCAACCGGGAGCGGCTCACCTCGGAGACCCGCGGGTCGGCCGCCGACGAGATGAGCAAGCTCGGCCTGATCGTGGACTCGCTGCAGATACAGGAGATCGACGACGAGACCGGCTACATCCGCAACCTCGGGCGGCCGCACGCGGCCCGGGTCGCCGCCGCCGCCCGGATCGCCGAGGCCGAGCGCAACCAGGAGGCGACCGTCCGGGAGCAGGAGACCGAGCGGGAGAACGCGGCGGTCATCCGCGACACCAATATCAAGAAGGCCGAGTACGACGGCCAGGTGAAGCAGGCCGAGCAGCAGGCCCGCCAGGAGGTCATCACCAGGGAGACCCGCAACGCCGAGCTGGAGGCCGAGCGGACCGAGAAGCGGCTGGAGAGCGAGATCCGCAAGCCCGCGGACGCCCGCGCGTACGAGCAGGTCAAGCTGGCCGAGGCGGAGCGCGAGGAGCGCATCGCGCAGGCCCAGGCCGCGGCGACCGAGATCCAGCTGCGGGCGCAGCGGGAGGCGGAGGCGACCCGGCTGCGCGGTGAGGCCGAAGCCCACGCGACGCGCCAGAAGGGTCTCGCGGAGGCGGAGGCGATCAAGGCGCGGGCGGAGGCGCTGGCCAAGAACACCGACGCCGTCATCGCGCAGCAGCTCGCCGAGCAGTGGCCGCAGATCGTCGAGGCGGGCGCGGGCGTGTTCGGCAACGTCGACAACATGATCGTGCTGAACGGCGCCCAGGGCATCGAGGACATGCTCGCCAAGGCGCTCACGCTCGGCGGCACCGGACTCGGCGTGGCCCGCCAGCTCCTCGGCAACCTGAACGTCCCCGACGGCAATCCGCAGAACGGTCACGCCCCGGTCGTCCCCGCGACGGTGCCGGTCGAGGCCCCCCAGGAGAAGAACGACGACGAGTGACGTCGCGCGTTCCGTGAAAGGCCCGGCCTCGGGCCGGGCCTTCTCATTTCCATCGGGGGATCCGGAGGCCCCAATAGACTTCCGGCATGTCCGTCCCGCGGCTCGCCGTCTCCGTCGATCTCGTCGTGCTCACCGTGCGGGAGCAGCGGCTGTGCGCCCTGCGGTGGCGGCGTGACAGGGATCCCTACCTCGGCGCGTGGTCGCTGCCAGGCGGGTTCATCCAGCTTGACGAGGATCTTCCTGCGGCGGCGTCGCGGTTGATGGCCGAGCGGGCCGGCCTGGCGGACGTTCGCATCCATCTTGAGCAGCTGGCCACCTACGGGTATCCCGACCGTGACCCTCGGCAGCGGGTAGTGAGCGTCGCGTATCTGGGGCTGGCGCCTGATCTGCCCGCTTCGAGCCGTGCGCAGGTGCTGTGGACGGCCGTGGACGATCTCGTCCACCAGGACAGGGCCGCCTTCGACCACCGGCGGATCCTGTGCGACGGGATGGAGCGGGCGCGGGCGAAGCTGGAGTACACGTCGCTGGCCGCCGCGTTCTGCCCTCCGGAATTTACCGTCGCCGAGCTGCGCCGCGTCTACGAGATCGTCTGGGGCACCAGCCTCGACCCCCGCAACTTCCACCGGAAGGTCACCGGCGCCGACCGATTCCTCATCCCCACCGAGCAGACGACGACCCGCGACGGCGGCCGTCCCGCCCGGCTTTACCGGCGCGGCGACGCCGAGCAGCTGCGCCCGCCGATGCTCCGGCCCCGGGGCCGCGATCTTGGTGCCTGAGCTGGGGTGATGTCGCGGGCATCGGGGGAAGGTTGCTATTTTCGCTGGCTATGAACGGTGAGTCGTCCGAAATGCTCAGCCTGCTCGTGCGGGACATCGGGGACGCCGGTGTCGCCGAGATGGCCGGGTCGCCGGGACTGGCGGCGGCCGTCGATCAGCATGTGGCGGGCCTGCGGGAGGAACTCGGCGCGCCGGGCGAGCCGCCCGGCGAGGACGAGCTGATGGGCTACCTGCATGATTTCGCCGAGGACGCGTTCAACCGCGGCTGGTGGCCGGACGATACCCGCGACTGGGAGTTCGTCCGGATTGTGGCGGTCTGCTGGATGATGCGGGACGCTGCGTAGGCTGGGGATCATCACCCCTGAGCATCTGCAAACTGGAGGACAACGGTGTCCGAGGCAACCACTCCGCGCTTCCGCTCCGTCCTCGACCGGTTCGTGGCCTACAAGCCCGGCAAGGTCGTGGTGTCGCCCGAGGGCCGCTCGTTCAAGCTGTCGTCGAACGAGTCGCCGCACGGCCCGCTCCCGTCGGTCGTGGACGCGATCGGCGAGGCGGCGCGGAACGTCAACCGGTACCCGGACAACAACGCGACCGCGCTGACCGAGGAGATCGCGAAGTTCTGCGGCGTCCCCGCCGACCATGTGGCGGTCGGCTGCGGCTCGGTGGGCATGACGCAGATGCTTCTGGAGGCCGTCGCCGAGCCGGGCGCGGAGGTCGTGTACGCGTGGCGGTCGTTCGAGGCCTACCCGCTGCTGGTGTCGCTGTCGGGCGCGACGGCCGTGCAGGTGCCGCTGCGGGACGAGGCGCACGACCTGACCGCGATGGCCGCCGCGATCACCAGCCGGACGCGGCTGATCTTCCTGTGCAACCCGAACAACCCGACGGGCACGATCGTCCGGAAGGCCGAGATCGAGGCGTTCCTGGACCGCGTCCCGTCCGACTGCCTGGTCGTGCTGGACGAGGCGTACCGCGAGTACGTCCGCGACGACGGCGTCCCCGACGGCCTCACCCTCTACGGCGACCGCCCGAACCTCGCGATCCTGCGGACGTTCTCCAAGGCCTACGGGCTCGCCGGGCTCCGTATCGGCTTCCTCGTCGCGCACCCGCTGGTGGCCGGGGCGATCCGCAAGACGTTCCTGCCGTTCAGCGTGAACTCGGTCGCGCAGGCCGCGGGCATCGCGTCCCTGGCGGCCACTGACGAGCTGCTGGAGCGCGTCGAGGGGACGGTGAAGGAGCGCGACCGCGTCCGGGACGCGCTGATCGCCGACGGCTGGACGGTCCCGCAGACCGAGGCCAACTTCGTCTGGCTGCGCCTCGGCCCCCGGACGATGGAGTTCTCCGAGGCCTGCGACGCGCAGGGGATCAGCGTCCGGCCGTTCGCCGGGGAGGGCGCCCGCGTCTCGATCGGATCGCCCGAGGAGAACGACGCGTTCCTCGCGGTCGCCAAGTCCTTCCCGCACCGCAACTGAACGTCGGCACCTGAGCGCGGGCATCTGAGCGGTTGACAGGCCCCCGGACGCGCGTGTCGCGTCCGGGGGCCTGCCGCGTCGCCCTCGTCAGCTTGTCTTGGCCGTGGGGCCGAGCTTCTCGACGATCAGGCGGTAGAGCTGGCGCGGACGGCCGGGCTGCGGCGTCCGGTTCGGCGGCAGCGGCCAGGCGAGGCCCTCTTCGACCAGGGTGCGCAGGAGGCGGCGGGCGGTGCGCGGGGTGACGCCGAGCATCTTGCCGGCGTTCTCCGCGTCGACGATCAGCGGCTGCTCCTGGTCGCCGAGCTTGTCGGCCAGGCGCGCGAGGATCTCCAGCCCCTTGGGCTTGGCCTGCGGCTGCGTGCGCGGCGGGGTGCGGGGCGCCGGGACGAGGGCCCGGCCGTCGCGGTCCAGGGCGAAGCCCTGGGCGCGCTGGGAGCTCTGGGAGCGGGCGAGGGCGGCGCGGGCGTGGTTCTCGGCCTCGTGGGCGGTGCGGCCCATGCCGATGCCGACCTCGATGGCGAGGCCGAGCTCCTCGCGGACCCGTTCGACGAACGGAGGCGTGCGGAAGCCCTCGGTGGACGCGGTGACGGAGCCGCGGGTCGCGATGACGAGGTAACTGTGATCGTCCAGCGGCCACACGGACGCGTTCATCCGGTGCGCCTCCTGGAGGAGGACGCGGTGGAGGGCGAGTTTCAGCTCGTCACGCCAGTAGCGCGGGGTGACGCGGCGGGGCGTCTCGCGGAGGGTCGGGACGTCCACCAGCACGACGACGAGCTGGGACTCCTCCAGGCGGTGGTGCGCGCCGAGCAGCGCGGCGGTCTGCAGGGAGCTGCGGATCGCGGCCCCGGTGGGACGGACGCGAATGGTCGGGACGCCCGCCATCTCCATCCGTTCCGCGGTGGCGTGCACGCAGGTCATCGCGACGGTCGTCGCGCCGCGCCGCCACAGCCGCTCGTGGAACGCGGCGAGCGTGCCGGGCCCGGCGGCCTCCTCGCGCAGGTGGACCTGCTCGGTGCCGAGGCTGATCTCGGAGTACGCCTCCTCGACCTCGGCCCGGCCGAGCACGTCGATGCTCACCCTGGACGGGTCGAAGCGCTCGTCGAGGGAGGCCCGCAGTAATGCGCCCTGGAGCGCGGCGCCGTTCAGCGGGACGTAGGTGGCGGGCATGGTGAGCACGCCCGCTTTTCGTGCGAAGTCGTAGGGGACGGGACTTGCGAACAAGCACACGTCCACGCCCGATCCCAGCCGCACGACCTTGTCGGCGGCCTCCTGCTCGTCTCGGTAGGCGGCGGCCACCAGCCGGCTTGGTACCGGCGTGGGGCCGTGGCCCATCAGCATGACCCTTTCGACCAGGTCATGGGGGCCCACGACGCCGATCGTGAGGTCGGGGGTGACCGACCCCGTTCGTGCGGCCGTCATCGATGATCGCTCGCTTCCGGTCCATCCTCTCGGCGGGGGTCCGGCCCCGACCACGCGTTCGCGCACGCTCCGCCCAACCGTTGACTCATGGCATGTAGCCCCTGCCTTCTGACCCAGCACCGCTTGGCCGTCCCTCCAGCCCCACCCACCACCGTTAGGCGGAGGGGCCCTTGAGGGCAGATCGGGTCAGGGCACCGTTGTGTGACGCTCAGACCCGAAATCGAATCAAGAGTGCTGCGAAAAAGTAACCTACGCGACCCCCTAGTCAGTAATTTGTCACCATTCGGCCAGTCATGATCCTGCATCTTGGGTCGTCCGAAGTCGAAAAACAAGACCCGAAATCAGCCGCGGACGACCCTTCTGGCGCTGTTGCGCACTGTGAAGACCCGCAAGGCGCCGGTTTGGTTTACGCGGGGCCGAAACCCGTCCGTCCCGATGCCGACCGGGCCGGAAAGACGAGTGATCCGTTACGGCCGGGCCGATCAGCGGGGTCGGTGATTTTCTACCGCGTTACGGCCCGTCCGAACAGGACCGTTCCACCTTGCCTCTTCCCAGCTCAGTGAGACGCGAACCGGCGGGCCTGGGAGATGTTCCAACCGCGATACGTGATCAGATGATCACGCGCTGCTGAACAATTTCCCGGCCCGCCGTTACACGATCCGTCAGGTGCTACTCCCGAGTTGGTCAGGACGGGGCCACATTCGGCCGATTCGCCGTCCCGCGCCCAGAAGCGCCTCGGGCGCACGGCCGCCGGGGGCCGCCATGCCCGCCCCGGACCGCCGCGCCCGCCCGGCGGCTAGTCGGCCTCGCGGACGATCTCGGCGCCGAGCTGGGACAGGCGCTCGGCGGTGTGCGCGTGGCCGCGGTCGAGGTAGTAGGCGGCGGTGATCGTCGTCTCGCCCTCGGCGGCGAGCCCGGCGAGGACGAGGGCGCTGCCGCAGCGCAGGTCATGGGCCTCGACCTCGGCGCCGCGCAGGCCGCGCGGGCCGTTCACCTTGGCGCGGTTGCCGTCCACCTCGATGTCGGCGCCCATCTTGCCGAGCTCGTCGGCCAGCTTGAACCGGCCGTCGAAGATCCGCTCGTAGATGTAGGACGGCCCCTCGGCGAGGCAGGACAGCGCCATCATCGGCGACTGCAGGTCGGTGGCGAAGCCCGGGTACTCGTCGGTGATGACGTTGATCGGGCGGAGCGTCCGGTCGCGGCGGACCTGCAGCACCGCGCCCTGCTGGTGGAACTCCACGCCCATCTGCTCCAGCTTGTCGGCCGCGACGCCGAGGTGCTCCAGCGAGGCGCCGACCAGGTTCAGCTCGCCGCCGGTGATCGCGGCGGCCATCACGAACACGCCCGCGTCGATCCGGTCGGGCATCACGGTGTGCTCGACGGCGGTCAGCTCGTCCACGCCCTCGACGGTGACGAACCCGGTGCCGCCGCCGCTGATCTTGGCGCCCATCGCCTGGAGGATCGCGATGTTGTCGAGCACCTCGGGCTCCAGCGCCGCGTTCTTGATCAGCGTGGTGCCGCGGGCCAGCGCCGCCGCCATGATCAGGTTCTCGGTGCCGGTGTGCGAGGGGGTGTCGCAGTAGAGCGTCCCGCCGCGCAGGTCGCCGGCCTTGATGTGGATGATGCCGTCGCCGTTGTCGGCCACGTGCTCGGTGACCGTGGCGCCCATCCGCTTGAAGCCGTTGTAGTGGAAGTCGAGGTTGCGGCTCCCGAGGTTGCAGCCGCCGACGCCCTCGATGACCGCCTCGCCGAGCCGGTGCAGCAGCGCCGGGACGAACAGGAACGAGCCGCGGAACCGGGACGCGATGTCGGCGGGCAGCACCGGGCTGCTCAGCGACGACGCGTCGATCACCAGCGTGCGCTCGGTCTCGTGCAGCTCGGCCTTCGCCCCCACGGCCCGCGCGAGCTCCACGGCGCGCCGGACGTCCTCGATGATCGGGACGTTGCGCAGGACGGTGCGGCCCTTGGAGGCCATCAGCGAGGCGCCGATCATCGGCAGTACGGCGTTCTTGGCGCCCTGGACGAATACGGTGCCGTGCAGCCGCTGCCCACCGCGCACGCGATAACGAACCTCGTGGCCCATGCTCATGCCGCCTTACTCCTTCTCGGTGCGGATAGTGCCTGCAAGTGGGAGCACGAGGGCCGAGCGCGCCGAACGGTCCCCCCTCTGCGCCAACGCGACCCCAGTAAACCATCGGGCCGGATGTGTCGTGCCCGGCCCTGCCTCGTCGGCGTCAGGTGAACACTTTCCTCCTCGGCCGGCCCGCGTAGCTCATCCCGTTGTGCCCCGGCCGGAGGAAAGTGTTCAGTCTGTCCCTTGGGATGCCGACGAGGCTGGGAAAGTTCAGTCTTCCCCGATCGCGACGAAGCAAAAGCCGTGATCAGACTGGTGGAACGCCGGCGGTCTCCAGGTCGTCGACGGATTCCAGGACCTCGACCGGGTCGCCGAGGGTGAGGGTGCCGAGACGGCGGGGCACGCAGTTCTGGCCGAACTGGATACCGCGGTCACGGGTGCGGTAGGTGGCGAGCGTCCGCAGCGGCTCGCGGCCTCGCTCGCCGGTCTCCTGGTCGGTGGTGGTGACGAGGCAGCGGCTGCACGGCCGGACGGCCTCGATGACCGTCTCGCCGATGCGCAGCAGCCGCGCGCCGTCCTCGCCGAACGCGCCGAGCCCCTCGATGACCAGGCTCGGACGGAACCGGTTCATGGGGAGCGGCTCGTCCAGGCGCGCGTTGAGGTCGGCGAGGGACTCGGCGGAGATGAGCAGCAGCGGGTAGCCGTCGGCGAACATGACCTCGCCGCCGCCATGGCGGGTCGGCCGGTGCCCGGTGAAGCGCACCAGCCTGCACTCGTGGCCGAGGACGGAGGCGAACCATGCCGCCGCCTCCTCGCCCTGGTCGACGCCCTGGCATTCCTTCCGGTGGACGGTCACGTCCAGGACTTCGCCACTCTCCAGCGCCTTGATGGCGAGCGGCGAGGCGGCGCCCGGCGCATTCACCGTGAGGATCTCGCCGTCGAAGGACGGACGCAGCAGCGCCATCCCCGCCAGATCCCGCTGGGACAGGAAACGGCCCTCGGGCGTGACGAGCATGAACTCACGATCGAACGGCAGGCCCCTGGTGCACAGTTCCGCGGTGCGCAGCGCGGTTCCGCCGCCGCCCTTGAGCGGGTAGGCGTTCAGTTCGACGAGCGTCGCCGTCAAGGTCCCTCCCGGTGGGGCTGGGGTCGGTCAGCGGAGCGCGGCCACGCGCCGGAAGACGGGGGCGAGGCGCTCGACGAAACGTTCGGGGCGGCACACCTCGTCCAGGCGCGCCTCGTCCAGCTTCAGGCCCGCCTGGGCGGCGTGCCTGCGCAGCGTCTCGCGGAACGGGACGCCGGTCTCCCACGTCTCCATCGCGGCCCGCTGGACGAGCGGGTACGCCTCGTCGTCGCGCGACATCCCGGCCTCGACCAGCTCAAGCAGGACGGTCGAGGTGTAGATGAGCCCGCCGGTCGATTCGAGGTTCGCCTTCATCCGCGCCTCGTCCACGACGAGTCCGGACATGAGGCGGTTCGTCAGGTTCAGCATGTAGTCGAGGGCGATGGACGCGTCCGGCAGCGCGATCCGCTCCGTGGACGAGTGCGAGATGTCCCGCTCGTGCCACAGCGGGATGCCCTCCAGGACCGGGACGACCTGCGCCCGCACGATCCGCGCCATCCCGGCGAGCCGCTCGGAGATGATCGGGTTCTTCTTGTGCGGCATCGCCGACGAGCCCTTCTGGCCCTTCCCGAACGGCTCCCACAGCTCGCGGACCTCGGTGCGCTGCCCGTGCCGCACCTCCAGCGCGATCGCCTCGCACACCGTCGCCATGATCGCCAGCGTCGACACCCACTCGCCGATGCCGTCGCGCATGACGACCTGCGTCGACACGTCCGCGGACCGGAGGCCGAGCTTGCGCGAGACGTGCAGCTCGACGGCCGGGTCGATGTTGGAGTACGTCCCGACCGCGCCGGAGATCGCCATCACCCCGACGGCCTCGCGGGCGCGCCGCAGCCGGTCGCGGGAGCGGGCCATGGCGAACGCGAAGTCGGCGACGCGGTGGCCCCACACGTCGGGCTCGCCGTGGATGCCGTGCGTGCGCCCGACCCGCAGCGTCCTCATGTGCCCGACCGCGTGGTCGCGCAGGGTCACGACGAGCTTGTCGGCCTTGTCGAGCAGGATGTCGGTCGCCTCGACGAGCTGCAGCGCCAGCGCCGTGTCCAGCAGGTCGGACGACGTCATCCCGAAGTGGACGTACCGGGCCGCCTCGCGCGGCTCGGTGTTGTCCGCCCACGCCGACAGGAACGCGATCACGTCGTGCTGCGTGACCGCCTCGATCGCGTGCACCGCCTCGGGCGTCGGCGGCGGCGCGTTCCGGACCGGCTCGACCACCTCCGGCGGGATCGTGCCGGCCTCGGCGTGGGCCTCGACCACCAGGGTCTCGACCCGGCACCACAGCTCGTACTTGTGCGCGTCACTCCAGACGCGTCCCATTTCCGGAAGCGTGTACCGTTCGATCACCCGATGATTGTCCCAGGCCGGCGGGCCCGCCGCTCGCCCGGGTCGCGGGGTTTCAGGCCCTGGTCTGGATCGCCTTGAGCGCGATGTCCGAGCGGTGGTGCGAGCCGCGCAGGCTGATCTTCGAGACCGCCTCGTAGGCGGCGCCGCGGGCCGCGCCCAGGTCGGCGCCGGTACCGACCACGTTGAGGACCCGCCCGCCGGACGCGACGAGCCGCCCGTCCGCGTCGAGCTTCGTGCCCGCGTGCAGCACGTACGCGCCCTCGACCGCGGCGGCCTCGTCCAGGCCGGCGATCTCGTCGCCCTTCACCGGCGCTTCCGGATACCCCTCGGCCGCCACCACGACCGTGACCGCCGCGCCCGGATACCACTCGGGCCGGAACGCCGGGTCGAGGCCGCCGATCGCGCACGCCTGCAGCAGCTTCCCGATCGGGGTCGCCAGCCTGTCCAGGACGACCTGCGTCTCCGGATCGCCGAACCGCGCGTTGAACTCCACCACCTGGACGCCCTTCGACGTCAGCGACAACCCCGCGTACAGCACGCCCACGTACGGGGTCTCGCGGCGGCGCAGCTCGTCCACGGCGGGCTGGACGACCCGCGCCATGACCTCCTCCACGAGTTCCGGCGGCGCCCACGGAAGCGGCGTGTACGCGCCCATCCCGCCCGTGTTGGGGCCCTCGTCGCCGTCGTAGGCGCGCTTGAAGTCCTGCGCGGGCAGCAGCGGGACGGCGTGCTCCCCGTCGCACAGCGCGAACAGGGAGACCTCGGGACCGTCCAGAAACTCTTCGATGACCACGCGCTCACACCCGGCGGCATGGCGCGACGCGGCCGCGCGGTCCCCGGTGACGACGACGCCCTTGCCCGCCGCGAGCCCGTCGTCCTTCACCACGTAGGGCGGGCCGAACGCGTCGAGCGCCTCCTCCACCTGCGTGGACGTGTCGCACACCCGCGAGTCGGCGGTCGGCACGCCCGCCTCCGCCATGATCTCCTTCGCGAACGCCTTGGACGCCTCGATCCGCGCCGCGGCCCGATCCGGCCCGAAACAGGGGATCGCGGCCCTCCGCAGGGCGTCGCCGACGCCCGCCACCAGCACCGCCTCCGGCCCGACCACCACCAGATCGACCCGCAGCCGCTCCGCCAGCTCCGTCACCGCAGTCGGATCGGCCGGATCGAGCTGATGGTTGTCCGCGATCGCGGCCGTGCCCGGATTGCCCGGGGCGCAGTGGAGGGCGGTGACGACGGGGTCGCGGTGCAGGGCGCGGGCGAGCGCATGCTCGCGGCCACCCGATCCAAGGACGAGTACTCGCACGCCACGTGAGCCTACTTGCACGGGTTGAGGCCGCCGTCACACCGGGGCTTGTGAACCTCGCGGACACGGGCGGCGTCCTAAATGTCGGCTGGTAGGCTTCCACAGGCTTTACCGCATGCCGTGAGACGGGTGAAAGGAGGTGGTCGGGATGAGTCCTGGTGATCCTTGCAGTTCGCCGGAAAACCCTCACAGTCCGGGCAGGACTGTCCGACCGTCCGCCTTCATCCGGCGTCCGGCCACCGTTCCCGCGCGCTCCCCTCGCTGACCGGCCTGGGTCGAGCGCGCCAGCGCGCGTGTGGCCGGCGGGTTAGGAGCACCTCATGGCCATGACACGTGTCCGGCCGGGCCGCGCACTGTTCAAGACCCGCGGCCGCCCCACCGGCGTCCAGGCACCGCACCGCGGCTCCGCCGTCATCGACTGGGCCGCCTACATCGACGGGCACCGCGCCTCCACCGACACCGTCGCCGACGCCGTCCGCCTCATCCGCGACGGCCGCCTCACCGCCGACGGCGACAGCGCCGGCTTCGTCTGGGTCGGCCTGCACGAGCCGTCCGCCACCGAACTCACCGACCTCGCCGAGGTCTTCGGGCTGCACCCGCTCGCCGTCGAGGACGCCATCAACGCCCACCAGCGGCCCAAGCTGGAGCGCTACGACGACGTCCACTTCGTCGTCATGAAGACCGTCGGCTACGTCTCCACCGGCCCCGGTAGCGCCGAGGTCGTCGAGACCGGCGAGATCATGATCTTCTGCGGGCCCGACTTCGTCGTCACCGTCCGGCACGGCAAGCACGGCGCGCTCGGCCCCGTCCGCCGCGACCTGGAGAAGGACCCGGCCCGCCTCGCGCTCGGCCCCGCCGCCGTCCTGCACGCCGTCGCCGACCGCGTCGTGGACGGCTACGTCGGCGTCGCCGAAGCCGTCATGGAGGACATCGACGAGGTCGAAGAGGCCGTCTTCTCCCCCGAGCGCACCGACGAGTCCCGCCGCATCTACCGCCTCAAGCGCGAGGTCATCCAGCTCAAGCGCGCCGTCGGGCCGCTGGCCGGACCGCTGCGCCACCTGTCGGGACGCCGCTTCGTCCCCGCCGAGATCAAGGAGTACCTGCGCGACGTCGAGGACCACCTCACCCGCGTCCGCGAGCAGGTCGAGGCCTACGACGAGCTCCTCAACCCGATCCTGCAGGCCCACATGACCCAGGTCACCGTCGCCGACAACCGCGACATGCGGAAGATCTCCGCCTGGGGCGCCATCTTCATGGTCCCCACCGCCATAGCGGGGATCTACGGGATGAACTTCGACTTCATGCCCGAAACCCAGTGGCGCTTCGGCTACCCCATGATCCTCGCCGTGATCGCAACGGCCTGTCTCAGCCTCTACAGAGGCTTCCGCCGAAACGGCTGGTTGTAGCTCATCGGGGGGCGCCCCCCATGCCCCCGGCTGCGCGGCACGAGTCTTTCTCGCTCCGGTTGTCGGCGCTCACCGCGGAGTTCAGGTCATGCCGGAGGTTCTGGCCATCCCGCGCGCCCGCTCATCAGCCCCGACACCCGCTCATCAGCCCGACAACGGAGAGCTCCCTTGACCGCCCGGGCGGTCAAGGGAGCGAGCCCCGGACGCGGGCCTGCGCTCAGCCGTTGCCGTAGGCGCCGAACTCCGTCAAGTGACCGGCGCCCTCACAGTTGCCTCCGAACCTCCAGTAGCCGGGGCCCTGCTTCGGGCCGTAGCGCGTGCTGCCGTCGCTGCAGGTGGTGTAGGCGCCGTACTGGCCCGAGTGGATGCGCACGTTGGCGCTCCAGGACATGTTGTCGTGCCAGACACTGTCGTAGGTGTAGCCCTTCAGGACGATGCGCTTGGAGGCGCTCTGGCCCATCAGGGACTTCATGCCGGGCAGGGTCTGGCGGTCCTTGAGAACCTTGGTCGTGCCCTGGGTGGCGGCGGGCTCGGGCTTGGCGGTCGCCGTGGCGGCGGCGCCGGCCTGGGCGCCCATGGCGCTCACGGCCAGCAGGCCGGCGGCGGCGGTGGCCAGCACGGCGCCGGCTGCTTTCGCGGTGGTGTGCATGGTTCTCCCATCCGTCTCGCTGCTTCTGGCGGCGAGACTCATGTGTTCGGTTGCCTTGTTCTTGTGGTGTTCCTGTGGTGCGGGGCGGGCCTGCTCACGGTCGGTGACCGTCGCCGCGCGACGGCGGCCGACCGGTGCCCTGAGAAGAGGAAAACCCGCTGGTGAGGGTGTCCAACAGGGCGTCGGACGGGCTCGTCCGCCTTCGTCCGGGCCGTGGCTGGGCTCGGACGGCGGGCGACCACAATCGGACACGTACAGTCACTGCTCGGACACTCTCAGCCACGATCGGGGGATAATCGGCGTCAGGACAGCGGAGAACCCAACCGCGGAGGTCTGGCGTGACGATCAGTGATGATCCAGAAGCCTTCCGGGCCGTACGACGGTCCGAGTTGGACTCGGTGACGTGCGGTGAGGAACTGGCGAGGCTGCTGGCCGAGCAGTACGCGCGGGCCGATGTGTCCCTGCGGGAGCTGGAGCTACGGTCGGACAGGGCGGGCGGGACCCGGCTGGCGCGGGCCACCTGTTCGGACATGCTGGCCGGACGCAGGTTCCCCAAGAAGGCGGTGATGTTGGCGTTCCTGCGGGGATGTCAGGTCCCCGAGGAGCAACTCGCCGACTGGGCGCGGGCATGGGAACGGGTGAGAATCGCCCAGCTTCCCACCGCGCAGGTCATAGCTGCGCAACCGGCCAGCGCAGAGCCGGGCGGGCCCGTCCTCGAGAACTCGCCCGGCGAGGTTGAGGGCGGCAGCGCGATCGCCGGCCAGACCACGCTGCCCATCAAGGGCAAGCCCGTCCGCGGGCGGAAACCTGCTCGGCGTCGCATCGGATACGTTGCCGGGCTGATCGCCGCCACTGGCCTTGCCACCACCATCGGCCTTCTGACCTTCGCCGATCCAGGCTCCCCTCCCCGACACCTGACCGACGACGGTCGCGCGTTCGGTAGGGGCGGGTCGAGCCGATTCATCGTGGCCGTCGATCCCGCTCATACGGTGATAAGGCTGACTCGCCGTCTGGACGCCATGATCGCGGGGCAGACCGCCACCATCACCGTGAACGGGGCCTTGGCCGCGGTGTGGCAACCCCTGGACGGGGGACCTCGGGGCTGGAAGGACCAGAGCGTCGTCCTCCCCTCCGTGCTGACCGTGGGGCGCCGCCAGCTCACGATCACCAACACGTTCGTGTCCTCGGAATTGGACTTCAACGAGTTCACCTACTTCGTCGAGCAGAAGGTCGACGGCGACTGGTCCCGGGCCGACACCGTCAATGTCGGCACAGAGCACCCGGAGAGTGAGGCCGCACATCACTACCGCATCACCAACCAGTCCTGGGTGGGAGCGCGCGACCTCGACTACCTGAGATGAAGCTCATCAGACCACGGTCCGCGCTCGTGCCCGGTGCACCCGGCGCGGCGCGCGGACGGCATGGTGTGACCCGATCTTCTGGACGTACCGTGCTGCTGATCTGCACGCTGGCAACGGTCATGGCGCAGGTGGACCCGGTCCTCGCGGCGGCCGCGGCGCGTCCCAGGATCGTCATCGCCACCGATTTCCCGGACCCGGACGTGATCCAGGCCGGGTCGACCGTCTTCGCCTACTCCACCAGCAGTTCGGCGGGCACGGTTCCGGTCGCCACTGCGCCATCCGCCTCCGGACCGTGGACCATGCGCGGGGACGCCCTGCTCACCCGGCCTTCCTGGGCGACGGGGGAAGGCGGTTTCTGGGCGCCGGACGTCTCCCGGCGCGCGGACGGCCGATTCCTCATGTACTTCACCGCCCCGAGCGCCGCGACCACGCCCACGCGCATGTGCATCGGCGCCGCGCTCTCGTCCGGACCACTCGGCCCGTTCCGGCCCATAGGCAACGGCCCTCTCGTCTGCGACCCGAGCGAGGGCGGGGACATCGACCCGGCGAGCTTCGTCGACACCGGCGGAAAGAGATACCTGCTCTACAAGAACGACGGGAACGCGCTGAACAACGGCACCCCGTCGATCATCTGGCTGCAGGAGGTGCAGGCCGACGGGATCACCTTCGTCGGCCCCCGCAAGGAACTGATCCGCAACGATCGCGCCGACGAGCGTGGCGTGATCGAAGCGCCTGTGCTGATCAAGCGTCCCACGCGGTACGTGCTCCTCTACTCGGGCGGTCCATACTGCAGCGACGCATACTTCACCGGCTACGCCGTGTCCCCTTCGCTCGCGGAACCCTTCAGCAAGTCCGGCCGGCCGCTGATGACCACCGAAACCTTCGACGGCGCGGTGCGGGGCCCCGGCGGCGCCGACGTGCTCGGCGAGCGCGTCTTCTTTCACGGCTGGGTAGGGGAGTGCGCTGGAAACGGAGCACGCTGGACCTACACGGCCGACCTCGGCTGGACGAACGACCACCCCGTCCTGCGATGAATCCGACCGGACGCTCGATCAGGATCAAGGCCATCAGCTCTGTGACACCGGGAAGGACCCGGCCGTCAGGGTGCAGAGCAGTGGCTCTTCGGCGGCGTGACGCGCGTGCTAGGTGGCGAGAAGTCGGCGGAGGACGTCGGGGTAGTCGGTGACTATTGCGTCTACGCCGTACTTGGTGAAGCGGGTCATGTCTTCGGGGGTGTTTACCGTCCAGACGATGACCGGGAGTCCTGCGGCGTGGGCCTGGTCCACCAGGGCGGGCGTTGTCAGGACGTGTTCTGGGGAGACGGCTGTGGCGCCGATTGTCGTGGCGGCGGTGACCGGGTCGGTTGGGGGGAGGCCCGCCAGCCATTTCGTGTTCTCGGTGAGGGTCTTGCGTTCGTAGAGGGCTACTCGGCCGAACCCCGGGTGTCGGTCTCGGGCCCTTGTCAGGACGCGCCAGTCGAAGGCCAGGAGGCGGGTTCGGGCTGTTAGGTCGTGGGTTTCTAGGACGGCCACCGTGGCGTTGAGGAGGTCGTCGATCTCGGTCAGGGGCCAGGTGGGGTCGGTTTTTAGTTCTACCGAAAGGGTTATGGGTGCTGGGGCCAGGAGGTCGCAGGCCTCGGTGAGGGTGGGGATTTTCGCGCCGGGGACCGGGGTTTGCGTGAAGCGGTCGTGGCGGCGTGTGCCTGCGTCGATGGTGCGGAGTTGGGCGAGGGTCAGGTCGCGGATCTTCTTGCCTACGTAGGGGTAGGCCGGGTCGTTCTCGGTGGCCGGGGCCGTGTCGGTGAGGTTGGCCGGGGAGAGGGTCTGGTCGTGGTTGAGGACGACCACGCCGTCGGCTGAGAGGCCCACGTCCAGCTCTATGGCGTCCACGCCGAGGTCCAGGGCGTGGACGAAGCCGGGGAGGGTGTTCTCCGGGCGAAGGCCGCGGGCGCCTCGGTGGCCGTGGTTCTCGACGGGCACGTCAGACGAGGGGGCGGAGGGCGAGCGTCTGGTCTCGGCCGGGGCCGACGCCGATCGCGGAGATGCGGCAGCCGGACATCTCCTCCAGCGCGCGGACGTACGCCTGCGCGTTCTTCGGGAGGTCGTCGAAGGTCTTGGCGCCGCTGATGTCCTCGCGCCAGCCGTCCAGGTACTCAAGGACGGGCTTGGCGTGGTGGAAATCGGTCTGCGTCGTGGGCAGCTCGTCCACGCGGACGCCGTCGATCTCGTAGGCGACGCACACCGGGACGCGCTCAAGACCGGACAGGACGTCCAGCTTCGTGAGGAAGTAGTCGGTGATGCCGTTGACGCGGGTCGCGTAGCGGGCGATGACGGCGTCGAACCAGCCGCAGCGGCGGTCGCGGCCGGTGGTGACGCCGTACTCGCCGCCGGTCTTGCGCAGGTACTCGCCCTGCTCGTCCAGCAGCTCGGTGGGGAAGGGGCCGGAACCGACGCGGGTCGTGTACGCCTTGATGATGCCGATCACGCGGCTGATCTTGGTGGGGCCGATGCCGGAGCCCGCGCACGCGCCGCCCGCCGTCGGGCTGGACGACGTCACGAACGGGTACGTGCCGTGGTCGAGGTCGAGCAGCGTGCCCTGGGCGCCTTCCAGCAGGACGACCTTGTCGTCGTCGAGCGCCTTGTTGAGGACGAGCGTCGTGTCGGCGACGAACGGCTTGAGCCGCTCGCCGTACTCCACGTACTCCTGCACGATCGGGCCGGTCTCGATGCGGCGCCGGTTGTAGACCTTCGTCAGGACCTGGTTCTTCTCGCGCAGCGCCAGGTCGAGCTTCTGGGTGAGGATGTTCGGGTCGAACAGGTCCTGCACCCGGACGCCCATCCGGTTGATCTTGTCGGCGTAGGTGGGGCCGATGCCGCGTCCGGTGGTGCCGATCCGGGCCTTGCCCAGGTAGCGCTCGGTGACCTTGTCGAGGGCCCGGTGGTGGGGCATGATCAGGTGCGCGTTCGCCGAGATCAGCAGGCGTTCGCAGCTCACCCCGCGGGCGCGCAGGCCGTCGATCTCCTGGAGCAGCACGGCCGGGTCGATGACCACGCCGTTGCCGATCACCGGGACGACGTCGGGCGACAGCACCCCGGACGGCAGCAGGTGCAGCGCGTAGCTCTGGTCGCCGATGACGACGGTGTGCCCGGCGTTGTTGCCACCCTGGTAGCGGACGACGTAGTCGACGTCCCCGCCGAGCAGGTCCGTGGCCTTGCCCTTGCCCTCATCTCCCCACTGGGCCCCGACAAGAACGATGGCAGGCATGCCACATTTCCTTCCCACGACGAAGGCCCCGGTCGCCGCAAGCGCGCGAAGGGGCCTCTTGCGATCAAAGCGTACCCGCACCTGGACGGCAAGAAAACCGGAGGCGAACGTCGGGGCCGGTCAGGGGGCCGTGCGGCGGGGCCAGTAGTTCTCCGCGAACAGGCGGGCGACCAGCTCGCCGCGGCTGGAGACGCGCGTCTTGGCGAACACGGCCTTGATGTGGTCGCGGACGGTGTGCGGGGAGATGACCAGCTCGACGGCGATGTCGCCGGTGGCCAGGCCGCGCGCGATGAGCTGGGTGATCTCCAGCTCGCGGGCGGACAGCCCGTACGCGTCCGCGATGATCGGCGCCATGTCGGATCCGGCGGCGGGCTGGACGACCACGGCGGTGGGACCGGGCGTGCCGTCCGGGCCATCTGTGCAGGAGGCGTGGCAGACCAGCCATTGGCCGTCGCGGGTGCGGATCCGGATGCGGGCTGCTCCGCGGTCGTGCTCGGCGGCGACGGCGCGGGCTTGCGCGGCCGTCCCGATGAGCCAGACCGGCAGGGGCGGGCCAACCGGGGATGGGGTCGTCGGGCCTTGCGGGAGCCGGGCGAGGTGGTGGCGTGCCTCGGCGTTGATCGAGATGGGTGTTCCGGACGGGTCGAACAGGATCAGCCCCGGGTTCTGCTCCTGTGGCGCCGCAGGGGACGCTACTGGCTGGACGAGCTCCCGCAGCCGTTCTGCCAGGGGCGCTGACAAGGCCGCGACTAGGGAGATCTCGGCCGGCCCGAACGGGGCGCGGCCCTTCTCGCGGAAGAGGCTGACGACGCCCCAGGGCCGATCGCCGGTGCGCAGGACGGCGCGCAACTCGTCCCCCACGCCTTGGCGGCCTAGGAGTTTGCGGTACTGGGCGCTGCGCGCGGGCAGGCCGCCGGTGCTGGCCGCGAGCCCGGCGGCGGGGACCGCGGCGCGGGCCAGCTCGCGGTACGGGATCACGGTCTCCTCCAGGAGCGCGCACTCCCAGTAGGCGAAGCAGTCCTCGCCGCGTCCGAGGTTCTCGACGTGCATCGGCGCGGTGATCAGCCCGGTCTCCGGGTCGGTCGCCGACCAGGCGGCGGCCTGGAAGTCGACGAGGCGCCGGAGCCGGGTGGACGCGCTGCCGAACAGGTCGGACGCGGTTCGCGCGTGCGCCGCCCGGTCGAGGAGCGCGCGCCTTTCCCGCTGGTCGATCACGGATTTCAGTCTGCCCGGTGTGTTGCGCGGCCCGTACCCCCCACTTGGGGGATTCGGGGTGGGCGACGTCCCCGAGATGGAGGGGTGGGACGGGCGCTGCGGGGCGGCGAGGCTCGGTGGCATGGAGATCGCGATCATCGGGGCGGGCGCCGCGGCCGTCGGGCTGCTGGACGCTCTGGACCCCGCGACGGTGACGTCCGTGACCGTGTTCGACCCCGCGCCGGTGCCCTGGCGCGGCCGTCCCTACCAGGACGATCTGGACTCCGTCCTGGTCAACGCCCCGCCGGAGATCATGTCCATCCGGTTCGGGGACCGGGATCACTACGCGGGCTGGCTCCGCGAGCACGACGCGTCGGCCGGAGCCTATGCGGATGAGCGGCTCGGGCGTCCGATCCCGCCGCGCGCCGTCTACGGCCGGTACCTCGAAGACACGGCGGAGGCCGCGGTCGCCCGATTCGACCGGACGGCGGTGATCCAGGCGGCTGTGACCGGGGTGTTCATGGGCGAGCGCCTGGCCGTGCAGACCGCGGACGGACGGCTGCACACCGCCGATCAGGTCGTCGTGTGCGTCGGCGGCGGTACGCCCCTCGACCACTACGGGCTGGCGGGGGCGCCCGGGTTCGTCCCCGACCCCTACCCGCTGGCACGCACCCTCGCCGACATCCCGCCCGGACGGGACGTCGCCGTCATCGGCGGCGGACTGACCGCCGTCGACATCGTGGCGTCGCTGGCCGCGCGCGGGCACACCGGCAGGATCAGCCTGGTATCGCGAAGCGGGACGCTGCCCTACGTCTGGCAGCGTCCGGCCGAAACGGGCATCCGCCACCTGACGCCAGATCGCCTGCGATCACTCGGCGGCTCCGTGCCGTTGGCGGTGCTGGCCAGGCTGATCCGCAGCGAGCTGGCGGAACGCGGCGAGAGCTGGGACGACCTCGCCGCCTGGATCACCGCGACGGCGAACCGGCGCCCGGCCGAGGCACTGCGGGAACAACTCGCCCTGGTGGACGATCCCCACCTCGGACGGCGGATCCTGCAAGAGGCGGCCCACACCGCCGGGGCCGTCGCATGGCGGCTGCTGCGGGCGGCCGACCGGGAACTGCTCCGCACCCGCCACTACCGGACGATCACAGGCCTCGCCTCGCCGATGGTGCCCGGCAACGCCGCCGTCCTCCTGGAGCTGTTCGACGCGGGGACGCTGGAATCGCTCTCCGGGATCGAGAAGATCGAGCCCGGCGACGCGTTCCGGATCGTGCACGCGGCGGGCCAGCGCACCGCCGATGTCGTGATCAACGCGGTGAACCCGCCGCCGCACGCGATCCCCCGGGCGGCGGAACGGCTCGTCTCGTCCCTGCTCGGCCAGGGCGCGGCCCAGCATCCGGACGGCGGCCTCGTCACCGACCCCGGCACGGGCAGGATCGTCGTCGGCGGCCGTCCCGATCCCCGGCTGCACGTGGTCGGCGACCTGGCCGGCGGCGGCCCGTTCCTCGTGTCCGGCATCCCCGGCGTGGCCGCCCAGGCGCATCGGACGTCCCTGTCCATCGGCAGGGAAAGGTGACAACGATCAGGCGTTGCCGCCCCAGTGGGGACCGGCGTATCGGGCGAGGGCCATCTCGATCTCACTTCGGGGGCCCTTGAGGCGGCGGACGGGCACGACGACGATCCAGCCGGTCCTCTGCTCCAGATAACACGGCGGAGTTGGTGGTCCGCGCGGCTCCGGCCGGTGGGGCGCCAGCGGCCACACGCAGATCGACCATCCGGCGTCGGCGCGGCGGACCAAGACCAGGCTGGCCACCGCCAACCCGCCGATGCCGAGTGCGAGCAATAGGCGGGGTTAAGCGGACGGACACGGTCATAGGACACACAACGTTGCCGGATCACGACCGCCGCCGACCGTCGGGTCCGCGTGGCGATGGCTTGGTGGTGCGCGCGTGACCGGCCCTGGGTCAGGTGGTGGTGAGGGTGTTGGCGGCGGTTTCGCTGCTGTCGCGGAGGAACGTCCGGCAGCGTTCGGCCTCGTCGTCCTCGCCGATGGCGGCGGCGGCGCGGCCGAGGGCGTGCAGGGCGCGGAGGAAGCCGCGGTTGGCCTCGTGCTCCCACGGGATGGGGCCCTGGCCCCGCCAGCCGGCGCGGCGGAGCTGGTCGAGGCCGCGGTGGTAGCCGGTGCGGGCGAACGCGTAGGAGTCGATGACGCTGCCGTTCGCGAAGGCGCGGTCGGCCAGCTCTGCCCAGGCGCCCGGATGGTCGGGGTGGCGCGCGGCGACTTCGAACGGGTCGACGCCGTTCTCCAGGGCCGTGCGGGCCTCGATGTTGTCCGGCAGTTCGGTCGGAGGCGGGCCGCCGAGCAGGTTCTGGGTCATGCGGGTCATCGTAAGCAGGCCTGTCATGCCGGTATCAACCCAGGGGGCCCGACGATGTCCGCGCAGGCTAGGCGGGCATCGGCAGCGGGAGCAGGAAACGCGCGGCACCGCCGTCCCTGGTCGGGTGCGCCGCGGGCCAGCCGTGCCGGATGAAGAGGATGCCGCCCCGGTTGGTGAGGGTGACGTCCGCGCCGAACTCGCTGATGCCGCGGCGTTCGGCCAGCTCGGCGAGGCGGGCGACCAGCGCGCTGCCGACGCCGTGCCGCTGCCACGGGTCGGTGACGAGCACGGCGACGTCGGCGCACCAGGGGCGCTTGGGGAGGCGGACGTACTCGGCGCTGCCGATGATCTCGTCGCCGTCCAGCGCGACCAGGGCCTCGCGGTCCCAGTGGTCGAGCGCGTCCAGCAGGCGCAGGTAGTGGTCGGGGATGTACGGGGTGCCCGAGAAGAAGCGGGTGTAGAGGCTGGTGGTGGACAGCCGATCCGACATCCGCCGGACGCCGTCGCGGTCGGCGACGCCGTACGGGCGCACCAGGACACGGCAGCCCCCGGTGCCATGCTCCTTAAGTAGCTTCATGAAACTCATTGGACCGCAAAAGGTTTCGTGAAGCAACTGATAAAGGTCAGGCGGCCGGGCCCGGTTGGGGTTCGACGTCGCCCGGGCCCAGGATCGCGCCGCAGGTGTCGCAGGTGAACCGCGGGGTCAGCGTGCCGCCACAGCCGCGATGGCCGATGATCAGCGGTGGCCCGTCGGGGGCGTAGTGCCGGTCGCCCCACATCATCAGCGTCATCATGGCGGGCCAGAGCTCGACGCCCTTGCGGGTGAGGCGGTACTCGTACCGCTCCGGCCGCTCCTGGTACGGGACGCGGCGCATGATGCCCTCGTCGCACAGCCGGGCGAGCCGGTTGGCCAAGACGTTGCGCGCGACGCCGAGCTCGTCCTGGAAGTCGTCGAAGCGGCGCACGCCATGGAAGGCGCTGCGGATCACCAGCAGCGTCCAGCGGTCGCCCACGATCTCCAGCGACCGCGCGATCGAGCAGTTCTGTGACTCGTAAGTGCGGGGTAGTGCCACACCTCCGACACTACCCAAGTTTCGTCAAACAACGCGCGCCGTCCAGCCGGACGGCACCTTCCGGAACCGCCGCCTGACCTGGACGATCTCCACCACCACGCCCGCACTGCGCCGCCGTCACGCTCGCCGCATCGCCGCCCCTGCGGCGAGCGTGACGGACCTGCCGCGCTACTTCAGCTTCTGGCCCGCGGACTGGAGGCTCTCGCACGCCTCCACAACCCGCGTGGCCATCGCGGACTCGGCCGCCTTGCCCCAGGAGCGCGGGTCGTACTGCTTCTTGTTGCCGACCTCGCCGTCGACCTTCAGCACGCCGTCGTAGTTGCGGAGCATGTGGTCGGCCACCGGGCGGGTGAACGCGTACTGGGTGTCGGTGTCGATGTTCATCTTGATGACGCCGTACGACACCGCCTCGCGGATCTCCTCCAGCGTGGAGCCGGAGCCGCCGTGGAACACCAGGTCGAACGGCTTGTCCTTGCCGTGCTTGGCGGCCACCGCGTCCTGGATCTCCTTGAGTACCTCGGGACGCAGCTTCACCGCGCCCGGCTTGTACACGCCGTGCACGTTCCCGAACGTCGCCGCGAGGATGTAGCGGCCCTTCTCGCCCACACCGACGGCCTCGGCGGTCGCGAGCGCGTCGCCGGGCGTCGTGTACAGCTTCTCGTTGATCTCGTTGGCGACGCCGTCCTCCTCGCCGCCGACGACGCCGATCTCCATCTCCATGATGATCCGCGCCTTGGCGCACTCGTCGAGGAGCTCGGCCGCGATCTGCAGGTTCTCGTGCAGCTCGACCGCCGATCCGTCCCACATGTGCGACTGGAACAGCGGCTCCTCGCCGCGCGCCACCCGCTCCTGCGAGATCTTGATCAGCGGACGCATGAAGCCGTCCAGCTTGTCCTTCGGGCAGTGGTCGGTGTGCAGGGCGATGTTCACCGGGTACTTGGCGGCCACGACCCGGGCGTACTCGGCGAGCGCGCTCGCGCCGACGACCATGTCCTTCACGGTGGAGCCGGACAGGTACTCGGCCCCTCCGGTCGACACCTGCACGATCCCGTCGCTCTCGGCCTCCGCGAAGCCGCGCAGCGCGGCGTTCAGCGTCTGGCTGGACGTCACGTTGATCGCGGGGAAGGCGAAGCCGTCCCGCTTCGCTCGGTCGAGCATCTCCGCGTAGGTCTCGGGCGTTGCGATGGGCATTGGTCAGCGTCCTTTCATACGCAGTGAACGTCGTCGTCCGGCCGGTCGCCAGAGTCATCGCCGGCGCGGCGTCGCCGGATCGGGACGTTCAGATGTGCCGCCGGGCGTCCAGCGGGCGGTAGCACCCGGACGTCCGCATACCCAAGCACGAGCCAAGGTCACGCGCTTTTCCGGGTCGGGCATGCCGTCCACGCTCAGTATCCCGCCTAATCGGAGCGTGTGGAAAGGTACGCTCGCCGTGTGGATCTCTCGACCCTTCCCCTCGACATCACCGAGTGGCTGCACCCGCAAGCGTGGCTCCAGCTGTTCGGCACGTTCGCGACGATCGGCGTGCTCGTCATCATCTTCGCGGAGACCGGACTGCTGTTCGGCTGCATCCTGCCGGGTGACTCGCTGCTGTTCACGGCGGGGATCCTCACGGCGGTCTCGACCATCAACGGCGAGGAGTTCCAGAAGCTGTCGCTGCCCGTGCTGCTCGTCGGCGGCCCGATCGCGGCGATCGCCGGCGCCCAGCTCGGCCACTTCCTCGGTGCCCGGTATGGCCGAAAACTCTTTGATCGTCCCGACTCCAGAATCTTCAAGCAGGAGTGGGTGGAGAAGGCCGAGCACTACTTCGTGCGTTTCGGTCCGGCCAGAGCCGTGGTTCTGGCCAGGTTCATCCCCATCGTCCGGACGTTCCTGAACCCGCTCGCCGGGATGCTCGGCATGAGCGCCCGCCAGTTCTTCATCTGGAACTGCGTCGGCGCCATCGTCTGGACGGACGGCCTGTTCCTACTCGGTCACTTCCTCGGTTCCGAGGTCCCGCACGTCGACCGATACATCCTGCCGGGTGTCGCGGTGATCCTTGTGCTGTCGGTCATCCCGATCGTCCGAGAGGTCCTGAAAGGCCGCAAAGCGGACCAGGGTCCAAATAAGAATGACCCCGAAGAGTCACGTCCGTCGCTCAGCGGTGACAGTTATCGCTAACCTCCCCATGTGGGACGTCACCGGTCGGACCCTAGGGGTCTCGCGCGCATACTGATCGCGGCTGTCGCCGTGATGGCCGCCTTGGCCCTTCTCGTCGGCGGAGGCCTGGCTTTGGTCAATGCGCTCTCCGGCGAACCTGAACAGAAGGGCCCGTCGTCGAGTGCGAGCCGCCCTGCCGCCGAAGACACCGAGGACACCGAGAGCGGTGAACCGTCCCCGGAGACCGCGAACTCGCCGGCGGTCGCGCTGCCGCTGGTGATCCGCGTGACCGGCCCGGCGACCTTCGTGGTGGTGCGGGTCGCCGACACCGGCGGCAAGGTCCTCACCCAGGGCACCCTCAACCAGGGTGAGACGCGCAACTACCGGGAGACGCCGCTGCAGGTCGTCGCGCAGAACGGCGGCGCGCTGCAGGTCGTCATCCACGGCAAGGTGCAGCCGCAGAAGCCGGACGGCCGCCGCGCCGAATGGTTCGTCAAAGCCCGCCGCGGTTAGGCCGGGGTCCGGGTCGTTCGACGCGGCCGGTCGATGTGATCGGTCGACGCGGTCGGGCGGTCAGTTCAGGCCCAGGTCGGTGACGTCGTAGGGGTGGCGGTAGGTGAGCCCCTCCTCGGCGATGCGCCCGGCGGCGCCGCGCTCCAGGATCGTCGCGACCGCCACGACCTCCGCGCCCGCCTCGCGCAGCGCCTCCACCGCGGTGAGGACGGACCCGCCCGTCGTCGAGGTGTCCTCGACGGCGAGGACCCTGCGGCCCGCCACGTCCGGGCCCTCGATGCGGCGCTGCAGCCCGTGCGCCTTGCCCGCCTTCCGCACGACGAACGCGTCCAGCGTCCGGCCGCGGGCCGCCGCCGCGTGCAGCATCGCGGTCGCCACCGGGTCGGCGCCGAGCGTGAGGCCGCCGACGGCGTCGTAGTCCAGGTCGGCGGTCTCGTCCAGCATGACCCGCCCCACCAGCGGCGCGGCGGACCCGTCCAGCGTCACCCGCCGCAGGTCCACGTACCAGGACGCCCGCTTCCCCGAGGACAGCACGAAGTCGCCGTGCACCACGGCCTTGCCCTTGATCTGCCGCAGCAGCTCATCACGATCGCTCACGTGAAGAACCCTATTGCCGCCGTGTACGGTGCCCGGCATGACGCCGGGAACGCTGGTCCTGCTGCACGAGCCGAACTCCTCCGCCGCCGCCTGGGGCGATCTGCCGGAGATGCTCCGCTCGTACGGCCTGGACGTGATCGCTCCGGACGTCCCCGACGACACCGGCCCCCGCTACATCGCCCGCGTCTCGCTCACCATCAGCGCGACCGGCCCCGTCCCGCCGCTCGCGCTGGCCGCGCACGGCGCCGCCGGACCGCTCCTGCCCGGCATCGCCCTCGCGCAGCGCGCGGCACACCGTCCGATCGCCGGATACGTTTTCATCGACGCCGACCTGCCCCGCCCGCTGCGCCACGACCACGAGTCGCCGCAGAATGACGTCCCCATGCCCCCAGATTGGCCGGAGGCGCCCTGCGGCTACCTCCGGACCCACGCGGACCGCTCCGCCTCCTCCGGCCACGACCAGGCCATCAGAGAGGCTCGCCTCCGCGGCTGGCCGGTCACCGAACACGAGCCCCCGGCCGCGGTGGCCCAGTCGCTGAGCGAGCTCCTCATGGAGCTGTGAGAGGGAGCGTGCCGCACCCCTTGCCTCGCAAATGTCGGGCAAGGCCGATGTCGTTAAGGGGCTGTGCGGTGTGGTGAGTATCGGCGTGTGCATCGACGCCGTTCCCACGGCTCGTCGCCTCTTCGCCCTGTTGCTTAGTGCGTGCCACCGTGGAACGGCCACGTTTCGGCACGGGAATCGGGTGACGCGCCCGGGGCCGGTGAACGGACAGAGCGGTGGTGGGATCTATGGCCACGCTTCTGTCACGTCGCGAGCACCGGCCCGGGGCGCGCCCCGCTGACCTCCGGCAACGCCGGTAGGTGGGGATTGTCGTGCTTGACCGCTAGGGCGGCCACGGGCACGGCAGGCTGGGAACTGCGTGAGGCCTGCCGTGCCGAGGGGATCCGAAGACCGCCCAGGGTGCCGGCCGGTCAGCCGGCGCTGTTGCCGACGCCCGGCTGGATGTTCGGCTGGATGTTCTGCTGCACGATGGGCTGCACGTTCGCCTGGACGTTCGGCGCGACCACGGGGACCACCACGGGCGCGACCTGGGGGGCCACGATGACGTCGGCGAGCGCGGCCGAGGAGGCCAGCGTGGGCGCGGCGAACGCGGCGCCCACGACGAGGGTCTTGGCGGTCAAGGACATGAACTTCACAGTTCCTCCGGGGGGATGGGTCGGTACCGCTTTTGCGGTGACCGAGAGAAATCATGTCATCACCATCCGCAGCAGACAATCGCTTTGAGTTACGAATTGATGACTCACAGTCCAAAAAACTACGCTGTGTATATGTAAGCTTGCAATGTAGTCAATGAGGCGAAGTGATCCTTGCGGCTCGGTTCATGGGGATTGGTCCCGCGGCGAGAGTGAACGCACGCCCCGTCTCGGGGACCTTTCGAGCGTTGACCGAGCCGCCGATCACGGGGCGGCGCCGGCGGCGGCCGCACGTCCTGATGTAGGCGGGGCGCCGCAGCGGCACGCCACAGACCGGCGTGGTCACAACTGATCCGCGCCGGGACGTGAGGGTCGACCGGCTCGGTTCAGGGATTCCAGGGGGCGTCCCCCTGGGCAGCTAGGCGTTCTTCAGGAGGTCGTCCAGGAGGGCGTCGTAGTCGTCTTCGCCGCGGCCCAGGTCGATGCGGGCGCGGTAGCGGAGGCGGAGGAGGGCTTCGAGGCTGTCCTCGGCGATGGCGACGTCGTCGGGGCCCGGGGTGAGGGAGTCGGCCTCGGGGGCGGGGGGTTCGTCGGGGCCGCCGCCGATGCCGGTGCCCACGGCGCGGTCGCGCAGGGCGAGGATGACGTCGGCGCCGCTGGTGGCCCATTCGTGGGCGCCGGTCGCGTCGCCCTGGGCGTAGAGGACCTCGGCCACGGTGCGGTAGACCTCGGGGTCGCGCGGGCGGTCGGCGCGGATCTGCTCCACCAGGGTGCGCGCCTCGTCGGCGCGGCCCAGCTCGAACAGGGCGTCGGCGAGGTAGGCGCGCGGGTCGCCGTAGGTCTCGCCGCCGTCGTCCATGGCTCTGCGGTACAGCTCGGCGGCCTTGGCGTGGTCGCCCGCGTGCTGCCACTGCTCTCCGGCGCGCAGCAGCACGTTGGCGCGTGACACCCCGCCGGACACCGACTCGGCCAGCTCGGACAGCCGGCGGGCCGCCGAGATGTGATCGCCGGTGCGCAGGGTGTCGAACTCCAGGTCGTCGAGGTCGTCTTCCGTCACGTGCGTCACGCTTCAACGCTACCCGCCGTCGCGCGACCGAAGCGGGCGAATCGATGATGATCGTGCGAATAACGGGGCGTAGGTGTCAGCTCACCTGCGAGAACGCTCCAGCGCGTCCCAGAATCCGCGGCGCAGCGCGTGCCGGACCTCGTCGTGCAGGAGGAAGTCGATCGGGAGCGAGGAGCCTTGCAGGAGGCGGGCCTCCAGGTCGGACGGCATCCGCGGTTTGCGGGCGAGGACGGCCTCCAGCCACAGCGCGGGCGCGTCCCTGGCGACGGACTCGCCGAAGTCCTGGCCTTCCTGGTGCGCGGCCTTGACGGCGTCGGCCAGCGTCGGGGTGCTCTGCTGCACGGGGACGGGCGAGATCTGCTGCGGGCCGGTGTAGGGGCCGTGCGGGCGGCTCTCCGGCTGCATCGTCTGCGGCGGCGGGGGCGGGGACGGCGCCGGGATCGGCGACGAGCTGTACTGCGGGCTCGGGCCGGGCGGCTGCGCGGGCGGCGCGGCCGGAGCCGGGGCGGGCGGCGACTGCGTCGAGGACGGGCCGGACGCCGATGTCGGGGCCGGGGTCGGCTGGAGCGGGAGGTGCTGGCCGCCGGTGCTGTAGGGCGACCCGCCCGTGGCGCCGCCCGGCAGCGGCATCGGGCCGGTGGTCATGCCGGGGCCGCCGGTCGTTCCCGGGCTGCTCATCCCGGTGCCGCCGATCCCGCTCCCCATCCCGCCGCCGCCCATGGCCGGGCCGAGGTCGCGGACGGGCGGGCCGGCCGACGCCGGCGGCTGCCCGGAGATCGGGGACGCGGGCGGCGGGCCGTTGTGCGCGGCCGGCTGGAGGTGGCCGAGGCTGCCGCCGTGACCGTTGGCGCCGTGCCCATTGGACAGCGGCCCTGTGCTGAGCGGGGAACCGAGCGAGGAGCCGGACGTCCCGTCCATACCGGCGAGGAGGTTGACGTAGGGCCGCAGGTGGCCGGCGCCGATCTCGATGAGGTCGTCGCATTCCTGCCGCAGCACCCGGGAGATCGTCCAGTTGCCGTCGACGGCGACGTGCACGACGGTGACGCGGATGCCGAGGTCCTGCGCGTCGGCGACGACCTGGGCGAGGTCTTCGTCGCCGGTGACCAGGACGGCGTCGGTGAGCGCGCCGTTGCGGGCGAGGGTCATCAGGTCGCGGTGGATCTCGGTGTCGACGCCCTCGCGGCGGCCCGGCCGGATCCGGCCGAGGCGGAGTTTGAGGCCGGGCAGGTCGGCGAGCGCGTCGTGCTCGGGGGAGCGGCGGCCCTCGACGGTCGCCTCGTACCAGTAGCAGCGCAGCAGCGGCATGCCGGTGCGTTCCCTGGCGAGGTTGCCGAGGAGCTGGAGGAGCCCGCCGAAGTCCCACGAGACGGTTTCGCGGTGGCGGGTGCCGTGCACCGCCATGGAGCCGTCGGCCAGCAGGTAGCCGGCGTCTACGAACAGCGCGCAGCGATCCATGCGACACCGCCCTTCCTCAACACGGGACTTCACGGCATGCCCATCCGGCTCAGTGTCCCGGGTCGCCTATAGCGTAGTGAAGCGGGTCAACCCGGTAGGCCAATACGGCGATTCGCCACTCTTTCATGGCAAGCCGCTGGTTGGCGACTCCCCGGTAACAAGAATCGGGAGCCGCGGCGGACGCTACCAGCCGTTCGGGCCCGCCCCCGCGCTTCCTCATGATCTTTACGGGAACGGGCAGGTCACGGCTTCAGTCCCGGGGTTCCCGCGACCCGGGCTTCAACCGCCCATGGCGACCGCCCATGTTCGTGACCTGGTGCGGGACCTTGTTGCGGACATGCCGCGGCGTGGCATTCGGGCCCCGGAACGGGACACCGCGCGGCGTGTCCGCCTTGACCCGTACGCGGATATCGCTGTCAGGCCCTGAGAGGCGCACCTTGACATCGATCAGAAGACCTCCGGGCCGGCCGCTCGGAGGGTGGTGGCGGGGCGGCTGCGGCCACGGGCGCTCGGACGCCTTCTCCGCCGGTGCCTTCCACGGTGGTCGCGGTGCGGGATCCGGCGCGACGGGCCGGAGCGCCGGGGGCATCGCGGCGGGCGGTGTGGCGGGCGGGGCGGCGGGATCGGAGGCGGCGCGCGGTGGGGGCGGTGCGGGCGCGGGCCGGATCGGCTCCTCGCCGGACACCAGCATCAGCGCCAGGACGAGGATCGTCGCGGCGGCCACCCCACCGCCCGCGAGCGCCTGCTGCTGCCGCTTCGGGATGCGTTGGAACCGCAGCACCGTCCCAGCCTTGGACGCGAGGTAGGCGGACGCCGCCGCGCCCAGGACGAGCGGGCCGAGCACGTCGCGCAGCGCCCGGTTGACGTGCACCAGTTCCGCGTGGATGCCCTTGCAGCGCTTGCAGCCGTCCAGATGCAGCTTCACCTTGCGGGACTCGCGGTCGGCCAGCCCGCCGCGCACGTACGGGCCGAGGTTCTCCAGGGCGGGACGGCACGCGTCGTCGGCGGCGACGGCGTCCAGGTGCATCTGCAGGTAGGCGCGGCGCAGGCCCTCGCGGGCGCGGTAGGCGAGCGCGGCGGCGCCGTTCGCGGTGAGGCCGAGCAGCGGGGCGACGTCGGCGGGCTTGGCGCGCTCGACCTCGGTGTGCCAGAGCACCGTCCGCCAGCGGCCGGGCAGCGACCGGAACGCGCGGGCGATCATCGAGCGCTCCAGCTCCGCGACGGCCGGGTCGTCGAACGGGACGCCGGAGTCGAAGCTCTCGATCGTGTCGGTGTGCTGGACGCGCCGGTCGGCGCGCCGCCGATCGTAGAAGGACCGGCGGACGGCGGTGAGCAGGTACGGGCGGAACCCGCCGTCGGGCCCGCCGCCGGTCTTGAGGACCTTGAGGACCTTGGTGAAGGCGTCCTGGACGAGGTCGTCGGCGGCGTCCCGTCCGGCGAGGTGGTGGGCGAGGCCGCGCGCGGCGGCGACGTGCCGCTCGTAGAGGGGGCCGTAGGCGGCGACGTCACCGGCCCGGACCCGGTCGATCAGCTCCGCGTCGCCCGGCTCGTCGCTCGTCTCTTCCATGTTTGCTCATTGTGACGACTTGGCCACGAGTTGTCGCCCAATTTGGCCACAGTCGGAGTTCTTTACCTGAGTCCGCGTCATGGCGGGGGCGCCGCGCCGTGGGAGAGGCGTGGGCGGTACCGGGGCGGGCCGTCCATGCGGGGTGCGTTCGTTCCGGCGAGGGGGTGGAACGAACGCACCCCGGCGCACCGCAGACCAGAGCGGGCGCGCTTCCCCGCGTCATGCGCGCCCGCTCGCCTGCCTTGCGCCGGTGCCTATGTGGCCGGTGCCTATGTGTCGTCAACCGGTGATGTCGGCGCGGCCCATCTCGTTGAGGGTGCCGCCGTCCCTCGGGGTCTCCCAGCGCACCTCGCACTTGCGTCCTGACAGGTGGACGGTGGCGATCGCGTTGTCGAACCACGGTCCTTCCGTCATCCGCCACCGGAGCGGCGGGACGGGCACCTTCGACAGCTTGGCCAACGCGCGGAACGGTCCGCCGGACGCCCGCGAGCACGCGATGCGGTTGGCCCAGCGGAACTTGCCGATCAGCGGGTTCCGCAGCGGCGAGCAGACGATCTGCGAGATCTTCGACTGCGTGCCGGGCTCGGTGACCCGCGCCAGGTAGGAGTAGTGGATGTCGCCGGACAGGAACGAGATGCTCGCCGGGGCGGGCCCGCGCTCGCCGCGCCCGACGGCGACGACGTCGGCGGCCACGTCGCGGAACGAGCGCTCGAACGCCGCCCAGTGCTCCAGGTCGGCGGCCTGCCGGATCTTCTCGCCGAGCCTGCCCCCGGCCTTGCCCCAGGCGCCGCCCGCCATGGCCTCGTTCCACGACTCGGCGTGGTGGATCGCCATGGGCAGCAGGTAGGGCAGGGAGCTCGCGATGAGCAGATGATCCATGCCGCCCTGGCACTGCTCGTCCAGCCAGCGGAACTCGTCGTCGTCGAGCATGCCGCGGCGGTCGGCGGTGAGGAGGCGGGAGCAGCGGCTGTCCACGACGATCAGGCGGGTGGCGCCCCAGTCGTGGGCGTAGCTCCAGCGCGTGCTGGCGGGTTCCTTGTCGGCCTTCTCTGCGAACTCGTCCAGGACGGTGCCCGCGTCGCCGGTGTCGTCGGAGGCCGTCCGCACCGCCTTGTACACGGGGTCGGACGCGCGGTCCTCAGGCGAGATGTTCCCGAGGTGCTGGTAGATCCAGTACGACCCGATGCCGCCGGTGATGCGGTTCTTCCACCAGGGCTGCGACCACATCTCCTGGCGCCACGCGTAGGAGGTGTTCCAGTCGTCGCGGATGTCGTGGTCGTCGAAGATGGTGAACGTCGGGACGGTGGACAGCAGCCACCGCACCTCCGGGTCGTCGTGCCAGGCCAGCTTGTACAGGTGGGTGTAGTCCTCGAAGTCGGCGGCCTCGTCGGCGGGCGGGTCGCCGGGCGCGCGGCGCCCGCTGATGAACTCGCGCATGGCGTCGCTGAGCTCGTCGGCGTAGACCTGGTCGCCGACCATGAGCAGGATGTCCGGCCAGGTCACCGCGTCGCCGCCGCTGCTGAGCCGGCGGGCGAGGGCGGCGAGCGCGTCGTGGCCGAACTGCTCGACCGTGCCCGGTGACCGGCGGCAGGAACCGAACGAGATGCGCAGCTCGCCGTCCGGGTCGAGCGTCCTGATCTGGGACGGCGGGAGCTGCGCGCCCTCCGCGCCCTCCTCCGGCCAGACGGTCTCCCCGTCGGCGACGACCTCGTAGGGGATCCGCGCGCCCGGCGCGAGCCCCTCGATCTCGACGAGCGCGTAGTGGTGGCCGTGCGCGGTGAACGTGCGGGCGCCCGCGTCCACGCCGTGGTCGCGGTTGACGACCCGGACCTCGCATGGACGGTCGGTCTCCACCCAGATCGTCGCGGTGTGGTGACTCACGTGCCGGAGGTGGGGGCCGATTACCAAAGCGGTCATATCACGTCTCTCTAGCGGACCGAGGGGCGTCGCGTCCACTGAAGCGGCGACCCCGCACTCTCCGTTCAGCGGCCCGTTCAGCTGCGCAGCACCTTGGCTTCGGTTTCTGGATCCAGGCCGACGACCGGGCGGTCCGGGCGTTGTGGGGCTCGTCCGCCTATCGACTGGAGCCATTCCCACGTGTCGGTCACGGTTTCCTGGACGGGACGGCAACGCAGGCCTGTGGAGAGGGCCTTGTCGACGTTGCCCTGGTGCAGGGTGTCGTAATCCTCGCCGGGCGGGATCCAGATCGGGAGGTCCATCCAGGGTTCGATGCCCGCTTTGAGGATCGTCTCTGGGGGCGTCCAGACGAGTTCGGCGTTGGAGCCCGTGGTCTCCCTGCACGCTTCTAGGAGTTCGCGCATTGTGGTGTGGCCTGGTGGGCTTACCAGGTCGAAGGGGCCGCCTAGTTCTTGTTCTATGGCGTCCAGGGTCCAAGCGGCCAGGTCTCGGACGTCGATGTACTGCAAACCGGCGTCGCGCGGGCCTGGCGCCAGTACCTTGCCGCCCTGCGCGATCCGGTTCAGCCACCAGGGCAGGCGTCCGATGTTCTCGTACGGGCCGAGGATGAGCCCTGCGCGTACCAGTAGTGCTCGGTCGCCGAACACGTCCACGGCCGCCAGTTCTGCTCCGCGCTTGGCGGTGGCGTAGTCGACGTCGTCGCCGTCGTCTGGGGACGCCTCCACGACAGGGGCGTTCTCGCCGAGCGCGTCGGGTTCGGGGTACACGTAGACAGAGCGGCTGGAGATGTAGACGTAGCGTCCGACGCGCTCGCCCAGGAGGCGTGCCGTGTCGCGCACGACGGACGGGGCCGCGGACCAGGTGTCGACGACCGCGTCCCACTCCTCGTCTGTGGCGAGTGCCTTGAGACCGTCCTTGGTCGTGCGGTCGCCGTGCAACGACGCGACTCCCTGGGGCGGGTCATGGCGTCCCCTGTGGAAGACGGTCACGTCCCAGCCGCGCGCAAGAGCGCCTTCGGTGATGGCGCGTCCTACGAACTCCGTCCCGCCGAGCATCAGAATCCTCATAGGACGACTCTGCCCGCCGTACGTTCTGTACGGAACACCGCACCGCTCACAGCAGAACCGAACGTCCGGGAAGGCCGCTAGCGTCGGGGTGTGACTGAGTCATTCGACATTGTCGGAGACCTCCCTGACGCGCTCGCCGACCGCCGGGCCGCCTGGACGTACATCCGGGGCTTCGCCGCGACCTGGCATACGCCGCTGACCCCGGACGACGGCACACCCGAAGCGGAGCTGGCGGCGGCCGAGGAGAACCTCGGGTTCCGGCTGCCCGCCGCCGTCCGCGAGGCGTACGCGCTCTTCGGACGCCGCCGCGCCATGCACAGCAACCATGACCAGCTGCTGAGCCCCGCCGAGTTCTACGTCGACGACCGCAAGGAGGCCCTGGTCTTCCGCCACGAGAACCAGGGCGCCGCGTCGTGGGGAATCCTCCTCAGTGACCTCGACCAACCGGACCCGCCCGTCCGCATCCGCCCGGACCTGGCGGACAAGGACGCGGAACGCTGGGAAGGCTGGCTGGACTCCTTCTCCGTGTCCTGCATCGAGATCATCCTGTCCGAGTCGCTCCAGGCCCAGGACTCGCTCTGCGACCACGGCGACAACGAGGACGACGACGAGCTGCGGCGGCGCTTCACCCGCCTCCCCTTCCCCGCCTATCCCGCAGGCGAGGAGGGGCAGAACTTCTACGCGGGTCCGGGCCTGCTCATCTGCGACGGCGGGGGCGACTGGCTGTCCGTCCGGGCCCAGGACGAGGAGACCCTCGACAGGTTCCGCGACGACTTCCCCGCCGACTGGCTGAACGGCTAGGCGGGGCCGGCGCGCCGCCTTCCCGGAAATTCTTTCCGCCGCTGTCGAAATCGGGCGGGCCCGATGGTCGACAGGGGGAGACGTGATTCCGGGAGGGACGATGGCCGACGACGGCTTGGATCCGCGCAGGTGGGCGGCGCTGGCGCTGCTCTGCGCGGCGAACTTCATGGTGATCCTCGACGCGCACATCGTGCTGCTCGCGCTGCCGTCGATCGAGCGGGATCTCGGGTTGTCCGCCGGCGGCGCGCAGTGGGTGCTGAGCGCCTACCTGCTCGGCTTCGGGGGCCTCATGCTGCTCGGCGGCCGCGCGGCCGACCTGATGGGCGGGCGCCGGACGTTCCTCGCCGGGACGACCCTGTTCCTGGTGTCGTCCCTGCTGTGCGGGTTCGCCTGGACGGGCGGCGTCCTGATCGGCGCGCGGGTCGCGCAGGGGATCTCGGCCGCGCTGATGGCGCCGAGCGCGCTGGCGCTGGTCACCGTGATGTTCGCGGCGGGCCCCGAACGCAACAGGGCGCTGGCGATCTGGTCGAGCGTCGGCGGGTTCGGGGCCACGGCGGCGCTGCTGGTCGGCGGGACGCTGACCGGCGCGCTCGGCTGGCCCTGGGTGTTCTACCTCAACGTGCCGGTCGCGGCGCTGCTGCTCGGCCTCGGGCCCGTCCTGCTGAGCGAGGGCCGGGCGGCCGGGGCGGCGGCGCGGGCGTACGACCCGGCGGGCGCGCTGACGGTCACGCTTGCGGTGTCGGCGGCGGTGTACGGGGTCGTCCGGGCGCCGGAGAGCGGGTGGACGAGCGCAACCACGCTGGGCGCGTTGGGAGTCGCCGTTGTGGCGGGTGCGCTCTTCGTGCGGATCGAGTCGAGGTCGGCGGCGCCGCTCGTCCCGCTCCAGATCTTCCGGTCGCGGCGGCTGACCGGCGGGAACCTGGTGATGCTGCTGACCGGGGCGGGCGCGTTCGGGACGTCGTTCGCCGTGTCGCAGTACGCGCAAGGGATCCTCGACTATTCGCCGCTGAAGTTCGGGCTGGCCACGGCCTTGCTGCCCGTGATGGCCGTCGTGGGGTCGTATGCGGCGCAGGCGGCGATCGGGCGGGTGGACGTCCGTCCGGTGGCCATGACCGGCATGGCGTTCATGGCGGCGGGCTGCCTCGCACTGGGCCAGGTCTCGGAAGGCAGCGGCTACGTGTCGGGCCTGCTGCCGGGGCTGATCCTGTTCGGGCTGGGCCTCGGGTCGGCGGCGGTGTCGGCGGCCGTGGCGGCGCTGTCCGGGGCGGACGAGCGGGACTCCGGGCTCGCGTCCGGGCTCAACACGGCGGCGTTCCAGCTCGGCGGCGCGCTCGGCGTGGCCGTCGCGTCCACCGTCCTGGTCTCGCGGACGGGCGCCGTGCCGGGGTTCCGCGCCGCGTTCGACACCTCCGCCGGGATCGCGCTGGCCGGCGTCGTGATCGCCGGCCTGCTGCTCGCACGGCCGCCGCTCCGGCGACGAGTTCCGGAGCCGGCGGAAGTCACCATGTCGAAGAAGTCGTAGGAGGAGAGCACGTGCGGTACATGATGCTGATCTGCGGCGTAGAGAACGACGAGATGCCCGCGGACGAGTTCGCCAGGCTGCAGGCCGACACCGAGGAATGGATCAGGGAGATGGACGGGCGCCGTGTGCGCCTGGTCGGCAACCGGCTCCACCCCACCGACACCGCCACGACCGTCCGGACGCGCGGCGGCGAGACGCTCCTATCGGACGGCCCGTTCGCCGAGACCAAGGAGCAGATCCTCGGGTTCGACCTGATCGACTGCGCCGACCTGGAGGAGGCGCTGGAGATCGCGTCCAGGCACCCGTGCGCCGGGACCGGGGCCATCGAGGTCCGGCCGCTCTGGGAGGAGTGACGGGACGCGTCGAAGGAGCGGTCGCGGCGGCCTTCCACGAGGAGTGGGGACGGGTCGTCGCGACCCTCATCCGCATGACCGGCGACTGGGACCTCGCGGAGGAGGCGGCCCAGGAGGCGTTCGCGCGCGCCCTGGAACGGTGGCCGGACGACGGCGTCCCGCACCGTCCGGGCGCCTGGCTGACGACCACCGCCCGCAACCACGCGCTGACCCGCATGCGGCGCGGCCGCACCGAGAACGCCAAGCTCAGGGAGTTGAGCACGATGACCGGCCCGCACGAACCGCCGGTACCGCCCGACCCGAGCGGTGTCGCCGACGACCGGCTCCGGCTGGTCTTCACGTGCTGCCATCCGGCGCTGCCGATCGAGGCGCGGGTGGCGCTCACGCTGCGCACGCTGCTCGGACTCACCACCGGCGAGATCGCGCGGGCGTTCCTGGTCGCCGAGCCCGCGATGGCGCAGCGGCTCGTCCGGGCGAAACGCAAGATCCGCGACGCGCGCATCCCGTACCGCGTGCCGCCCGCCCATCTGCTCCCCGAACGCACGACGTCCGTCCTCGGAGTCGTCTACCTGCTGTTCAACGAGGGCTACGCGGCGACGGAGGGCCCCGACCCGATGCGGGTCGACCTGTGCGCGGAGGCGATCCGGCTCGGCCGCGTCCTGCACGTGCTGATGCCCGACGAGCCGGAGGCCACCGGCCTGCTCGCCCTCCTGCTCCTCCAGCACTCCCGCCGGGACGCCCGCCAGGACGCGGCGGGCGACCTCGTCCCGCTCGAAGACCAGGACCGCGACCGCTGGGACCACACCGCGATCACCGAAGGCACCGCCCTCCTGGACGACGCCCTGCGCCGCGGCGAACCCGGCCCCTACCAGGTGCAGGCCGCCATCGCCGCCTGCCACGCGACCGCCCGCACGGCCGCGGACACCGACTGGCCGCAGATCGCCGCCCTGTACGGGCGGCTGATCGAGCTGACCCCGAGCCCGGTCGTCCGGCTGAACCGGGCCGTCGCCGTCGCCATGGCCGACGGCCCGGAGGCGGGCCTGGCGCTCGTCCACGACCTGGCCGATGACCTGGACGGCTACCACCTGCTCCCCGCCACCCGAGCCGACCTGCTCCGCCGCCTGGACCGCCGCGAGGAGGCCGCCGCCGCCTACCGCGAAGCCCTGACCCTGGCCCGAACCACCCCGGACCGCCGCTACCTCACCCACCGCCTCAACACCCTCCCCCGCTGACGCGCGGGCGGGACGCTACTTGTTGAGGGTCAGGCCGCGGGTGGGGTGGACGGTCAGGCGGTCGGCGGGTTCGTCCAGGTCGACCGTCACCTCGTCGCCGTCGAGGACCTCGCCGGAGAGGAGCTCGCGGGCGAGCTGGTCGCCGATCGACGTCTGGACGAGGCGCCGCAGCGGGCGCGCCCCGTACAGCGGGTCGTAGCCGGTCAGGGCCAGCCATTCGCGGGCCGCCGGGGTGACGTTCAGCGTGAGCTGGCGGTCGGCGAGGCGGTCGGCGAGCTTGTCGACCTGGAGGTCGACGATGCGGGTCAGCTCCTTCGTGGAGAGCGCGTCGAAGAGGATGACGTCGTCGAGACGGTTGAGGAACTCCGGCTTGAAGGAGTTGCGGACGGCGTTCCAGACCGCTTCCTTCTTCGCGCCGTTCTCCAGCGTCGGGTCGACCAGGAACTGCGAGCCGATGTTGGACGTGAGGATCAGGATCGCGTTGCGGAAGTCGACCGTGCGGCCCTGGCCGTCGGTGAGGCGCCCGTCGTCCAGGACCTGGAGGAGGACGTCGAACACCTCGGGGTGCGCCTTCTCCACCTCGTCCAGCAGGACGGCCGAGTACGGGCGGCGCCGGACGGCCTCGGTGAGCTGCCCGCCCTCCTCGTAGCCGACGTAGCCGGGCGGCGCGCCGACGAGCCGGGCGACGCTGTGCTTCTCGGAGTACTCGCTCATGTCGATGCGGGTCATCGCGCGCTCGTCGTCGAAGAGGAATTCGGCGAGTGCCTTCGCCAGTTCTGTTTTTCCAACGCCGGTCGGGCCGAGGAACAGGAACGAGCCGGTCGGGCGGTCGGGGTCGGAGATGCCGGCGCGGGCGCGGCGGACGGCGTCCGACACGGTGCGGACGGCGGTCTCCTGGCCGATGAGGCGCTTGCCGAGCTCGTCCTCCATGCGCAGGAGCTTGGCGGTCTCGCCTTCGAGGAGGCGCCCGGCGGGGATGCCCGTCCAGGACGCGACCACGTCGGCGACGTCGTCCGGGCCGACCTCCTCCTTGACCATCGCGTCGCGGTTGTCGGCGGCCTCGTCGGCCTCTTCTAGCTGCTTCTCCAGCGCCGGGATCTCGCCGTAGGTGAGGCGGGCGGATGTTTCGAGATCGCCGTCGCGCTGGGCGCGTTCGGCCTCGCCGCGCAGCTGGTCGATCCGCTCCTTGATCTCGCCGACGCGGTTCAGGCCCGCCTTCTCCTTGTCCCAGCGGGCCATGAGGCCGGTGAGGTGCTCCTGCTTGTCGGCCAGGTCGGCGCGGAGCCTTTCGAGGCGCTGCCTGGACGCCTCGTCCGTCTCCTTGGAGAGGTTCATCTCCTCCATCTTGAGGCGGTCGACGGTGCGCTGGAGTTCGTCGATCTCCACCGGGCGCGAGTCGATCTCCATGCGGAGGCGTGAGGCCGCCTCGTCCACCAGGTCGATCGCCTTGTCGGGGAGGTAGCGGGAGGTGATGTAGCGGTCGGAGAGCGTGGCGGCCGAGACGAGCGCCGAGTCGTTGATCTGGACCTTGTGGTGCGCCTCGTAGCGGCCCTTGAGGCCGCGCAGGATCGCGATCGTGTCCTCGACGGTGGGCTCGCCGACCATGACCTGCTGGAAGCGGCGCTCCAGGGCGGCGTCCTTCTCGATGCGCTCGCGGTACTCGTCGAGGGTCGTCGCGCCGATCATGCGCAGTTCGCCGCGAGCCAGCATCGGCTTGAGCATGTTGCCCGCGTCCATCGCGCCCTCGGCCGCGCCCGCGCCGACCACGGTGTGCAGCTCGTCGATGAACGTGACGACCTGCCCCTCGCTCTGCCTGATCTCGTTGAGGACGGCCTTCAGCCGCTCCTCGAACTCGCCGCGGTATTTCGCGCCCGCGACCATCGCGCTGAGATCGAGGGAGATGAGCTTCTTGCCGCGCAGCGACTCGGGCACGTCGCCCGCGATGATCCGCTGCGCGAGGCCCTCCACGACGGCGGTCTTGCCGACGCCGGGCTCGCCGATCAGCACCGGGTTGTTCTTCGTCCGGCGGGACAGCACCTGGACGACGCGGCGGATCTCCGGGTCGCGGCCGATGACGGGGTCGAGGCGGCCGTCGCGCGCGGCGGCGGTCAGGTCGACGCCGTACTTCTCCAGCGACTGGTACGTGCCCTCCGGGTTCTCGCTGGTCACGCGGGCGTGGCCGCGGACCTTCTCGAACGCGTCCAGCAGGGCTTGGGGCGTGGCGCCGAATTCTTTGAGCAGGCCCGCGGCGGGGCCGCCGTCCGTGGCGAGGCCGACGAGGAGGTGTTCCGTCGAGACGTAGTCGTCCTCGAGCTGCTTCGCCCGGTTCGCCGCCGTGTTGATCGAGCGCTGGAGCTGGCCCGAGAGGCGCGGGGTCGAGACCGTCGAGCCCTGCGCCTTCGGCATCGCGGCGAGCTGCTCCTCGACCCGGCTCCTGATCGTCTTCCAGTCGGCGCCGACGGCCTCCAGCAGCGGCACCGCGGTGCCGTCGGTCAGCACGATCAGCGCGGCCAGCAGGTGCTGCGGCTCCACCTCGGGATGTCCCTCGGCCGCGGCCCGCCGGACCGCGACCGACACCGCCTCCTGGCTCTTCTGCGTGAGCTTGTAGTCCACCCCGGTCCCCCTATTCCCGGTTGCGCTCGTGCCAGACGACGACGCTGGTGTGCCTGATCGGCACCAGGTCGGCGCCGGGAGTGCCCTCCGGTTCACCGTGCCGGCGCTGCTGCGCCAGCCGCGCCGCGACGGCACGGGTCGATTCGAGTTCGTTGGCGAGCTCGTCCAGCGCGGCGTGCGCCTTCGCGAGCTCCTCGCGGAGCCGCACGTTGTCGCGCTGCAGCTCCAGGATGTGCTTGATGCCGGACAGGTTGATGCCCTCCTCCTGGGAGAGCCGCTGGATCTCGCGGAGCATCACGATGTCGCGCATCGAGTAGCGGCGCCCGCGGCCCGCCGTACGGCCGGGGGACACCAGGCCCATCCGGTCGTAGGTGCGCAGCGTCTGCGGATGCAGCCCGGACAGCTGGGCCGCCACCGAGATCACATAGACCGGCGTGTCGTCGCCAAAGGGGTTCATGGCTTCACTCCTGCCTGGCCTGCTGGACGAGGTCCGCACGCAGATCGTCGCCCGAGCCCGACTCGCGCAGCCGGACGAGGGCCTCCCGTGCCTGGTCGTCGAGCTTCTGCGGCACCTGGACGTCGACGGTGACGAGCAGGTCGCCCTTCGTGCCGTCCCGCCGGGTCGCGCCGCGGCCCTTCACGCGGAACTTGCGGCCGTTCGGGGTGCCCTCCGGCAGCTTCAGCGTGACCGGCTGCCCCTGGAACGTCGGCACCCGGATCTCCGCGCCGAGCGCCGCCTCCGGGAACGTCACCGGGACGGTCAGCGTCAGGTTGTCGCCGCTGCGGCCGAACACCGGGTGCGGCCGAACCTTGATGTTGACGTAGAGGTCGCCGTGCGGGCCGCCGTTCTCGCCCGGGGCGCCCTTGCCCTTGAGCCGGATCTTCTGGCCGTCGGCGACGCCCGCCGGGATGCGGGCCTGGATCGTGCGGGTGCCGGTCGCGCGGCCGCTGCCGTGGCAGATGGGGCACGGGTCGTCGACGACGAGGCCCCGGCCGTGGCACTCCTTGCACGGCTCCTGGAACCCGAAGCTGCCGAGGTTGCGGGTCTCGTGCCCGGTGCCCTCGCAGTTCGGGCACACCCGCGGGACGGTGCCCGCCTTCGCGCCCGTGCCGCGGCAGCCGTTGCACGCCGCCTCGCTGGTCAGCTTGATCGGGACGGTGACGCCGTTCATCGCGCGCCCGAACGAGAGCGTGACCTCGGTCTCGACGTCCGCGCCGCGGCGGGCGCGCCGCGTGCCCGTGCCGGTGGTGCGGGTGCCGCCGCTCCGGCCGAACAGGCCGCCGAACAGGTCGCCGATGCGCTCGCCCGCGCCGCCGGTCTGCGTCCCGGTGCCGCCGCCGCTGCCCTGCCCGAACAGGTCACCGAGGTCGAACGGGAACCCGCCGCCCTGCTGGCCGCGGAAACCGCCCGGCATCGACCGGACCGCGTCGTACTCCTTGCGGCGCTTGTCGTCGGACAGGACGTCGTAGGCCTCGGAGACCTCCTTGAAGCGGTCCTCGGCGTCGGTGTCGCCCTTGTTGGCGTCCGGGTGGTACTTGCGGGCCAGCTTCCGGTACGACTTCTTGATCTCCTCCTGAGAGGCCGTCTTCGCGACACCGAGGACCTTGTAGTAGTCCTTCTCCAGGTAGTCCTTGGTGCTCACGGCGCCCCGCTCTCTGCTATCGCCACTTGCCACATGTCTTCACGCGACCCCGCGGGGCCCGCCCCGGACGGGACGGGCCCGCGGTTCCCGCTGGGGAGACGATCCCCCGGAACCCCGGCGAAGGCCAGGGGCTCATTCGTCGTTGTCACCCGAGTCGGCCTTGTCCGCCTCGGCCGTGTTCTCGGCCTCGGTGCTCTCGGCGTCCTCGGCCTCGGACGGCTTCCCGTCCTCGGCGTTCGGGTCGGGCTCGGCCACCGCCACGCGCGCGGGCCGCAGGATCCGCTCGCCGATGCGGTACCCGGGCTGGAGGACGTCCACGACGCTCTCCTCGGTCACCTCCGACGAGTACGAATGCATGAGCGCCTCGTGGACGACCGGGTCGAAGGGCTCGCCCTTCTCGCCGTAGCGTTCCAGGCCGAGCTTGCCCGTGATCGCCTCCAGGCTCTCCGCGACGGACTTGAACCCGCCGGTGAGCTCGTCGTGGTCACGGGCGCGGCCGATGTCGTCCAGCACCGGGAACAGCTCGGACAGCACCTGCCCGAGCGCCTGCTCCCGGACCGCGACCCGGTCGCGCTCGACGCGCTTGCGGTAGTTGTCGTACTCGGCCTTCAGCCGCTGGAGGTCTGCGAGACGCTCCGCCAGCTGGGTCTTGAGCGAGGAGAGCTCCTCGCCGGTGACCGTGGCGCCCCCGTTGGCCGGGGCCTCCGGGGCCGGCGACGACTCCGCCGCCTGCTCCCGGAGCTTCCCCGTTTCGGGATCGATGCGCCGCTTGTCGCGGATCACCGGGCCCTCCTTCTCCTCGCCCTCATCGGGAGAGGTCGTCACGAAGCATCACCCTTCGGCTTGTCCTCGTCCACGATCTCGGCGTCGACGACCTCGTCGTCCTGCGGCTCACCGCCCTGGGCGTCGGCCGTCGGGCCGTGGTCGTCGGCGCCGGCCTGCGCGCCCTCGGGGTTCTGCGCGTACATGGCCGCGCCCATCTTCTGGCTGACCTGGGCGAGCTTCTCGGCGCTGCTCTTGATCGCCTCGACGTCGGTGCCCTCCAGCGCCTTCTTCACCTCGGCGACCGCCTCGGTGACCTCGCCCTTCAGCTCCGCGGGGACCTTCTCGTCGTTCTCCCGCAGGAACTTCTCGGTCGAGTAGGCAAGGGTGTCGGCCTGGTTGCGGACCTCGGCCTCCTCCTTGCGCCTGCGGTCCTCCTCGGCGTACTCCTCGGCCTCGCGGACCATCTTCTCGATGTCGTCCTTGGGCAGCGCGCTGCCACCGGTGATGACCATCGACTGCTCGCGCCCGGTGCCCTGGTCCTTCGCGCTGACGTTCACGATGCCGTTGGCGTCGATGTCGAAGGTGACCTCGATCTGCGGGACGCCGCGCGGCGCCGGCGGCAGGCCGGTGAGCTGGAAGGTGCCGAGCTTCTTGTTCCGCGCCGCGATCTCGCGCTCGCCCTGGTAGACCTGGATCTCCACGGACGGCTGGTTGTCGTCGGCGGTGGTGAACGTCTCGGACCGCTTGGTCGGGATCGTCGTGTTCCGCTCGATGATCTTGGTGAAGATGCCGCCCTTGGTCTCGATGCCGAGGCTCAGCGGGGTCACGTCCAGCAGCAGGACGTCCTTGACCTCGCCCTTCAGCACACCGGCCTGGAGGCTGGCGCCGATCGCGACGACCTCGTCCGGGTTGACGCCCTTGTTCGGCTCCTTGCCGCCGGTCAGCTCCTTGACCAGCTCCGACACCGCGGGCATGCGGGTCGAGCCGCCGACCAGGACGACCTGGTGGATGCCGTCGACCGAGATGTTCGCGTCCTTCAGCACCTGCTGGAACGGCGCCCTCGTCCGCTCGAGCAGGTCGGAGGTCATCCGCTGGAACTCGGAGCGGCTGAGCTTCTCGTCCAGGTGCAGCGGGCCCTCGCTGGACGCGGTGATGTAGGGCAGGTTGATCTGCGTCTCGGTGGAGCTGGACAGCTCGATCTTCGCCTTCTCCGCGGCCTCGCGCAGCCGCTGGAGCGCCATCTTGTCCTTGGCCAGGTCGACGCCGTTGGCGTTCTTGAACCGCTCCACCAGCCAGTCGACGACCTTCTGGTCCCAGTCGTCGCCGCCCAGGTGGTTGTCACCGCTGGTGGCCTTCACCTCGACGACGCCGTCGCCGACCTCCAGCAGGGACACGTCGAACGTGCCGCCGCCGAGGTCGAAGACCAGGATCGTCGCCTCGTTCTCCTTCTCCAGGTGGTAGGCCAGCGCGGCCGAGGTCGGCTCGTTGATGATCCGCAGGACGTTCAGCCCCGCGATCTGCCCGGCCTCCTTCGTGGCCTGCCGCTGGTGGTCGGAGAAGTACGCGGGCACGGTGATGACCGCGTCGGTGACCGTCTCGCCGAGGTAGGACTCCGCGTCCCGCTTCAGCTTCTGCAGCACGAACGCGCTGATCTGCTGCGGGGTGAAGTCCTTGTCGTCGATCTTGGTCTTCCAGTCGGTGCCCATCTCGCGCTTGACCGAGCGGATCGTCCGGTCCACGTTGGTCACGGCCTGGCGCTTGGCGACCTCGCCGACCAGGACTTCGCCGTTCTTCGCGAAGGCGACGACGGACGGCGTGGTCCGCGACCCCTCCGCGTTCGCGATGACGGTGGGCTCCCCGCCCTCCAGGATCGCGACGACCGAGTTGGTCGTCCCGAGGTCGATGCCGACCGCACGTGCCATGTTCTCGTCCTCCGTCGTATCCGGTGATATCGCGCCCCGGTCGCCCCAGGGTGCGGCCGGTCTGCTTGCTGTCGGCCAGCGTGCCTGGACGGCCCAGCCTTGTCAAATCACTTGAGTCGCCCAGACTCAACTTTGCTGACGACCTCTCCAACACTACGTCTGAGTGCCCTATTCCGGTTCCCGATCCACCTTCATTGGCCCAGAGATCGGCGCCAGGGAGGAGGCCGCCGTCCGCTCCATCCCCCGCCGGAGGGACGCCCTCTCCTCCGCGCCGGTCATCGACCGCTCGTGACCTGCGAACTCGGCCTGGAATGGATCATTGGAGCGTGCTAACCTCCGCGCCTAGTTCAGATTTGAACAAAGTCAGGAGCGCGCAATGAACCCCGCGACCCGAGTCCCCTATCTCTCCGACGTCGGCCTGCTCATCGGACGTGTCGCCCTGGGCGTCGTGTTCGTCGCGCACGGCTGGCAGAAGATCAACGACCTGGGCCACGGCGCCGTGGTCAAGATGTTCGAGGGCATGGACGTCCCGGTGGCGTCACTGTCCGCCTACTACTCGACCTGGGTCGAGTTCATCGCCGGCCTCGCGCTCATCGTGGGCGCCGCCGTACCGATCGCGGGCCTGCTCCTCGCGATCGACATGGCCGGGGCCTTCTGGTTCGTCCACAAGGGCAACGGCGTCTTCGTCGCCGAGAACGGCTACGAGCTCGTCCTCGCCCTGGGCGGCGCCGCGATCCTGCTCGCCTTCGCGGGCGCGGGCCGCTTCTCCGTCGACGGCCTCATCTTCAGCCGCACCGAGTCCAGGGAATCCCAGACCGCGGCGTGACCGTCCACCCCACGACCCGGGGGCGGAGCGGGGGCGGGCGGAACATCCGCCCGCCCCCGCACCGGAAGACGAAATGCGGCCGACCGCATCCACATCTGGCAAACCCTGAACCCCGGCATCTTCCTGATCTTCCTGGTGGAGGGGTGTATGCGTGATCCGGTGGATTTGGGCGGGCCTGTGTTGATCGTCACAGTGTCCGTGCGGCGGGAGTTGACGTCGCGCATCAAGAGCGGCGAGCGGTGACTCCGCTCCCCTTCATTTGAGGGCCCTCGACGTGTGTGCGGGGGCCTTTCGCTTGGTCTTCTGCACCGGCCGAGCCCGTGGCTCCGAACGGCTGCGCGTTAGACGCTCGAACCGCCGTCCAGGTTCTCACGTTGGCCCGATAAGGACGAAACCGTCCCTGATCAGGTGCGTTGCATGACAAACACCGATATGATCACGCCTCGTTGTCAACACCCTGACTTCTGCCCGCGGCTACGGGAGTGTCGCGGATGAGGTGCGAATGCTGCGCCGAACAGGGCGGCCATCACACATCGCGCCTTCGGCCGCAAGACGAACAAGCAAGCCCTCCAAGAGGAGTAGACACATGAACCTGACCCGATTTGCGGCCGCCGGTGCCGCGGCCACGGCCCTGGTACTGGGTACGGCGGGCGCCGTCCAGGCGGCGGAGCAGCCCCAGATCAACGTCAGCCCCCGCGTGTTCACCCCGGGCCAGGCCATCACGATCACGATCACCGAGTGCACGAAGAAGCCGACCATCAACGCCGCGGAGGCCATTCGCGTCTTCACCGCCGTCCCGGCGTTCACCGGGACGCCGGGCGAGACGTGGAAGGCCACCCAGGCCACCCGGTCCAGCCTCGTCCCCGGGAAGACCTACACCGTCAACCTGACCTGCACGGTCGGCGAGCAGACCGTCAAGGGCTCCATCACCGTCAACCCGGGCAAGAAGCCCTCGCCGAAGCCGACCGCCACCAACCCCACGTCGCAGCCGACCACGCCGGTGCCGGTCCCCAGCGGGCCGATCAACACCGGTGACGGCAGCACCCAGGGCGGCTCCGGCACGACGCTGCTGGCCGGCGGCGCCGCCGTCGCGCTGGCCGGAGCCGGCATGGGCGCGCTCGCGCTGCGTCGCCGGGCCGGGCGGGAGAATTCCTGAGTGGCGGACCGCACTACCGTCTCCGCCGGTCGCCGCGCCATGGGCGCGGCGGCCGGCGCGCTGCTCATAGGACTCCTGCTGGGCTCCTGCGGCGGCGAGGACTCACCGCCGACCACGGCGAGCGGCAGCAGCGGGAGTACCGCACCGGCCACGCCCGCAGCCACCCCGGCAGGGGACGCGAAGCCGATGCCCAAGTCGCCACCGAAGACGATCAGCATCGCCAAGCTCGGTGTCTCCGCCCCGGTGTCCCAGCTGGGGCTGCGTCCGGACGGACGCATCGAGGAGCCGCCGCTCAGCCGTCCCAACCTGACCGGCTGGTACAAGCTCGGCCCCACCCCGGGAGAGAACGGCCCGTCGGTGATCCTCGGCCACGTGGACGCCAACAAGAAGCAGGCCGTCTTCTACCGGCTCAAGGAGCTGACGGAGGGCGACCAGATCCAGGTCACCCGTCAGGACGGGACCACCGCGACGTTCGCGGTGACCTCCAAGCAGGACGTGGACAAGAACGCCTTCCCGCACAAGAAGGTGTTCGCCGAAGCCCTCGACTACTCGTCCCTGCGCCTGGTCACCTGCGGTGGCGCGTTCGACAGCTCGACCGGTCACTACAAGAGCAACCTCATCGTCTACGCCAAGCTGGTGCAGAGCGCCTGACCTGAGCGTGCGACCACCACGGCCGTCCTTCCTTCTGGAGGGACGGCCGTTCTGGTGCCGGCCGCTTCCCGCGGCGATCTAGGCCCGCCGAACCTCGATCCCAATCTTGTCATTGACAAGATGGACCTCGATGACGCAATCTAGACAGTGTCAGGATGCAGCCCGGTCCAGGAGGTCGGATCCCATGGAAGACTTCGTCAACGCACTCGGCGTGGAGTTCATCGTCCTCGTCATCGCCGCACCCGCACTGCGCCTGCTCGGCGCCCTGGGCGTCCGCCGCTTCGCCGACTGGCCGGCCTGCGCCGCCCACGCGATGGCGGCCATGCTCGTCCTCACCGGCATCGTGCGCTTCGTGCCGGACAGCGTGGCGTCCATGCCCAGCGCTCAGGAACTCGCCCGCATGGTGCCGCCGTTCGTGCCGTTCCCCCTGGCCATGGTCTACCTGACCGGCGTCCTGGAACTGCTCATCGCCGTCGGGCTCGTCATGACCCGCACCCGCTGGAGCGCCGCCGTCGGCCTGGCCGTCATGCTGCCGCTCCTGCTCCCGGCCAACATCTACGCGGCCCTCAACGACATCCCCCTCAACGGCGCCGAGGCGACGCCGCTGTGGCTCCGGATCCCCCAGCAGGTCGCCTTCATCGCCATCGCGGTGTGGGTGGCCAGATCCGCCGACTCCACCGGCGCGCGCCGCCTGCTCAGACTTCCCCAATACCGCTGAATCGATGTCGCCTCAGCAGGCAGGTGGCCCCTCTCGGAGGGGCCACCTGTTTCGCTTGATGCCTTTCTCTTACACGGGGCCGATCTCTTACACGGGGCCGAAGTGGACGTGGGACGCCCGACGAAGAGGATGAGCGCGTCGGAGCGCAGCGAGCTGAGGTTGATCGCGGCCACCGGTCCCTGCGCCGCCGAATCGAGATCTTCGCCGTCGTGAAAGTGGTCGAGGGGTTCGGGTGATACGTGGGTGACCGCCGTTCGTGTTACGGAAAGGCAGCGCATGACTGGGGAGCCCCTTACCGCGGACCCGCCGATGGGGCGGGTGGACGACAGCGCCGTTCTGCGGTCGTCCCTCCGCGAGCCCGAGCGGTTCGGTGAGATCTTCGATGCGTACTTCGCGGAGATCCATGGGTACGCCGCCCGGCGGCTCGGGCCGGACGCGGCGGCCGATGTCGCGTCGCAGACGTTTCTGGAGGCGTTCCGGGGGCGGGGCCGGTACGACGCGTCCCGGGCGGCCGTCCGGACGTGGCTGTACGGGATCGCGACCAACGTGATCGGCAAGCATCGGCGGGCCGAGGTGCGCGGGTTGCGGGCGCGGGAGCGGCTGGGGGGCGTGCCGGACGCCGGCCACGCGGAGCGGGTCGACGAGCAGGTCAGCGCCCAGGGGCTGCGGGGGCGCCTCGCGGGGGCCATCGCCGGGTTGTCGGGCGGTGACCGGGACGTGCTGCTGCTCGTGGCGCTCGCCGACCTCAGCCACCAGGAGGTGGCCGCCGCGCTGGACATCCCCTACGGGACGGTCGGCTCGCGGCTCAACCGGGCTCGCAGGAAGGTGCGCGAAGCGCTCGGCGGGACGAATCCGATGCGTGATCTGGAGGATGGGCATGGATGAGCTGCGGGTCGTCGAGCGGGCGTACGGGGAGCCCGCCCCGCCGACGATGGAGGAGACGGCCGAGGCCAGGGCCCGGATGTTCGGGGAGGCGCCGCGGCGGCGCGCCCGGTTCGGGTGGCGGGTCAAGGCGGCCGGAGTCGGGGTGGTGGCCGTGGGCGCTGCCGCCGCGGTCGCGGTCGCGGCCGTGGGGGCCGGCGATCCGGCCGGGGGCGGTGGCGTCGCGCGGGTCGGCCCGGAGGTGGACCTCGGGAAGGCGGCCGTTCTCGTCGCGGCGGAGAATGCGGCGAAGCAGGAGATCGGCAAGTACTGGTTCTCTGATGACGTCAGCGGCCAGTCGTACGTGGTGCCGGCCAGGACGGGCGCTTATGTGATCGTCGGTGCGCACACGGAGGCCTTCCGGTGGGCCGGCGCGGAGCCCAAGTCGGCGACGGGCAGTGCGTGGCGCATGATTCCGGCCCGGCCGCAGACGCCGGCGGACGCGGCGGCGTGGAGGAAGGCCGGGTCCCCGGTGAAGATCAGGGCGTGGTCGGGCGACAAATGGCTGACCCTGAACACGGTGGAGAAGATGGGGTGGGAGACCGACCATTCCGACCCTTCGGGCGGTGGGACGTGGTACGCCCGGATGACCACCGAGGAACTGCAGAATCTGCCGACCGATCCGAAGAAACTCGCCGAGAAGTTCCTCACCGATGAGGCCCTGCAATGGCGTGCGGTGGGAGTGCCGTCGCCTGAGAAACTGAAGGAGTTGGAGAAGGAGCGCGGGCCGCTTCCCAAGCACGAGTTCGACTCCTTCGCGAAGCTCGGCGCGGTCGGCGGGCTCATCGCCAACTCGCCGGTTCCGCCGAAGGTGCGGGCCGGGCTGATGCGCGCGGCGGCCGACGTGCCCGGTGTGGCGGCGATCGGCGAGGTCAAGGACCCGCTCGGCCGCACGGGCGTGGCGCTGGCGTCCGCCAGCAGGACCGTCGAGGTCACCGGCGAGTCCGGCACGCCGCGCGAGCGGCAGGGGACCTATCAGGCCCGCAAGGAGCTCGTGTTCGACAAGGAGACGGGTGAGGTGCTCGCCTCGCAGTACGTGCTGACCAAGCCCGGCGGCCCCTACAAGGACCGCCGGCCCGGGTTCGTCATCGACTACATGGCCGTCCGCGATATGGGGTGGACGGACACCAAGCCCAAGCCGCCCATTGAGCTGCCCTTCTGATCAGGGTGTCTTTCGGCCCTCCGCCCGGTTTATGGGGCGGGGGGCCTTCGGGCTTCCAGGCCGTCGAGGAGGCAGGCGAGGCCGAACTCGAAGCGGCCTTCGAGGATGTCGCCGGTCTCGTTCGTCCAGACGTCGCGGATGTGGGCCGAGACGGCGGGGCGGTCGTCGCCGATGCGGGCCAGGTGGGGGCCGAGGATCTCGACCCAGTCGGTCGCGGTGACACCGGCCTGGTTGCGCTGCCAGCTCGCCTCGCTCCCGGCGGCGCCGATGACGTAGTCGACCACCAGCGACCAGGCGTATTCGAGGTCGAAACCGGTGAAGCCGGCGGCGCCGAACGCGACGAGGGCCTCGTCCAGGACGCGGGTGGCGTTCGGGCCGATCATGGGACGGCTGCCGAAGAGCGTGACCGTCCACGGGTGCCGGTGGATCATCGCGCGGTAGCTGTGCGCGTAGGCGGTGGCGGACGCGCGCCAGCCGTTCGTCCTGTTCGCGCCGTTCGTGCCGTGCGGTGGTGGGGCGGTCACCTCGCCCATGACGCGGTCCAGGGCGAGCTCCAGCAGCTCGTCCTTGTTCGCGACGTGCCAGTAGACCGAGGTGGCGCCGGAGTTCAGGCGGGTGCCGAGCCGCCGCATGCTGAGCCCGGCCAGGCCCTCGGCGTCGAGGAGTTCTATGGCCGCGTCGACGATCTGGTCGCGGCTGAGCGTCGGCTGGTCGCGCCGCGGTCGTTCCGGACGCGTCCAGACGGACACCGGTGCGTTCTCCGCCATCGCCTGCCCCTCGTCATCGATTCGTCTCGTACATAGTACCGGGGGTTGAACGGTGTACGAGTCTCGTCGTACAGTGTGCGAGAAAACTCGAACAGTGTACGAGTGGTGGGAGTGGATGATGACGCAGCCTGAACCGCATCCGCGGCGGTGGCAGATCCTCGCGGTGCTGTGCCTCAGCTTGTTCGTGGTCGTGGTCGACAACACGATCCTCAACGTGGCGATCCCGTCCCTGCTCAGGGACATGGACGCCACCACCTCCGACGTCCAGTGGGTGATCGACGCCTACTCGCTCGTCTTCGCCGGGCTGCTGATCACCGCGGGCAGCCTCGGCGACCGGCACGGGCGGCGCCGCGCGATGCTGATCGGCTTCGCGGTCTTCGGCGCCGGCTCCTTGCTGGCCGCGTTCGCGCAGGACCCGGCGCAGCTCGTCGCGATGCGCGGGCTGATGGGCGTGGGCGCCGCGTTCCTCATGCCGGGGACGCTGTCGATCATGGCGCAGGTGTTCGGGCCGGACGAGCGCACCAAGGCGTTCGCCATCTGGGGCGCGACGTCCATGATCGGGATCGCCGTCGGGCCCACGCTGGGCGGGCTCCTGCTGGAGCACTTCTGGTGGGGGTCGGTGTTCCTGGTGAACGTCCCGATCACGATCGTCGCGGTGGTCGGGCTGCTTGTGCTGGTTCCCGAGTCGCGCGGCCCTCGGCGGCGGCCGGACGTGCCGGGCGCCGTCCTGTCCACGGCCGGGATGGCGACGCTGGTGTGGGCCGTCATCTCCGGGCCGGAGCACGGCTGGACCGGGGTCCGGACGCTCGGGGGCTTTGCCGCCGCCGTCGTCGCGCTCGGGCTGTTCGTGCGGTGGCAGCACCGCAACCCGGAGCCGATGCTCGACCTGCGCCTGCTGCGCCGCCGCGACTTCTCCGGTGCCGCCGTGATGATCGCGATGTTCTCGTTCGCGCTGGCCGGGGTGCTGTTCGCGCTGACGCAGCTCCTCCAACTCGGGTACGGCTACGGGCCGCTCCAGGCCGGGCTGGCGGTGCTGCCGGTCGCCGTCTCCGCCGCGGTCGGGAACGGGCTGGGGGCGTCGATGGAGGCGCGGTTCGGGGCTCGTCCGGCGCTCGTGGGCGGGTTCGTCGCCCTCGCGGCCGGGTTCGGCGCGATCGGGCTCACCGGGCCGGATGACGGATATATGGCCCTGTCGGTGGGGCTCGTCGTTCTCGGGTTCGGGGCCGGGCTCGGGACGCCGGCCGCCTACAGCACGTTGATGGCGGCCGTGCCCCGTGAAGAGGCCGGTGTCGGGTCCGCGGTGAACGATGCCGGGCAGGAGCTCGGCAGCGCGCTCGGTGTCGCTGTTCTGGGCAGCATCATTTCTGCCGCCTATGCCGGAGCCCTGCCGGACGGCGCGCCGGAGGCTGCGCGGGATTCGCTCGGTGGGGCCGTCGCGTCGGGTGACCCTGGCCTTGCGGACGCTGCTCGGGACGCGTTCGCGCACGCCGTGTCGGTCGGGTCGTTCGCCGCCGGGGGCGCGACCTTGTGCGCGGCGATCTTTGCCGCGTTCGTCCTGCGCCGGCTTCCGGGCTCCCCGGTCGCCGTCGAGCGCGCGGCGGAGACCGAGACCGTCAAGGTGTGAGGTCGGACGGGACGGTGCCGGTCTCGGTCAGCGGGAGCCCGAGCGCCGCCCGTTCGGCCAGCCAGCCGCTCGGGCGGTACCGCGGGTCGCCGGTCGCGGCGTGCAGGCCGCGCAGGATGTCCAGGACGCGGGCCGTCCCGGTGTGCTCGCCCCACTCCAGCGGCCCGCGCGGATATCCGAGCCCGAGCTTCACGGCCGTGTCGATGTCGCCGGGACTGGCCAGCCGCTGCTCCGCGATACCGCAGCCCACGTTGACGATCGAGGCCAGGAGGCGTTGGGCGACGGGGGCAGGCGCATCCCTGACGACGCTGACAGGGCGTCCTGTGGCGAGGAGGGCGGCCAGACCGGCTCGTCCAGCCTCCTTGCCGACGCCAGGGTGGACGGCCAAGGAGAGACGCGTGAAGAAGCCGCCGAACGGGTCGATTCCCAGGGTGCGCTCTAGGGGAAGGTTCTCGGCTGTGGCTGCGGTGATGGTGCTCTGGCCGAAGGGGGCGACGAACACCACGGCCTGGCTGGACGGTTCGTCCCCTGCCTCGACCTCCACTCCCGCCGTCGAAAGCAGCGCGCCCAGCTCTTCCCGGACGTCGCCGTGTACCCAGACAGGGCGCGCTTCTGCTGCGGGTGCTTTCGCTTCGGGCGGCTCTTGCTTCGCGCCATCTACGTACTTGTAGAAACCCTCGCCCGTCTTGCGGCCGTACAGGCCAGCCTCCAGCCGGGCCCGCGCGATCCTGGACGGACGCAACCGCGGCTCTGTGTAGAACCCCGTCCAGATGGACTCCATCACTGGCTGCGACACGTCCATGCCTGTGAGGTCCAGCAGCTCGCAGGGGCCCATCTTCAGGCCGAGGACGTCCCGCGCTATGCGGTCGATGTCCGCGGGCTGGGCGGCGCCCTCCGACAGGATCTGCAGAGCCTCCGTCACCAGTCCGCGCCCAGCGTGGTTGACGAGGAAGCCGGGCGCGTCTGGCGCGAGCACCGGTTCGTGACCGAGACGCCTTACGAGATCTGTGAGCGCGCCGGGAATCCATTCGGCCGTCCTAGCGCCCGGGATCACCTCGACCAGCCGCATCAGCGGGACCGGATTGAAGAAATGCAGCCCGGCCAGCCGGGACGGATCGTCCAGCGCGGCGCCGATCGCCGTCACCGGCAGCGAGCTGGTGTTGGTCACGAAGACCGTGTGCTCCGGGCAGACCTTCTCCAGGGCGGTGAACAGCTCCCGCTTCGTCGCCATGTCCTCCCGGACGGCCTCCACCACGAGATCGCAGTCCTGGAACGGCGTGAGCGGCTCGCCGACCGGACGCAGCCGCGCCTTCGCCCGCTCCGCCTCGTCCGCCGCCATGCGTCCCTTGCTCACGAGCTTGTCGAACATGCCACCGATGTGCTCGACCGCGCCGGTCACGGCCTCCAGCCGGACGTCGGCCAGCTCCACCGTCAGCCCTCCGGCCGCGGCGAGCTGCGCGATCCCGCGTCCCATCGCCCCCGCGCCGATCACCCGGACCGTCGTCACCCGCCGCGCCCACTGCTCCACCGTCGCCGCCTCCTCGCTCGTCCGCTCCACGCTCCCCGCCTCCCGTGCATTCAACCTCTCGCCAGGCGGAAGCCCGGCCGCGGCCCTCCCGATCCAGGGACGTAATCTGCGAAGTGCCTGAAAACGGCGCGGTGCCTGAAGCGGTGCCTGAAGACGACGCGAGGAGCCCACCATGCGCGACGCGGTGATCTGCGAGCCGCTGCGTACCCCGATCGGCCGGTTCGGCGGGGTGCTGAAGACCGTCCCGCCCGCCGAACTCGCCGCGACCGTGATCCGCACGCTCGTCGAGCGCACCGGCCTGCCGGGCGACGCGATCGACGAGGTGATCCTCGGGCACTGCTACCCGACCTCCGACGCCCCCGCCATCGGACGCGTCGCCGCGCTCGACGCCGGCCTTCCCGTCGAGGTCGGCGGCGTGCAGCTCGACCGGCGGTGCGGGTCGGGGCTCCAGGCCGTCGTCAACGCGGCCATGCAGATCCAGACCGGCGCCAGCGATGTGATCATCGCGGGCGGCGTGGAGAGCATGAGCAACGCGCCGTTCTACACGACTCAGGCCCGCTGGGGGATCCGCGGGCCGTCCCTCGAACTGCACGACGGGCTCGCGCAGGGCCGCGTCACCGCGGGCGGCGCCAACTATCCGGTGCCGGGCGGGATGCTGGAGACGGCCGAGAACCTCCGCCGCGAGTACGGCATCGGACGCGAGGAGCAGGACGAGCTCGCCGTCCGCTCCCACCAGCGCGCCGTCGCCGCGCAGCGGTCCGGGGTGTTCGCGGAGGAGATCGTGCCGGTGACCGTCCGGTCGCGGAAGGGCGACGCGGTCGTCGACACCGACGAGCACCCGCGCCCCGACACGACGGTCGAGTCGCTGGCGAAGCTGCGTCCCGTCCTCGGCAAGGCCGACGACCAGGCGACCGTCACCGCGGGCAACGCCAGCGGCCAGAACGACGCGGCCGCCGCCTGCGTCGTGACCACGCCCGAGCGGGCCGCCGAGCTGGGGCTGCGCCCGCTCGTCAAGCTCGTCTCGTGGGCGCGCGCGGGCGTGCCGCCGCGCACGATGGGCATCGGGCCCGTCCCCGCCACCGCCAAGGCTCTGGAGCGTGCCGGTCTCACCCTGTCCGGCGTCGACCTCATCGAGCTGAACGAGGCGTTCGCCGCGCAGGTCCTCGCCGTCACCCGCGAATGGGGCCTCAAGGACGCCGACTGGGACCGCGTCAACGTCAACGGCTCCGGCATCTCCCTCGGCCACCCCGTCGGCGCGACCGGCGCCCGCATCCTCGCGACGCTCGCCCGCGAGATGCACCGCCGCGAGGCCCGCTACGGCCTCGAGACGATGTGCATCGGCGGCGGGCAGGGCCTGGCCGCGATCTTCGAGCGCGTCTGACGTCGCCGCGAAGGCGCGCCGAGCGAGTGGCTCGGGGCTCGGACTCGGACTCGGCATGGTGGCCTCGCCGCCGCCGCCGCGCACGGCGACACGGCGGCACGGCACGGCTACGGAGCCTTCCAGTCCGGGCGGCGGCCCGTGAGAGCGATGAGGCGGTCGATGGGGGACGCGTCGTCGGGGACGTCGACGGCGGGGCCGAAGAGGCCCTCGACGCCCTGCCCGCCGCTCTGCTCGACGGTCGGCGCGACGAACGCGAGGCAGGCCTCGATCTCCGCGTCGGCCGGGTCGTAGGGCTGGCCGCTGGCGCGGGCGACGTCCCAGCCGTGCACGACCAGCTCGTTCATCGCCACATGGCCCGCCTCCGCGCCGGACAGGTCGAGGCCACCTGCCTGCGTCATGCCCTGCCAGGCTTCCGGCGAGCGCCAGGCGGCGGCGAGCGCGTCGAGCCGCTCGGGGATGCGGGCCCGCCAGTCCGGGGGCAGGTTGGAGGCGTCCGAGGACGGCGGCCGCGACGGGCCGTCCGGGAACTCCTTGCGCGCGGCCCAGGTGAACGCCAGGGACAGCCCGTTCACATGGTCGAGCAGCGTGCCGAGCGACATGTCCGCGGGAGTCGGCGCGGTGAGCTGGTAGTCGCGGACGCCCGCGAGCAGTCCGGTCATCCGGTGCGCGGCGGCCGTGAGGTCGAGCATCGATGTCATCTGGTCTCCTCATCTGGACGGTTCTCGCCCCCGTGGTATGGACTCGGGAACCGCTCAAGACTCATCGGCGCGCGGGAACGATTAAGCTACTACCGAGTAGTGTTCGGGACCCGGCTGATGCGCGGTCCGGCGCGAGTTCTACGCTGACTGCCATCGCCGTACCCAGGAGGACGGAACAGTGTTCTGGATCACGTTGGTCATCGGGCTCGCCGGAACGGCGGTCGCGCTGGCGCTCGCCGGACGGCGGGTGCTGTTCCTCTATGCCATCGCCAAGAGCGGCCAGCCCGACCCCGAGCGTGTCCTGCGGGTCAAGCGCGAACCGAAGGCCGACGTCCAGGACCAGGTCACCGAGGTCTTCGGCCAGCGCAAGCTGCTGAAATGGACGCTCGCGGGCGCCGCGCACTTCGCCGTGATGTGGGCGTTCTTCCTGCTCGCCACGGTGTACCTGGAGGCGGCGGTCCAGCTGCTGTTCGGGCTGGACGCGCACATCCCCGGCCTGCAGACGTGGGGGCCGATCGGATTCGTCCAGGACACCATCGCCCTGGCCGCCCTCGCCGGCCTGATCGTGTTCACCGCGATCCGGGTCAAGAACTCGCCGAAGCGGATCGGCCGCGAGTCCCGCTTCTCCGGCTCGCACCTGTCCGGCGCGTGGATCACGCTGTTCATGATCTTCAACGTGATCTGGACGATGTTCTTCTTCCGCGGCGTCGAGGTGGCGCGTGACAACTTCGGCTACGGCAAGGCCGCCTACTTCTCCCATCTGACCGGGAAGCTGTTCGACGGGATCGGCGACGACACCCTCCACGTGCTGGAGTCGGCCGGGCTGCTGGCCCACATCGGCGTCGCGCTGGTGTTCCTGGTCTTCGTCGTCCACTCCAAGCACCTGCACATCTTCCTGGCGCCGCTGAACGTCATGTTCAAGCGCCGCCCGGACGGCCTCGGCGCCGCGCAGCCGATGATGTCCGGCGGCAAGCCGCTCGACTTCGAGGAGGCCGACCCCGACGAGGACGTCTTCGGCCGCGGCAAGATCGAGGACTTCACCTGGAAGGGCTTCCTCGACATGGCGACCTGCACCGAGTGCGGCCGCTGCCAGTCGCAGTGCCCCGCCTGGAACACCGGCAAGCCGCTGTCGCCGAAGATGCTCGTCCTTGAGCTGCGCGACCACGCGCTCGCCAAGGCGCCCTACTTCACCGCGTCGGAGGAGGCCCGGGAGAAGTTCACCGACGAGCAGAAGCTCGCCATGGAGGTGGACAAGGCGCTGGTCGGCGACGACGGCGTCATCCACCCCGACGTCCTGTGGTCCTGCACCAACTGCGGCGCCTGCGTCGAGCAGTGCCCGGTCGACATCGAGCACATCGACCACATCCTGGACATGCGCCGCTTCCAGGTCATGATCGAGTCGTCGTTCCCGTCCGAGGCCGGCGTCATGCTGAAGAACCTGGAGAACAAGGGCAACCCGTGGGGGATGTCCGAGATGAAGCGCCTCGAATGGATCGAGGAGCTCGACTTCGAGGTCGAGGTCGTCGACGAGAAGGTCTCCGAAGACACCGAGTACCTGTTCTGGGTCGGCTGCGCCGGAGCGCTCGAAGACCGCGCGAAGAAGACCACCAAGGCCGTCGCGGAGCTGCTGCACATCGCGGGCGTGAAGTTCGCCGTCCTCGGCCCGATGGAGGCTTGCACGGGCGACCCGGCGCGGCGCCTCGGCATGGAGTTCGTCTTCCAGATGCTCGCGCAGCAGAACGTCGAGACGCTGAACGACGCGGGCGCCAAGAAGATCGTCGCGACGTGCCCGCACTGCTTCAACACCCTCGCCAACGAGTACCCGCAGCTCGGCGGGAACTACGAGGTCGTCCACCACACGCAGCTGCTGGCGCACCTGGTCGAGTCGGGCAAGCTCACCCCGGTCACCCCGATCGAGGAGAACATCACCTACCACGACCCCTGCTTCCTCGGCCGCCACAACAAGGTCTACAAGCAGCCCCGCGACATCATGGCGACCGTCCCGGGCATCAAGACGCAGGAGATGCACCGGCACAAGGACCGCGGCTTCTGCTGCGGCGCCGGCGGCGCGCGGATGTGGATGGAAGAGCGCATCGGCAAGCGCATCAACACCGAGCGCGTGGACGAGGCGCTGGAGACCAACCCCGACACCGTCTCCACCGCGTGCCCGTTCTGCCTGGTCATGCTCGGCGACGCCATCAACGAAAAGAAGAACTCGGGCGATGCGAAGGAAACCCTCGAAGTCGTCGACGTGTCCCAGCTCCTGATCCGCTCCATCAAGGGCGAGGCCACCCCGCCCGAGGAGAAGGAGCCCGTCGCCGCCGAGTAGCGCGGCGGGGCTCTCAGACCCCGGCGGCGGGCGCCGCCGGGGTACCGAGCTCCTCGGGCGCGGCGGCGGCGTTCGTGGCCGGCGGGACGGCGATCAGCGTCTCGCGGAGGGCGTGCACCGTCTGGAACGGCATGATCTGGCGGTGGACGAGGTCGTCGACGGTGGCGAGCGGGCCCTGCGCCGTCCGGGACAGCACGATCAGCTTCGCATGGGACGGCCCCAGGCCCGGCAGCGCGGCGAGCACGTGCTCGGGCGCCGCGTTGACGTCGATCAGGCCCCCGTCGTCGAAGGTGCGGGCCAGGTCGGGACGCCCGATCCGGAGAAGGCGCGCCACCGCCGGGTGATGCGCCACCAGGGAACGCGCCTGCTCCCTGCGGACCCGCTGCTCGATCATCGGGACGGCCATCACCGCGGCCGCGCGCTCGCCGTCGTCCGGCGGCGGCGACCACGGCTCCGCCGTCAGGACCACGAGGTGGACGGCACCGCCCAGCATCGTGGCCAGCAGCGAGAACATCATCGGGACGTCCCACCAGGTCGTCTGGTCGACGTCCGTGGCCAGGGCGCTGCCGAAGAAGAGAACCGTCAGGCCGAGCTGGACGGCCGACGCCACCGCGAGCCACCAGCTTTGGCGACGGGCCGCGAAGTAGGCGAGCAAGGCCCACGTCGCGAGCCCGAGGCTGAGCGGCGGGATCAACGCCAGGAGGAGCCGTAACGGCCACGCAAGCCGCTTCCTCTTGACGGGAGCCGGCCATGACCCCCAAGCGGCGGGCGCCGCCGAGTACCCGGCCGGGCCGTTGCCGAAGGCGGGCCCGCCGGAGAAGGCCGGACCGTCGTAGGCGGGCCAGGCCGGGGCCGGTGCCGGCGCGGCGGTCGCCGCCGGGTAGGCGAGGAGCATCCCAGCCGGAACATTGGGCACGGGATCGGGGCTGGGGCGCGGGTCGGGAGGAGCGAACCCGGCCGGGACAGGCGGCGACGACGACCTCGCAGCCGCCGTCACCGTCTCGGCCGCATAGCCCGCAGGACGCCCGTCGCCCGGCACCTCGGGCGCCGCACGCTGCGGCTCGGCCGCGGCAGGCTGCGCTTCGGGCACGGCACGCTGCGGTTCAGACGCGGCACGCTGCGCCTCGGCCGCTGAACGATTCGCCTCAGACGCGGAGCGATTCGCCTCGGCCGTTGAACCATTCGCCTCGGACACCTCGCTGGGGCCGGGCGGCGGCGGCGCCAGGGACGGGTCGGAGCGCAGGATGCCCACGTGCAGGCTCTGGAGCCGTTCGCCGGGCTCGGAGCCGAACTCCTCCCCGAAGAAGGCGCGCGCGTCCCGGTAGGCGGCCAGGGCCTCCGCCTGCCTGCCGCTCCGGTAGAGGGCGAGCATCAGCAGGTAGCGGAAGCCCTCCCGGAGCGGGAACTCGGCCACCAGCCGGATCAGCTCGGGCACCAGCCGCGCGTGCTCCCGCAGGTCCAGCCCGATCTCGGCGGACGCCTCCAGCGCGGCGGCCCGCTCCTCCTCCAGCCGGTCCCGGGCGGCGGTGAAGAAGCCGCCGTTCAGGCCGGCGAGTGCCGGGCCGCGCCACAGGTCCAGCGCGTCGCGCAGCAGCGCCCCGGCCCGCGCGGCGTCGCCCGTGGCCCGCACGGCGAGGGCCTCCTTCACGCGGTCGCGGAAGACGTCGGCGTCCAGCCCTCCGTGCGGGACGTGCAAGGCGTATCCCGCGCCGGACAGCGTCAGCAGCCGGCCCGGGGAGCGCGGTGAGCGGCCGGGCTCCAGCACGCGGCGCAATCCGGCCACATATTTCTGGACGACGTTCGCGCCATTGTCGGGCGGCTCGTCGCCCCACACCGCGTCCACGATCGCGGCGGTCGGCACGGGCCGGTTCGGGGTCAGCAGCAGCACGGCGAGCACGGCCTGCTGCTTGCCGGGGCCGAGGTCGAGCGGCTGTCCGTCCTGCCAGGCGGCGGTACGGCCCAGGATTTCAAAGCGCGGTGACACTTCCTCGCCCGGCAGCGTGATCACCCCCCAACGCGCCCCGTCCAGTGGCCCCGCCGTCATTCCGCAGTCGTGGCGCAGTGACGGCAGCATAGCGACAGTGATTCCGCACCGGTATCCGACAGCCTTTTCCCGGACATCGGGTGTTACCACCGATAAAGAAGTGAAAGGGGACTTGAGTGCTTCAATACCGACGGCGGCCGGGCGGGCCGGACGGCGGATTCGGCGGTCGACCGGACCGCCCGAGCCGCCCGGGCCAAGGGCGCGGCGGTCGGCCCGGCGGTCGGCTCGGCGGTCGGCCCGCGCTGGCATCGGGGGCCGGCCTCGCACTCGTGCTCGCGTTCACCACGGCGTGTGGACCGCTCGCCGGAGACGAGACCGGCACAGCGCAGACGAAGGCGTCGTCCTCCACGGCCGCGAAACCCGCCGCGACCGCGATACCGAACGGGGTGGAGAAGCTGCCGACCGCGGAGATCCTGAACCGCGCCCGCCAGGCGACGGGGTCGGCGCGGTTCCTGCGGGTGCGCGCGCAGGCCGAGGAGGACGGCGAGCGGTACAAGATCGACTTCCGTTACGCGGGGAAGACGAAGGCGACCGGATGGTTCTCGCAGGACGCCCAGCGGGTCGAGATAACCAGAATCGGGAAGGTCGTCTACCTCTCCGGAAACTGGGCGTTCTGGGTGTCGGCCGGCGGCAAGTCCGCGGCGCAGGAGTTCGCCGGCAAGCACGTCAAATCGACCGTCAAGAACCCTGATTTCAAGGAAATCGCGATTTTCGCCGACAGGTCGGCCCTGCTCACCGAGGCGCTGAAGGCCATGCACGGCTGGGAGAAGGGCGAGGAGGGCAAGGTCGGCACCATTCCGACGACCGTGCTGACCGCCTCCACCGGCGACAGGCTCCACGTCGCGACGCAAGGCCGGCCCTATGTGCTGCTGCTGGACGGCGGGCCGGGAAACAGCATCGAATACCTCGGCTACGAGCAGCCGGTGACCATCAAGGCACCGCCCGCCGGAAGCGTGGTGGATCTGCCGAATTGATCCCGCGCCCCCGTCCTGTCCGCGGCTCCCGTTCCCGGCGCCGGGGCGGGGGTTGCGGTGCTGGGGCGGGGGTTGCGGTGCTGGGGCGGGGTTGCGGTGCGGGCGTGGCTGGTAAGACCCAGGAATGGCCGTGCTCGTGTCCGTCCTCGCGTTCGCGATGACGCTCGCCGGGGGGCTCGCGGCGATGCGGGTGCACGACCATCGGCATCTCGTCCTCGGGCTCGCGGGCGGGCTGATGCTCGGCGTCGTCGCCTTCGATCTCGTGCCCGAGTCGCTGGAGATGGCGGGGCAGAGCCTGCTCGGCGTCCCCACGCCCATGATCGGCTTCGCGGCCGGGTTCCTGCTGCTGCACGTCGTGGAGCAGGCGGTGGCGATCCACCGGGCGCACGAGGACGAGTACGCGCCGCACGTCCACGCCCATGCTCATGCCCATGGCCATGCGCACGCGGGCGGGGGCGCCTCGGGCGGGTCGGCGGGGTTGCTCGCCGCGTCCGCGCTCGTCGCGCACAGCCTGGTGGACGGCCTCAGCATCGGCCTCGGCTTCCAGTCCGGGACGGAGGTGGGGATCTTCGTCGCGCTGGCCGTGGTCACCCACGACTTCGCGGACGGCTTCAACACCTTCACCGCCGCCTCCCTGTACCGGGGCGGCTCCCCGGGGCCGCAGGGAGCCGCCCCTCCCCAGGGGACTCGCACCGACCGCCGTCCGGCCGTGGCGCTGTTGCTCGCGGACGCGGTCGCGCCGATCGTGGGCGCGGCCGTGGGGACTCTCGTGTCCCTGCCGGACGCCGTCCTCGCGCCATATCTGGGGTTCTTCGCCGGCGTCCTGCTCTACCTCTCCGCCGCCGAGATCCTGCCGGAGGCGCACAGCGTCCACCCGCGCGTGCTGACGCTCTGCGCCACCGGACTCGGCCTGGCGGCCGTTCTCTTCACCGTCGGCCTCGCCCACTGACCCGCGTACCCGCAAAGGCAGAGGGCCGTCCGGAGATCCGGACGGCCCTCTGCCTCAACGACATTCGTCAGCCCGTCATGGACTTCGCGAACGCGGGGTTGCTCTGCAGCCACTCGTTCACGGCCTCGTCGGGCTTGCCCTTGTACTTGTTCTCCATCAGGTCTTCGAGGGAGCCGAGCTGCTTGTCGTCCATCCGGAACTTCTTCAGCCAGGCGGTGACGTCCGGCTGGTCCTTGCTGAAGTCCTTACGGGCGACCGTGTAGATCCCGTCCGGCTTGCCCATGGCGCCCTTCGGGTCCTTCAGGTCGCGGATGGGGAACTTCGTGTACGCCCAGTGGGGCCTCCACAGCGTGACGACGATGTCCTTCTTCGCGTCGATGGCCTTCTTCAGCTCGGTGAGCATGGCCGCCGTCGAGGACGTCGTGACCTTGTACTCGTCCTTCAGCCCGTACGCGGGGAGCATCTCCTCCTGCGACACCCGGTACAGGCCGGAGCTCTTCTCGATGCCGACGATCTTGCCGCCGTACTGGCCGCCCTTGCCCTTGAGGTCGTCCAGCGTCTGCAGCGGCGAGTAATTCGGCACCGCGATCGTCAGCGGCGCCGAGTCGTACCAGGCGCTGATCTTCTCCAGCTTGTCGCCGTACTGCTTCCAGTAGTCCTCGTGGGTGCCGGGCAGCCAGCTGTCGACGAACAGGTCGACGTCCCCCTTGGACATGCCCGCGTAGAGCGGCCCCGTGTCGAGGTTCTTGACCTCGACGGTGTAGCCCTTGTCGGTCAGGAGCTTCTTCCAGAGCGCGGTGGCAGCCTCGCCTTCGGCCCAGCCGGAGACCATGCCGATGGTGATGTTCTTGTCCTTCTCGCCGCCGGAGCCGGAGTCGTCGCCGCACGCGGCGGCGCTCAACCCCAGTGTCAGCGTCATCGCCGCGACCGTCAGGCCCTTGAGTTTGAAGCGCATTCCCGTCCTTTCGTTGCTTGCCGATGGGAGATCAGGGGGAGCGGGCTCCTCGGCCGGCCGTCCTGCGGGTCCTGCGCCGCGTCCTGCGGGACGGACGCGGGCCGCGTCAGGAGGCGCGCGGCCACGGGGAGCGAGGCCGCCCGGGAGCTAGGAACCGGCTGAGGAATCGGCCGCCGATCCCGCCGTATCGATCTGACCGGCGGTTCCGGCCATCACCGGCGCGCCGCGACCGGCCGCGCCGCGACCGGTGGCGGCCCTGCCGCGCGCGAACAGCGCCCGCAGCATGCCGGGGCCCCCGCTCAAGGCGCCGGTGAGACGGTCCAGGTAGATGGCCAGCACGACCACCGCGATCCCGCCCTCGAAGCCCTTCGCGACGTCCACCCGGTTGATGCCCTCCAGCACCTCGCCGCCGAGCCCGCCCGCGCCGACCATGCCCGCGATGACGACCATCGACAGCGACAGCATGATCAGCTGGTTGATCCCGGCCATGATGGACGGCATCGCCAGCGGGATCTGGATCCGGGTCAGGATCCGGTTCGGCGGCGTGCCGAACGCCTCGCCCGCCTCGACCATCTCCGGGTCGACGCCGCGGATGCCGAGCTCCGTCAGCCGCACCCCCGGCGGCATCGCGAAGATCACCGTCGCGACCACGCCGGGCACCGAGCCGATGCTGAAGAAGAAGATCGCCGGGATCAGGTAGACGAACGCCGGCATCGTCTGCATGAAGTCCAGGACGGGCCGGACGATCCGGCTCACCATGTCACTGCGCGCCGCCGCGATCCCGATCGGCACCGCCAGCACCGTCGACACCAACGCCGACACGATCACCAGGGCCAGCGAGTCCATGGCCGGCTCCCACAGCTCCATGCTGTCGATCAGCAGGAAGCCCAGGATCGTGAACACGCCGAGCTTCCAGCCGCTGATCGCCAGCGCCAGCACGGCCAGGACCAGCGTCAGCCCCAGCGGCGGCAGCAGGTTCAGCGCGTCCGTCAGCCCGTCGACGGACGACTCGATCGCCGACCCGATCCCGTCGAACAGCCACGAGAGGTTGTCGGTGCACCAGGTCACCAGGCTGTCGAACCATTCGCCGACCGGCACCCGGGGCAGCTTCACCGCGTTACTCGTCAACGCCACTGCCCTCCTTCATCAGCGCCGGCTGCGGGTCCTCGACGACGGGCTCCACGGTCGAATTGATCGCGCCGAGCGCCGCCAGCAGCGTCACCCGCGGGATCACGCCGACGAGCGTCCCGTCCGCGTCCGCGACGGGCACCGGAAGATCGCTCTCCGCGCACCGGAGGAACAGATCCGCCACCGGCGTGTCCGGCGCGACGGGCTCCGGGTCCTCCGGGTCGATCAGCCCGTCCAGGCTCTGCACGTTGTCCTGGACCGCGTCCGCGATCACCGTGGCGCGCACCCGCCCGACCAGCCGCCGATCGCGCCCGATCACGAACGCCGCCGAGGTCTGGTGCTCGCGCATCGTCCGCAGCGCCGTCCGCGGCCCCGTCGTCGCCAGCACCGTGACCAGCGGCTTCTCCATCACCGAGGACGCCGTCAACACTTTGGTACGGTCCACATCCGCGACGAACTGCGCCACATAGTCATTGGCCGGATCGGTCAGGATCTCCTCGGCCGTGCCGATCTGGACGATCCGGCCCTCCCGCATCACCGCGATGCGGTCACCGATGCGCATGGCCTCGTTCAGATCGTGCGTGATGAAGACGATCGTCTTGCCGAACCGCGCCTGCAGATCCAGCAGCAGATCCTGGACTTCCCTGCGGATCAGCGGGTCCAGGGCGCTGAACGCCTCGTCCATCAAAATGATGTCTGTCCCCGACGCGAGCGCCCGCGCGAGCCCGACCCGCTGCTTCATACCGCCCGACAACTCGCCGGGACGCATGTTCTCCCAGCCCTCCAGACCCACCAGCCCGAGGAACTCGCGCGCCGTCTTCTCGCGCATTTCCTTCGGCACGCCGCGCACCTCGAGCCCGTACGCCGCGTTCGCGAGAACCGTCCGATGCGGGAACAGCGCGAAGTGCTGGAAGACCATGCTGACCTTGTTCTGCCGAAGCGCCCGCAGCGCCTTCGGAGACAGCTTCGCGATGTCCTGACCGTCGATCTCGACGCGTCCGGACGTGACCTCCAGCAGCCCGTTCAGCGTCCGGATCAGGGTCGATTTGCCCGACCCCGACAGGCCCATGACCACGAATATCTCGCCCTGCCGGACCTCGAACGTGGCGTCCACCACCGCCGGTGTGACCCCGAGCTCCCGGACCGCCGCCGGCTCTGCGCCCGCCTTGAGTTTCCGCTGTGCCTCGGCCGACTTACGGCCGAAGAGCTTGGTGACGCTTTCTGCGCGGAGTACTGACACGATCTCCTTCCGGGTTCCCGCGGCGCCGCGCGGAAACGGGTCGTCCTGGTGTGTCCGACCTCAGCCAATGCGGCTGTCAACCGGACATGCATCCCATGCGTCGCCCGAAACTACCCGTTTGAAGAACATGTTTCATCTTTTGGGGTGCCTCATCACGTTCAGGTCACGATCGAACTACACCTTCGTCCGGTGGAAGTTCAGGTACGACCGCGACGGCGTCGGCCCCCGCTGATCCTGATACCGCGACCCGTACCGCGCGGACCCGTACGGGTACTCCGCCGGCGAACTCGTCCTGAACAGGCACATCTGCCCGATCTTCATCCCCGGCCACAGCTTGATCGGCAGCGTCGCCACGTTCGACAGCTCCAGCGTCACATGCCCGGAGAACCCAGGGTCGATCCACCCCGCCGTAGAGTGCGTCAGCAGCCCCAGCCTGCCCAAACTGGACTTCCCCTCCAGCCTCGCCGCGAGATCATCGGGCAACCCGAACACCTCGTACGTCGAGGCCAGCACGAACTCCCCGGGATGCAGCACGAACGCCTCCTCGGCGTCCACCACCACCATCCGCGTCAGATCCGGCTGCTCGACCGCCGGATCGATGTGCGGGTACTTGTGGTTCTCGAACACCCGGAAGTACCGGTCCAGCCTCACATCCACACTGGACGGCTGGACCATCCCCGGCTCGTACGGGTCGATCTTCACCCGCCCGGACTCGAGCTCGGCCCTGATGTCACGATCGCTGAGCAGCACCCCGAAACGCTATCCCAAGACCACGCCCCACCCGACTTCCGGTACAGTATCCACAGCATGGCGCCCACGAGCGCCACACGCGGGTGTAGTTCAATGGCAGAACTTCAGCTTCCCAAGCTGACAGCGCGGGTTCGATTCCCGTCACCCGCTCCAAACCCAAAGGCCCGAGCAGTGGCCTACTGAGGCGGTCTTGCCGGTTACGCGCGTTGACTCGGCCATGGACGCGCGGTGATGCGTCCGCCGCCCCGCCCAGGTCGGTGACCGGTGGAGGTAGTCGATCCTCTATCGGGAGACCTCGCTCTTTCGACGGTTCACGACGGCGAGAATCGGCTTATGGGAGATGCCGATGCCACAGCGGGTCTTGAGAAGGACCAGCGCGTGAGGGTACGCATACGCAGCCATCAGGTCTGGGGCTTCCTTGTGGAGATCCTTGGGCATGAGGGCTTGGGCGCGTCCATAGACGGTCTTGATATCGCAGGCTGGTCACCAGTGAACGGACGCGATGACTACCCAGTTGGTGCGGAGCTTGACGCGGTGATCTTGCATATATGGCATGCGCGTCCTTATGTCTTCCTCATGATCCCCGACGATGCCGATCCCAGCCCACGCTGACGGCGTGCAACCAATGCGGAACGGACGACCCCGGTCTTGGTGGGCGGAGCCGCCCGTTCGCTGATTAGGGGGTGGCTGCTTGTCTTCTTGGTCACTCCACCCTGCTGAGAACCTAGTCAGGAGCGTGCCCGTTGTGGCGGACGATCACGGGTGTGAACGGTCGTAGGCGGGGTTGGAGGTATGCAAGGGCAGGTCAGCGATTTCCCTGGTCACGCCGCGTCCCTGATCAAGGCCGCGAAGGACGGGCGCTGGCCCTCTTGAAAGCACGGGCCACCATCTCCTGTACCTGACGCCACAGGCCGCGATGGTTTGATGGGTCTACGCCCTCGGCTTGGAAGACGGCCTCTGCGAACGAGTCCACGGTCGTTGGTGGTGAAGCGCGAAGGGCGGCCTGGTCTGTCGGGTCGAGACAAAACCCGAGACGAACGCACAGGTCAAGGAGTAGGAAGTCGACCTCTTCAGAGGTGAGCTTGGGAGTATCCATGTCCGGTTACCACCAGTTCGGATGAGGGTCATTATCGTCGGTGACAGTAATAAGAGCTCTTACAGGGTGCTGGGGTGGGCGGGGAGCCAGTTGGGGTGTGCTGCTTTCAGTGCGTTTCTGGTTACGGTGTCGGACGTGAAAACGTCTCCGCGCGGACGGCGACTGATGTATCGGTGTGCGTAGAGAACGTCATCGGGGAATTCATCGTCGTGGACGCGGCTGCCCTAGTCTGGGCGTCCGGGTCGGCTTCTTGGAGTCGGCTCATGCGTACGACCGGTTCAGGATGCCCGTTCCACTCGTGCGTGATCACATAGAGTTGTGCGATCGCGTATTCGGCATCGGTCTCGGGGTATCGCTTGGACTTCGGGAGGGTGTGAAAGCGAATCCATCGGTCCTGACATGCGGAGTGCATCTGGACGTCCCTGGCGGAGTCGGCCATTGCCGTTCCCACAGTGCCGAGAGCGCCCTGAGGTCGTTTATGTCGATTGTCCCATGTCGGCTCCGTGGTGATGATGGAGGAGGCCGACGAGCTTGTCCACCTCCGCTTGGAGGTGCATGATCAAGTTGAGGGTGGTGGCGAGGTGGGACTTGGCCGTTTGCTCGTCGAGGTCGCCTAGAGCACGTGGCAGTAGGGCCTTCTCCTCCTCCCTGATGCCGGAGGCCTGCTCGTAATCCTGGGCGTCGATGGCGTTCGCTTTGGCGCGTCGCACTGCGGCAAGTTGTGTCGTGATCGCAGTCAACTCGGCGGGGAGTGTCGCCGGAGGGGTGCTTGTGAGCATTTCACCTCCGGCATTTTCGAGGCATCCGTAGCATGTTCGGGATCTGGCCTGCGTTCGCGCAGTTCGGACGCGTTCGGCGCTGACTCCCTGGGCCGCGAGCACCTCGGCGGCGAGTCCGCCCTCCGCCAACAGGCCCAGCAGCACGTGATCCGTCCCGATCCTGCTGGGCCCCGCAGTGGGGTTCTCCTGTAGGGCAAGGTTCAGTGCCCTGCGCGCCGCCTCAGACAGCGGCACCTCCCCTGCGGCCGGCTGGTGGCCGAGCCCCAGTCGCTGCTCGATCGCACGCTGAATCATCACAGGTTGGACGAGCATTTCGCGCAGGATCACCCTGGCCATGCCCCGCCCATTGCCAGCGACCAAGCTGACCAGCAGATGCCCTGTGTCCGCAACACCGTGGCCTAGGGCGGCGGCATGTGTGGGTGCGGACTCCACGACGTGACGTGCGGCAGGTGTGTACGGGCTGATTTCTTCATCGCTCATGCCGACACGATCTCCCAAGTCCAACGAAACTCCCAGGGATTAGTGAGTTAGGGCGACGATCTCATCTATGGTCGTGAGCGGGATCATCAGCGCGGCGTCCCACGTCTCGTCATCTTGGCCGATCAGCATCGTTGCCTGCTCGCCTCCGGCGACCGACCAGAAGACCGGCGAGCCTGCACAGATGCCCACTTGCAGGGACCGTCGCTCTTCCCAGATGGCTTCCCGGATACCGCTCAGCCGGGACAAGTCCGCTAGCGATGCCCAGATATGTACTTCCCACGTTTCGGCCTGCAGCATCAGCAATGGCGCTGGATCGGCGTCCACATCTATTGTCGCTCTGATCACCCGGAGATGGTCGCACAGGCGGGCCTTCCCGGCGCCCTTCTCAGGTCCGGGTTGAGCTTGTAGGTAGGCGTACTCGGCGGGACTTAGTAGGTGGGGCTCATGTGCCGTCGGGCGGACATGGACAGTATTGGGGCGTGGTCCGACAACCCTCTGGTGACATCACCTGCCTGCTCGTATTCGCATCGTTGGTGCTGCCCGCCGCGCGCTTTGTGAGCGTGGTGACGCCCTGCTGCGTGAATCGGGCCGCGGCGTCGCGTTCTTCACTTGGCTGGAAGCGTTCGCCGACCATGTGGGGAAGAGGCGGATGCCGGCCTTCGCCGGTGATGGTGGTGACCGGCGCACCGCGTTGTTCGAGGGCTGGCATGCGTCGCTGATCGTTGGTGTGGAGATGTTACTTTCCAAAGGTCAGCGGGCGGGCGCCGTCCGGGCGGAGCTTGTTGTTGGTGAGGTGTTGGAGCTGGCGAGTGTGGTCGCCGTTGCAGAGTCTGATGTCGATCGGGTGCGACGATTTCTCGCACGGCCTCAGCGGACCGGCTGCGCCCGGCTGGACTGATCGACGGGGCGGGAGTGGCGGTGGTTTGATCTGCGTGTGACGGACTGGAGTGGGTTGCAGGATGCGGAAGGTTCGGCTGATTCGATCCCTCGTCTCCTTGAGCGGCTCACTCCGGGCGCTTCGGATCTGTGGGAGCGGCTGTGGGCGCGGTTGTGCCCGCAGGGCGCTGTGTTTCCGGCCAGCCTGGCGGCTCTGCCGTATCTGAGTGATCTCGCGGGCCGCTGGGGGCCCGAGGAGAGAGTGGAAGCGTTGCTGCTGGTGGGCGCGATCTTGGGGTCCGAGGAGCAGTACCACCAGGTGTTCGACGTCCGGGAACGGTATTCGGCGCAGATCTCGGTGCTGCGGGGTTTGATCGATGACTCGCTTCGGGCGCAGGCGGGCTCAGAGGACTCCGGTAACTATGTTTACCTGCTTCAGGCGTTGATGGCCTTTGAAGGGGTCGATGTTTGGGATTCGCATCTGGAGAACCTGGCCTCTGAGGAGTATGAGGTCAGTTGTCCTTCTTGTGGGGTTGATCTGTTCCTTGTGCTGAGTGATCCTGAGTACTTTGCCACTCATCAGGATTATGCCATTAAGGATGATGTTATTAGTGCGCCTTTGCGGCCGGGTGATCCTGGCGAGCTTGGTGGAGCGCCGGGCCTGCTTTATCGCTTCGCTGTCCGGGACGAGTTTTATGTTGTTGGTCGCCAGTTGTTGTATTTGTTCGGGTCGGCTGGCTGTTCGCAGTGTGGGGCGGGGTTCTCGGTTGCCGAACGGGTTGCTGCTGCTTTTGGTCGCGGCTCCTAGTTATGCGGGGTCGTCGAAATGCAGGCTGGTGAAGTAGGTGGCGGTTTCGGTGTCGGCCGGGTAGTAGGACTCGATCGCCACCTCGTCCAGGGTGATGTCCATCGGGGTGCCGAAGGTGGTGATGGTCGAGAAGAGCCGCAGCTCCCGGCCCTGGAAGCGGATGATCATTGGGATCAGGACGTCGGATTCGGCGGGGCGGTTCGGGGCGTCCTCGGGGGTCGGGCCCAGCAGGTCCTCGTAGAGGGCGGTGAGTTCGGGGTCGGGGGCGGTGGCCAGCTGGCGGGTGACGCGGGAGCGGAACAGCGTGCGGACGTCGGCCAGGTTGACGACCAGGGGAGCCAGCCCGCGCGGGTCCAGGCCCAGGCGGATGAGGTTCACGGGGGGTTCCAGGAGGTCAGGGGCGACGCCTGCGAGGAACGGGTCCAGGGCACGGTTGGTCATCACGATGTTCCAGTGGCGGTCGAAGACCAGCGCCGGGAAGGGCTCGTGGGCGTGGAGCACCCTTGCGATCGCGTCCCTGGCGGCTGAGAGCGCGCCGTCCTCCAGCGGACGTTCGGGGTAGCGCGGGGCGAAGCCGGCGGCCAGCAGGAGGCGGTTGCGATCACGCAACGGGACGTCGAGCTGGTCGGCGAGGCGGAGGACCATGTCGGCGCTCGGGTTGGACTTGCCGGTCTCGACCAGGCTGACGTGGCGGGCCGAGACATCGGCGGCGATCGCTAGGTCCAGCTGGCTGAGGCGCCGATGGTGGCGCCATTGCCGCAGCAACTCCCCGACTGTGTGCACGAGCATCCAGGTTACTCATCTTGGCGGGGGACGCCATGAAGTGGGAGTTCATCGACACGCGTTGTGTTGGCGGAAAGACTGCAGTCATGAGCGAAGAGAACAAGAGCATCGTGCAAAAGGCGATGGCGGACTTGCTCCGGACGGGCGACGTCGATGCGCTCGGGACGGTGCTGAGCGACGAATTCGTCCATCACCGGCCGGATTCGTCAACCGCCAAGGAGGAATGGCTTGGCAGGGTGCGCGCGGCGTGGGGCCATATTGCCGACATGCAGGTCGATGTCCTTCAGATACTGGCGGACGGCGATTACGTGGTGCTGCGCACGCGGCGCCGGCTTCCCGGTGGAGGGCCGGAGGTCGTGATCGTCGATACCTGGCGGTTCGACGGTGGGCTGATCGCCGAGGCGTGGGAGGTCATCGAGCCGGTGGCTCAGGCGGCCGCCAATCTGAGGTGGTGGGCAACCGCTGAGCCCACGATGAATTAGGCCCGGTTCGCCCGGGCCTCGTTCAGCAGGCCGTCGACCATGATTTGGAGGACCCGGGGGTAGAGGTCGAGGGAAGCGCGTGACGGCCATTCGTCGCCTATGGCGGCCAGGTGCGGGTATCGGGACGGATCCAGAGTGCGGAGGCTGAATTCGCTGCCGACGGTCCCGGCCCGCACGGTATGCGCGCGGACCAGGATTTCGCCCACGGTGTAATACCAGATGCTGCGGAAAAGGTCGACGGCCTGCAGGCGTGTACATCCGTGATCGACCGCGCCGCCGACGATGGTCTCGACGAACCACAGCGCCGAATCGCCCAGGCGGGCGAGGAAACCGTCGGCCGTGAGGACTTCCGCGCCCCAGGGCCAGTTGGCCAGGGCGCCGTGGATCGTCGTCCACGCGACGATGATCCGGTCTCGCGGGTCGGCGGGCAGGTCGGGGCGCGCGACCTGGTCGACGTGCTCGTTGACGAGCTGGACGATCAGGTCGTCCTTGTCCCGGACGTGGTGGTACAGGGTGGTCGCCCCGACGCCGGTCTCGGCGGCGAGGCGGCGGATGGTCAGGGCCTCCCAGCCGTCGCGGTCGATGAGCCGGCGGGCGGCGGCCAGGATCTGGGCGCGGGACGTCGCCGGCGGTCTCCCGGTCCGGCCGGTCGGGGCGGGGCCGCCGGATGACGCGGCGGGCGGCCGTGGGCGTTTCTGTGCTGGCACCGTCCCATCATGCCCGGGGGGCTTCGGCCTCCGGGTTTCGTGCTGTACTTTAGGAACATGTTCCGAAAGTCGAGCATGGCGGGGGCGCTGCGTCCCCATGCATGGAGCTTCGCGGCCGTGGTGGTCCTCCAGGTGATCGGGGCCGTCGCCGGGCTGGCGCCGCTGCTCGCGGTCGTCGAGCTCGGGCGCACGCTGCTGGATCCCGGCCCGATCGACGATGGGCATGTCTGGACGGTCGTCATCGCGGGCGCCGCCGGCCTGTTCGTCCGGCTGCTGTTCACGGCCGCGTCGTCCGGCATCGGGCATGTCCTGGACGGCCAGGTGCAGCTCACCTTCCGGCGCCGGCTGGCGACGAGCCTCGGGCGCGTTCCCATCGGCTGGTTCTCCCGGCGCCGGACGGGTGAGCTGGCGAAGGTCGTCGGGGAGGACGTGGCCGCCGTCCACCCGTTCATCGCCCACACCCCGGGCGAGCTGGTCGCCGCGTTCGTCGTGCCGCTGGTGTCGCTGGTCTACCTGTTCACCGTCGACTGGCGGCTCACGCTCATCACGCTGATACCGGTGGTGCTGGCGGTGGCGCTCGTCCCGCTGATGATGACGCCGGCCCGGATGCGCGAGCAGAAGGAGTTCGACGCGGCCATGGGACGGATCTCCAGCTCGGCCGTGGAGTTCGTCCAGGGCATCGCGGTGGTCAAGGCGTTCGGCGGGTCGGGGCGCGCGCATCGACGCTTCCGCACGGCGGTGGACGAGTTCGTCGCGACGTTCTACCGGTGGGTGCGCGGCCTGTCCCCGATCGCCGCCGGGATGCAGCTGGCGCTGTCGCCGCCGTTCGTACTGCTGGTGGTGCTGATCGGCGGCGCGGCGCTGGTCACGAGCGGCGGCCTGGCCCCGGCCGATCTGCTGCCCTTCCTCCTGCTGGGGCTCGGCCTGACCGCTCCGGTGGCCGCCCTCGGCCACGGCTTCGACGAGATGCAGGCCGCCCGTCGCGCCGTTGGCCGCATCCGGGACGTGCTCGCAGTCGAGCCCCTGCCAGAGCCCGCGAATCCGGTCGAACCCCAAGGACACCGGGTGGAGTTGCGTGATGTCCGGTTCGGCTACGACGAAGGCCAGGAGGTGCTGCGCGGGATCGATCTCGTCCTCGAACCGGGGACGACGACCGCGATCGTCGGGCCGTCGGGGAGCGGGAAGTCGACGCTGGTCCAGCTCCTGCCGCGGTTCTTCGACCCGGCCCACGGCTCGGTCGTGCTGGGCGGCGCCGACCTGCGCGAGATCGCCGCCCGGGACCTCTACCGGACGGTCTCGTTCGTCTTCCAGGACGTCCGCCTCCTGCGCGCGTCCGTCGCGGACAACATCGCGCTGGCCGTGCCGGACGCCGGTCACGACGACGTGGTCCGCGCCGCGCGGCTGGCGAACGTCCATGACCGGATCCTGGAGCTGCCGCGCGGCTACGACACGGTGATCGGCGACGAGGCCGGGCTGTCGGGCGGTGAGGCGCAGCGGATCTCGATCGCCCGCGCGCTGCTCGCGGACGCGCCCGTCCTGATCCTGGACGAGGCGACCGCGTTCGCCGACCCGCAGACCGAGCAGGCGGTGCGGCGGGCCCTGGCGACGCTGGACGGCGACGGCGTCCGCCACCGGACGGTCCTGGTCATCGCCCATCGCCTGGAAACGATCGCCGACGCCGACACGGTCGTGATGCTCCGGGACGGCCGGATCGTCGAGCGCGGCACGCCGTCCGAACTGCTCGCACAGGACGGCGAGTTCGCCGCGTTCTGGCGCCGCTCCGGCGACGAGGCCAAGGTTCTGCAAGGAGACGTGTCCTGATGATTCCCATGCTGCTCCGCGTCCTGGGCCACGAGTACGCCGGGCCGGTGCGCCGCACCGTGGCCCTGATGACGGCGACCGCCGTGGTGGAGGGGTTGTCGTACGCGCTGCTGGTCCCAGTGCTGAGAGCTCTGTTCGGGGACACGCCCGAGGACGCCTGGCCGTGGCTGATCGCCTTCGGAACGGCGGTCGCCGTCTACGCGGTGCTGCGCTACGCCAGCGACCTGTCCGGTTTCCGTGTTGGGACGACGCTGCTGCGCGGCATGTACCACCGGCTCGGCGACCATCTGGCCCGGCTGCCGATCGGCTGGTACGGCGCGGGTCGGGTCGGGCAGGTGTCCGTCCTGGCCAGCCGGGGTGTGCTGGACGCGATGGCCGTGATCGCCCACCTGCTGGCGCCCTACATCTCCGCGTGCGTCACGCCGCTGACGATCGTCCTGGTGATGCTCGCCTTCAACTGGCAGATGGGGCTGGCGGCGCTGGCCGCCGTCCCGGTCGTCGCGGCCATCCAGCGCTGGACGGGACGCTCCATGGCCGCCGCCGACGCCGAGCGCGCCGAACGCGACCACGAGGCCACCGGACGGGTCATCGAGTTCCTCCAGGCCCAGCCGGTGCTGCGCGCCGGAGGCCGCACCACCGAACGCTTCCGGCTGCTGGACGACTCGCTCCGCGACCTGCAGCGCGCGTCCCGCCGTACCGCCCTTTCGGCGGTGCCCGGCGTGGTGGGCCTGACGCTCACGGTGCAGGCGATGTTCACCGTCCTGCTGGCCCTGGGCGCCTACCTCGCGCTCGGCGGCGACATCGGCGCGGCGGAGGTGCTGACCATCCTGGTGCTGGCCGCCCGCTGCGCCGACCCGCTGCTGTCGCTGTCGGACATCGGCGGCAAGCTCCGTGGCGCCCGCGCCGAGCTGGCCAGGCTGGACGCGGTGCTGAGCACCGAACCGCTCCCCGAACCCCGCGAACCGATCCGCCCGGAACGGCACGACCTGGAATTCGACTCCGTCACCTTCCGGCACGGCGACCGCACCGTGTTCGATGACGTGTCGCTGTCCATTCCGGCGGGCTCGCGGCTGGCCGTCGTCGGGCCGTCCGGCGCGGGCAAAAGCACCTTGCTGCAATTGCTGGCCCGGTTCTACGACGTCGACGCGGGCGCGGTACGCATCGGAGGCGTGGACGTTCGCGCCATCGACACCGAGACGCTCATGAGCCAGATATCCATCGTGTTCCAGGACGTCTATCTCTTCGACGGCACCATCGAGGAGAACGTGCGTCTCGGCCGTCCCGGCGCGAGTGACGCCGAGGTGCGGGCGGCGGCGACCGCGGCGCGGCTGGACGAGGTCATCGAGCGGCTGCCCGGCGGATGGGCGGCGAGCGTCGGCGAGGGCGGCGCGCTGCTGTCGGGCGGCGAGCGCCAGCGCGTCTCGATCGCGCGGGCGCTGCTCAAGGACGCGCCCATTGTGCTGCTGGACGAGGTCACCTCGGCGCTCGACCCGGTGAACGAGGCGGCCGTCCACGAGGGCATCGAACGTCTCATGGCGGGCCGGACGGTGGTCATGGTGGCCCACCGGATGCGCACCGTTCAACGCGCCGACCACATCGTCTTCCTGGACGGCGGGCGGATCGTCGAAAAGGGCGACCACGACGAGCTGATTCGCCGCAGCGGCCGTTACGCCGACTTCTGGAACATCTCCCTGACCCCTTGAATGGAAGAGGTGCGGCTAGCGCGCACCCGGCGGGCCAGGTCGGCGGCGGCCTCCGGCCAATGCGGATGGTCGAAGGTGAATCCGGCGTCGAGCAGGCGGCCTGGGACGACGCGGCGGCTCTTCAGCAGGAGTTCGGTGTCGGAACGGATGGCGAGCGCCCCGATCTCCGCCATCCAGGCCGTCGCGGGCAGGCCCACGGGGACACCCCATGCGGCGCGCAGCGCGCGCATGAACGCGCGCTGCGGCAGCGGGCCGGGAGCCGCGAGGTTCACCGGGCCGGCGATGTCGTCCCGCTCGGCCAGGAACTCGATCGCGCGGATGAAGTCGCGGTCGTGGATCCAGGACACGTACTGCGCGCCGCCCGCGACCGGGCCGCCGAGCCCGAGCCGCGCGAGCCACAGCAGCACGTCGAAGACGCCGCCGCGATCGGGGCTCATCACCATGGCGCTGCGCAGCGCGACCTTGCGCGTGGCGGGCGTCTCGGCCCGCTCCTGCTCCCGTTCCCAGGCTTTGGCGATCTCGACGCTGTAGGCCCAGTAGCGCGGGACGCCGGGTTCGGCGCCGCCGATCACGCCGGTCGCCTCGTCGTTGGGGGCGTCGAAACGGTGCGCGTAAATGGTGGCGGTGCTCATCTGCAGCCACACCCGGGGCGGGCGCGCGGCGGACGCGATCGCCTCGCCCACGACCCGGGCGGAATTCACGCGCGAATCCATCATGGCCTGCAGATTGTCCGGGGTGTAGCGGCAGCTGACGCTGCGTCCGGCCAGGTTGATCACCAGGTCGCTGCCGTCGATCGCGTCCGCCCAGGGGCCGAGCGTCTCGCCGTCCCAATGGAGCTCGCGGTCGCGCCGCGGCGTCCTCGTCAGGACCACGACGTCATGGCCCGCGGCGGTCAGGGCCCGGTCGAGGATCGTGCCCACTTGCCCGGTGCCACCGGGAATCACTGTCTTCATCGGGACGAGCCTAACCCAGATTGTTGAACGTGTTCAAACAACGAGAGCACGCTCACAACCGCACCCCGGCCGTCACCATTTGAAATTTGTCGGAGGAAGAATGACCTGGCCATCTGGTCAGAACGCGCGGAAAAGCGCATGATGAGAAGCATCTGGCCGGGCCGTGGCCCCCGTGCGGCCCGGCCACCGCCTTGCCCGAACCCGCCTGCCCGAACCCCCGCCGAGCTCGAAACCCGGCTCCCAGACTCCCCGGCGACGCCCCGAGCTTCGGCGCATTCACCGAACGCGAAGACGCTTATCTCACGGCTCATCAGTACTAGTGTCGACATCACAGTATGCAATCGAGACGTGCCGTTGAGTGGCGCGCGGGAGTGGAAGTGAAAGCACTTCGACCGGACGGCGACCCGGAGCCGATTCGCCGCGTGCCCGGACAGAGCGGGCCCACGGTGCTGCGCATCCTGCTCGGCGGGCAGCTCCGGCGGCTGCGCGAGAGCAGGGGCATCTCGCCCAAGGACGCCGGTGAGGCCATCCGCGCGTCCGCGTCCAAGATCAGCCGGCTGGAGCTCGGGCGCGTCGGGTTCAAGAAGCGCGACGTCGCCGACCTGCTCACCCTGTACGGCGTGATCGCGCAGGAGGAGCGCGAGCCCCTCCTCGAACTCGCCGAGGGGGCCAACCGGCCCGGCTGGTGGCAGAGCTACAGCGACATCCTGCCGCCCTGGTTCGAGGTCTACATCGGGCTGGAGGAGGCGGCGTCCGCGCTGCGCGTCCACGAGACGCGGTTCGTCCCCGAGCTGCTGCAGACCGAGGAGTACGCCCGCGCCGCGCTCGAGCTCGGCCACCCGATGGCGTCCGCGACCGAACTCGAACGACGGGTCAACGTGCTGATGCGGCGCCAGCGGATCCTCCGCCGCGCCGAGCCTCCGCTGCTGTGGGTGCTGGTGGACGAGGCCGCACTGCGCCGTCCCATCGTCGACCGGGACGTGATGCGCGCCCAGCTCGTCGCGCTGCTCGACGCGGTCCGCATGCACGACGTCACCCTCCAGATCGTGCCCCCGGCGCGCAGCGCGATGGCGGCGATGTCGGGCCCGTTCACGCTGCTGCGGTTCGCCGAGCCGAGCCTGCCGGACGTCGTGTACATGGAGCAGCTCACCAGCGCGCTCTACCTGGACAAGGCCGCCGACCTGTCCGTCTACAAGCGGCACCTCGACCGGCTGTCGGTCAACGCGTCCCCGCCCGCCGCCACCGCCGACCTGCTGACGGCTCTGCTCGACGGAATGCGATAAGCGTCCCGGTGAACGCCCGTGCCCCGTCGCAATTTTTCGTGCCGGACGATCTGATTGCAGATTTCCGACCGTCCGGCCAGAATGAACGAGCCCGCCCCGGCATGCCATGGAAACGTGGACCCCGAACCGCCGCAACCTCGTGGGAGGCGAAGCCGTGACCGGTGATGCGTACGCGCCCGGCCAGGAGCCGGAGATCCAGATCGACACCAGCGTCGCGCACCCGGCACGGGTGTGGGACTACTGGCTCGGCGGGAAGGACCACTACCCCGCCGACATCGAGGTGGGCGACCAGCTGGAGGAGACGATCCCCGAGGTCGTGCTGTGGGCGCGCGCCGACCGCGAGTTCCTCGGCCGCGTCGTCCGCCATGTGATCGGCGAGGGCGTGCGGCAGTTCCTCGACATCGGCACGGGCATCCCGACCAGGGACAACACCCACCAGGTCGCGCAGCGCCTCGCCCCCGAGAGCCGGGTCGTGTACGTCGACAACGATCCCGTCGTGCTCGCGCACGCGCGGGCGCTGCTGAACAGCTCGTCCGAGGGCGCCACCGACTTCATCGACGCCAACCTGCACGACCCCGACACGATCCTGAGCGAGGCCGCCCGCACGCTCGACTTCACCAAGCCGGTGCTGGTCACGCTGCTCGGCATTCTGGAATTCAGCGTCACCGACGAGGCGTACACGATCGTGAACCGGGTGCTGGAGCCGTTCCCGTCCGGCTCGCACCTGGCGATCGCCTGCCCCAGCAACGAGGCCAACACCGAGGCGATGGACGAGGTCGCCCGGAGATGGAACGCCAGCGGCGCCACCCCGATCATCATGCGCAGCGCCGACGGTCTCAAGCGGTTCTTCGAGCACCTGGAACTGCTGGAGCCGGGCCTGGTGCCGCTGCCCCAGTGGCGTCCCGACCCCGGCACCCTCTACGCCGACCGCGCCATGGACTTCTACTGCGCCGTGGGCCGAAAGCCCTGACCCCTTAGGCGTTCGCGGATCGTCTGCCGAGCCTCGGCTAGGGGTTCGAGGAGGAAGCGGTCGTGGTCGGGGGAGCCGTGGCGGTGGTCGACCGGGCCGGGCCAGGCGGTTCTCGCGCGCGTCCGGACGTGCTCCTCGACACCGTCGATGAGCTGCAACATCTCGGTGAGGACGGCCTCGTCCGTACGCTCGTAGGCGTCGCCGGGCGCGACGTACACCGGCGACGTGTGCGCCATGATCGGACGTTCCCAGACGTCCTTGTGCCGGGCCACGCCCTCCCCCGGCCCGTAGCAGCGGGCGGCGATCCAGGACGGCTCGTCCACGGCGAGGTCGAATTCGACGGAACCGTTCTGGGTCGCCGAGTCCCAGCGCCGTGACTCGGCCACGGAGCCGTTGACGACGATCTCCAGCCGGCCGACCGGGAAGATCGAGTGGAACTCCGCCGTGCCGCGCACGGACGGGGCTCCGGTGAGCACGGCGCCCGGCGCTTCGCCGTTGACCGACAGGCGCAGGTGCGGGCCGCTCGTCACGACCGTGTCGCCGGACCGGACGGCGGCGCACCAGTCCCAGTAGTCCATGGCCTGCGGATCGGGGACGCGGGCGTAGGTGCGGACGAGGCCGATCGGGACCTCGCTGGTCATCTTGTCCGTGCCGCCGACCAGCGTCAGGCGGTATCCGGCGTTGAGATACCGGTAGTACTGCTCGATGTTGTAGTCGTCGTAGGCGATCATCTCGACGCCGTCCAGCCGGCCGGTGGCGATCAGGGCCGCGGCCTCGCCGTTCGGGACGGGGAAGTGCGCGAGGACGACCGTCCCGCCCTGGGCGTGGCACTCGTCCGCCCAGCGGGCCAGGGTCGTCTCCAGGCCGCCGCCGAGATCGGACTCCTCGGCGCCGCCGGTGCACCACGGGCGGACGGGCGTCCGCAGGCCGAGCAGGTTGATGTGCCCGAGCATCGCGGTCCGGTTCTCCTGGCCGGCGAACACGTGCGTCGTCCCGTCGGCGGACGTGTGCGGGTGGCCGGTGAAGTCCTCGGTGTTGGTGTAGAGGTGGCCCCACTGGCTCATCAGCAGGTTCGTCACGCGCACGCCCTCGCCGCGCGCCTCCAGCTCGGCGCCGTGCGTGGACACGAAATGGACGTGGGTGTCGCCCGCGACGTACCCGTCCGCCTCCGGGTCGTGGAAGCGCCTGAGGCGCAGTTCGAGCGTCCGCTGCCCGGGTTCGATCGTCAGTTCCTCGCGCAGCGGCACGTAGTCGAAGCCCCGCGCGGCCTCCACGATGACCGGGCCGTGGGGGAGCCAGCCCTCGAACTCGCCGTCGACGTAGGCGTAGGTCCGCTGGCCGAGCCGGACGTCGCCGCCGATGTCGAGGTTCCAGGTGTTGCCGTCGGAGTTGATGTGCGTGTGGTGCCCGTAGGGCGCGAGCGGGACGCCGTCCGGGGTGTGGAAATGCAGGCGGCAGGGGAGGGGCTCGCCGGTCGCGTCGTCCACGACGGTGCCCCTGATCCAGGCCTGTCCGGCTTCGGGGAGGCGCCATTCGGTGCCGTCGGCGGTGACGATCCGGCCCGCGCCGAGGAGAGCGCCCCAGGTAAAGGTGGACGTCTCGGTGCCGCCGACGCTGAGGGACACGATCGCGGACGGTGTCGCCGCCACCTTGACGTAGCCCGTGCGCGGGCTCGTCGCGCCGCCCCAGCCGGGCGGGCTGGACATGCTGCCGTCGTCGACCGTCCGGTAGACGTAGGTGGCGGTTCCGCGGTCGACGGTCACCGCGAAGTCCTCGCCCACCGTGACGTCCTCGCCGACCGGGCCGGCGCCGTCCGCGAGCGTGAAGATCAGGTCGCGGGAGACCGTCCGGCCGAACGGGTCCTCGGCCAGGCGGCTCAGCGTGACGGCGCCGATCAGCACCGCGGGCCCGGCGGAGGCGATCTCGATCGCGGCGACCCGGCGGTCCGGGTGCGGGTTGTGCCACGGCCACAGGTAGAACCGGTACGGCAGGACGTAGGGGGAGCGGGCCTGCGGGTCGTCGATGTCCACGAACCGTGCGCCCGCCGCGTCGAACCGGCCGCAGGTGCGGTGCATCAGCCGATGCTGCGCGTCGGGCAGCGCGAGGAACGGGGTCTGGCCCCAGTCGAGCGGGATCGGACGGCCGCTCCACAGCCGCGGCGTCGGCCCGATCTCGAACCGCCGCCGGACGGGTACCGTCTCCGCGCCGCCGTCCGCGTACCGGACGGTGTACCGGGCCGCCGCCGAACCGACTGGCGCCCCCTCGAACAGGTCCGGCTCCTCCAGGGCGTGGGCGAACAGGATCCAGTTGCAGTCGTCATCGACACGGATCTCGGTTTCGCCGGTCACGCGCACGAGGGACGGGCCGTCGATGTCGTCGCCGAACCGGAACGGCAGGCCGTAGAGGCTCCGCTCGCCGGTGAACGACGCGTCGACGTCGTCCAGCAGGGTGAGCGGAGCGTTCCACGATGCCGTCAGGTCCAGGGCCCGGTACCCGCGGTCCCAGAAATGGGGACTGGTCATGGGTGCGCGGCCGGGGTGGTGGTGCTCTCCGGCTCGTAGATCTTCTCCGCGAGCACCGCGTACTGGCCGGGGTCGCGGGAGCGCAGCGACATGGCCGAGGCGATACCCACGGCGAAGGCGATCACGCACGAGCCCAGCAGGATCGCGTTGGTCACGGTGCCCGCGCCGGTCAGCAGCGAGATGTTGGACACCACCAGGACGATGACCACGCAGAGCAGGACGAGGGCCAGGCCGGGGGCGATCAGGGTGCGCCACAGCCCGTCCGGGACCCTGTTCCGGCGGAGGTAGACGATCACGGCGAGGCAGCACAGCGCCCACAGCGTGATGATCCCGAGGAAGCCGATCGAGCTGCCCCACAGCAGGAGCCCGAGGTAGGGGTCGAGGTCGAACACGGCCCAGGCGGCGACGACGACCGTCGCCAGCACCGTCTGCGCGACGCCCGCCAGGTACGGGGAGCGGGTGCGCGGGTGGGTGCGGCCGAAGGGGGTGGGCATCAGCCGCTCCCGGCCGAGCGCGAACAGGTACCGGTTCGCCGCGTTGTGCAGCGCGAGCAGCGCCGCGAACGCGCTGGTCAGCAGCAGGATCTCCATCACGGCGACGATGCTCTCCGGCGTGTACCGGTCGAACACCCCGGTGACGAGGGTCTCGGTGTTCTGCTCGGCCGCCGCGCCGATGCCGCCCGCGCCGATCGCCTGGACGATCGTCCAGGTGATGAACGCGTAGAAGATCGCGATGAACGCGACCGCGATGTAGGTCGCGCGCCGCACCGTCCGGACGCCGCCGCGCGCCTCCTCGCTGAAGATCGCGGTGGACTCGAACCCCATGAACGCGCCGAACACCAGCCCGAACATCGCCGCGTTGGAGGTGTTGAAAACCGTCCCGGGGGAGAATGAGGTGTACGTCGTGTCGCCCGACCCGCCCTTCGCGAGGACGTACAGCGCCATCACCACGAGCACCGCGACCTCGAGGATGAGGAGCACGGCGAGGACCTTGGCGCTGGTGTGGATCCCGAGGAAGCCGAGCCACGCGACCAGCGCCACCCCGACGAGCGCGAACACCCACCACGGCACGTCCAGGTCGGTGTACTTCTCGAACGTCCCGGCGGCGTAGAGGCCGAGCGCCCCGTAGGTGCTGATCTGCAGCGCGTTGTAGGCGAGCAGCGCCAGCGTCGCCGCGCCCGCGCCGAGCGGGCGGCCGAGCCCGCGGGTGATCGTCGCGTAGAACGCCCCGGCGTTGCGGACGTACTTGCTCATCGTCATGAACCCGGACGCGAACAGCGCCATCACGACGCCCGCCACGAGGTAGCCGCCCGGGACGGCCGCGCCGCCCTTCAGGAAGTGCAGCGGCGCCACGGCGACGATCAGGGTCAGCGGCGCCAGCGCGGCGAGGACCGTGAAGACGAGGTCCTTGGTGTCCATCGCGTTCGCGGCCAGCCGGCCGGGACCCGCGCCCGGTGCCACGCGGTCGCCGCCTGGTGAGCCTGATGAGCCTGGTGAGGTTGTCGACATGGTCATCCGCCTCCGGAGTTCCCCGGGCTCTCTGGGCCCGATGCGGTCACGCTATGCAGCCGTTCCGGGCCGCAGAAGTGGACGATCAGCCCCACCGAGGCGCCTCTGTTGTACGCATCACCCCTGGACAGGCCCCTCACCGGGCCCGGGTGCGCCAGCGGAGCGCGAACCACAGCTCCATGCGCGTGTCGGGGTCGTTCAGGTCGAGGTCGAGCAGCCGGGAGACCTGCCGCAGCCGGTGCCGGACGGTGTTGCGGTGCACGCCGAGGTCGGTGGCCGTCCGGTCCCAGTTGCCGTGGTGCGCCAGCCAGCTCCGCAGCGTGCCGAGCAGCTCCCCGGCCGAGCCGGACGCGGCGGCGGCGTCCAGCGGGCCGAGGAGCCGTTCGGCGTACCGGGCGGCCTGCGCGGAGTCGAGGAGCGCCATCACGCCGTGCGGTTCGGCGCCCGCGACCACGCAGCCGCCGCCGATGCGCGCCGCGTCGAGCGCGGCACCGGCCTCGCCCCACGCCGGATCGAGGTCGTCGGCGGGGTGCGGGCGGCTGATCCCGGCGAGGTGACCGGCGTCGTCCAGGAGACGGCACAGGTCATCGACCGGTTCGTCGCCGGGGACGATCGCGGCGAAGGAGCCGCCGTCCTGCTCCACGAACGGGGTGCCGAGCACCGCCGACAGCCGCTGCGCGATCGTCTCGCGGGAGCCGGGCGGCTCGGTGAGCAGGCCGCGGACGACCCGCCACGGCGCGTCCTCGGCGAGGTCGAGCGGCCCGGCGAGCGCGCGGGGGAGCGTCGGGAGCCGCAGCAGCCCGGCCACGGCGGCGGCGCCGAGCGCCTCCGGCGAGCCCGCCGCCGACGGCGCGGTGAACAGCAGCGACAGCGCCGACGCCGCGACGCCGACCACGCCCCGGTCGGCGACGCTGAACGGGCCGCGCCGCGCGACGGCCATCGCGTACCCGGTCGGCGCGGGCCCGAGGAGCCGCTGGATCTCGACGTGCTCGCCGTCTGCGGCGACGAGCGCCGCGCTCATCGGCGACGGGCTCGCGCAGGCCCGCTCCAGCGCCGCGGTCACCTCCGCGTCGCGCCGGACCCGCCCGGCGGACCAGGCCCGGTCCCGGTTGCGGTCCATGACGAGGACCCAGCCGCCGAGCAGCTCGGCCAGCCGCTCCACGACGGCGCGCAGCGGTCCGGGCCCGGCGGCCGCCTTGATCAGCACGGCCTGGCCGTCGGACAGGTGCTTCAGGTCACGGGTCTCGGCACGGACCAGCTCGGCGTGCAGCAGCTCGACGATCGACGCGAACGGCACATGCGGCGGCACCTCCAGGAGCGCCATGCCGTGGACGTCGCAGGCGGCGACGAGTTCCGGCGGGACGGCGTCGAAGACCGGCGTCACCCCGAACCCGAGCGCCACGACCCCCGCCGCGGCGAGCCGCCGCACGTACTCGTCGCTCTCGGCCGGACGGAACCCGGTGCCGGCGAGCAGCAGCAACTCCCCGCCGCGCAGGAACGGCGACGGGTCGGCCAGCTCGCTCACGTGGACCCAGCGCACCCACCGGCCGGCCGGATCGGTGGCACCCAGCGGCCGCAGCGGCAGCCGGTCCACGAAAAGCCGAAGGGGAACCACGGGGCAACCGTAATGGTGGGACGGTTATGGCAAAGTAACAGCGGGTTCACCGGCGCACAGCGCTTATCGGCGCACGGCGACGAAAATCTTACTCGTGGGCTCGACCGTCACCCAGTCCCCCGCGAATCCCTGCGGGATGAAGAAGGCGTCACCGGCACCGAATTCCGCGCGGCCGCCGTCGAGGTCGACGACGGCGACGCGGCCGTTCAGGATCACGCAGATCTCGTCGTACGGCCACGGGTCGATGCGCACGGCACCCGGCTCGCCCGTCCAGTATCCGCCCGAGTAGTCCCTGGCAGGGCCGCCGTAGGCGAGGTATTCGGTCTCTTTCCACTCGGCCGAGAGGACCTCGTAGTCCTCGATGGGCGGCACCGTGGCGACGCCGGTCTCCGGCGACAGCCGGACGATATCGGTGATTTTCATGGCTCGTCCCTAGCGGGGCCCGTGAGGAATCGGTCGAGGACGTTGCGGACGATCCGGTCGACGAACCGATCCCCCACATGGAGCGCGTACGGCCATTCCGTCGAACCGCCGTTGAACACCTCTCCGCGCCCGCGCGTGAACGCCGCGATCATCCCGGCGCCGCGCATTTCGCCTTCATGAACATAATCGGGGAGATCGTCGCCCAGCTCCCGGTTGTAGGCGTACACCTCCTCCTCGGGACCGCCGATGGGCCACCGCCCGCCGAACCGGTCCTCCTCGCCCCGGACCGCCGGGGTCATCGCGAGGATCTCCAGGGTCTCGGGCGCGCCGTCCTCGAACGTCGGGTACGGCAGGCCCCTGCGGAAGGTGTACTCGACCGAGTCGACCTCGAACGCCGCCAGGAAGGTCGGGGCCGCGCCGAGCTGGTCGCCGTAGTACAGGTCGGTCCCCTCGAACGCCCAGTGGTGCGGGCGGTAGACGACGAACCCGCCCGACGAGCGCGGCGTCGCGACCCCGTACCGGGTGTAGACGCCGCCGAGCCCGTTCAGCCCGACGGTCGCGGCGCCCGGCCGTCCCACCGACTTGGCCTCCCACATCGTCGTCGCCGTGCGCGGCGACCGCGCGGTGTCGGGGTCGAGGGACGGCAGCCGGTAGCAGTACTGCGTCGTCAGGTCGTCGCTCAGCCGGACCTGCCACTGATAGTTGCCGCCGAACCTGGCGAAGCCTCCGCCGCCGTCCACGAAACGGTCGACGGCGTCGCGCATCTCCCAGCTCCAGTACTCGTCGTGCCCCACCACGATCACGCAGCGGTAGCCGTCGAGGACGGACTCGTCCACATGCAGGTCATGCTGGGTGAGGTAGTCGAGCTCGTAGCCGTTCCGCTCCGCCCACAGCACGAACAGCCGCTCGTACGACGCCCAGAACGCGTCGCCGTGGTGGCGGCTGTAGCCGTTCAGCCGCGCCCATTCGTAGGACGCGTAGCGCGGCACGCCGCCGATCGGCAGCGTGAGGTGGTTCGCCTCGCGCGGCGCCCCCTCCGGCTTGCGGATCATCCCGCGCGCGATCGGCCGCTGCGTGGACGACAGCGGGCTCCCGGCGTCCTCGCGCGGATCGTCGCCGAGCCCCCGGTAGTGGTTGGCGCCGCCCCAGTCGTTGTACGCCAGCATCGTGCCCGTGGCGAGGACGAGCGCCGCCTTCGGACGCCGTCCCGGAGCGGCCTTCACCACGAAGAAGTGCTCGCGTTCCCACAGCTCGCCGTCGCTGCGCACCGCCCGGACGGTCACGACGTAGAACCCGGGACGCCAGCCGTCCGGAATCTCCAGCCTGAGCCCGGCGGGCCAGCCGCAGCCCTGCGCGTAGGCGTCCGCGGGCGCCTCGAACCGTCCGGCCGTGAGGCCGTCCTGCCGCCACACGACCTCCGGGTTCAGCCCGTCGCGGGTGATCTCCATCGTGAACGACGGGACGCTCGCGCTCAGATGGAAGGCGACCGTCTCGCCGGGAAAGTAGGAGAACCGGCCGGTGTAGCACCACACCTCTTCGGCGTCCGGATCCGCGTACGCCGTCTCCGACGGCCACCCGCGCGGCGACCACGCGAACGCGGGCTTGGCGGTGTGCACGTCGGCTTCTGTCCGCGCGCTGCCTTCCATCTGGGCCTCACTCCCCCTTGGTCCGGTGCCCGACGGCGAGCACGCTCAGCAGCTCGTACCCGACGTGAGCTGCGGCGATACCGGTGATCTCGGCATGGTCGTAGGCAGGTGCGACCTCCACGAGGTCCGCGCCGACCAGGTTCGCCCCGGCCAGCCCGCGCAGCGTGCCGAGCAGCTCCCGGCTCGTCAGCCCGCCCGCCTCCGGGGTGCCGGTGCCGGGCGCGTGCGCCGGGTCCAGCACGTCGATGTCGACCGACACGTACACGGGACGGTCGCCGAGCCGCGCCCGCATCCGCTCGACGGCGGCGGCGATCCCGCCGGTCTCGTAGTCGTCGGCGCGGAGGACCTGGAACCCGAGCACGCCGTCGTCAGCCAGGTCCTCCCGCGAGTAAAGCGGCCCCCGGATCCCGATGTGCATGCAGTGCTCCGGGTCCAGCAGCCCCTCCTCGGAAGCCCTCCGGAACGGCGTGCCGTGCGTGTACGGGGCACCGAAATAGGTGTCCCAGGTGTCGAGGTGCGCGTCGAAGTGCAGGACGGCGATCGGGCCGTGGTCGCGGTGCAGGGAGCGGAGCAGCGGCAGCGCGATCGTGTGGTCGCCGCCGATGCTCAGGAGCTTCGCGCCGTCCGCGCGCAGCTCGTCCGACCGCCGCTCGATCGTGCGGATCGCGTCCTCGATGTCGAACGGGTTCACGCCGATGTCGCCCGCGTCCGCGACCTGCTGCACGCCGAACGGCTCCACGTCGAGCGGCGGATGGTAGGGCCGCAGCAGCTTCGACGACGCCCGCACGTGCCCCGGCCCGAACCGCGCCCCCGGCCGGTAGGAGACACCGGTGTCGAACGGCACCCCGACGATCGCCACGTCCACGTGATCGACCTGGTCGGTGCGCGGCAGCCGCGCGAACGTGGCGGGCTCCCCGTACCGGGGCACCCGCGTGGCGTCCACCGGCCCGACGTTCTGTTCGGTCATCGGGGGTCCTCGCCGAGCGCGGACATGACGTGCTTCACCCGCGTGTACTCCTCCACCGAGTAGAGCGAGAGATCGTTGCCGTAGCCCGACTGCTTGACGCCGCCGTGCGGCATCTCGTGGACGGGCGGCAGGTGGCAGTTGAGCCCGACGTGCCCGGCGTCGATCGCGGCGGACAGCCGCAGCGCCCGCGCGTGGTCGCGCGTCCACACGCTGGACACCAGCCCGTACGGCGAGTCGTTCGCCTGCCGGAGCGCGTCGGCCTCGTCGCTGAACGTCTGCACGGTGACGACCGGCCCGAAGATCTCGGTGCGGCTCAGCTCGTCGGACGCGCCGACGCCGTCCACGACGGCCGGCCGGTAGAAGTACCCGGGGCCGACCGGCTCGCCGCCGGCCAGCACCTTCGCGTGCGACGGCGCCCGCTCGACCAGCCCGCCGACATGGGCGAGCTGATCCGGGTTGTTGAGCGGCGGAATGTAGAGGGCGCCGTCGTCGGTCTCGTCCGGCGAGAACCCGATCGTGCGCACCCGCCGGACGAGGGCGTCCACGAAAGCGTCGTGCGCCTCCGCCGCGACGATCACCCGGGTCCCGGCCGTGCAGTCCTGCCCGGCGTTGAAGTAGCCCGCGAACCCGACGCCGTCGGCCGCCGCCTCGATGTCGGCGTCGCCGAACACCAGCACGGGCGCGTTGCCGCCGAGCTCCAGATGGGCGCGCTTGACGGTGCCGGCCGCGGACCGGGCGACGGCACGTCCCGCCGCCGTGCTCCCGGTGATCGACACCATCGCCGGTACCGGATGCGCGGCCAGCGCGGCGCCCGTGTCCCGGTCGCCGCACACCACGTTGAACACCCCGGGCGGCAGGATCTCCGCGAACAGCCCGGCCAGGTACAGGGCGCTGGCGGGCGTCGTGTCGGACGGCTTCAGCACCACCGTGTTCCCCGCCGCCAGCGCCGGGCCGAACTTCCAGACCGCCATCATCGCCGGGTAGTTCCACGGCGCGATCGCCCCGACGACCCCGACCGGCTCCCGCCGGATGGACGAGGTGTGCCCGCGCACGTACTCCGCCGTCGCCTTGCCTTCGAGCATCCGGGCCGCCCCCGCGAAGAACCGGAGCTGGTCGACGATCGGCACGATCTCCTCGCGCATGGTCAGCGCCGGGGGCTTGCCGGTGTCGCGGCACTCGACCGCGATCAGCTCGTCGGCGTGCCGTTCGATGGCGTCCGCCATGCGGAGCAGGTGCGTCATCCGCTCGCCGGGCGTCGTCCGCCGCCACGTGGCGAACGCCCGCGCCGCCGCGGCGCAGGCGCGGTCGACGTCGTCCGCGCCCGAACGCGGCGCCGTGGCGTAGACCTCGCCGGTCACCGGGTCGACGATCTCCATCCGCCCCCCGCCGGAAGACGTGGTGAACTCGCCGTCGATGAAGTTCCGCAGGTCGGTCTCGCCGCTCATCGCGCCCCCTCGTGCCGCCCGTCGCCCTGTTGGCCGGCTCACCTTGCTCAGCTCACATTTGGTCAGCTCACACGCCCGCCGGGACGCTCCGCCGCCATGCTAGGAACCTGCCCAGCCGTCGCTCGCCGTGCGAATGGACCCGCCGGGCCGGGCCGGTTGTGCGTTTCGTCCCTCACCTGGCCGTAACGATCACCCGGGCGGGGGAAGCTGCTTCATAATTCGTGCATCACAAATCGTGGCAATGGAGGCGAATCAGGTGGGCGAGACCGAGCAGGCTCCTCCCGGGGTGGACACCACCGTTCCGAGCCCGGCCCGCATCTACGACTACATCCTCGGCGGCACGACGAACTACGAGGTCGACCGGCAGGCCGCGGAGAAGGTCCGCCAGGCCATGCCGGACATGGTGGACACCGCCTGGGCCAACCGCGGGTTCCTGCAACGCGCGGTGCGGTGGCTCGCCGAGCAGGGCGTCCGGCAGTTCATCGACGTCGGCGCCGGGCTGCCGACCGGGAACAACACGCATGACGCGGCGCAGAGAGTCGCGCCCGACGCGCGGATCCTGTACGCCGACTTCGACCCGATCGTCGAGTTGTACGCGAAGGAGCTGCTGAAGGACGTCCCCGGCACGGCGTGCATCACGGCCGACTTCCGCGAACCGGACAGCGTGCTCGAACATCCGGAGACCCGGTCGATGATCGACTTCACGGAGCCGGTGGCGCTGCTCCTGGTGACCGTGACCCATTTCGTGTCGGACGAGGCCGACCCGTGGGGCCTCATCCGGCAGTACATGGACCGGCTGGTGCCGGGCAGCTACCTCGCCCTGTCCGCCGTCACCAGCGACCGGCAGATGGAGGGCGCGGTCGACGACCTGAAGAAGGTGTTCGCCAAGTCGGCGTCCGGTGGCGCCTACCCCCGTCCCCGCGCCGAGATCGCGCGCTTCTTCACCGGGCTCGACATCGTCCCGCCGTACGAGGGCGCGCCGGCGGAGGTCTGCTACTTCGGCGAATGGGGCGCCGAGGACCCCGTGGCGGCCGACAGCGAGGGCTCACGCTGGGGATACTGTGCGGTGGCGAGGAAGCCGGCATGAGCGGGAAGCCGACCGTCGAAGAGCTGGGCATCGATCCGGACGCCCTCGACTGGAAGCGCTCCGGCACCGACGAGGGCGCGATCGAGGTCGCGTTCGCCGGCGAATGGACGCTCCTGCGCACGTCCGGGCAGCTCATCTCGGTGTTCGACGAGAACGAATGGGCGTGCTTCCTCGACGGCGTGAAGAAGGGCGAGTTCGACAACGCGGCGTCCTGACCCGGTACGCCCGGATCGGGGGATCGATCCGGGTATGCCGATTTGGCGCAGAATCTGTGATTCACAAATTCGGAAGGCGTATGCTGATGGCGGTCGTCTGTCAAGGGAGGTGGTTCCGTTGAACGAGGCTTACGGGGCCACCATCGCCAAGCGGGGCCTGGCACGCCGTCTGAGGGACCTGCGCGTCGAGGCGGGATACACGGCCAACCAGGTGTGCGACCGGCTGAACTGGGGCCGCGGCAAGGTCGGCCGGTTCGAGGCCAACACCTGGGTGCGGCCCGAGCTCAGCGACATCCGCGACCTGGCCCGCATCTACGCCGGCAGCGACCTCGACGAGCTGGAGGAACTCGCCACGAAGGCCCGGCAGCGGGCCTGGTGGCGCGACTACCCGGACGTGTTCGACAACGAGTTCCCCGGCTACGAGGGCGACGCGTCCAGCATCCGGGTCATCATGCCGCTGGTCCTGCCGGGCCTGCTGCAGACGCTGCCGTACATGCAGGCCCTGCTGTCGTCCGGGACGAAGTCGGCCGAGTGGCGCGAGCAGGCGCTGCGGGCACGGCTGCGGCGCCAGCAGATCCTGGACCGCACGGACGGCACGGCCCCGCAGCTCATCGCCCTGATCACCGAGGCGTCCCTGATGTACGAGTGGGGCGAGGCCGGCGACCGCCGCGCCCAGCTCCGCCACCTGCTGACCGCGTCCGCGCGCCCGAACGTCGAGCTGCGGCTGCTCCGCCTGTCGGACGGCCTGCATCCCGGCATGTCGACGCTGGTCAACATCTTCCGTTTCCCCGGGGACGAGCCGCCCGTCGTCTTCCTGGAGAACGACGCCGACATCCAGGAGATCGACACCCCGAGCAAAGTGGAGGCCTATGACCGGATCTTCGAGCAGATCCGCGCGGCGGCGCTGAGCACCGCCGACACCGCGGAACACCTGGAGAAACTCATCGCGACGCTGGAGTGACTCCGGAGGACCTAGCTCTGGAGTAAGACCTATCTGGAGATGAAGCGAGATGGACCTCTCTCAGGCACGGTGGTTCAAGGCCACCGCGAGCGCGAGCAGCAACGGGGGCTGCGTCGAGGTCGCCGACCTCGGAACGGCCACCGGGCTGCGGGACAGCAAGACGCCGGAGGCCGGGGCGCACGTCGTCCCCCGGCCGGTGTTCGCCTCCTTCCTGGACGACGTCCGGGCCGGCCACTACGACCGCTGACCTGCCGATGCCCCCGAGCGAGAAGGACCGATCACCGGCCACGCGGCACGGACGCGCGGATGAGCGGCGCGACCGTGTGACGGAGAGCAGCGCGGCGGAGAGCGGCATGGCGGGAAGCGGCGTGGCGGACGTGCTACGGAGAGCGGCACGGACGAACGGCGTGGACGTGCGGCGGAGAGCAGCGCACGAACCGACCACTGACCAGGTGATTCTCGCGTAGGGAACCGCACTCGGCGGAGACCGCGGACCCGGCTCCGGGGCGGAGGCCGGGCCGCACACCAGATCCCCCAGGGCTGCACCCCTGGGGGATCTGCATGTGTGCGGCCCTCTCTCAGGCGCCGTCCACGCTACAGCGCGCGGGCCAATCCGTCCCATGACCGCCGGTACACGCATCCCTCCCCCCGAAGAGACGTGTTCTGTACGGCTTTGGGGCGTATCGGTGAACGTCTCATTTGCAGATCGAGAACCTTGGTCGTGTAGCGGGTTTCGGCCCCCTGGATGTGCGAAGCTTGGATCTGTGATTCACACATAGCGAGTCGCGAACCCTGAGGGTTCATGTCGCGAATGTCTGAATCGCACTGATGGCTCCGCGATACTCGGAGAGTGGGCGTGATGACGAAGACCGCGGCCGCGTGCGGGATTCCCTGGAGGCTGGAGGACTTCGGCTGTGCCGTCCTCCCCCTGCCGGGCGACGACTCCATCGCAGCCGTGGCACGATCCCAGGTCAAGGGGTTGCTGCCCACACTGGGGCTGGCCGTCCAGGACGTCCACGACCTCGCGATCATGGTCAGCGAGCTGGCGACCAACGTCCTGCAGCACGCCACGTCCGGCGACGGGTCGCCCGGCGCCGAACTCTGGGTCTACCAGCGCAGCGACGAGCGCGGCCGCGACGAGCTGGTCATCAAGGCCTTCGACACGCTCCGGCACTGGCGCCGCCGCCGCGAGGCACCCGGTGACATGCACGAGCACGGCCGCGGGCTGGAGATCATCCGGATTCTGGCGGACGGCCGGTGGGGGCATCATCCGTCCAGGTCCCGGCTGAGCTCCCCCGCGGTCCGCGGCAAGGCCACCTGGTTCGCGCTGCCCGTCACCCGCACCGTGCACGCCCGCCGCCACGCCCGGAAGGTCGAGGAGCCGCACGCGATGCGGACCCTGGAGAGGCTCCTCGTCCAGCGCGGCGTCGACCGTTTCCAGCGCAGGGACGAGCTCGGCGTCAGCGTGCTCACCGGTCCCGGCGACCTGACGGTGTGGTGCGAGACCGCGACGTTCCGCTGGTGCGCGCGCTCCGGCGAGACCGGAAAGCTCCCCGTCTCCGACATCACGGAGGTGTGCGAGCAGGTCGTCCGGCTCTACGAGGCTCTGGACGACCGGGGTTAGGAGGGGGTCGGGTGGCCTGACCGTGGATGGAGAGCGACGGTCAGGCCATACGACAGGACCTTCGCTCAGGGCCGGGGGATGGCGACGGCGTGGTAGGAGACGTGCGGGGTCGGCTCCGTGCTGAAGAACTGGATGTTGGGCAGGTACAGCCGGGAGCCGAACTCGGCGATGGTCGTCGGCAGGTCGAACCGGCTGTCGGTCACCCGCCGGACGACGCGGCCCTCGGTGCCCGCCGCGTTCAGCCGCAGGACGGCCACGGTGTCGAGCCGGTTCTGCACCGCGTACAGCGTCCGGCCGTGCAGGAGCAGCCCGTCGCCGTCCGGCAGTGACTCGCCGTGCAGATCCACGCGGCGGGTGATCCCGGACGCCGGGTCGACGCGGAACAGCCCGCCGGTGTTCGACTGCACGACGAGCAGGCCCCGCCCGTCCGGGGTCGGCGTGACGCCGTTGGCGTTGAACGCGGCGCCGTCGGGCCCGGTCTGGTAGACGAGGTCGCCCTTCAGCGGGATCCGGACCGCCTCGGCGGGCAGCTCGCCGCCGTGCAGCGGCAGCTTGTAGAGCACCGGATCGAAGGAGTCGGTGAACCAGGCCGCCCCCTGGGTGAGGATGACGTCGTTGACGAACGTCGCCCCGGTGGCCAGCCGGTAGGAGGCGAGCACCCGCCCGGTCCGGACGTCGATGACCCGCGCGTCACCGCCCGTGCCGCCCGCCACGAACAGCCGTCCGTGCGCGTCCGTCTTCATCCCGAGGGCCTGCCCACCGCCCCCGCGGCTGATGACCGCGCCGCGCCCGGTGCGCAGGTCGGCACGGTAGACGGACCCGTCGGCCATGGACCCGACGTAGGCGAACGGACCGGGCCCGGTAGCGATGCCCTCGGGCTGGAACCCGTCCGGCAACCGAATCGTGGTCGGGAAGGAATGGACGGCCGCCTGAGCAGGAGCGGCTTGGATCGGGACGGCATGGATCGGGGCGGCTTGGGCTTGGGCAGGGTTACCCACCAAGGCGGCCAGGACGAGCGGAAGCACGAGCACAGCAGAGATTCGTGGACGACGCACAGGTAACCTCTCAACACTGAAATGTTCAACGCTGAAGACCGTACGCCAGTGGTACCTTGGCGTCAAACAGTTCAACGTTGAGAGGATTCGGTATGAAGGGGGAGCGGGAACAGGATCAGGATCAGGATCGTGACGCGGTCGACCGCATCGTGGAGCAGTGGGCCAGCGCCCGCCCGGACCTGGACGCGTCCCCCATGCGGGTTCTCGGCCGCCTGTCCCGGGTGACCCGGATCGTCGAGCGTGAACTCAAGGCGCTCTTCAGCGAGTTCGGCCTGGAGAGGGGCGAGTTCGACGTCCTGGCCACCCTCCGGCGCGGCGGCACGCCGGGCGGCATGACCGCCGGCATGCTGGCCCGCTCCTCGATGGTGACCTCGGGCGCCGTCACGAACCGGCTCGACCGGCTCGTCGCCAAGGGCTACATCACGCGCGACATCGACCCGGCCAACCGCCGTTCCGTCATCGTCGCCCTCACCCCCGCGGGCCGCGACCTCATCGACCGCGCCGTCGCCGCCCACCTAGAAAACGAACGGCGCATCCTCGCCGCACTCGACCCGCACCAGCAGGACGACCTGGCCGCGACCCTGCGCACCCTGCTCCTAAGCCTCGGCGACGAGGAAGCCACGCCCCGCACGCTCGGCGACCCCTGAGCCTGTGATCAGCATCAGATCGGCCCCGGGACGTCCGACATCCCGGGGCCGGCCTGCCTGTGATCAGCCGCTCGCACCGGCCACATCGGCACGGACCCGCCGCGCCGCCGTGACCAGATTCCGCAGCGACGCCTCCGTCTCCGGATAGGCCCGGGTCTTCAGCCCGCAATCCGGATTGACCCACAACCGTCCAGGCTCGACGGCCCGCAGCGCCCGCCGCAGGTTCTCCTCGATCTCATCGGCGCCGGGGACGCGCGGCGAATGGATGTCGTAGACCCCAGGCCCGATCCCGTTCTCGTACCCGCCGTCACGCAGATCGGCGACGAGCTCCATGTGCGAGCGCGCGGCCTCGACGCTGGTCACGTCGGCGTCCAGCGCCCGGATCGTGCCGATGATCTCGCCGAACTCGGAGTAGCACATGTGCGTGTGGATCTGCGTCGTGTCGGCGACGCCCGAGGTCGCGAGGTGGAACGCGCCGACGGCCCACTCCATGTAGTCCGGACGTCCGGCCTCCCGCAGCGGCAGCAGTTCGCGCAGCGCGGGCTCGTCCACCTGGATGACGCGGATCCCGGCCGCCTCCAGGTCGGCGATCTCGTCCCGCAGCGCGAGCGCGAGCTGCCGGGCGGTGTCGGCGAGCGGCTGGTCGTCCCGCACGAACGACCAGGCCAGCATGGTGACGGGCCCGGTCAGCATGCCCTTGACGGGCTTGCTGGTGAGCGACTGCGCGTACGTCGCCCACTCGACCGTCATCGGCCGCGGCCGCGCCACGTCGCTGTGCAGGATCGGCGGCCGGACGTACCGCGACCCGTACGACTGCACCCACCCGTACTGGGTGGCGGCGTACCCGTCGAGCTGCTCGGCGAAGTACTGCACCATGTCGTTGCGCTCGGGCTCGCCGTGGACGAGAACGTCCAGGCCGAGGTCCTCCTGCAGCGCGATGACGCGGGCGATCTCGTCCTTCATGGTCCGCGTGTAAACGTCGGCGGTGACGCGTCCGGCGCGATAGTCGGCGCGGGCCCGGCGGATCTCGGGGGTCTGCGGGAACGAGCCGACCGTCGTCGTCGCCAGCGCGGGCAGCCCGAGCTCGTCCCGCTGCACGGCGAACCGAACATCCCGATCACCACGCCTGGCCGCCCCGTCGCCCAGGGCTTCGAGCCGCTCCCGAACGCCACGATCGACCTTCGCAGGGGGCGCCGACTCCTCGACCGGGGCCGGAACATCTTCCCTCAGCGTCCGCCCGATCGCGACGACCTCCTCGACCTTCTGCCGCGCGAACGCCAGCCGCTCCCGAACGCCCGGATCCAGCGCGGTCTCGGCGTCCAGATCGATCGGCACGTGCAGCAGCGAGCAGGAGGTGCTCACCACAACCTGATCGACGAGCCCGAGCAGAGCCGCGCAGGTGGCCTTCGCCCGCCGCTGGTCGGCACGCCACACGTTCCGGCCGTCCACGACGCCCGCGACAAGCGTCTTGCGCGGTAGCCCACCCACCGACGCGAGAACGTCGAGGTTGTCGGGCCCGGCCACGAAGTCCAGCCCGACCGCCTCGACGCGGCTCCCGGCCAGGGCGCGCAGCGCGTCCGCACCGATCGTGCCGAAGTACGTGGCGACCATCAGCCGCGGCCTGCTCGTCAGCCGCCCCAGCCGCGCGTACGCGCGAGCGAGCGCCGCGATCTCCTCCTCGCTGCGATCGGCGACGAGCACGGGCTCGTCCAGCTGAACCCACTCGGCCCCCGACCCGGCGAGCCGCTCCAGCACCTCGGCGTAAACGTCGACGAGCCCGTCGAGAAGATCGAGCGTCCGGAAGTCGCGGGGCGCCCCCTCCGCGGGCTTGGCGAGCAGCAGATAGCTGAGCGGCCCGACGAGCACCGGCCGAGTCTCGATCCCGAGCGCCTTGGCCTCCCGGTACTCGACCAGCGGCTTGGCGGCGGAGCCGTCCGCCAGCCGGAACCGCGTGTCCGGCCCCAGCTCGGGGACGATGTAGTGGTAGTTCGTGTCGAACCACTTCGTCATTTCCAGCGGCGGGACGTCCTGCACACCGCGCGCCATCGCGAAGTACCGGTCGAACCCCTTCAGCCGGCGGTACCGGTCGGGGACGGCGTCGACCAGCACACTCGTGTCGAGCACCTGGTCATAGAAGGAGAAGGTGTTGGACGGGATCGCGTCCAGACCGGCGTCGCGCAGGCTGGTCCATACAGCCGCACGCAGCTCTGCGCCCTGCGCGTTGAGGGCGTCGGCGTCGATGCGTCCGGCCCAGAAGTCCTCGGTGGCGAACTTCAGCTCCCGGCGCGGCCCGATTCGGGGGTATCCGAGGATCGTCGTGTTCATGGCGGCTTCCCTCGCTCTGCCATAGGCGGACGCGCGGGGAGGTGCGCACGACGGAACGTACGCCGCAGACCTTCCCGCGAGGCCGCAGATCACCGCGCACCGGCCGGCGCGCGGGCGGAGGCAGGTCTTCGGACTCGTGGGCACCGCTTCCCGGAAGAAGCGTCCTACTGGCCATCGCTTCCCAGGCCATGCGGCCCAGTGCGTGATGACGGCGGTCGTTCCCACTCACCGCTGCGGGGCAGTCCCGGATTCGCACCGGGTTCCCTCTTACGACACTCGGAAAAACCGAGTGAACCATCCGCAATCCGGAGTCTACCGGCGGCCTAGCGCCTCACGAAGAATCCGAACCGCCTTCGGCCCAACCCCATGCATGGCCAGCAGCTCGGCATCGCTCAGATCAGCAACCTGCCTGAGCGAGGTGATACCGCCCCCGACCAGCGCCCGAGTGGCAGGCCCACCAATGCCCTTCGGCAAATCACCGACCTCACCTGGCCTGGCAGAACCCCCAGCAGCCACCCGAGCCGCCAACCCCTCCGGCGCCTGCGAAAGCCAGGCAAGCCGAACCCAGTGATTGAGCTGCTGCCCATTGATGTCCCCGATCGGCACACGCACACCGCCGCGGCCCAACGCCTCCGCCGAAGGATGCGCGGCAAGAACATCCTCCACATCAGACGCAGGAAGCCGGAGCTCCACCAGCTTGTCCTTGCCCATCGACGCGAACGGCTTCTCGCCCACGGTGAATACGACGCTCCCCGAGTCGGTGGCTTGCTCGACGGTCTCGGGATACGAGAGGGCGGTCTTACGAAGCTGAGCAAGAGTCGTCATGGCCCCAACCTAAATGGGCGCCCGCTGCGTCATCGATGAGCGCACAGGGCGCCTCCTCGACCGCTAGACACTTCGCACAGGTCGTCCTCTGAGGAATTGTCGAGACCTGTGGATCAAGTCAACGTGGCTGCTTTGGCTGATTCAGTCGGCGGTTTGCCGTGTTGCGGACACGGCGGGTTCGTCCCTGCTCAGCGAGCAGGCTGAGGGCGTGGTGCGAGGTGATGAACTGTGACGACGAGGCCGTGCGCTGGAACCAGTCGGAAGCTGTGGTGAGGTCTTGGGCGGTCCATGGTTCGTCTAGCGCGATCGTTCTGAGCAGCGTCCACTCGTGCAGACGGCGGGTGAGGAAGGGGCGGTCTGTGATCGCTGTGGCGAGGGCCTGGGCCCAGGTGGTGAATGCCGGGTCGGTGAGCAGCTGGGCTGCGCGGCGTCCCAGGTGGTGGTTGACCGCTGACTCGGCCATCGTCTCGTCCTGGTCGCGTAGAACGGTGGTCACCAGCTGGATCTCGTCCGTTTCGGTGACTTCTTCCAGGAGTTTGAGGTAGCGGCGGTAGCGGAGGTGCTCGTCGGGCTCCTGGTCGATGTGCGGGTCGGTCATGCCGCGATCCCGTCCGGCCGCTCGACGAGCTTGCCGTTCTTGAACTGCGCGCCGGAACGGACGAGGACGACCAGGCGACGGCCCCGCTCGTTCCGCTCCTCGGCGAACCGGGCGACGTAGGCGTCGACCTCGGCTTGCAGGGCTTCGGTGAGCATCGGGTGTGCCTTCCCGACCGACGTTGGCGCGTCGGTCACGCTTGAGACGAGTCGTGATCATCGGGAAGGTACACCCCCTCCCGCAGATCCACAGGTCTCAAGCAGTGCTCCGCCCGCGTCCGGCGGCACATCAGATGGCACGAAGACGCGTGGGTGGACGGCTCAGAGGGTGAGTCGGCGCCGTCGGATGCGCCACATGCTCTTGGTGTGCCTGCATTCGCTGCGTGCTCGGCAGGTTCCTTCGCTGATCATGGCCTTTCGGAGGGCACGTGAGGCGTTGGGGTGGTGCGCGATTGTCTCGCGGTCCATGAAGTGGCTGGTCCCGGCCTTGGCCGTCTCAAATGGAGGTATGTGGAGTAGGGCCGTCTCCGGTGCGCTCGGGTGGTGCAGCGCTATCCGGCGGACGTAGTTGTCCTCGTCGTGGGCCAGTAGTTCAAGCGCGTCCGGCGGAGCATGCGGGTTCAGGCCCGTCCAGACGCGTACGGGGCGAATCTCGTCGGCGGCGAGGATCCGGAGACGATCTGCGGGTGTGGTCGGGTCTCTTGCTTCCAGGACCCTGCGGTATCCAGCGAGTTGCTCAGCGCGCGATCGCAGCACCCGTTCGACCATGGATCCATGATCCCAGAGCCGAGACCAACCGATCAGCTCAGCTTATGAGGCGGTGAAGCGCGCTGCTGGATTGCGGCTTGGGACGTGGGGCGCCTGAGTGGTCAAATAAACGCGCTCTCCGCCGACAATTATAGTTAGAGGTGCTTAAGCGTTTCGGCCAAGTGGCGGAAGTCGGTGTGGTTCAGGGTGAGTTTGGGGCCATTGGGGTTCTTGCTGTCGCGGATGGCGATCACGTTGCTCACGGAGGCAAGTTCCACGCAGTCACCGCCGTTCTCGGCGCTCTTGCTTTCCTTGCGCCACACGGTGTGGTTCGGGTTCATTTCTCGCCCTCAGTCCTGTCAACCATCTTGCTCCTAGAGGTTCTTGAGGGCCTGAGTGAGGTGGCGGAAATTTTCGTGGCTCAGCGTGAGTTTGGTGCCCTTGGGATCCTTGCTGTCTCGAATGGCCACAGTCCCAGGAACGCTGGCTACCTCTACGCAAGCGCCGCCATTTTCGCCGCTCTTCGTAGCCTTGCGCCAAGGGGCTTTGCTCAGGTCCATTTGGTTTCTATCACCTTTCTTATCAGCTCCCGTGACATGGTCGCCGGGAGGGCCTTGCTTCCCAATGTCCTTAGAGCTTGAGCGAGCCCAGTGAGATCGTTCTCGTCTTCGGTCGTGATGCCGCGTACGGTCGTCTCAAGATACGCCACCTCGCTCCGATCGTTCATTGTCGCGAGAATGAATGCCCCACCGGTCGCAGCAGGAACACCGTCATCGTGCACCACGACTTGGATCGTTACGTTTGGTAGTTCGCTCATCACTAGTAGGTGCTCTAGCTGTTCCCTCATGATCTCTCGCGAGCCGGTGAGGGTCGTAAGCGCGTTCTCGCTGAGGAAAGCGAACAGGGTGGTGGGGGCTGGGACGTCGCGCGTGAGGATCTCTTGGCGGGCCATGCGTGCCGCTACCTTGTCGTCGGTCCTTAGGAAGGCGCGAGCGTAGCGCTCTTTCTGGAGAAGACCGGGGACGATGGTGTGCTCCCACCAGGTCAGTACGTTGGCCTCGGCTTCTACTTCGGGCCAGTCGAACCAGGTCGGGACGCCCAGGCGTCCGTCGTCCTTGGCGAGGTCGTCGTAGAGGTTGAGCAGGACGCCGCCTGCCCTGAGCTCCGGGTCCATGATCTCGACGAATTCGCGTTTGCACCGCTTCTTCCCACTCTCGACCTGCGAGACGAACGATGCGGTCTTGCCTGTGCGCTGTCCGACGCGAGCCTGACTCAACCCAGCGCGTTCCCTGTATCGCCTGAACTGGCGACCGAAAGCCGCTAGCGCCGGTGACGTCATTGCACGTCGTCGGGGGGATGCCATGATCATCACTCCTCAACCGGCCGGAACCGCTCGTAACCGAGAAGACAAGATCGCAGACGAGATGTTGTGTCTTTTCTAAGGTTAATCATGACTCTCCGTTGATGGGTGGCTTACTGAGAGAAATGTGAAGCCAACGCGTTCGAGGGGCGTGATCATGACTGCAGGGGCTTTTGCGCCGGGGAGGTCGGGGCTGGTTCTGGAGCCGACGGATCGGGCGCCCGCCAAGGCGCGGTGCTATGTCGCCGAGCGGTTCCGTGAACTGGGGTGCGGCGACGACTACGTCGCGCGGACCGTGGTTACGAAACTAGTTACAAATTCGTACAAGCACGTCGGATTCGGGCAGATCGTGGTTCGGGTTTTCCTGGACAAGCGTGACGGTCTGGTCGTCATCGAGGTTCAGGACGACGGGGTGGGGCTGCCCGTTGTCCGGGACGCGGACAACGACGCTACGTGCGGGCGGGGGCTGCTGCTGATGGTGCGGCTCGTCCACGACTGGGGTGTCCGGGCGCTCGGCGAGAAGGGGAAGGTCGTATGGGCTCGTTGCGGCCGCTGAACGTCCGGGCGGAGCGGTACGTGCTGCGGTGGCGGACGCGTCTGGGGCGGCGGACGGCCGTTCGCTACCTCGATCTGCTGGACGGAGCCGTCACGTCCAAGGGCTACAGGTGCGTCAAGCTCTACCAGGTCGAGGAGGTCCCCACCTGGCCGCCGCTGCTGTGGGTCTTCGCCTTCAGCCCGAGCGACCACGTCAAGGTCGTGGTGCGGGTGCGCGCTACGCCGGGTGGCGCGTGGGGCTACTACGAGGCGGGGCGTGGGAGGTGCGGTTACCTCTCGGGGTGCGGTGACCTTGAGCATGCCGCCGGGCAGGTGGACGCGATTCTCAGGCACCGCATGTTCCCTGCCACCTGGTAGGCGGCCGGGAATTAGGGCTCGTCGGGGTCCAGTATCGCTGCGATGGCGTAGTGGACTTCGATGTCGCGGTAGGTGGTGTTCTCCTGGACCTTGTCCGGCAGGTTGGTGCGGTCGCTGCCGGACGCGGAGTCGTCGCTGGCGTTTCCGGTGAATGTGACCGAGCTTTCTGGGGCCACGTGGAAGCGGAGTTCGTCGGCTTTCACTTTGGCTGTGAAGAGGATGTCGGCCGTTCGGCGGAGTTCCGCGTCCGGGAGGCCGTCATGACTCATGGTCGGTGGGCTCCTTTTCCGGTGAGCTGGGTTGCTGGGAGAACATCCGGAGCAGGGCTCGGCCTAGGTCTCGTATGGACTCTTCGGTGCCGTGCAGGGCGGACTGGAGATCTGCGCCCTCTTGGTCGTCGGAGTTGGATTCCTGTGCGTCGTTGTCTTCTCCGGTGTCCTTGACAGCGGCGTCGCTTGCGCTTTCGGCGGCCTTGTCGGTGGTCTCCGCTGCCTGGCCGGCGGCCTCGCCGGTGCTCTTGGTCGCTTCGCCTGCGCCTTTGCCCACGCCTTCGGCTGCGCGCCCGGCACCTTCGGCTGCGCGCCCGGTGCCCTCGCCTACGTCTTGGACGGCGTCGCCTGTGCCTTTGCCTACGTCTTGGACGGCTTCGCCTGTGCCTTCGCCGACGTTTTCGACCGCCTCGCCTGTGCCTTTGCCGACGTCTTGGACGGCTCCGCCTGTGCCTTCGCCGACGTTTTCGACCGCCTCGCCTGTGCCTTTGCCTACGTCTTGGACGGCTTCGCCTGTGCCTTCGCCGACGTTTTCGACCGCCTCGCCTGTGCCTTTGCCGACGTCTTGGACGGCTCCGCCTGTGCCTTCGCCGACGTCCTTGACCGCGTCGCCTGTGCCTTCGCCGACGTTTTCGACCGCCTCGCCTGCGCCTTTGCCCACGTCTTGGACGGCATCGCCTGCGCCTCGGCCTACGTCTTGGACGGCTCCGCCTGCGCCCTCGCCGACGCTTTCTACTGCGCCTCCTGCGCCTCGGCCTACGTCTTGGACTGCCCCGCCTGTGCCTTCGCCGACGCTTTCGACCGCGCTGCCTGCGCCCTTGCCCACATCTTCGACGGCGCCCTTCGCGCCCTTGCCGACCTCGCCGACCGCGGTGCCTGCTCCGGAGCCGATTTCGCTGGCCGCCGCCTCAACGCCGCGTCCGATGTGCTGGAGGATCTCCGGGTTGCGGTCGAGCGTGGTCAGGACCCGGTCGACGATGACGGCCACGTTGTCGAGCCGGACTTCCAGGTGTGCCTGGGCCTCGACCCCCTTGATGTCCAGCTTGACCCTGCCGAGGAACACGTCCGCGCCGACGTTCAGCTTGAGCAGGTCGAGGACCTGGGCGACGAGCGAGACGTGCGCGTCAAGGTTCTCGACCTCGAAGGAGATCTCGTCCACCTTGAGCAGCGGAACGTCGAGGTAGACGTCCGGTCCTTCGCTGGGTTGCGGCCGCTTGTCCGGACGGACGGCTGTGCCGGTCAGTTCGTCTTCCCGGCTGTCGGCGGATGCGTTCCGCTCGCGTTCTGGGTCCGTGGTGCCGGACGCGTCTTCGCCCATCGTTCCCCCCGATATTCGGTCCGCCCCGTCGCTTGACCTTCCGTACCCGCGGACGTGGGACCATTCCTTCCGTTCAGCCCTGGCGTTCGTTCGACGGGGTCTCGTCGTGCTCGCGGTCCTGGGCCTCTTGCTCCTCAGGGGCCTCGTCGCGGTCCTGGCTCTCCTGATCCTTGCCGGTCTCCTCGCGGCTTTGGGCCTCCTGCTCCTCCTTGAGGGCCTCCTCGTGGGTCTTCACCACCTCGCCGTCGCGGATCTCGCCGCGCCAGCCCTCGACCTCGTCCTGCTCCAGGAGCGTCTGCGTCATCATGTGGCGCTTGATGTGCTTGAAGTCCAGCCGGAGGCGGCGCCCCTGGGCGCGCCACAGGTTCGCGGTCTTCTCGAAGAATCCGTCCGGGTGGTATTCGGCGACCAGCAGGACCCGCGTCAGGGTGGGCGCCACCTCGTGGAAGGTCACGGCGCCGTCGACATATCCGCGGGGGCCCTTGGACGTCCAGACGATCCGCTCGTCGGGCACCTGTTCGGTGATCGTGGATTCCCAGGTGCGGTGGGACCAGAGGATCTGGGCCCGCCAGTTGAGCTTCTCGTCGGACTCCTGCTCGACGCTCTCCACCTTCTTGGTGAAGCTCGGATAGTCGGTGAACCGCGTCCACTGGTCGTACGCGACGCGCCGCGGCAGCCCCACGTCGAACTGTTCGACGATGTTGGTCACCTTCATCTTTCCTGCGCCGCCGCCCTTGCCGCCGCCGCCCTTGGCGGCGCCCACGGCCTCCTTCGCCTTCTCCTTCGCTCCGGCCACGCCCGCGCCGAGGCCCGCCTTCAACGGGGATTTGCCCTTGACGAGCTTCTCCACGCCGGCGGCGGCCGCCTTCTTGCCGGCGCCCTTGCCGTCCGCGGCTTCGTTCAGCTGGTGGGTCAGTCCCTCGATCTTGCCGCTGGCCTTCTCCAGCGACCGGGTCATCAGGATCTGGGCGAGCTCGCGGCCGGCATCCTTGAGCTGTTCGACGGGGCGGCTCAGGTCCATTTCGCCGTTGCCGCGTTCTCCGTTGCCTGTCTCCGGCATGGTCACCACTTCGCTTCGTCATAGCCTCTGTCTCGGACGACATAGCCGAGAAAACCGAGACAAAACGACTAGAAACGCCGCTGAGCAGCGAAAACGAAAGATCTACCATCCGGGGACCCGGCGGTGGCGGCGGGGTCAGGGTGCCCAGCGGGTGCCGGTCAGGCGTTCGTAGACCTCTACGTAGCGGGCTCGGATGGCGTCCACGACTTCCTGCGGGATGGCGGGGCCGGGCGGGGTGCGGTCCCAGTCGAGGTTGCTGCTCCAGTCGCGGACGTACTGCTTGTCGAGGGAGTGCTGCGGGCCGCCCGGCTGCCACTGGTCGGCTGGCCAGAAGCGGGACGAGTCGGGCGTCAGGACCTCGTCGCCCAGGGTCAGGGTTCCGTCGGCGGCCCGTCCGAACTCCAGTTTCGTGTCGGCGATGATGATGCCGCGTTCGGCGGCCAGGGACGCGCCGCGCTTGTAGATCTCTAGGGTGACGTGCTTCAGGTGGGCGGCGGTCTCGTCGCCTATCTCGGTGACGACGTCGTCGTAGGTGATGAACTCGTCGTGTCCCTCGGTGGCCTTCGTGGTGGGGGTGAAGATCGGCTCGGGGAGTTTCGCGCCTTCGACCAGGCCGGGCGGGAGCGGGAGGCCGGAGACGGCGCCGCTCTTCTCGTACTCCTTCAGGCCCAGGCCGGTCAGGTAGCCGCGGGCGATCCACTCGACGGGGAGCATGGTCAGGCGGCGGCAGCGGACGGCGCGGCCCTCCCACTCGTCGGGCACGTTCGTCGCGGAGATGATGTGGTTCGGGATGATGTCGGCCAGCTGCTCGAACCACCAGAGGGAGAGCCGGGTCAGGATCTTTCCCTTGTCGGGGATCAGCGTCGGCAGGACGACGTCGTACACGCTCACCCGGTCGGACGCGACGAGGATCAGGTCGTCCCCGTCCGCGTAGACGTCCCTGACCTTGCCCGAGTGGACCAACTCCATGACGCTCCTCAACTCGTCGTCCGCCGAAAAGGGAGTCTGGCATAGGGGTCGGGCGGGGGCGTCGTCCGGTCAGTGCTCTATGAAGACCCTGACTGTTTTGACGGTGGAGTCCGCTGCGTCTGGGACGACCATTCCGGCGTCTACGCCGCTGCGCAAGTAGTCCATGACGGGCGCTGTGATGCGCTCGCCTGGCAGGACGACCGGGATGCCCGGCGGGTACGGGGTGAGCATCTCCGCGCAGATCCGGCCGATGGCTTCGCCTGCGGAGACCTGTTCGGCGGGGCCGAAGAACGCGTCGCGGGGGAGGACGACCAGTTCGAGGCGCAGGTCCTCGGGTCCGGGGACGTGGACCTCCGGGGCGGGCTCGATGTGCCTCCGGAGGTCGTGCAGGGCGCTCAGCAGGGGGGCGACGGTCTCCTCGCTGTCGGCGAAGGTCAACTGGGCGCTGATGCGGCGGTGGTCGGCCAGATGCAGGTTGATGTGGTGGTGCGAGCGGAGCCAGTCGGCGGCCCGGTAGCCGGTGGTCTCCAAGGCGGCTATGTCGATGACGACCGGGAGCGGGTCTAGGTCGTGGGCCAGGGCGGGGCCGGTGAACTCGTCCCGGCCCTGGACGGTGAAGCCCGGGATGGCGGATATCTCATCGCGGACGCGGGCGGCCAGATCGAGAGTCTTCTGCAGCAGGTCGTGGCCCTGTTCGACCATCTGGCGGCGCCATCCGTCCAGGCCCGCGTAGAGCAACACGGATGGGCTGGTGGTTCCCAGGAGGTCTTCCCGGGCCTTCAGGACCGAGGGATCGACCAGGCTTCCCTGCTGGTGGAACACCGAGCCCTGCTCCAGCCCGGCGCCCATCTTGTGGACGCTCGTCACGCACACGTCGGCCCCGGCGTCCATCGCCCAGGTCGGCAGGTCGGGGTGGAAGGGGAGGTGCGCGCCCCATGCCTCGTCCACGATCAGCGGTTTGCCGCGCTCGTGGCAGGCGGCGGCGATGGCGGCCAGGTCGGCGCATGTGCCGTACGGGGTGGGGCTGGTGACCAGGGCGCCTCGGGCGTCGGGGTGCTCGTCGAGGCGGGCCGCGAACGACTCGGCGGAGGGTGGATGTGCCAGCCGGCGGGACGCGTCCCATTGGGGCTCCACCCAGATCGGGCGGACGCCGGACAGGATCAGGCCCGAGACCACTGATTTGTGCGCGTCCCGTCCCACCAGGAGCTTCTCCCCGGGGCCTGCGACCGACAGCATCGCGCTCTTCACCGAGAGGCTGCTGCCGCAGGTGGAGAAGAACGTGCGCTCGGCGTGGACGGCGTCCGCCATCAGTTCCTGCGCCCGCTCCAGCACCCCTTGGCTGGACGTGCGGTCGTCCAAGCCGGAGATCGCGAGGAGGTCGGAGCGGAACACCGCGTCGCCCAGCACCGCCAGGACGCGCGGGTCCGCGCTCCGGCCCTGTTTGTGGCCGGGTGGGGTGAACGGGACTTGGCCTTCGCGGTGGTACGCGGCCAGGGCATCGAGGACGGGGGCCTGCGAATGGTCCATGTCTGGCGTCTTCCCGGGCCGATCCTGATCTAACGGCGTCCGCGGGCCGGGGGCGGGGCGTGAATGAGGCGGGGCGTGAATGAGGCGGGGCGTCAATGGGGCGGGGGCGTGAATGGGGCGGCGGGTGTCGGGTAGGGCGGGGGACGGAACGGGCAACAGGGAGTAATCCAATGAACGATCGCATACCGGCCGAGGCTGAGCTGGCCTGGGAGGACTTCCACCGGCTCGTCAACATGACCTCCGACGAGCTGCGCATCTGGCTGATGACGGACGCGTCGGGCGAGGAGGCGTTCCCGCCCGGCCCGAGCCCGGGAGTGTCCGAACTCGGCTCCCGTGTGGTGGACGTCCTGCGCAAGCGGAAGGTCGACCTCACCGAGAGCGACGCCGACGTGATGCAGCAGGTCGTGGACTTCGTGGAAGACCGGCTGGAGAACCGTCCGCCGGACGCGGAACGGGACGATGAGTGGCGGCACGCGCTCATGACCGTCGGGCATGACCCGCTGCGTCCCGAACCGTCCAGCGCCTAGATCCGCCCGGCCCGAAGGAGGGATGAGCATGCCCAACCCGCAGCAACCCGAGATCCGGCGGTCGGGGCGGACTTCGGTGACGAACGAGCCCGCGCCGGAGGCCACCGACCCGAAGAAGACGCGGGCCAAGGGCCACGCGCACGGCACCGACAAGGGGAACAAGGGAGGCGGCGAAGGCGGCGGGACCCCGCCCGACCAGCAGCCGCCGCACCCGGCCGGCTAGGAGCAGTGGCGTCGAGACCGTCCCGGGGCCGGTTGCCGGCCCCGGGACGGTTCTCGATGGGTGCTACGGGGTCATTGGGTGCTACGGGTTCTCGGTCGGTGGGAGGTATCCGTCGTCCTCGCCGCCCGGGGCGTCGGCCTCGGCGTTCGGCGGGTCGGTGGGACCGGGGGTGTGCTCCTCCGCGAGGTCGGGGTCGTCCTCCTGGGGCGCGCCGGCCTCGGCGCGTCGGTCGGCGAGCGGCCGGTCCTCGTCGTTCTTGTGATCGCTCATCAGCCCTCCAGCTTGCGGATATGCGCCGGGCCCGTCCGGTGTCCGGCCGGGCCCGCGCAGGTCCGATGCCTTGGGCGGTACCCCGAGGAAAGGCTTCAAGTCTCGATCGGCCGGCTTCTCGGCCAGACCGCAGACCTCTCCCCTAGCCCTCCGCCTTGGTGACGTTGCGCTGGAATTCGATCAGGCGCGTCGCGTCCTCGGGCTCCAGGACGATCTCGAAATCCTCCGCGAGCGTCTCGGGCAGCTGTTCCGGGGTGAGCGTGCGGGTCTCGGTGGGGGCGCCGGGGCGGTTGATGGTGAGTTTCGTGCCGTCCAGGACGCGGTGTGCGTCGGCGCTGAACTTCTGCGTGAACGGGCGGGTCGTGAACGGTGAGTGCGGGCTCGCCGAGACGAAGAAGTTGCCCACCTCGAAATCGACACGGAACTGCTCGTTCATGGTGAAGGTGTGGCGCACGACCCAGCCGTCCGGCCCACGCTGGTGGAGTTCCCAGCCGACCGTGTTCGGCGTCCAGGCGGTGACGGTCCGGCCCTTGTGGAGGCGGAAGCCCCAGCCGTCCTGGTCGGCCTCCTCGCCGTCGCGCAGCCGCAGCGGTTCCAGCGGACCGGCGCCGAAGCCCACGTCGCACAGCCAGGCGGGCTCCTCGCGCGGCTGGCCCGGCGGGCGGACGTGCAGCAGCGCGTGCGTGGCGGGCAGCAGCTTGCGGGCGCCGAGCGTGACCCGTCCGGCCAGGGCGGTGACCTCGTAGCCGAGCCGTTCCAGCACCGCCGCGAACAGGCGGTTGTGCTCGTAGCAGTAGCCGCCGCGGGACCGTCCGACCAGCTTCGCCTGGACGGCGTCCAGCGACAGGTCCACCGGCCGCCCCAGCATGATCTCCAGGTTCTCGAACGGGATGGACGTGGTGTGCGCGCGGTGCAGGGCGCGCAGCGTGTCGCCGGTCGGGGCCAGGTCGCCGTCGTGGCCGACCCGCTTCAGGTAGGCGGGCAGGTCGAGGGCGTCGCCCTGCCAGCCGTATCCGAGATCCTCGCTCATGCTCTGCCCTGCTTCCCCTCGCCATGGAACGTGCCCGTTTGTTGGGTAACGCCGGACGCGTCCCGGATCCTCCCGATCCGCTCGGTGATGCGGTCGACGTCGCGGCGTTCGGCGGCGGGCAGCGGCGCCCCGGCGGCCTCGCGGAGCGCGGCGGCCTCTGCCAGCAGCTCGGACGCCGCCGCGTGGTCGCCCGCGAGGGAGCGGGCCCCGGCGAGCCCTTCGAGGGCGAGCGCGACCGCGCGCGGGTCGCCGACGGCGCGGGCCCCGGCGAGGCCCTCGGTGTGCAGGGCGAGCGCGGTCCCGGCGTCGCCGCGCTCCTCCGCGATGAAGCCGAGCTGGGCGTGCGCGAACGCGATCCCGGCCGTCCCGCCGATGTCGCGCAGCCAGCCGAGCGAGGCGCGCAGGTGGGCCTCGGCGGCGTCGAGGTCGCCGCGCGCCCTGGCGACGAGGCCGAGCCCGGTCTCGGCGAACTCCTGCGCGGAGCGCGCCGCGTGCCGTCCGGCCAGGTCAAGCGCGCGTTCGTGCAGGTCGCGGGCCTGGTCGAGGTCGCCGGTGAGGAGCGCGACGCGGCCGAGACCGGACAGCCGGTAGGAGACCTCGGGCCACATCCGCAGCTCTTCGGCGGCGTGGAGGGCGGCGCGGTGGCGGCGGGCGACCGCGCCGTGGTCGCCGATGATCTCGGCGTGGCGGGCCAGGGCGTCGGACGCCTCCAGCCGTCCCCACGGGTCGCCGAGCTCGTCGAAGATCGCCATGCTGGTCTCGGCGTCCTGGTACGCCGCCGCGAGCCGGCCGTGTCCCAGGGCGAACCTGGCGCGGGTGGTGAGCGCGGCGGCCGTGAACCATCGGTCGCCGTGGGCGCGGAACACGGAGACGGCGCGCTCTACGCGTTCTTCGTTCGCGGCCAGGTCGCCGTAGGCCCAGTGGACGTGGCTGAGGAACCATTCCGCCTTGGCTTGCGCGAACTCGTCCTTCTGGGGGGTGGCCAGGGCGGTCTGGCGGAGTTGTTCCGAATCCTTGGTCTCGCCGGAGAGCATGGTGAACGCGGCCAGCCACACGGCGGTCTCGGCTGAGGGCGTGGCGGGTGGCTGCGATGCCGTCTCGAAGGCGTTGCGGGCCTCGCCGAAGCGGCCACGCAGGAACCAGTACCAGCCCAGGGCGTTCGCCAGCCGGACGGTGACGGCGGCGTCGCCGTGTTTCAGCGCGGTGGTGAGGTTGGCGGCCTCGCGGTCTAGAACGTCCAGCCATTCGGGCTGTTCAGGGCCGCGCAGGCGCTCGGCGGCGCGTTCGGTGAGGGTGGTGTAGTAGCGGGCGTGGCGGTGGCGGAACTCGTCCTCCTCGCCTGCTTCTTGCAGCCGCTCCAGGGCGTAGGCGGCCACCGATTCCAGGAGGCGGTAGCGGCCGTCGTCCTCGGCGCGGGTGAGGAGTGAGCGGTCGACGAGCCTTGCCAGTGCGGTGGCGTCTGTGTCGCAGACCGTTTCGGCCGCGTCGAGGGTGCAGCCGCCCGCGTGGACGACCAGCCGCCGCAGGGTGACCTGCTCGGGGGCGGTCAGCAGCTCCCAGCTCCAGTCGATCATCGCGCGGAGCGTCCGCTGCCGGGCCGGGCCGCCGTGCCGGGCGTCCGCGAGGACGCGGAAGCGGTCGTCGAGGCGGGCGGCCAGCTCCCGCACGCCGAGCGCGCGGACGCGGGTCGCGGCCAGTTCGAGCGCGAGCGGCAGCCCGTCGAGGCGCCGGCAGATCGACGCGACCCACGGCGCGGACGCCTCGTCCAGCGTGAACCCCGGCGCCGCGGCCGCCGCCCGCGCGACGAACAGCCGCACCGCGCTCGACCTCAGCAGCGCGTCCGGCGCCGTCTCGCGGCCGGGCAGATCCAGTGGCGGGACGATCTGCAGCCGCTCCCCGGGCAGCCCCAGCGGTTCCCGGGACGTGGCGAGGATCCGCAGGCCCGGCGCCCCGGCCAGCAGGCGTCCGGCCAGCTCGGCGGCGGGTTCGATGAGGTGCTCGCAGTTGTCCAGGACCAGCAGCGACCGGCGGACCGCCAGGGCCCGGGTGAGCCGCTCGGCCGGGCCGTCGCCGCCCTCGTCCCACAGCCCGAGGACGCGCGCCACCGGCTCGGCGACGTCCGCCGCCGTCTCGGCCTGCTCGGCGGCCAGCTCGACCATCCACACGCCGTCCGGGTGGTCGGCCGCGGAGCGCGCGGCCGTCTCCAGCGCGAGCCGCGTCTTGCCGACGCCGCCGGGGCCGGTCAACGTCACCAGCCGGTCGGAGATGAGGTGCGCGCGGGCCCGCTCCACCGCGTCGCCGCGCCCGATCAGCTCCCCGATGGCGGCCGGCAGCCTCGACGTCGTGCGGGGCCGCCCCGCTTCCGATGGTTCCTGCTCCAGCATCGACAGGTAGAGCGCCGACAGCTCCGGGCTCGGGTCGACGCCCAGCTCGCCGGCCAGCCGTTCCCGCAGGTCGTGGTAGGCGGCGAGGGCCTCGCTCCCGCGTCCGGCACGGTAGAGGGCGCGCAGGTGCGCGGCGCGGAGCCGCTCCCGGAGCGGATGCCGGGCGACCTCCGCCGCCAGCTCCGCGCCCAGCGCGGCGTGTTCGCCCAGCTCAAGCCGGGCTTCGGCGTGCTCCTCCAGCGCGACCAGCCGCCGCTCCTCCAGCTCGGTCGCGGCGGTGGCGATGGTGCTGTTCAGCCTCTGGTCGAGGCCGTCGAACGCGGGGCCGCGCCACAGTGCCAGCGCCTCTCCCAGAAGGCGGGACCTGGTCAGCGGGTCGGTCGTCTCGCCTGCCTGGACGGTGAGGGTCGCGAAGCGTCCGGCGTCCACGGCGTCTGGGAGCACGTCGATCAGGTAGCCGGGCGGGCGGGCGACGAGCAGTGCTCGCGCACCCGGTTCCGCATCGTCCAGGACGCGACGCAGCTGCGAGACGCGGGCCTGCAGCGTGCCGGACGGGTTACGCGGCGGACGGTCGCCCCACAGCGCGTCCACCAGCCGATCGGCCGACACCGGGCGCCCGGGTTCGGTCAGCAGCATCGCCAGCAGCGTCCGGACCTTCGGCTCCGGGACGTGCACGGCGGACCCGTCATCCGTCCACGCGATGAGCGGACCCAGCACCCCGAAACGCACGACGTCCAGCGTACGCACCCGCGACGGGACGGCTACGCCCCAGCTAAAGGGCGGCTACAGGGCGGCTACGGGACCGCTACGGGACCGCCCGAAGCATTTCCGTAGCGCCGCCGGTGAGGCTCGACCCATCACTCAGAGGAGGATTCAAATGGCGAAATCACCTGTGACGGTCATCGGCCTGGGGCCCATGGGCGCGGCCATGGCCGCGACGTTCCTCGGCAACGGGCACCCGACCACGGTGTGGAACAGGACGGCGGCCAAGGCGGAGCCGCTCGTGGCCAAGGGCGCGACCCTCGCCGCGACGTCCGCCGACGCGCTCGCCGCGTCCGAACTGATCGTCATCAGCCAGACCGACTACCCCGCGATGTACGACTCCCTCGACTCGCCCGACTCGCCCGACTCGCTCGGCTCGCCCGACTCGCCCGACTCGCTCGGCTCGCCCGACTCGCCCGACTCGCTCGGCTCGCCCGACTCGCTCAGCTCGCTCGGCTCGCCCGACTCGCCCGGCTCGCCCGGCTCCGCTGCGGGCGAGGTGCTCAAGGGGCGTGCCCTGGTCAACCTCAGTTCCGGCAGCCCGGACGAGTTGCGCCGCGCCGGGGAATGGGCGACCCGGCATGGTGCGGACCTGCTGACCGGCGGGGTCATGTCGCCGCCGCAGGGCATCGGCAAGCCGGGTGCGTACATCTTCTACAGCGGCGAGGAGGCGACCCTCGACCGGCATCGCGAAACGCTGACCGAGCTGGGCGACGCGACCTTCGTGGGCTCAGACCTCGGGTTGTCGTCGCTCTACTACCAGGCGCAGCTGTACCTGTTCTGGTCGACGCTGACCGCCTACATGCATTCGGTGGCGCTGCTGGGCACGGCGGGTGTGTCGGCGGAGCAGTTCCGCCCGTTCGCCGCCGCGACGGTGGGGGATCTGGCGTCGGACGGCCCGATGGGCTTCCTGAAGATCATCACCGAGACGATCGACGCCGGCGTCCACCCGGGCGACGACCACACCATGAGGATGCAGGCCGTCGGCGCCGACCACATCGTGGCGGCCGCCCGCGAAGCGGGAATCGACACGGCCGGGCCGCTCGCGCTCAGGGACCTGTTCTGGCGCACCGTCGACGCCGGTCACGGATCGGATGGCCTGTCCAGCGTCATCGAGGTCATCCGCCGCCGTCGTCCTTAGAGCTGTCTCTAGGGTCTTCCGTGGGGCCCTCGTTGGCGCCGTCGTTGGGGGCGTTCTGGGGGTCCTCTTTGGGGGCGTCCTTAGGGGCGTCCTTGAGGAGGAGGGGGAGGCGTAGGACGAAGCGGGCGCCGGCCGGGCTGTCGTCGATGCGCAGGGTGCCGCCGTAGACCTCGGCGATCTCGCGCGCGATGGGCAGCCCGAGCCCGGTGCCGTCCGGGTCCCGGGTCCGGGACTCGCGGAGCCTCGCGAACCGCTCGAACACCCGCTCCCGCGACTCGTCCGGGACGCCGTCGCCGTCGTCCAGCACCTCGAGGACGGCGTCGCCCCCGTCCCGCTCCACCGTGACCTGGATGCCGTCCACGGCGTGCCGTTCGGCGTTGCTCAGCAGGTTGCCGAGCACCCGCGCCAGCCGCACCGGGTTCGCCTGGACGGTCACGTCCGGCTCCAGGTCGGTGGTGATCGGGATGCGAGGCGGGCGGCGCTCGACCTCCCGGCGGGCGAGGCCGGCGAGGTCGATCCGCTCGATCGGGACCGGGGCGCGGGAGTCGAGCCGGGCCAGCTCCAGCAGGTCGACGACCATGTTGTTCAGGCGCCGCGTGTCGCCGAGCGCCGACACGACCATCGGTTGCCAGTCGTAGTCGTCCGGCTCGTCCAGCGCGGACTCCAGCTGGGTCTGCAACGCGGCGAGCGGGTTGCGCAGATCGTGCGACGCGTCCGAGACGAACCGGCGTTCCCGCTCCGTCGCCTCCTGCAGCCGTTCGAGCGTCGCGTTGACGGTCTCGGCGAGCGCCTGGAGCCGGACGCCGCCCGTCTTCGGGACCGGCACCCGGTGGCCGAGGCCCTGCTTGCTGAACTCCGCCATCTCCGCGCGGATCTCGTCGACCGGGACGAACACCCGCCCGATCGTGTGCCACGTCCACCAGGCGATCAGCGCGAGCAGCGCCACCATGACCAGCGCGAGGGACGCCGGGAACAGCCACACGTGCAGCAGCGTCGGCAGCGGCGTCGCGGCGATGACCGTGACGCCCGGCCCCCACGGCGACGTCCGCAACCGCGTTCCGAATATCCAGACGCAGCCCTCCAGGAAGTCGGGGCAGGAGGCGCGGTCGATGATCATCTTGTCGTTCAGCACGTCGTCGGCCGCCAGCGGCGGGCGCCCGCTCAGGCCGACGCTCTCCGCCACGACCACCCCGTCCGGGCCGAGCACCTGCACCAGCGACGTCTCGTCCGGCTCGGTGTCGAGGACGTCCTCGTAGCGGCCGCGGACGATGTCGGTCACGACCCGCTCGACCGTCCGCTCGGACTTCCGCCACACCTTGCTCTCCGCCCACTCCCGGGCGAGCACCATGAGCAGCACGAACACCAGGCCGAGGATCAGCGTCGACACCGCCACGGTGGTGAGCGTCGCGCGTCCCCGCGCCGAGAAGAACAGCCGCCTGTGCCACCGGCGGACCGTCCCCCACCTCTCCGTCGCCACAGCCGATCCCCCGAATCCCGAACGGCCGGACACTAACAGTAACAACTCACCCACTCAGCGTAGATCATGGTGATCGTCGGCCGCCGATCCGGGGTATTCGCCCGAATCGCTAGACTCGCCGGAATGCCGAAGCCGCCGACCGCACGGAGCCGCAGCAGGGCCAGGGCCCGCACGACGGGGCACTGCGCGGTGCTGTATCCGGCCATCGCCGAGGCGGCCCACCGGGCGGGCGCTGATGCGGTCGGGCTGATCGACGTCGGCTGTTCGGCGGGGTTCAACCTCAACGTCGACCGCGTCGGCATCACCTACAGCAAGCGTGATGGGCAGCCACTGGTATCTGTGGGCGACGCGTCCTCGCCTGTTCAGATGTCGTGTTCGCTTGTGAGCGACGGGCCTGTTCCGGCGCGGGCGCTGCCCGAGGTCGTCGCCCGGATCGGCGTCGACCGCGATCCGATCGACGTCACCGACCCGGACGAGGTCCGCTGGCTCCGCACCTGCCTACCCTCGGTCCCCGACTCGGACTCGGACTCGGACTCGGTCCCGGACAGGGATCAGCCGGACCAGATCGCCAGGTTCGACGCAGAGGTGGCGTTGGTGGCGAAGGCTCCTCCACTGCTGCTGCAAGGGGACGTCCTCGACCTGCTGCCCGACGCCTTCGCCCGCGTCCCCGCCGACGCCCTGCCCGTCGTCACCACGACCTGGTCACTGTCGCGCTACCCGCTTGAAACCCGCCTGCGCTTCCTGCACCGCCTCGACGAAGCGGCGACCGAGCGGACGGTAGCGTGGGTGTCGGTGGAAGGCGTCGGGGTCGCGCCGGGGATGCCGACCTTCGGTGATCGGCGCGCGTCCGGGCACAGCATCATCGGGCTGGCGCTGTTCGACCACTCGTCCCTGCGCGCCGAGGGCCTTGGCCGATGCTGGTCCAGGGGCCGCATGCTGTCCTGGCTGGCAGGCTCCTAACGCCCTGCGGTCCTGGTTCCGCTTACCGCCCTTTACGCCCTCTACTGCCCTCTAATGCCCCTTACTGCCCATGCTCTGGCGGTGAGTCGGATGGAGCCGTCCGGGGCGGCAGGGAGGCGGGTGCGGAGCAGGTCGCGCAGGTCGCGGCGGTGCTCCTCGGTCAGCGACATCGCGTACGCGGGTGCCGGGCCTTGGCCGCCCAGGAACGGCCGCCAGTAGTCGTCGAAGCCGGTGAACACCGTCGGCACCTCGATCGGCTCGACGGTGATCTCGTCCAGCCCGGCGTCCGTCCACAGGCGGTGGAGGCGTTCGGGGCGGCACAGCGGGAAGCGACGGCCTTCGTCGAGTTCGGTGGCGGCGGCCGGGTCGAGCGTGATGGCGGCGTCCCAGAAGTGCCGGATCATCGCCATGCCCTCGGCGTAGTCCCAGACGTAGGCGGCGACCGTGCCGCCCTCCGTGGCGACCCGGCCGAACTCGGCCACGGCCAGGTGCGGCTCCGGGACGAAGTTGAGCGCCAGACCGCTCACCACGGCGTCGAACCGGCGGCGGTGGCCGGGCGTCGGCAACGGCGGCGGCAACGGCAGCGAACGGGCGTCCGCGAGCCGGAAACTCGCACGTGGATCGGTGACCTGAGCGCGGGCGCGGGAGAGGAATCCTTCGGACGTGTCCACCCCGATGACCTGGGCGGGGTCCGTCAAAGCCAAGATCGTTGCCGTCAACGCTCCGGTGCCGCAGCCGACGTCCAGCCAGCGCTTGCCGGCGGGCACGTCCAGCCGGCGGAGGAACGGGTCCGCGACCCGGCGGCTCCACCGGCCCACGTAGTCCTCGTAGGCGTCTCCGGCAGCCCACACGTCGCCCATGGCGTGCCGACGATACAGCTAATCTGAGGAGGTTTCGGGAGGCGGGCTTGCCATGCTGTACGCGTCTCTGCTGGGGGATCAGGTAATCGGCGACGACGAGTCGGGTGTGCGGTCGCGTTCACCGCGCACGGTCGGACTCGTCGCGTATCTGGCCGCCCATGCGGGGGCGCCGCAGACCAGGCAGCGCATCGCGGGGATCTTCTGGCCCGACTCCACGGACGCGCAGGCGCTCACCAACCTGCGCCGCGAGCTGCATCACCTTCGGCGTGTCCTCGGCCAGGAGCCGTCGCTGGTGGTCACGTCCCGGGATCTGTGCTGGCGAGACAGCGGGACATGCCGCGTCGACCTGCGCGTCTTCGCCGCCGAGTGCGAGGGCGCTCGGGCGGCGCTGGCCAAGGGAGACGGGGAAGCGGCCGCCGATCACGCGTGCCGGGCCATCGCCGAATACAAAGGTGACCTCCTGCCCGGCGTGCATGACGACTGGGTGCTGGACGCCAGATCGGAGCTTGAGCGCCGGTGCGTGGAGATGTGCGATCTGGTCGCGACGGCGTCCGCCGGAACGGGCGACCTGGCGAGGGCCGTCGACGCCGCCCGCCGCCGGATCCGGCTGCAGCCGCTGGAGGAGGTCGGCTACCGCGTCCTGATCCAGTTGCAGGCCGACCTGGGCGATCGGGCGGGCGCCATCAGCACCTACCACCACTGCGCCTCGGTGCTGGAGCGCGAGCTGGGCGTCGTCCCGGACCCGGCGACCCGGCGCGCATTCCAGCGCCTGATGGCGGGCGCGGGCGCCGATGTGGCCGCCGCGGGCGCCGCCGAGGGCGGGACGGCGGCGGACGCGGCGGTCGTCGCCGTGCCGGACGCGGGCCGGTCCGGTGTCGCCGTGGCCCGGCTCGTCGGGCGGTCGCGGGAGCTCGACGTGCTGCGCGACCTGTGGCGTACGGCCATGGCGGGCCGTCCCGGCTGCACGCTGGTCCGGGGTGCCGCCGGAGTCGGGAAGACCCGCCTGGTGACGGAGTTCGCCGAGCTGGCCCGGCGGCAGGGCGCGGTGGTCGCGTCCAGCCAGTGCTTCGGATCGTCCGGACGGCTGGCGCTCGCCCCGGTCGCGGACTGGCTGCGCACCCCGGCCGCACGATCCGCCACCGCGACCCTCGACGAGACGTGGCGCGCCGAAGTCGACCGCCTCGTCCCGGTCAAGGGCCACAGGACGCGGACGCGGAGTGGCGGGAGCACCGGGACGCGGAGCGCCGAATCGCGGAGCGCCGAATCCCGGAGTGCTGGATCGCGGAGTGCTGGGTCGCGGAGCGTTGGCGCCGGGGCGTGGGGCGCCGAACCGTGGGGCGTTGCTGCTGGGGGTGCGGAACCGTGGGGCGGCGGAGTGAGGCCCGTGGCGGATGCCTGGCAACGGCCCCGCTTCTTCGAGGGGCTGGCGCGGGCGCTGATCGCCGTCGGCCAGCCCATGGTGCTCGTCCTGGACAACATGCAGTGGTGCGACCAGGACACTCTCGCGTTCCTGACGTTCTACCTGGGCCTGGCGGGCGATACCCCGGTGATGATCGCCGGAACGCTGCGCGACGAGGGTCTCGGGGACGGCCCGGAGCTCGCCGACTGGACCGTCCGGATGCGGACCGCCGGACTCCTCACCGACCTCACCCTCGACCCGCTGGAAGCCGAAGGCACGGCGGGCCTCGCCGAGGCGATCACCGGACGCCGCCTTCCCGAGGCGGACGCGAACCTGCTCCACGCGACGACCGGCGGCTTCCCGCTCTACGTGGTGGAGACCCTCCGCGGCGGCGCCTCCCCGGACGGGGCGGGCGCAGGCGCGGGCGCGGCTGCCGGGGCGGGCGCGGCTGCGGGTGTGGCCGAGGCGGGAGTCGGGGTCGGGGTCGGTGACCTCACCTCGGTCCTGCGCAACCGGCTGGACCGGGCGTCCGCCCCCGCCCGCGAGATCGCCGGGCTGGCCGCCGCAGTCGGGACCGACTTCGCCCTCGACCTGCTCACCGAGGCCAGCGACCTGGACGCCGGAGTCGTGGTCGAGGCGGTCGACGAGCTGTGGCGCCACCGGATCATGCGCGAATTCCGGGGCGGCTACGACTTCTCCCACGACCTGCTGCGGGACGCGGCGTACGCGGGGGTCACGCCGCCGAAGCGATGGCTGCTGCACCGCCGGATCGCGCAGGGCCTGGAACTGCTGCACGCCGACGACACCGACGCGGTATCGGCGCAGCTCGCCGAGCAGTACGCGCGCGGCGGGCGTCCCGACCGCGCGCTGGCCTACTACCGGCGGGCCGCCGAGGTCGCGGGCGGGCTGTTCGCGCACACCGAGTCGATCCGGCTGCTGCGGGAGGCGCTGGCGATCGTCCGCGCTCTGCCTGAGGGCCGCGCCAGGGACGGCAAGGAACTCGAGATCCTCAAGGCCATGGCGGCGCCGCTCAACGCCAGGTACGGCTACTCGTCCCCGCACCTGCGGGAGACGACCGAGCGTGCCGTCGCGCTGGCCGAGTCGCTCGGCGACGACGAATCGCTGCTGGACGGCCTGGTCGTGCTCTGGACGTCCCGGTTCGTCCAAGGCCGGATCACCGAGGGGTATCGGGCCGCGGTCCAGGCGCTCAACAGCGCGGACCCCGACTCCGAGGCGAGCGGCCCCGCCCACTTCGCCGTCGGCGGAGGGGCCCTGAGCCTCGGCAATCCCGCCGACGGCCTGCGCCACCTGGAACTCGCCGCCACGCTGACACGCGGCGCGTTCATGCTGAGCGTCGGGACCCGTCCGGACGTCCACGGAACGGCCTGGGCGGCCCACGCCCACTGGCTCCTCGGCCACGACGAGGAGGCGCTGGCCAGCTGCACCGGCGCGATCAAGCAGGCCCGGACGACCGGGCACCCCTACGTCCTGGCCGTGGCCCTCGCCTACGGAAGCGTCACCCACCAGATGCGCCGCGACATGCCCGAGCTGAAGAAAACCGTCAGCGAGCTGCGCGAACTGTGCGGCCGCTACGACTTCGCCTACTACCGGGAATGGGGCCTGGTCCTGGACGGATGGCACCGCGGCGGCCCGCTGGGCGTGAACCTCGCCCGCGAGGGCATCGCGAACCTTCGTGCTCAGGGGGCGTTCGCCCGCATGCCCTACTGGCTGTCGCTGCTCGCCGACCTGCTGGCCCGCGAAGACCGTCCGGACGCGGCCCGCGCGACGCTCGACGCCGCGCTCTCCGCCGCGCAGTCCCATGACGATGTCTGGTGGCTGCCCGAGGTGATGCGGATGCGCGCCGCGTACGACCAAAGCGGACCGGCCGTCGCACGGTTGCGTTCCGCCGCGCGGACGGCGGCCGGCCACGGCAGCATCGCGCTCCTCCACCGCTGCGAACACGACCTACGCCTTCGCGGAGCCGCCCCGGACGTCCACGACGCCGACCCGGGCGTTTAAGGCGCCGACCCGGGGCGTTTGCGACGTCGACCCGGGCGTTTAGGCGTTTAGGCGTCGAGCCGGGCGTTTAGGCGTCGAGTCTGGCGTTTAGGGTTTCGCCCCTGGGGTTCGGGGCTTCGGGCCGGGCGTTCGGAGCGTCGGGCCGGGCGTTCAGGGCGGGGAGCCGGGCGTTCGGGGTGTCGAGCCTGGTGTTCAGGGTGTCGTGCCTGGTGTTGAGGGTCTCGAGGCCGGGCGTTCGGGGTTTGAGCCTGGCGTTCCGGCCTTTTGCCTGAAACGGCCGCGTCTGGGCGAACGCTTCGCGAACGCCCGTGTTCCTAACGTCGCTCCAATCGAGCACGTATCCAAGGGGGAGCCTCATGAGCACGGCAACAGAAAAAACCTCGTACGACGAGCTAGCCGGCGTCCTGCACGGCGAACTGATCAGACCGGGGGATCCCGAGTACGACACGGCCCGCGCCGTCTACAACGCCATGATCGACAGGCGTCCGGCCGCCATCGTCCGCTGCCGGGACGTCGTCGACGTCATCTCCTGCGTCCGGTTCGGCCGCGCGAACGGCGTCGAGCTCGCCATCAGGGGCGGCGGGCACAACGCGGGCGGCCTCGGGGTATGGGACGACGCGCTGGTCATCGACCTGTCGCTGCTGCGCGGCACCACGGTGGACCCCGCCGCGCGCACCGTCCGCGTCGACGCCGGATGCACCTGGCAGGACGTCGACCACGCGACCGTCGGATTCGGCATGGCCACCCCGTCCGGCTTCCTCGGGTCGACGGGTGTCGGCGGGCTGACGCTGGGCGGTGGCATCGGCTACCTGTCCCGCCGGTTCGGCCTCACCGTCGACAACCTGATCTCCGCCGACGTCGTCCTCGCCGACGGGACGTTCGTGAAGGCGAGCGAGACGTCCCACAGCGACCTGTTCTGGGCGCTGCGCGGCGGCGGTGGCAACTACGGCGTCGTCACCTCGTTCACCTTCCGCTGCCACGCCATCGGTGAGCGCGGCGTCATCATCGGCGGCCCGGTGCTGTACGACCTCGCCGACACCGCCGACGTGATGCGCTGGTACCGGGAGCTGCTGCCCTCGCTGCCGGAGGAGCTGAGCGGCTGGCTCGGGATCATGGCCGTCCCGCCGGCCCCGCCGTTCCCCGAGGCGCTCTGGGGCCGCAAGGTCTGCGGGATCGTCTGGTGCTACACCGGACCGCACGACAAGGCCGACGAGGTGCTCGAACCGGTCAAGACCTTCGGCCCGCCGCTGCTGGAGGGCTTGCACGAGATGCCGTTCAACGTCCTGCAGGGCGCGTTCGACGGCCTCTACCCGGCCGGTCTCCAATGGTACTGGAAGGCGGACTTCTTCAACGAGATCTCCGACACCGCCATCGACATCCACTGCAAGTACGGCGAACAGCTGCCGACCGGCCACTCCACCATGCACCTCTACCCCATCGACGGCGCCGCAGCCCGCGTCCCCGCCGACGCCACCGCCTTCGCCCACCGCGACGGCGGCTGGGCGGGGGTCATCGTCGGCGTCGACCCGGACCCGGCCAATTCCATCCTCGTCACGAAATGGGCTCAGGACTACTGGGAGGCACTGCACCCCACGTCCGCCGGAGGCGCCTACATCAACTTCATGATGAGCGAGGGGAATGAGCGTGTCCGGGCGTCCTATCGCGGCAACTACGCTCGCCTGGTCGCCATCAAGAATCACTACGACCCGGAGAACCTTTTCCACATCAACCAGAACATCCAGCCGACGCCGTAGCCGCCACGGGCCCACCCTGATCCTACGGTGGGTGGGCCCGCTGGCAGTAGTCGCCGGGAATGGCGAAGCTGGGGCCGTCATTCCATTTTCTGTGTTCTGGGTTCTAGGGTTCGGGGTGGGGTGGCGCTGCGTACGGGGCCGCCCCTCCAAAGTCAAGGGCGCCTTCGGCGTCGCTTCGCGATGGGACTCCGTCCCACCCTTGACTTCGGAGCCTCTACGGCCCCTAG
>NZ_JBIRAX010000011.1:0-333508 GCF_044326375.1 Actinomadura sp. 3N508
TCTGCCTACGCCGACCCTGCCGGCGCCTTCGGTTCCCGAACCTGAGGGCTTAAGCTCACCCACCAGGGGTCACCCCCCTTGGGTTCGCGCCAGATGACCCTTCAGAATTCGTGAACCCACGGGGATCCGTGGTGAAACGTTCCCGAGGGCCGCGCACGGTCCTGGAGACCGTGATGTTGACGCCTGGCAGCAGCGACGGCGCGTGTCCGGTGACCCGCACGGTGATGGTGATGGTGCCGGAGATGGTGACGGCGGGCGTCTCCAGGACGGGCTCGGCGCGGGCGAAGGATGCTGCGGCGGTGCTTCCTTCCGCGAAGGTGCCGTGGCGGGCGCGGGCGACACGGAGTCCCTCTTCAGCGGCCGACTGCGCCACGTCACGGGCCACTGACACCATCACCGCCTGCACGAGCGCCAGGAAGAGTAGTCCCACGACGGGGAAGGTGATGGCCGTCGCGACGGTCGCCGATCCCTGGTCCCTTCGCTCCCGCGCTCGTTCGAGCGTGTTCACCGGCTGGTGGCGCCGGGGATCTCGTTGATCCAGCCGTGCACCTTGCTGGACACGGCCAGGTAGACGGCGAACGCCAGCCCGGCGAAGCCCGCCACGAGGATGATGGTCTCGACCACCCCGGAGCCGCGGTCACCACGGTCTCGCACGTCGGCGGCGAGTCGTCGGCCTCGGTGCTGGACGGCGAGTGCGACGCGGAGCGCCACAGCGTTGAGCAGGTTCATGGTCCCCCGATGTGTTGGTGTGGAAGTCCGGGCGTTCAGCCGGATGCCAGGAGTTTGGAGAAGAACGGGAAGCCGACCAGGATCACGAAGCCGAGCATGAGCAGGCTGGTGGGCACCCACATGGCGGTGGTCCGGGAGTTGGCCTCGGCGCGCGCGGCGGCGGACGCCTCGTGCCGCATTGAGGTGATCTTGGCGACCAGGACGTCATGCATCTTGGCGCCCTCGCTCCCGGCGATCTCGGCGGTGTGCGCCAGGTCGATCAGGTCACGGACGTCGATCTCCTCGCCGAGCTGGGCGAGGGCGCGCCAGGGTTGCTGCTGGGCATGCCGGGCGCGTGTCAGCGCCTGGTGAACGCGCCGGAACGGCCACCCTTCGGTGATCTTCGCGGGGTTCTCCAGCGCGGCGTTCAACGCGGCACCGGCTTCGCGCTCCAGGACAACGAGCTGGAGGTAGGCGGTGAAGGCGTACCGGAAGTCGCGGCGGCGCTGACGAGCCTGTGACCGCACGTTCCAATCCGGGACCAGCCACAGGACCGCCGCCAGGGCGAGCCCGGCAATAACCGGGAACGACCAAGCCGGTGAGCCGCCCGCCAACATCATCAGGCCGCTGAAGATGGGTGGCACGACGAGCCCGGTGATGAACAGGACCAGCTTGTCGAGCATGAATCGCTCGATGGGACGTCCGAGCAATGCCAGGTCTGCCCGGGGCAGGGCGAGCAGCCCGGCAGGACGTGCGATGCGATCTGCCAGCCAGCGTCCGATGCCTTCGCGGGTGCTCAGGCCGTTGACGGGCAGCGGGTTGTTCGGGACGGGCTGGATGCGCGCCAGCGCGGCGTCCAGGCGAGGAGGTGCAGGCCATAGCTCGCGGATGAGCAGGATGAGGCCGACGGCGCCCAGGCACCCGGCAAGAGCAGCGGCAACGGTCACAGCTCTGCTCCCTGCTCGACGGCCCGGTGACGGTTGGTCTGCAGAAAACGAGCGCCGGTCGACAGGACAGCCAGCCGCCGCATCCACCAAAGACCGCACCCGTAGATCGCCGCGACGACGGCCAGCACCGTCTGCCCTAGCGCGGTGCCGTAGGGAGCGGCGAACGTCTGAGACGAGGCGAACAGCACGCTCAACACGACGACGGACGCCACGATGACGATCAGCGTCGTACGCAACCCAGCACGCTCAGCCTCGACATCCCGGCGGACGAGGACCTCTTGTTCCACTGCGTCCGCAAGTAGCCTCAGCGCTTCTCGCGTCCCAGGGCCACGCCGACGGGAGGCCAGCACCAACGCGCAGGCGATCAGATCGGCGATCGGGTCGTCCAGCTCGTCGGCGAATCGCCGGAGTGCCTGCTCAGTGTTGGCGTGATTATTCAGCCGCTCCGCCAGCACAGACACCTCGGCGCGGATGGCCTCGGGTGCGATGCGGGCACTGTCGGCCAGGGCCTGTTCCAGGCCGCGGCTCGCGCCCATCATCTCGGCCAGCCGCCGGGACCATTGCGCCAGCGCCTCCAGCCGCGCGATCCGGCGCTGCGGTGCCCGTCCCGACAACATCGGCGGAACCGCGTACGCCCCGGCCGCCATCGCAAGGGCAGCAACCGGCCATCCCGACAACAGGAACACCACAAGAGCCACCACGGCACCGGCAAACAACCGGTTACGGCGTCCAGGCCAGGCCGTCGAACGCAGGAGCGCCTGCAACCGTGATGGCGGACGCACTCGCCGTTCAGCGGGTTCGGTACCCCGCAAGCCAGCCACAATCGCGAAGACGGCCCCGGCGGCGCACAGGCCCGCCAGGGCGGCAAGCACGCTCATCGCAACCAGCCTCCCGCGTCCGAGCTGGGCTTCAGCAGCTCGGGATCGAGGCCCTGGGCCGCGAGTTCGTCGAGGAGGGCGGCACTGATGTGCCCGCCAGCAGGGGTGGCTCGCCGGTCAGGTCCGGGGCTGAAGACCAGGTTGCGGGTCGGTTCCACCGAGTCGGCCGGTGGCCCGATCTCCATCACCTGCGACACGAACCGTTCATTGCTCGCCTGGTCCCGTTCCAGGTAGACGATCAGGGGCTCGGCCAGCCCGAACATCAAATGCACATCATCGGCTCCGAGGCCGAGATCGGCACGGCGGCCGAGCTGGACGACGCGGCTGAACACGTGCTCAGGCCGGTGGACGTGCAGGGTGCACATCGAGCCACGCGCCCCGGAGTACATCACCTCCAACATCGGAGCCAGCTCCCCGTGCCGCGCCTCACCGACGATCACCCGGTCCGGATTCAGGCGCAGACACGCCGGCACCAGATCCTGCAACCGGATCTCGCCCGCGCCCTCGGCATTGGCTTGCCTGGCCTCCAAGGCGACGACGTCATGGTGCCGATGCGCCAGCCGCGGGTCGTCCAGGAACAGCTCGAAGTCGCTCTCCAGCGTGATGACCCGCTCCTCGGGCGGGATCTCGTTGGCCAACGCACGCACCAGCGTCGTCTTACCGGTGTTGACCTCCCCGCACACGATGATGTTGCGGCGAGCCCGGATCGCCGCCTTCAGGAACGCCTCCAGCGGCCTGGTCAGAGTTCCGAGCTCGGTGAGCTGCCCCAGGGTGACATCGACCAGCCGATGTATCCGGATCGCCAGATGCGGGCGCCTGGACACCCAGCCCACCACGGCCAGCCGCACTCCGTCGGCGAGCGCGACATCCAGCAGCGGCGAAGCATGGGAGAACTCCCGGCCGGTGTTCCCCCGGCGCGCCAGCAGCTGAACCCACTCGACGAGGTCGTCATCGGTCTCGGCAACCGGCGGCCCCGGTTGCTTGGTGCCGTCGGTGTAGCTGATCCAGGTCTGCCGACACCCATTGACGACGATGTTCTCCACATCGGAGCGGTCCAGGTACGGCTGCAGCGGCCCGAGCCCGAACCGCCGATCGAAAACCAGCCGAGCGACCTTACGCAGCGCCTCCGCCGACATCACCCGACCGGACGCCAGCAGCCCATGTGACCACGCCTGAACCTGCGCATCGATCAACTGCCGCGCCCGTACCCGATCGACGCCATCCCCCAGGACGTCAACGAGCTGCGCAGAAACCTCTCGAACCGCCGCCCACACGCTCGCATCGTCCGTCTCATCGGGTGTTGCCGCTCCGGAGGACGTGGCGCCGGCGTAGCGGACTCCGTCCTGCCTGGCGAACGTCCATCCCGGCGCATTCACCGGTCGCCCCCAGCACTGGCGCCGCACAGAACCGCGTCGCTCTCGCTTCCGATGTCCGTCGGCAACGCCCCGGCGGTCGCGCGGATGCGCCGACCAAGACATTTGAACGACCGCAGCAGCAGCGAAGTCTTGAAGGTCCGTCGAGGCCGAGCACCATCTGAGAGGACTCGGGCGTCGGCGGGCGAGTACGGCAGCTCAGCCATCACCGGCGTCCCGAGAACGCGTTCGACCTCCGCCGCGCTGTACGGCCCTTCCGCGACCAGGCACAGCCCGGCGGTCGCGCCGTCGCTGATCTGTTCTCTGAGAGCGTCGAGTCGTGGTCCGGCGACATCGACCTGTGTCAACGTCGGCTTCAAAACCATGATCACGGTCTGCGCGGCCCGCAGCAAGGCGTCTGGTGTGTCCCGTCCACCAATGCGCCCGAGGTCGGCGATCACATCGCCCTCCCTAGAGGTCAACGCCTCGGCCAGTCGGCCCCACAAGGCCTCCAGGCGCACCCCGTGCCGAGGATCGCGAACACCGTGTAGCAATGTCACCGAGTCCGCGCCCGGAATGGGAGCCACATAGTCCTCCAACGCGAGCTGAGCGTTCGGACCGGTCTCGGCGGCCATCGCCAAGCCGAGCAGCCCCGGGCCAGCCGACTCTCGGAGCCGGTCGGCCAGGAAACCCGGTAGTACACGGCGCCCCATGGGGTCGCACTCGGCCAGCAGCACCTCGCTCGACCAGGTCATGGCCAGCCCCAGCGCGGTGGTGGTGACGCCCGGCGATCCGCCCGGCGAGACCAAGCAATGCAATGCCATGATCAGCCACGCCTTTCCGTCACAACGAGAACGACCATCCCGGCCGCCGCCTGCCGCGCCACCACACTGCTGTCGGCATCGGGCACCATCAAGGACACCGTCATCGCGCCCTCGCCATCCGGGCCGTCCACCTCATCGACCACCGCGACGACATCCCGCAGGGCGGTGGTCTGCACGCGGCCCTGCGAAGCGCCGGCCACGGGCTCCTGGCCCTGAGTGCCGAAGGTGAACACCACCCGGACACCCCAGCCGGGAGCCAGCCCGGGCGGCATCGCGCCAGCCTTCAACGGCACGGCGACCAGCGCCCGTCCCGCCGGAGGGCTCTGCTGCGTCGTCAACTGCGAAGCCGCGAGGAGCGTTCCCTTCCGCAGCCCAACGGCAGCACGCTGCCCGACGACCTGCCCGAGCTGCCGACCCGGGATCACCGTCACACTCGGCGCCACCGCGACACTGGCCCGGTCAAGATCAGCCTGCGTGATCTGGTGGCCCGCTGCGACATCACGCGCCACCCTGACGACCGAGACCCGGTCCCCCGACGAGCGGAACAGATACATATTGGTCGCCACGGCCAGTATCGACAGCAGCACCGCGGCCGCGATCACCCCTGGACGCCGCTGCCGCGCCAGTCGCCTGGACGATGGGGCACCCCCGCCGCTCACGGTCGTGGCAGCGGTAGGTCCTGGCAACACTTGGCCACTCGATTTCATACCGACCCTCATCCGTACAGTGCTTGCGCCTCGGCCACCCGCAACCGGAACGTCGTCGACCGGTCCAACGGCGGAAGCGCACCACCAGACCCGTCAGAACCGCGCCACGTGCCGCCCCACACCACGCTCACTCGCACCCGATGCGCCCCGCCAGGCTCATGCAGCGAAGACCGCGCAAAGGTGTGGGAGCAATCGGTGCGCTGCGACGCGGCCGGCCGCGACTTGTCATAGGCCGTCCCAGGTCCCGAGCACCGGACGACCGGCTCCCCAGCCCCCGGCGCGATCGTCATGCTCCGCGGCCGAGCGGTCACCTCAACCCACACGTTCCGCGCCGTGACACGACCGCTCAGCGGGTGCCAGTTGGTCACCCAGAACCATTCCGGCAGACCCACCAGCCCGCCCCTCCGGCGCGGCGGCGCCGTCCGCACCACCGGAGCCGGAATCGGCATCCGCGCCCACTCGGTCAGCGCAAGCGCGGCCGGCGAGACAGCGTCGCCACCCTCAGGCGCATCCGGGCAGACCACCTGCACGTACTCGCTCATCTCCTGACAAGTGCGGGGTCTTGGTTCCTGAAGCGCGTCCGTGCTGTTGTCTGTCGGCGGGGTGGCTGGGGCTTGCCCGCCGCTGGCTGGCGTCCCGCCGTCCTGGGCGCCGTATTTGTAGCCGTAGGAGTTCAAGCCTGGGGGAAGAGGATCCACCGGTGTCGTCGCGACACCGGAAACGAGGATCCCGGCTCCGAGTATGGGAGCAACGATTTCCATTCGTCAGCACCCTTCACCGAGCGTGGTCGACCTACTGACCCGCCACTGCCCATCAGAGCCCTTCACCAGCAGCGCTTGGGTGCGCTCCTGTTGAATTCCACGGTTTATCTTCTTTCGTGTGACCGAGTTCAGGAGCCCCGAATTGCGGGTGTCCTGGCAGTCGTCGACCGTGGCACCGCTCGCAGTGAGTTGAACGTTCTTCACGTGGACGATGATGTGACCGTAAGTCGCAATGCGCCGGCTCTTCATTTCGTCGATACGTCGCAGCACACGCGAAAGCTGGGGATCCACCATGACCGTAGCAAGTTCATGCTTGCGCGAGTCGGCAGGCAGCGAATCTGCGCGATCAAGCATGGCAACGAACTTCGTGTAGGCCGCCGCCACAGCCTTCTCTTCCGCCCCAGCCGACAACGGCGGTGGAGCACCGGATCCAGTCAACGACGGAAAGGCAACAGCATCAGGCCCTCCGCCACAGCCCGAACAAATCAATACAGCCACCATGACGGCCGGCTGCCAGAGTCGGCCCACCCGGCGACCACCCTTGAACAAGTCCCTACCTCACTTACTTGATCAATTCCGCGCCCTGTCGCAGCGACAATGTTGAGCGATCGTAGGCGCAAGCTGGACACTTTGCCTACGTCTCGCGCCGGAAAGGAGGTAAAGCTCTCTCAAATGGGCGCAGACGATCTGCCGATAAGGGGGACAATGCTCGTTATGTGGACATCATCACCGTGCATGCAGAGCCAAGGTGGAAGCCATGCACCGGTCCTGGGTACGGGCCCAGCAAGAACTCGAGGAGTGGTTCGAGACCGCCCGCAGCGATCCCGCCGCCGGTCAGATCTTCGGCGTCCTCACCCACTACTGCCGGACTCGGGAGGCCTACGAGCGGGAACGCGACTTCATGGTCCGCCAGGGCATTCCCGCATCATTCCTTCCCGATCCCCGGCCCGGTCGTTTCGCCTGCTCCAGTGGTGTCCGTTAGCCACCCGTGGTGGGGCAAGAACTCGTCCTTGGGATCAACCATCGCGGAACCGCAGTATAGGTAGACGGTCGTCTTGGACGTCGGGATTGCTGGTCACGTCCACACCGAACAGCGCGTAGATCCGGCGGAGTGCCTCGAAGGCGTCCCGTTCGGGGTCCCCGATTGCGGTCCAGGCTTGAACCCAGGTGTCCGCGCTGGCCAGCGAGGCATCACTCAGGAAGGAAGTCGGTCCGGTGCTACCAGGTCCGAGAGCACGTGGCTGGTCGCCCTGAAAGCGGCGCGCGACGATTCGGTGACCCCAGGGCCCGGGCGCTCGGGGCGCGACCACCTCGTCAGCGATCCGGAAGTACTCCAGCGTCATCTCCGTCAGCACGTAGGCGTTGATGCGCTGGGCGTATCCGCGCTGGTCCATGGCCCAGCACAGCATGTCGGGGGTAGCGATCGCGCCGGCCGTGGTGAGGCCGTCGGGGCGTACCCACAGGGCGCATCGGGTGCGGCCCAGGAACAGGCCTCCCTCGTGGGTGCGCAGCCGCCCGGTGCTGTCTTGGAAGTTGAAGCCTGTGGGCCGCAGGACGTCCTGGTTGCGTAGCGCCCCTCGGATGCCGTCGTTGCTGTGCAGGTCAGGCAGGATCTGCGCCGGATGGGGTGGGATGCTCTGCCACAGCAGCACCGGTGTGTCGTCCCAGTCCTGCAGGCGCTCCAGCGTGTCCAGGCTCTGTTCGGCTTCTTCTTCCAGGCCCCCAGGCGGCGGGCCGACGAAACTGACGGGAGCATCGCGTCCGCGTAGGCCGTCGTTGATAAGCCGGTAGGCGTCCTCGGACGGCAGATAGACGGTGCGGTCGCCATGCCGCAGGGGGATCGCGAGCCCGTCAGCGAACATCCCCCTGTCGTTCAGCATCCGGCGCACGATGACATAACGGTCTGGTTCCGGCACCGGCTCGACTTCGATCACCAGGTAGTACAGGGCGGCCTCGGTGGTACTCCTGGTCGGGTCGCGGTACCAGAAGTGGCTGATGATGACGCGTGGGCGCAGGTACTCGTTCAGTGTGTCGATGTACCGGTCGACGTCCGCCCTGTCCTGGGGAAAGGGCTGAAGTCTGGTTGCGACCTCCACCGCCCGGTCGCTTTGCTTCTCCGCCGCAACACCGCACACCAACAGCCCGCCCAGGGCATTGGCAAAGGCAGCCACGTCCTTGCACAGCTCGAACTTGAGTCTGTCGGTGTTCAGCGCGTACGGAGCGCCCTTGAAGTCCAGCCATGAACTCTCGGCCGTGCCGAGCAGGTCCTCTGGCTTACCCGAGGCCAATGCCTCTATCAACGCCGAACGGCTGGTGAGGGTCACAAGCGATGACCCTATTTCGGAAATGCCCCGATGCGGGGCCGATAACGCGCCATAGACCGCCAGTTCCTGCGGTCCAACCGATTCAACCAGGTACAGCACAAGGTGTCCGGATCAGCGCGGCCAGCCTCAACGACCGGCTCCGCGCCCCGGTCGACGCCGGGCTCGTGCTCCGGTGCGCCTACCCCTATCCGCCGATGAGCAGTCCCTACGAGGTGACGCCAGCCGAACGTCGGATCGGCGAGCCCCTGATCCGCATGGTGGCCGACACCGGAAGCGTTCGTTAGGGGAACGCGTACCGAGACACGCCGCGCTATGTGTCGGTGCGTGGGTATGGCAGCACGAGAGAGTGGATGGACAGGCCACGGATCAGCGAGCCAGCGAGTTTCTCGGTGAGGGCCGCTGGTGTCAGCAGGTCGGACGTTTCGCAGACGGCGATGCGCTCGTAGTGCGAGCCGTTATAGGGCGGGACTACGTCCTGATCTCCTCGCTTGACGACTTCGTAGGCCCAGGCACCGCCGCTCAATCCGGTCACCCGTAGGCCGACCAGCCAGTCTCCCTGGTAGCTGGCATGCGTGTCGGCCAGAGTTCCGGCGAGCGCGAGCGCTCCGTAGGTCAGGCCGAGGACCAGCCAGGGACTCACCACGCGGTACTGCGGCGCCTCGTTGATCACGTCGGAGACATGCCGCCATCCCGATACCGTCGAGATGCTCCCGGCCCCGCACAGAAGGGTGACCGACCCGTCCTCGTGGACAGAGGTCTCCAGGAAGCGCTCTTCGCGGATCGCGCCGGTCTCTCGGTCGACGCCGTTGACGAGAGCGCAGCCGGTGCTGCGCCGTTCCCACACGCCACGATCCAGATCCGGCGAGAACTCCGCATGGCCGCGGTCACGCACGATACTCCGGATGATCGGGTCGAGTTGGTACTCAGGACGTTGGGTGAACAGGTCGACCAGCGCGTCCTCGGCTCCGGTAGCGGGATGAACGACCAGGTACAGATGGCCGTTCTGCGGGTCGATGAGGGGGTCCTGGGCAGCGAACTGCTCCAGCCTCTGACGGGCGTGAGACTTGAGGATCTGTTCGGGTGTGCCGCCGTTTAGGTGGAGTGCCGCCTTGGCACGCCGGATCTGCGCTCGGGCGTCCGCCAACTGCTCCTGCAGGTCGGCGACGGAGGGTTTGGCGGACCCGCGGTTCTTCACCGCCCGGTCGCGAGCCCGCAGCCACGGCGCCGCGGGCTGCTTGCATGCGGCCACGAACGCCTCCAGCGTCCTGGCCTGAGGAACGCCCGGTCCGTTGATCATCTTCTGGATTGTGGCCGGGCTCAGCCCCGAGGCCTCGGCTAGGCGGTGCATGCTCCAGCCGCCCTCGCCGTACAGCGCGCTCAGCTGCTCGGCCAGGTCTTGGCCGGACTGAATCTGGTCCGGGTCGATCACGGTCAACGAAGCCACCACCGTTCAGTTTTGTTCAGTTTCATGTCGACGGTACTCGCTCCCATCAGGGCGAACACGCGAAAACCCAGAATGCGTCGAAGGTGAACGCAGTGGCCTCGCATCCTGCTGGTCGATGATCCGCATCGACGAAAGGAACACCGTGAGCGGGACCCTGCGCCCCACCGAGCCGAACATGGCTGTCGCCGCTGTCCAGGCGATCGCCACCCTGGTGTCCACCGCGATGACCAGCTGGCCGATCCTGCTGCGCTTCCTGGTCGTCTGCATCGCGATCTCCATGCCCACCGCGAGCCCCCTCGCCCTCTACCTGCTCATCCGGTGACACCCTCGTCGAGCGCGGGCCACGCCCGCCCTCCTTCGCGGCGGAAAGCCAATGGCCAACTGGAAGCCGGGCTGCCGGGGCGTTGTCAGGGCAGCTCGCGTGACTGGAGGGTCGTCGGTCGACTTCCTCAGTCGGCTCTACGACCTCGAGTTCAAGACTGTGGTCACGCTAACGCGACCACCAGCACGGATCAACGCAAACAAACCGATTGAATCCGCATCGCCAAATCACGGCGGCAAACCTCAGGACACCAGCGTCTGTCATCGCCATGTCGTCGCACACGACAACGGACTCGGCCGCCAAGCAGCCCACGAGCTCATCCTCATCCCAGATGACTCAATGCCTGGTTACGTCCTCATCCTGAGTGGCAGGCAACGATCTATTTCGGGAATCCGACGTCGGCGCCGGTATCCACACCACCAGCGTCAACGTGCTCGGCAGGTCCCCAGACCACACAGGGCCATCCTCATCTCCCCAACGAACTCACCCAAGGCAGTCCGGCCCCCTGGGCTGATCCTAGGCGAGGCTCACCTGCTCACCCACGATTAGGCCCGAATCGGGCAACCGCGAAATGGATTCCACCAGCCCGTTCGCCTGCCTACGAAGTCACATTCCTGCTCCAGGCAGGATGTCCTCTGCAGAGACACGGCCGTTCTTGACCGCAGCGGCGAGTTTAGCTTCGGCGGCCTGCCGAGCCGTGTACAGGCGCCACGCTGCCATGTCCCGGGCCTGCGCAAGGTCCTTAACGGTTTGGCCGTTTAGCCGCGTGGCGATGATCAGGTCGGCATCCTCGGATGTGATGACGTCCTGGCGTGCCGCGTTCCGCACCAGGGCGGCTGGGTCGATGTCCCGCGAGTATCTGTGTTCGCCCAACTCGTAGGGGTCGGTCGGCAGTTCACGGGTCGCGCGGCAACGTGCGCGGAAGGCGCCTTTGCGCGCCCACTGCATCAGCCGCGCGGCGATGTGCTGGCCATCGAGGTCAACGCGGGCCAACTGTGCGATGAACTCGGTGAGCAGTTCGGACACGATGTCGTCGATGAGCCCGTGCGGACTCATTCGGATGACCTGGGCGGCCGTGCTTTTCAGACCCGGCATCGCGACCCCGACGCACCCGACCACCCATGCCGGATCGCCCAGTCGAGCGCGGACGATGAGATCGCGCCAGGCGGCGTCCTTTAGGTCGTCGGATGCGGTAGGGGCGAGCAGGTGCATCCGCAGCTCGCCCAAGTTCACGGACCTGGCGGGGAGCCCGTGCCCTATCGCGCGTCCGTCCACAGCCAGTGGCTGTGGGCCCGTGATGAGGAGCTGGAAGGTCCGCTCAGCGACGTTCAGCGCGCGGCCGGGGCGCTCGTCTGTGGTGGTGCCGGACAGACGCTGGTCGTGGTTGTTGCGGTTGGTCATGACGCCCCCGAAGGTCGTGACGATTCGATGGCGTCAGGTCTCCGATGAGGCATGTGCAGTTTGTGAGCACTTCGTGAGCAGCAGGTGCTGCTCACGAAGTGCTCATGAACTGCCTAGAATCGCGCTGACCTGCGGGAACATGGATGGCGGCGCGTGCTTACGCGCAGCGGGTAAAGTCGCGTCCCTGCTCAAAAAGCCGTCTACCAGGGCGTTCGTGGGACAGAGGATCGCTCAGTAAAGGATCGGCGGCGGGCCCTTGCGTGCGCCAGAACCGCGGGACGGCGGAAGCCTCGCCTCAGGCAGGTGGGGGCCTTTCGGGCGGCGGCTCAGGAGCGCGGCGAGGTTGTTGATCGCGGGTTGGGTCCTCGGTCAGCGGCGGACGATGGGCGCCGGGGACCATTCAGGGGCTGCTGGATGCGGTGTGGGAGCGGGCGAGCGGCAGCGCGGTTTCGGGCAGCCGGGACGGAGGCTGCGGCATGTGGTCCTGGGCCCGCGCGTCGGGCCCAGTGGGGGGCCGGCCTGTTGACGGCGTGAACGCCGAGCACGGTCTGTGTCGGTGCCAGGCCTTGCTGCGGCTGATTCACGGTCTCGTCGGCCTGACCGATGTCACTGGACCTGCCACTGTGCCCGCTCGTCCTTGTCGTCAGCGCAGGTTGCCCGGCAGGCGCTTGCCGATCAGATAGAGGAGATCCGCAGCGATGCCGGACTTGGCCGCCAGGGCCCTCGCCGCCGAAGCGAGATGGGATCGGGCAGAGGCCCTTTTCCACTGAAGCTGTCCCCTGGAACCGTGGGGTAGTTGACACTTGACCCGGCGTAAGAGGCGTTCATTAATGGGCGCTGTCAATTGCGTCGTTCGGTTGCGCCACGACACTCGGTGTAATCGAAGAAGGGAACGGGGAAAGTGAACAACGAAGCCTGGGGCTTGGGTTCTCCTGGTGAATGGCTGTGGGGTTCGGCGCCGATGCGGTGGCGTCGGGTCTACCCCGGCCGAGCCGATCAGGTGGGTGTGGCGCGGGTGTTCGCGGCTACGCTGTTCGAGGGGACCGGGCGCGAAGAGGACGTGGCGGTGGTGGTGGCGGAGCTGGCCACCAACGCGGTCCGGCACTCGCGTTCGGGTAAGGAGCGGGGCTGGTTCGGACTGGAGGTGACGCTGGCCGACATCGCCTACATCGCGGTGACGGACCTGGGCGGGGGCTGTGTGCCAACGATCCGGTCGGAGATGCCGGGGTGTGAGCCCCGGGTGGGCGGCTATGGCCTGCTCACGGTGTCCAAGCTGGCCCTGAAGATGGGGATGCACGGCAGCGCAGCGAACGGCTTCACCGTGTGGGCCGACATGGACCTGCGCCGCCCGGCCCATCATCGCCCGGAGCGGCAGGTCACGCTGGCGTCGTAGGGAGGGCCCAGCCTGGGGTCAGCAGGCTGGGACCTCATAGGACAGCGTAGAAGAGCGCTGCCTGCGGCGGGAGGGCCCCGTCCGCGGACCCGCATCAACGGGCCCGTGGACGGGGCCGACACGTTTCTGTGTGCGGTGGGGCCTCGGCGTCCAGAGGCGTCGCCTTTTCGGGGTTCTTATCGGGCTTCTTTTCGGGCTTCTTTTCGGGGTTCTGCCTATGAACAGAAGGTGCCGCTTGCGGCATCCTGGCAGGTCATGGGACTGGTGCGTATTCTGTTCGTGGCCCCGACTCGTCACCAGGACGACCCCTGGTAATAGCTCGCGTGCTGGGAGTGGAACTGTTCTGTCCCCCGTTCTCCGCTGACCGCTCCCTATATCGCCCCGCATTGGCTAATTCCTTGGACAGGCTGACCGCCGGCCCCGCGTGCCCCAAGCGAGGTCGCGTGCCGCTGAGTCGCTTTGCCGCCACCGCTCTATCGCCTGCAGCGAGGCACGAAACGCCTTCTGAGAAGTGTTACCGGGTCCGGAGCCCGCGCCTTCTCCGCAGCGGGTCTCTGAAAAGATGTACGGCCGAACGAGGGTGCGGTTATGAATCAGTGCAATTCTGCTTTGCCGCTGGGTGGGTTTAGTGGCGCGGGATGTAGTTGGTTAGGTGGTTCAGCCGTTGAGGTGAATAAAAAGCGGCCGAAGATGCTTGCCTGGTGGTGCGGCATCGAGAAATGGTCGAGCTCCCGATGAAGGGGAACGGCGCCGGAAATCCTGGTCGCCAGACGCATCGAATGGGAGTCGAAATGGCCGCGAAGAACATCACCACCAATGGCGACACCGGGAACGGCGTCACGGGCACCGAGAACGCCGGAAACGGCACCGCAGCAATCACGGGCGGGGCGCGTCCGTCCGGGGCGGCTGGGGACGTGTGGGACGCGCTGACGGCCAAGCCCGGCGCCAGTGTGACCGCGATCGCGGAGGCGTCGGGCGTCAGCCGCGCGACGGTGGCGCGGACACTGACCGCCCTGGAACAGGACGGGCGCGCCACCCGCACGCGCGGTGGACACGACGGCGGCAAGCGCCAGCCCGACACCTGGCACCCGGTCACGGCCGCCACCGGAGCCGCTGACACCGCGACCGCCGACACCGCACTGGAGACGTCCGGCGCAGACGCGCCGACGGCTGACGTCCCCGCTACCGGCACGCCGACCGGTGCGGACACCGCCACCACGACCCAGGACGCCAACGCCGGTGATGCCGACGCCGGGGACGCAGAAGCGGGCGCGGGGATGGATGCGGCGGCGGTGGCCGAGGCACGTGACGCGCTGACGGCGCTGCGGGAGGCGGTCGGGGCGGCGCTGTCCGGTCTGGACGCCGGTGATGGTTCGGCGGCGCTGACGGCGGTGGAGGCCGCCTACGGCGGGTCGGGGAAGGCGCGGCGGCTGGTGCGTGCCGCTGCGAACGGGCGTCCGCGTACGGCGTCGGGTGCGCCGCGTTCGGGGCCGGGTGAGATGCGCGCGAAGGTGGCCGGGCACCTGACCGCCCACCCTGGGGCGGAGTTCACCCCGCACGAGATCGCCAAGGTGATCGGGCACTCGGCGGGCGCGGTGTCCAACGCCCTGGACCGCCTCACCGAGGCCGGTGAGGCCGAGTTGGTGTGTGACCGGCCGCGCCGCTTCACCGCCCCCGCCGCGAACTGACCTCACGCCCACGGGGCGGGCGCGCCACCCGCCCGCCCCTGCCGTCCCGAAAACCACGACATCTCAAGGAGCCGTGTCATGACCACCGTGCCGACCGCCTCGACCACCGCCCCGACGAGCGCCTCGACGAGCGCCTCGACGAGTGCCACTGCGCCACCCGCCGCACCCGCGTCTGCTGGTGCCGGTCGCCTCGGGCAAGGCGAACTGCGCCGCAAGGTCGCCGCCATCCTCGCCGACCACCCCGGGGCCTCGTTCAGCCCAGGGGAGATCGCCCGGATGCTGGACCGGTCCGCCGGGGCGGTCGGGAACGCGCTGACGACGCTGGCAGACCGTAAGCAGGCCAAGCTGGTGTCGACCGGGCCGCGCCGCTACCGCGCCACCTTCACCACCGCCGACGCCGTCAAGGGCGGGTCCAGCAGCCGGACGGCGCGCCGTGCCGCCGCACCCGCCCCGAAGACCCAACCCGCCCCGAAGGCCGAGCCCGCGCCCACCCCGAGCACGTCAGGGAAGGACGGGAACGCCGCCGATGGCCCGGTGGTGCGTCCGAACGGGCAGACCTATCACCCGCGCCGGTTGGCGGACCTGCCGGACGTGGCGGCGCTGCGGCGGCTGCGGGAGGCGTCCATCCCGGCGATGTTGTACGGGCCGCCCGGGACCGGGAAGACGTCCCTGGTCGAGGCCGCGTTCGGTGACCTGATCACGGTGGCGGGGGACGGTGACACCGCCGTGGCCGATTTCGTCGGCGAGTACACCCAGGCCCCGGGCGGCGGGTACGAGTTCGTCTACGGGCCGCTGGTGACGGCGATGACCGAGGGCCGCGCGCTGCTCATCGATGACGCCACCCTCATCTCGCCGAAGGTGCTGGCGGTGGTGTACCCGGCGATGGACGGGCGCAGGCAGATCACCGTCAAGGCCCACAAGGGCGAGACGATCACCGCCAAAGATGGCTTCTACGTGGTGGCCGGGCACAATCCCGGCGTGCACGGTGCCGTGCTCACCGAGGCCCTGGCGTCCCGGTTCGCCGCGCAGATCCAGGTGTCGACCGATTACGAACTGGCCAGCAAGCTCGACATCCACCCGCGCGCGGTGCGCGTCGCGCGGAACCTGGCCCGCCGTCAATCCTCCGGCGAGATCGGCTGGTCTCCGCAACTGCGGGAGCTGATCAACTTCCAGAAGATCGCCGGTGTTCTCGGCCCTGAGGCGGCGGTGGCCAATCTTCTGGGCGTCGCGCCCGAAGAAGACCGCGACGTGGTCGCCGAGGTCGTGTCCGCCGTCTACGGACGCGCCGTCACTCCGCTCGCCCTCGGCCAGCAGATCTGACCCGTACCCGCCCGCCCGCACATCCCCGCGTCTCAGCACGCGCTCAACGCACGGAGGCGCCATGGCAACCCACGTCATCCCGGCACCCACCGCACCGACCACCGAACCGACCGGCACCGGAACGGGCACAGCGCCCGCTGCCTCGGCACCCGCCCACGGGCCCGCGCCGGTGACCGGGCTGAGCGGGGCGTGGTTGCCGCTGTCAGCCGCGTTCACCGACGCGGTGACCGATCTGACCGACCGGGAAGACCTCACCGTGCAGTGTGCGCCCGGGCTGGGGCGCGGCGCGCCCGGTTGCTACGTCCCGTCGCTGGCCACCATCGAACTCGACGGCACCCACCTCGGCCAGCAACCCAGCACCTGTGACCCGACCCGCCCGACCGACCGGGAACGCTATCCAGCCCTGTGGGGCGTGCTGACGCATGAGGCCGCGCACGCCACCCACACCCGCTGGAGCATCCCGGGCGATCCGTCCGCCGCCGCAGCTCAGGCCGCACTCGCGCTGGAAGAGTCACGGATCGAGGTGGCCCAGATTCGCCGCCGCCCGGCCGACCGCCGTTGGATTCGGGCCTGCGTGACGCGCCTGGTATTCGCCGAGTTCATCTCACCCACCACCGCACCTCCGGTCATGCCGCCCGCCGCCTCGTCCGGCACTCCGCCGGTCACGACACCGAACACGGCGATGACGCCATGGAACGCCGGGTACGCCGCCGCGCTGCTGCTGGCCCGCACCGACGCAGGCATCCTCGAACCAGCCGAAACCAAGAAGCTGGCCGCCACGGTCCTCGGCGTGCTCGGACCGACCCGGTTGAGTGCCCTGGCCGCGCTATGGCATCTCGCGCACGCCACCCGAGACGACGACGCCGACACCATGATGGACCTGGGTCGCCGGTGGTGCCGCATCCTGGACGTCAACCCCGACCGCCCCACCCCACCGCCCGAGTCCGGGACGCCCGGCGCGTCCGGTGACCCGTCGCCGCTCGCGGAGGCGGTCGGCGCGACCATGGCCGCCGTCGATGCCGCCCAGCCCGTGCCGCCCGCCGCAGGGCCGGAGCCGAGCGCGTCGCAGAAGCGCCGCCAGGAGAAGGACGCCCGGGACGCCGCCGACCGCGCCGCCCGCCGCGTGTTCAGCGCCAGCACCACAGGCACCGGACGCCGGGGCCAGACCGAGATCACCGGGACCCGCCAGCCCCGGCCCGGCGAGCAAGCCGCCGCGCGCCGCCTGGCCCGGCAGCTGCGCGCAGCATCGCACCGCGACCGCGTCACCACCGCCCACACCTCACCCACCCCGCCCGGACGGCTCAGCATGCGCGGCGCGCTGGCCGCCGACGCCCAGCGTGCCGCCGGGACCATCCCGACCGCCGAGCCCTTCACCCAGACCATCCGCCGCCACGTGCCCGCGCCGCCGCTGCGGCTCGGCATCGCCTGCGATGTGTCCGGGTCCATGAACGCCATGGCCGAGCCAGTCGCGTCCGCCGCCTGGATCATGGCCCGCGCCGCCGGGCACCTGCCCGACGCCGTCTCGGCCACCGTCATCTTCGGCTCCCGCGTCCGTCCGGTCACCCACCCCGGGCGCACCCCGGTCGCCGTGACCGAGTTCGCCGCCCGCGATTCCCGCGAAGACTTCGTCCAGGCCGTCGACGCCCTCACATCGGCCCTGGATCTGACCCGCCCCGGTGCCGCCCGGCTGCTGGTCATCGTGTCCGACGGCCTCTTCAAAGACGACCAGCCCACCGAAGGGCAGCAGCGCATCGACCGGCTGACCGCCGCCGGATGCGCCGTCCTGTGGCTGTCGCTGTCCGCCCGCACCAGGCCCATGAACGGCGCGCACCTGGTCACCCTTACCAATCCCGCCACCGCCGCCGACACGATCGGCGCCGCCGCCGTCCGCGCCCTGCGCACCGCCTGACAAGCCCGCCGCCAGGTACGTCGCTGGAACGGGCGCACCGGGGCGGCCCAACCCTGCACCACCAGCCCGTGCATCTGCGAACCCACCACCCGAACGGAGACCCTGTGGCCGACGAGATGTTCGTCCTGCTCGGCTGGGCATGGAACATCGACACCGCCACCCGCCTAGCCACCCGGCACCGCGCCCGCCGCGTCGACATCCGGCCGCTGGCCTGGGCCCGCGCCGTGATCGGCATCGACCCGGACCACGCCGCCACGGTCGACCTGGCCCGCCCGCTGCTGACCGTCACGATCCCGGGCACCTGCACGCCCCTGGTGATCGACGGGTGGCACCGCGTCCACCGCGCCCTGGCCACCGGTATCCACCAACTCCCGGTCATCCACCTCGACGCAGATGACGAACGTGCCTGCCGCGTCCGGGGCGGCGAACTATGACCGGGCCGCTCCACCGCCCGAGGAACGAGGCAATGACCGGGCGGCGCCTTGACGCCGGTGAAAGGGCGAGCCTGAAACCACGCGCCAGGCCTCAGAACCCGCGCGCTGGACCGTCCCGCGCAGCAGCGCCAGCCAGGCGCTAGGCCCTGTTGACTGCACCGTCCTGAGCCACGCCGACCAATCGCCCAAAGGCCGAGCCCCAGCTCATTGTCGGGGAAGCTAACGCCCTGTGACCACGACACCGCCCACCCGGGCGCACTCACAACCTGCACTGAAAGGGACAAGTTCGTGAATCAGCATCGATCACCCGCCGCCCAGCCGGAGGCGATCGACTCCTGCCTGATCTTTGAGCTGTGTGACCTCATCACCGCCACCGCTCGACTCGATGAGAAACCCCGCAATCGCCACCAGGCCACACAAGAACTGATCGCGGTCGCCTACCGCGTCGCCGCCGCTGCCGGACCGATCCTGGACCGCGAGGCCGCGCTCATCACCGCCCTGCGCGATGCCGCCGCCGCACGCCCGAACATTCCCCGCTCCTGCCCCGACTGCCAGAAGCTGGACGGTGGCCGCTGCGGACGCCACGCCACGAGCACCGCCGTCGCCGAGACCTACCACGATCTCGGCCGCGCGCTCAGCGGCCCCAGCTACACCGCGCTGGACACCGCCCCGGCTCACCCTGCGCCGCTCCCGGCCGATACCCGACACGCAGCCTCGACCAGCCCGGCACAGGGGGCATGACGTCCCGGACCGTTCATATTGTCGACGAGGTCCGCGACTCTCCTGAGGCCCGCAAGAACTCAGACGGGGACCCCTAACCGCATCCTGCGTTCTTGGTCGTGCTCGACTCCGACGCTCAAATGGAGCTGAACCATCGCCTCACGCGTGCCGTGCGTGCCAGTTCCGAACGAGTAGGACTGGCCCAACCGTCGCGGTGTCGACGGCCCGTTGATCACCGACGGCATGCCGAATGGTGCCGCGCTCACAGGGCTGAGCGGTGAACCTTCGCCGCAGGTGGGGAAGGTCTGCAGGCTCTTGACTCAACGCTCGGCCGAGTTCTCGCCAGTGATGATCTGCTTGACCCTGCGGCGGTCGATGCCGTGCTTGTCGGCGAGATAGCGCTGGGAGAGGGGTCGGCCCGGCCCGTTGAGGCTGGCGCGGTACTCGTTCAGCACGGCCTGCTCCGGTGTCTGCTCCATTTCGGTGCATGCTGGCTCGGACCGGTGTGCTCCGGTGCGCTCGCCCGGCGCGGGTGGTGACGGCGAGGGCGCGTTGCGGGTCAGGATCATCAGCAGCTCGAACGAGCCGACCAGGGCCAGGGCGGGCCAGGCGCTGACGAGGGCGCCGATGGGCCCGTGAGCGGCGCCGTGCGCCAGGTTGGCGCCGATGGTGGCGCAGATGCCCGAGGTCAGGCTCCACCGGGCCAGCGCCGGTACGGGGCGGTGGTGGCGGTGGGCATCCAGGATGACCATGGACGCCGCCCAGATCAGGCCGTCCACGGTGAAGGGGACCAGCCGCGCCGTCAGACCGGTCTCGCCGTGGGAGCGCACGAGGTCGAGGGCGTGGGAGTAAGAGATAAGCGCGGCGACGGCGGCGACCGTGACCACCGCGAGCGCCGTGGTCGCTTTGATGAGCCGGTCGGTCACCGTGTGGCTCCTTGTGCGCCTCTTTTCGTGCCTTGGTGCGCGGTGGGGCGGGTGAAGCCAAGCAGGGTTCGGCGGCGGTAGGACTGGACTTGCACCACGGTGCCGGTGTGCGGAGCTGCGATCATCTTTCCTCTGTCGATGACCAGGCCGACGTGTCCGGGGTTGCGGGTGGAGGTGCCGGGGCCGTTGTTGAAGAACACCAGGTCGCCTGGTTGCTCGTGGCCGTTGGGGACGCGGGGGCCGTGTCGCCATTGGTCGCCGGACACGCGCGGGATGCTGATCGCGGCGGCGCGGTAGGCGGCGTAGGTGAGCCCGGAGCAGTCGAAGGCGTGCGGGCCTGTGGCGCCCCATTTGTAGGGTTTGCCGAGCTGGGCGCGTGCGAACGCGATCGCCGTCGCGGCGGCCTTGCCGGGAGGCGCCATGGATGAGAAGGCGTCGGCGCAGCCTGCGCTCTGTGCGCCGAACTTGGCCGGTCCTTGGTGAGCGTAGGCGCGGGCCTGCCGCAGCACCTTGTCCACGTAGTGGCGCGAGTGGTTGTACTGGTACAGCGCGGTGCGGACGCGTTCGGGTGCGCCGTTGTGTTTGAGGTAGCGGGCGGCGGCGGGGATGGCGTCGGCCGGGTCGTAGATGTCGGTGCGGCCGTCGCGGTTGCCGTCGACGCCGAACGCGGCCCAGGTGCCGGGCATGAACTGCATCGGCCCGGCGGCTCCGGCGTGGTTGCGTCCCGTCGAGACTCCCGGGCCGGGTCCGCGTCCGTGGTCGGATTCGACCTTTCCGACTGCGGCCAGTATGTGCCAGCCGATCCCGTAGGCCCGTCCAGCCTGGCGGTAGAGGGCCAGGTAGGAGGTCGGGATACCGGTAGATGACCGTCCTGGGGCGGGCTGGCATGTGGTGGCTTCGGTACCCGAGCCGGGGAGGATCGCGCCGAGCGCGGCGACGATGACCGCGACCAGGCCGAGCGCGGCCACCATGGCCCCGATCACCAGCGGCATCAGGCGGGCTCTGATTCACGCCGCGGGGTGGTGTGCCAGAGCGCGGCGAGGTCGGTGAGTCGGTGCCGTGGGCCGGCGGCCCCGGCTGGTTGCCAGACTCGTCCGGCGGGGCCGTCGGGTGCCGTGGCGGGGGTGTGGACGGCGGTGGCGACCGGGACCTCCGGGACGCCGAGTAGAGCCCGCAGGTTGGTCTCGCGTCTGGCGCTTGGGAGCCAGAAGAGGACGGGGGTGGTGGTGCCGGTGGCTTCGGCGAGGTCGGCGTAGCCGCCGAGTTTGCGGGCGACGCGGGCGAGGGTTTCGGTGCCGGTGTCGTGTTCGAGGAAGAAGTCCAGGGTGCGCGATCGGCCGTCGGGGCCGGGTTGGGTCCAGCGTCCGAAGGCGTCCGGGCGGGCCAGGTCGCCCCACAGGGCGGTGCAGCGGCGTTCCGGCCACCATCGCTCCAGGACGGTTCCGTCGTTCTGGCGGCGGGCGTGGGCGTGGAGCTGGGCGAAGAAATCGTTGACGCCGATCTGGTGGCCCAGCCGCGGGGACACCGAGATGGCGGTGGCGGTGTCGGCCCGGTACCCGAAGGCGCTGGGGGTTTGGCCGTGTTCGATGGCTAGGACGTGCGCGCCGGTGGGGCCGAGTACCCAGTGCCATGGTTTGGAGCCGACCGGCGTCCAGGGCCGGAACCGCAGTAGGGCGTGCAGGCGGTGCAGGTGGTTGAGGCGTTGGCGGGCGCGTTCGGGGCTGGGGAACAGCAGCGCGGTGAGCTGCGCGGTGGTCAGAACGCGGTGCTCCCACACCAGCGCGAGCAGGTCCCGGTCCCGGTGGGTGAGCCGGTAGGCGAGCTCGGCGATGTGCTCGGGCGCCAATCGCGGCGGCCGTACCACAGTGCCGCGCAGCCGATGGGTGGGCTTGGCCGGTTGGGTCACAGCGAGTCCTTCCTAGATGGCGGCTGCTGGGCGGAGTCCGCCGAGTCGTCCGTCGCGGCGGTCCAAGCGGGGGGTGACGGTTCGCCGTCCAGGTCTCGGAGCCCGACGGCGGGGATGGAGCGTTTGCCGCGCCCGGTGACGAACTGTTCGCGGGAGGCTCGGCGGACGGCGGTGGCGCGGCCGGTGGTCTTCTCGGGCAGGGGCCGGGTGCGGAAGGTGAAGGGCGGAGTGGGGGTGTTGCCGTCCATGAGGCGGGCGGCGGCTTGGTAGGCGCCCAGGTGGGACAGGTCGTGCGGGCCGAGTAGGGGTGCGGTGTGGCGGGCGAGGTCGGTGGCGTCTTCGGGTGAGGCGGCGAAGTAGATCTTGTTGCGGGCGTCGGCGGAGACCGCGTCGCGGAGATCTTTGGGGAGTTGGGACAGGTGCTGGTGGGCCAGGGTGAGGCTGAAGCGGTAGGCGCGGGCTTCGGCGAGGATGTCGGAGATGGAGCCGGGCAGGTTGAGGAAGTTGTGGGCTTCGTCGATGTAGGCGGCCGCGTCGCGGCGTTCATCTTCGGCTTGGGTGGCGCGTGGGGTGATGGCCTGCCAGGTGTGAGCGAGGAGCAGCGAGCCGAGCAGCCGGACGGCGTCCTCGCCGAGCACGCCCTTGGGGAGGCGGGCCAGGATGAGGCTGCCGCTGCCGAGCATGCCGCCCAGGTCGATGGTGGACGTGCCGCCGGAGAGGGTGTCGCGAACGAAGGGCCGCAGCAGGACGGCGCGGAGCTTGTTCATCACCGGGCCGATCACCGAGGCGCGGGCTGCGGGGGTGAGTTCGTCGTAGGACGCCCAGAACCCGCGCAGGAGCTCGTCCTCCAGCCGTGCGGTGACGCGGGCGCGATAAGGGGTGTCGACCAGCAGGCGGGGGATGTCGGCCAGGGTGGCGCGGGTGCCGTTGACGCGGGTGAGGGTGAGGCAGGCCGAGCGGAGCAGGTCGTCCAGGCGTGGCCCCCAAGAGGAGGAGAAACAGCGGCGGAAGGTGGTGACGATCGACTCGGCCGCGAACGCAGGGTCCGCTCCGGCCAACACGTTCAGGCAGGGTGGGCGGCCCCGGTCGGCCGGGTCGAATAGCACGGTCCGGTCGATGGCGCGGTCGGGGAGGCGGTCCAGCACGTCGGTGATCAGGTCGCCTTTGGGGTCGATGACCAGTGCGCCGCGTCCCGCAGCGGCGTCGGACAGGATGAGGTTGGCCAGGAAGGTTGATTTGCCGACGCCGGTCTGGCCGAGGACGTGCAGGTGCTGGCGGGCGCCCGCGACGGTCAGCCCAACCGGTCGCGGTGCCCCGGCCTCGGAGTCCCCGAGCACACGGACACCGGGGCCGGAGACCGGGACGGCGGGCGAGGGCGCGACGGGGCGGGCGCCGGCACGGGTGACACCTGGCGCGGCCAGGTCGTAGGGCAAGTGCGCCAGCGCCGCCAACTCGCGCACCGACAGCAGGAAGCCGCGGTGCAGGCGGCGGTCGGCGAGCCGGACGGCGGGGCGGCGGAGGCGTTGGCGGCGGAGGTGTTGGTGGCCGGAGGTGAACAGCGCGAAGGTGGACGCCACTTCGTGCGCGTGCGCGCGCAGCCACCCGGCCTCGGCCTGATCGGGGTGGCGGGTGGCGACGCCGTAGCGGATCGCGGCCTCGAACCGCGGCTGGGCGGCCTTGCCGAGGATCGCGCGGACCTGCTCGGCCCGCTCGGGGAACTGCCGCGCCAGGTCGGCCGGTTCCGGACGGCCGGTCATGCCGGGGGTGAGCAGGTCGAACAGGGCGGCTTGGGGTGCGGTGGAGCGGGCTCCGCGCAGTGCGGCAGCGGCCCGGTGCGCGCGCCGCAACCGGCGCCCGGTCGCGGGGCGGGCCAGGATCTGCACGGCCAGGTGCTCGCCGTCGGCGAGTCCGGACGCCGTGCCCAGCAGCCCTCGCAGTGGGTCGGAGTCGTGGGTGTGGGTGAGCGGGAAGTGCTCGGCACGGCCGAGGACCAGCCGTCCCCCAGCGGCCTGGGCGTCAACGGGGAGCGGTGCCGTTGCGGCGCGGGTGGTGAGGGTGGCGCCGGGCCAGGCCGACCGGATCGTCTTCTCAACCAGCCCGGGCGGGATGGTGCCGGGCACCCAGACCTGGAAACGGACACCGGTGTGGTCGGCCAAGTACTCAAATGCCAGATGCGGCTGCCCGAACAGCACGCGTTTCCACGCGGGCAGGGTGAGACCGATCAGGTGCGCCCACCAGGCGGCGGCGCTGCCGTCCTCGACCTTCGGCGGGACCGCGATCTCGATGATCCGCGCGCCGGGCCCAAGCCGGGTGTTGCGCCACCGCCACACCGTCCACCGAGCGACCGCCACCACCGAAGCACCGGCAAGGACCCCGATCGTGACACCCGGCCCGTAGTGCGGGAGCAGCTCAAGGAGTTGGCCAGGATCCTGCGGCAGTCCTGGGATCAGATCCGTGGTGCCCTGCAGCGGCACGTTCACGGCAGAGTCTCCCTTCGCACGTCGGTGGTGTCATCACGGTCGATGGCGGCGAGTTCGGCGGGATCTGTCGTGGTCAGCCGGTGCTCATGCGGGCTGGCGATGCCGCTGAAGGCGGCCCGGTCGGCACCGGTCGCGGTCCCGCACAGCAGCCCCTGCCCGCGGTCGGCGGTGAGCAGGAACGCCTTCTCCCCGGCGGTGAGGTCGAACGCTGCTCCGATGCGGTCGATGGCCTGGGGTGCTTGGCGGAGCAGGATCTGGGTGGCGGAGTTGGCGATCACCGCCTGGCCCAGATCGGAGCCGAGCAGGTCGGCGGCGTCCTGGGTGACCACCGCGAGCCCGGCCCAGTGCTTGCGGGCGGACTTGGCCAGCCGGTACAGAAACCGGGCGCCCTCGTCCTCGCGCATCAGCGTCCACGCCTCATCGACCACCACCAGCCGCCGGCGCCGATCGGAAGGGTCGGTGACCTGCCGCCAGATCGCGTCCAAGGCGAGGAGCATCCCGGCGGTGCGGGTCTCCTCGGGCAGGTCTCGCAGCGAGAACACGATCAGGTGACCCTCGGGGCGGGTGGTGGTCGGCCCGGCGAACAGGCCGCGATAGGACCCGGTCACGTACGGGGCCAGCCGCCCGGCCAGCTCCGCCGCGCTGCCCTCGCCCATGCGTTCCAACTCGAGGGCCAGATCGGCCAGCACCGGTGCGCGGCGTTTCCAACTGCGCGGGTCGGCGGTGATGCCACACGCCTGGTAAGCGGCGATTATCGCCCGGTCCAGCGCCGCCCGTGCCGCAGGTTTGAGGGGTTCGCCGAGCATCGCGGCGATCAGCGTCTGTACGAACAGCGCCCGCCGGATGAGCGTGTCCTCACCTTGTCCGAGCGGGAGGTCGAAGGGATTGAAGCGCACCTCTGGCGCGCCGAGCGGGATGTGGGTGCCGCCGACCGCGCCAGCCAGGCGCCGGTACTCATCTTCAGGGTCGATGACGGCGACGTGCACGCCCTGGTAGAGCAGCCGCAGGGTTTCGAGTTTGGTGAAGTAGGACTTGCCCGCGCCCGAGCGGGCGAGGGTGACCGAGTTGTAGTTGTCCTGGGCGAACCGGTCCCACACGACCACTCCGGAGGAGTAGGCGTTCAGCCCGTACAGCACCGGAGTATCGCCGAGCCGCGGTTGCAGATCCGGGGAGGTGAACGGGAACGCCGCCGCCAGCGCCGCGGTGTCGAACACCCGCCGCGCCTTCACACTGTCGTGCGCGAGGGGCAGAGTAGTGGTCCAGCCTTGCAGGGCACGGAAGGTGGTGGGCTGGGCGTCCAGCAGGAGCGAGGCCGCTAGTGCCCGCACCCGTTGCACTTCGCCGTCGAGGCTCGCGTCGTCGGCGGCGTGCACGGCCAGGTACAGGCCGACCCGAAACAGCCGGCCGTGCCCGCGCGCGAGTGAGGCGGCGAGTTCGGCTGCGTCGTCGGCGGCGACTTCGGCGGCGAAGTCGGCCAGCCGCCCATGCTGGGCGTTGGTACGGGAGACCGATTCGAGGCGGGCGAGCTGCTTGCGCAGCCGCTGCGCCGCGATCAGCGGCGGCACCGGCTCCACGTGCAGGGACACGTCCAGGCGGCCCGGGTAGGTCAGCAGCGGCTCCAGCCAACCCGCGCCTACCTCCCGCGGATACCCGGCCACCGCGAATGAGGCACACACCCCGTCCGGCAAATCCACTGACCGCGGCCTCACCCGCAGCGCGCCGGGTCCGACCATGCCCGACAAATCACCATCGCCGCCCTCACTGGGGCCAGCGCCAGACCTGAACCGGTGCAGGACTCCGAGACGGCCGCCGGGCCCGTGCATCATGCCGTGCCTTCCTGCTTGACGCTGATCAGCTCATCTGGAGCGGCGTTATCCACAGGACGAGGCCCGCCTGGGGATAGCGACTCGGCCAGCACCGCCACGCACGCATCGGCATCCAGGACCTCGGCCGCCACGCCGAGCGCTGCCAGCGACTGCACGGCCTCGGCGGCGCGTCGCAACACCACCTGCGCCCCCGTTTCCCGGTTGGTTCGCTGCCGCCGGGCCTTCGCCCACGGCATGGAGGCAGAAACAGGCGGGCCGTCGCTGATCACGATGAGGACCTGCCGGACGAGCAGATCGTGTGCGGCACTGATCTCGGCCAGGAACGCCGCATGCTCACCCGCCGCCTGCTCCAGCGCGGGATCCGGCAGCTCCGGCGCCTGAGCGGTGATGTGGTCGGCCAGACCGGACAGGTCGACCGGACGGGCTTGGACCAGCAACTGCACCGGGGAGTCCAGCGAGTTGAGCCACCGCCCGAACCCGGCGACCAGACTCCCTTGCTCACCCGCCGTGCGCAGGCTGAACGCCACCGTGCCTGCCCGCACGATCACCGCGACACCATCACCATCGGCCAGTTCCATCACCCCGTCCTGGCGAACGGCCCGGACCGGGAGCCGCAACGGCGCAGGCAACCGGCCGCGCATCCGGCACCACGACGGCGGCGGCTGCACCGGCTCACCCGCCGTAATCCGCGCCTTCGGGCCCCGCAGGAACGCCAGGGCGGCGACCGCGTAGCGGTCCAGGCCCATCCCGTCGCGGCGGGCGACCGCCAGCACGATCCCGCCCGCCGCGACCGGCGTCGCCACCGCGATCAGGACCGGGAACGGCACCACCGCTTGAAGGGTGAGCCACAGCCACAGCACCACCGCAGCCGTCCCGCCCAAGATCGCCAGCTGCCGGGCAGTGAGCCCGTAAAGGATCTTGTCGGGCTGATCGACGTCAGCCGGAATCTTCACAGCCATCGGCCGCTGATCGTGCTCGTTGCTCACATGCTCCCCCGGCGCTTGGGCTGGTCGATCCACAAGGTCAGCTGCCGGTGCGGCACCGGCCGTCTGGGCATTCCGGGCAACATCAGCTGCCGCGACCGTGCCCGAGGCTGCGCCGGAGCGGTGACTGGCGGCGGTGCAGACGGCTGGCGGACACGGGTGACCGGGATCGGCAACGCCAGCTGCACCGGCCGCTTGGTCCCCGCCTTGGCGGGTGCAGGCGGGTGAGGGATCGGGAGCGCGAGTTGCATCGGTCGTGGGTCTCCTTCAGATCCGGTCGCGGGATCGCATGGCTCATCCGGCGGTGGTGGCGCCGCAGGTCCCGCAGATCCTGCGGGACCTGCGGGAAGGGCAAGCGGAGGACGAGGGCCGGGCAGCTGTGGTCGGCGCGGCGGCACCGGCGGTGGTTGGACAGGCGGCGTGTTCTTCGCCGGCGCGGGTACGGCGGTGCGGCGTCGGCCACCGAGCAAGGCACCCAGGCCCCGGTAGAGGATCAGGCTGCGCAGCAAGCCACCGAGCATCCGCGGTTGCGCGGGACGCCAGACGGTGCGCGCCACCCAGGACGGGATCCGCAGCAGCACCCACAGCAGGCACCCCGCCACCAGCAGATCGGTGAAGTCGTTGTCGGAGGGCATCCCGAGGAGCTGGTCGCTGGTGTCGTCGGTCTCGGTGAACAGCAGCCGGTACGCGGTCGCCAGCGCCAGCGCCTGGCACACCTGGATCGCCAGCAGCCCGCTCATCCCGCGCCACCACAGCCGCGCCAGCCCATCGGTGAGCGGCAGCGCGTGGAACATCAACGCCACCGGCGCCGCCGAGATCAGCACCATCGTCAGCGCCAGCCGGACGGCGTAGATGAACACCACGCCCAACGCCAGCACCACCACGCCCAGCGCGATCAGTGCGCCGAACGGTGAACCCGGGATGAGGCTCGCGGCCACGAATCCCGCGACAATGTCGGCGACCGCACTTGGATCGGTCGACTCCGCGCCCGCGTGGAGGAACGCTCCGGCGAGGCCGTTGGCGAAACTGATCCCGTATCCGATCAGGATCAGGCTGAGGTTGGAGGCCAGGAACGCCCCGACGATCCGGACGGCCAACTGGGCGGGGGTGAGTTCGGCGCCGGGCAGGTTGTGCCCGGCCATCAGCCATACCCCGCCCGCGGTGATCAGCAGCACGAAGCAGGTGTTGGCGATCGTCTGCGACACGCCCCACAAGTCACGCGCCCGCGTCATCTGCGGTGAGTCCATCTCGGGGGTGCCCAGCACGGACTGATGCAGGGTGCCGAAGATCGGCTTGGCCGCAGACGACACCAGATCGGAGAACCAGCCGTTCACCGCCCGCTTGGCCATACAGCTCACATCGGCGAACCCGCACCCTTCTTCCGCACCGCCCTCACCCGGCCCGCCCGGGCCAGGCCCCCCGGTGCCCTGCGGACCGGTGCCGGGGCCGACGGGGTTCGCCGGTGTCGGCGAGGACCCGGTCGATGGCGACGGGCTTGGAGACGAAGCTGGCGGCGGGGGTGGCGGTGATGGGGAGGCTGGAGGTGCGACGGATGGGGTCTGCGCAGGTGCCGCTGGGGCCGGGCTCGGTACGGGGTCGGCACCAGCCTGCAAAGGCTGTGCGAACATCCACATACACGCGCCTGCCACCAGCGCTATGAGGACGGCGACCCTGCAAGCGGCGGTCGGCGGTACCCCGCCCCCGACCGGTTCGGGTGGTGGGTGCGAGGCCTTGGCGGGTGTCACGAGGGCCCGCCAACGATGCTCTGCAACAGCTTGACCAGCACCGGAGCCAGCACCGCCACCGAGTACCCCATCGCGGCGTACCGCAGCGTTCTCTTGCCGGCTTCCACCTCGCCTGGATCGCCGCCGGCCAGCATGAGGCGGATCCCGCCGATCGTGGCGAACAACGTCGCCAACCCCACCAGCAGCCCCACGATCACGTTCCGTAGATTGCGGATCACCTCATCCAGCGACCCGGCCGCCGCCAGACCCGTGCCGGCCTCGGCCACCCCGGGGACCAGCAGCGCACTCAGCCCGCACCCCGCCGTCCACACCAGTGACGCGGCTGCCAGACGCCGTCGGGACGGTCGTGGCCGGCGCGGTACTCGATCGCGTGTGGACCTCTGAGATGCGGTGGAGGCGATCCCGAGTCGGCTGGCGCCGGTGTTGTGGCGGGCCTCACCGCGGTTTCGCTGAGGGCTAGGCCCATTTGCGATGAGCTGACGGGTACTGCGGTGCCTGTACTTGCGGGTGCGCATGGCAGCGTCTCCGGAATCTCGAATGGCGGAAGCGGTTGCCAGCCGTGCGATCACCGGCGAACGGTGCGGCCCTCGGACTGCGGGCGTCCTCCTTGACGGGACACATGGGACGGATGATTGCGGCGGGGACCGGGCTCTGGGCCGTCCGTCCGAGAACCGCACCGTTCGCCGGTGATCTCGACTGGCACCCATGAAGCACCGCCGAACAGGCCCGAATTCACGGTTCAGCCGTCATCCTTGATCAAGTCTTGGGGCGCTCAGCGGAACATCCGCCTGCCCGCCAGCCCCCGCGAGACCTGAGCCGGTAGCCGTTCTCGGCTTCTGCGATATCCGATGCGAGGAGAGCGCCAAGTCATCGGACGGTCGGCCCTTCTTGACCGAATCATGGGACGGCTGGACATGAAAATCGGGCCGCTCGGCGGTGCTTCATCAATGCACGGGGATCGGGTGGCCGTCTCGGGTCACCCAGCAGATGAACCACACACCGTCAAACCCGAACCACTCACCCACCGGACCCGACGCCGCCGGTACCGCCCGGCGCCGGATGGTGCCGCTGACCGTCTGGCTGTGCTCGGACACCACCGACTCGCTGCCGCCTCGCACCCGCCACCACGGCGCCGCCGGCTGCGCGCATGACGCTGACCCGGCGGTCGTTACGCCCAAGCAGATCTGCCTGGCGCACCGCCAAACGGTCGGTCACCAACTGGCCCGGCACCTGATCGGCACCTGCACCCGCGAGGGTGAGTTGGTCGCCGAAGGCTTCACCACCAGCGAAGCCACCCTGACCGCCGCCGCCGGTCTCAACCGGCGCGGCATCGCGCTGGTGCCGTATTTCCCGCTCGCTCAGCACATCGGAACCCGGCTGCGGGCCACCCTCACCCAGGAGCAGTTGGCGAGGGTGCAGATGCGTCCGACCCGCCCGGATCAGATGGCCCGCGGCCTGGCCGACCACCTCGGCGAAGTCGCCCTGTTGATCGCTGCCCCGCCGGCGTATGAAACTGGTGGGCGTACGCCCCGCCGGGGCGGGGACCACGGCTGCCCGGCGTGCCGGGCCGACCTGTGGATGCTCAGCAGCGAACAGTTGGGCCTGTTCCTGGCGGCGGCGTGGAAGGTGCTGCGCCCCGGCGGTGTCCTGGCGATCATCACCACAGCCCGCTACCAGGCCGGACGGCTTATTGACCCCGCACCGCGCATCATCCGCCAAGCCCAGGGGCTGGGGTTCCGCTACGCCCAGCACATCATCGCGTTGCGCGTCCCGATCGACGGCGACGCTCTGGTCGTTCAGGCCGGGCCCGCCGACCTGGCTGAACTGCGCGACACCCGCTCCGGTGCGTTGTCGCCGCCCGTCAGCGTGCACGCCGACGTGTGCCTGTTCACCAAACCGCGAGGTCGGACGGACGGCGGTGCCCGATGAACCAGGACACTCCCAACTCCTCGAGGCTGATGTCGGTCCTGGCCACCGGGCAGCGGCCGTCGCGGCTACAACGCCAGGGCCGCTATACGCCTGAGTCGATGCGGCATCCCGGCAAGATGCTGCCGGCGATCGCCGCCACCGTCATCGAGGCCTTCACCCGCCCTGGCGACCTGGTGGTCGACCCTATGTGCGGCATCGGCACAACCCTGGTCGAGGCGATCCACCTCGGCCGCGACGCTGCCGGGCTGGAGTACGAATCCGACTTCGTGCACCTCACGCTGGGCAACCTGCGTCACGCCCGCGCTTTTGGAGGCACCGGTCGACCGCGGGTGGCGTGTGGCGACGCCCGCAACATCGCCGCCATCTACCGCGAACTGCACGGGAAAGCGGCCTTGGTGCTCACCTCGCCGCCGTACGGGTCTCGTACCCACGGCCATATCCGCTCCGGACGTGACAACGGCGGCGGCAAAGTCGTCAAACGTCACCACCGCTACTCCACCGATCGCGGCAACCTCGCCCACCAGCCGTTGCCCGGTCTGCTGGAGGGCTTTGGCCGCATCCTTGCGGGCAGTGCCATCCTCCTGCGTCCCGGCGGGGTGATCGCCGTGACCGTCCGTCCCATCCGGTTCAACGGTGAGCTGATCGATCTGCCCGGCCAGGTCATCAACATCGCCCGCCGACACGGCTTGGCTCTCACCGGCAGATGTGCCGCACTGCTCGCCGGGCTCCGGGACGGCGGCCTGGTCAACCGGGCGTCGTTCTTCCAGATGCTCGAAACCCGCCGCGCCCGCGACCGTGGCATCCCCGCTTGCGCCACCGCCCACGAAGACCTGCTGCTCTTTCAGCGCGTCGCCGATCTGTCGGAGACCACCCGATGACCCCGCGCATGCGACTCCGAAACGACAGAGCGATCGAACTGCTGGCGGTTCTCCAGCTGGGGCTGTGCGGGCGTTGCGGGCGCGCCCGCTACGCCACCCGCCGCCGTGCTCGGCACGCCGCCCGCATCGGCGCACCGGGGACCCGGCTGCGTGCCTACCGGTGCGACGAGGCCTGGCACCTGACGACGCCGCCGGGGCGGTCCCAGTTCATCGCACCGCCCGTCACGCCTGTCCCGGGACCTGACGGGGCCTGCGGCGGCCTTGACCGGCGGGGACGAGGCGAGCGTCGATACTGCCGCTCCGGCCCGGACGCACCCGCCCACCCAAGCGGTGGCGCGTGGACGTCCGGCCGCCGGAGCCGTCATGACCCGTTGGAGGATGCCCGTGCCACCCCTACCGCCGCCTCCCGCTCTCGGCAGCAGGCCGACGGCCGCCGCCGGGCGGGCCGACCTGCCGGGGGCGCAAAGTGAAGCCCGGGCTGACTCCGGCGGAGCTTCGTTCGCTGCCGGTCACCGTCGACCTGGTCACCGCAGGACGCGTGTTCGGGGTCGGACGCACCAAGGCCTACCAGCTCGCCCGCACTGGAGGGTTCCCCTGCCGGGTGCTGCGGATCGGCCACAACTACCGCGTCTCGACCGCCGACCTGCTCGCCGCCCTCGGCCATGCCACGCCCGAGGACGCCCCGACGAACGCCGACCGGCAGCCTGCCACCAAGGAAGAGAACTGAATGACCGCGCAAGGAAGCACGTTCAAAGTCTGCGGATGCCGTGGCCACGACGGCAAGCTCCTGGGCAGCAAATGCCCGAAGTTGCGCCGCGGCAACGGACGCTGGAGCAGCACTCACGGCACCTGGAAATACCAGCTGGAACTCCCGTCCACCGCGGCGGGAACTCGGCGCAGCCCGCTGCGCCGGACCGGGTTCGCCACCCAGGACGCCGCCGAAGCCGACATGGGCACCGCCAAGGAACTCCTGGCCATCGCCACCGACGAGCCCACGCGAATCCAGATCGCCGACCTGATCGTCACCACCGTCCGGACCACCAAGACCCTTCCCGACCCAGAGGAGGTACGCCGCAAGGTGCGCGGCCAGCATGACCTTTCGCGGGCGATCACCGTGGGCGAGTACCTGGACGACTGGCTGAACGGACGCAAGGGCTTGCGGGAGGGCACCCGCCGGTCCTACGCCGGTCACATCGCTCTCTACTTCAAACCCCACCTCGGCCACATCCTGCTGGAAAAGCTCGGCGTCACCCACGTAGACCGGGTCTTCGATGCCATCGACGAGCTCAACGAAGTCATCACCCAGGCCCGCGAATCCGCCGACCCCAAGCTGCGCGCCAAAGTCAAAGGACGCCGCGTGGTCGGCCCGGCCACCAAGCAACGGATCCGCGCAACGCTGCGGGCGGCGTTGAACAAGGCCATCAAGCAGCGCCTCATCGACATCAACGTCGCCTCCCTGGTCGAGCTGCCCTCCGGCAAGGCGCCCAAGGCACTGGTGTGGACCGACGAACGCATCGCGCAATGGGAGAGCGACTTCGCGACACACATCCAGACGATGAACGCCCGCCGCAAGAGGCAGGCCAAACTCGAACCGCGCAAACGGATCGGAGAGAAGATCAACCGGCTGGACGCCTACATCGGGGCCCCGCGCCCGTCCCGCGTGATGGTCTGGACCCCGGCTCTCACCAAACGGTTCCTGGACCGGGCACGCCGCCACCGGCTGTACGCCCAGTATCACCTGATCGCCTTTCGCGGCCTGCGGCGCGGCGAGTCTTGCGGGCTGCGGTGGGCCGACCTCGACCTGGCCCAGGGGACGGCGGCGATCCGGTGGCAGATCACTCAGATCGGCACCGACACCTTCGAAGGCAAACCCAAAACCGCGGCTGGCGAAGCCACCATCAGTCTGGACTCGGCCACCATCAAGGAACTGCGCGCGCATAAGGCCCGGCAGAACGCCGAACGCCTCGCCGCCGGGGACGCCTGGACCGAGACCGGATACGTGTTCACCACACCTAGCGGCGAACCCGTCGACCCGAACGACGTCACCGAACAATTCGAGCAGTTGTCCATGGAAGCCGGACTACCACCGGTCCGGCTGCACGACCTGCGGCACGGAGCAGCCACCTTCCTCCTCGCCGCCGGGTACGACATGAAAGTCGTGCAGGAGACGCTGCGGCTCTCTTCGATCGCCATCGCCTCCGACATCTACACCAGCGTCCTGCCCCAACTCGCCCGCCAATCCGCCGAAGACGCCGCCGCCATCGTCCTCAACGCCGTCCCTCACCCATCCCGGCAGGCCGCTGGGAACGCCACTGGGCGGCCAAAACGTGACCGCCCTCGCTGCTCAGCCAGTTCAGGCACCAAAGCTGAGGAGCACCGTCGCCACAGTGCAGACGCCGCCGACCCCGGCAATTCGGTCGAGGCGTCGTAATGGACTAGCCAGGCCGAAGGTAGCCGGTCACCAGGAGAGGTAGCCGCGTCGGGACGGCGTGCTGATCGAGCGCGCCGTCCTGCGGTCCCTTGGCCGAATGTGATCGGGAATATTCGTCCAGCACGGTCGGACTGGAAAGACGTGAGTGAGCAGCCACGTGGTCTCCGATGAGCGGCCAGCGTGTGGGTGGGCAGCGGTGTGGTGTCGGAGCGGTGGGGGCTAGACGCCGGCGTAGGAGTGCAGGCCGGAGCCCCAGATGTTGATGCCGATGAGGTTGAACAGGAGGCAGCCGTAGCCGGCGATGGCGATCACTGGGGCTTTGCGGCCGCTCCATCCGCTGGTGCGCTGGGCGTGCAGGTAGGCGGCGTAGACGACCCAGGTGATGAACGCCCAGATCTCCTTGGGGTCCCAGCCCCAGTAGCGGCCCCAGGCGTTGTCGGCCCAGATGGCGCCGGCGATGATCGCGAACGTTCAGACCGGGAAGGCGAACGTGATCGTCTGGCGTGCCAGCCGCTCCAGCGCGATCCCGGACGGCAGGCGGGCGGCGACGGCGCCGAGGGTGGGACTCCGTGGATGCTCTCGGGCGGTGGCGTCGCGGCTGCGGTGGAGGTGGAGTGCGGTGAGGGCGGTCGCGACGGTGAAACCGCCCGTGGCGATGATCGCCGCGAGGACGTGGACGGCCAGCCAGTAGGAGTCCAGGGACGGCTGGAGCGGGCTGATCGCGGTGTAGAGGGTGCCCCGCATCACCGGATCTCTCGATCAGCACCGTGCCGCTACGCGGGAGCGCATCCTCGTCGCGGTCCGGGAGATCATGACTGCCGACGGTGTGGACAAGCTGTCCATGGCCGAGGTCGCCGGACGGTCGGGGGTCAATCGCAGCGTCGTCTACAACTACTTCGCCGACGTCCGCGCACTTCTCATCGCGCACGCCGAGCACGAGACGGTCCGCTTCACCGAAGAGCTGCACCGCGCCCTGGAGAACGCGACCGCGCCGACCGAACGGATCACCGTCTACGTCCGGCGGCAGCTCGCCGACTTCGCCACCCACCCCCAGCCCGCCGGGCCCGAGCTGGCCACCCTGCTCGGCCCGGACGGCTACAAGGAGATGCACGCCCACGTCGGCCCGCTCGGACGCCTCCTCACCGAGATCATTCAAGAGGGCGTGGACGCCGGCGAGTTCGCTCCGTGCGACCCGGCCGGCACCGCCCACCTCGTCCACGCCTGCCTCGGCGCCGAGCGGTATCCGCTCGGCCAGGGCACCCGCGACCTGGACGAGACCATCGACCGCGTGAGCACATTCGTCCTGCGAAGCCTCGGCGCCACCGAACCCGCCACCTGACACCGCTGGTTGGACGGGCCTCGGTCGTCCGCCGATGCGTGCGGGACGACAAGGGTAGCCCGTTGCCCCTCATGGACTGTTGGTTCGGGCACGGTCAGTGGTGGTGCCGTGGGCGAGGGCCGCGGCCTTGCCTGGGGTGCGGGAGCCGGTCTTGGTGGTCAGGTTGCTGACCCGGGTCTTGATGGTGTGCTCGGACAGGAAGGAAGTTCGGAGGCAAAGGTCCGGAATATCAGGCCGGTGCAGGGCTTGGGGCCGAACGAGGTTGATTTGCGCGGAAGAAACTCGCCACCTGCTGCGACGTCGAGGACGTCGGGGACGTTCAGCGGGTTGAGGATGACGGCTGTTCCCGCACGGCGCCGGGCTTGTTCGATCGCGGTGTCGACATCATGGTGGACCATCGCCACGGTGTTCTCCGGACAGTTCCAGATGTGGTCGATTAGCAAGTGATGGAGGACCGAGGTGTCGAGTCGGCGCCACCGTGCTGATCGGCTCGGTGGCATTGCCTGATTGAGCGCGGCGGGATCGGGTCCGGTGAGTATGTGGTAGCGGCCATCGCCTGCGATGAGGAACGCCGGACCGAGTCGACTGGCGGAGGCGAGCTCGTCCAGGGCATCGTCGGCGAGGACCTGCCTGACCTGGAAGATCGGCTTTGCCGCGTTGATCGCGTCGTCTGGGGTGAGGCGTGCGATGACGCGGTGGATCGCGCCCAGTCGGGGTGGGTGCCGCAACGAGTCCACGAGAAGTGCGAGGCCGCGATTCCACGGGGCGCCGACTCCGGACGGCCGGCGAGATCGCAGCATCTGGTAGGCCCTGTACCGGTGGTGGCCGTCAGCGATGAGCATTCGCTGTCCGGCGAGATCGTCGGCGATGGTTGAGAGCCGCGTCCGGTCGGTGAGACGCCATACGCGGTGAGCGACCCGGTGCGCGACCTTGGCGGTGAACAATGGCTCGCTGTTGTCGGCGATATCGTCGACGACCTGTGAAGCGCAGCCATCCCCCTGATAAAGCAGCAGGATGGGTTCCAGATTCGCCTGTATGGCTTCCACGAAGGCCAGCCGGTCATGAACGAGGTCTGGGAAGACGTCTTCATGAGGGCAGATGATTCGAGTGCTGTCCTCTTGGAGGGCAAGCGCGCCGATGAGCCCTCGCTGCAGGACGCCTTGCGCCGTTCGTTGCTCATAGACGTACAAGGCCGGTTCGGTGTCGGTGATCAGCGTCCGGTCGGTCAGCCACTGCCGCAGAGTGAGCGCGGCGTGCTGATATCGGTCTGGCGCGCCCGGTCCGGCGTTGGGGAGAAGTAGTTGCACGGCATTGCGCGGTTCGGCGGCCAGCAGTCGTGCCGAGGCTCCGGCCTCCAGCAGATCCAAGGGCGGGCAGGTCACCGCCCCCAGGTCAGGTACCGCAGTCGGGCAATAGCGCACCCCGCGAAATGGAGCCAGGGCCATGCGCTGATCATCGATTGGGTTGAACATGGGCTTGTCGCCTGCCAGAGGATCGGCACCGGAGGAGCGGCGAAGGTGAGGACCCCGGGGATCTCACCTGCTTTGTCTCGACGCCGATGGCGCGAGGGTCGGGGCTGAAGGAGGCCGGTACGGCGGCACGTCCCGCCGGTTGCATCCCGCCGCCCATCAAGACGACCGGGGCGTCCAGTTCGCCGGCTCGATCGAGGAACCTGATCGCGACGCCTCTCTGCCCGGCGATCACATCCGAGTGATCGTACGGCGGGGCGGGGGACAGACCGCGTTCGACGGCGATCGCGTCGGTGATCGCGAAACCGTCCTCCGTATGTTGATCGAAGGTCACGATCTCAGCCCCATAGGGAGGGCGGCCGCGCGTTGGTGCGCTGGGCGCTCATCGGGGTTGCTGCTCCTTGACTGCTGGGGTGGGCGCTGACGGGTGGACGGCGCGGTTCGCTTCGCCCTGGGGTGCGAGTGTCGGGCCGAGGGCGGCCAGTGCCGCGGCGCAGGCGGCTCCGGTTGCGGCCAGTGCGATCCAGGGGAGCAGGGGCATGCCCCATGCCTCCCCGAGGTCCCAGACCGCGCCGGTGCCCAGGTTGCCCAACGTGATGCCGATGCCGGACAGGGTGCTGTAGAGCCCGTAGTGGGTGGCGACGAGGCGGTCGCGGGCGAGCGTGACGATGGTGTCCATCTCGAAGGGGTAGGTCAGGATGGTGCCGCCGGTCAGCAGGATCGTGGAGACCAGGGTCGGCAGCATCCAGGCGAGCCCGTCGCCGATCCCGGCCGGTCCGGCGGGACGCAGGTGCGCGGTGAGTATCAATGGGACGAAGGCCGCGCTCATCAGTGCCAGGCCGATGACGATGGCCCTGTGCGCGCTCCACCGGTTCTTCGCCCAGGCCGTCAGGCGGACCTGTCCGATGACGGCGACGATCGCGGAGATGGCGAACAGCGCGGTGCTGCCGGCCTGTCCCGCGTCGTCGCCGAGGACGCGTGCGGCCTGCAGGGGCAGCGCCAGATAGACCTGGAACGACAGGACGTAGGAGCCGATCATCGCCACCGAGAACAGCATGAAACTCCGGTTGCCGAACACCTGGCGCCAGTCCGCCGCGATTCCGCTGAACGTTCCGGTCCGATTCCCGGACTCGCTTGCCTGGGCGGGTGGTGCGGATGGCAGCCACAGGGTCTGGATGATCGTCAGCGCCGCGAACACCGTGGCCGCGACGAGGCAGACGGCGCGGAAGTTCACGGACAGCAGCAGCAGGCCGACCAGCGGGCCGGTGAAGATTCCGGCCTGGTAGAAGACGTTGAAGATCGCGAACGCCTCGACGCGCCGTTCGCCCGCCTGGCTGGCGACGTAGGCGCGGACGGCCGGGTTGAAGAACGCCCCGGCCAGCCCGGTCGCCGCGGACGCGACCACCAGGCCCGGCAGGTCGTCCACCAGGCCCAGCATCGCGAAACCCGCGAAGCGCAGCGCGCAGCCGGCGATGATCATCGGCTTGCAGCCGAGCCGGTCGGCCAGGGTGCCGCCGACCAGGAACATTCCCTGCTGGCTGAGGGTGCGCACGCCCAGCACCAGACCGACCGTCCACGCGGCCATGCCCAGCCCGGACGACAGGTGGTTGGCCAGGTACGGCATCAGCATGTAGAAGCCGAGGTTGATGCCGAACTGGTTGATCAGCAGCAGCCGGACACAGCCGTTGAACGAGGTGAACTGCCGGAGGGTGGCCTTCATCGCGTCCCCTCGCCGCGGGCGGCGGATACCTCGATGCGGCGGTGCTGGACGGTGAGGGGGTCCACGACGGTCCGGCAGCGGGTCCAGCGGGTCGCCTGGTCACGGGTGGGGTCTGTGATCAGTTCGGGGTTGGGGGTGGGCGGCCGGTCGAGCAAGTGGTGCTCGTGGCAGTAGGCGTCATCGAAGACGGTGTGCCAGTAACGGTGGGGCCCGTCGGGGAAGACCGTCACGATCCGGGTGCCCCGCGGGTGGGTGCGGGCTAGCCATGAGGAGACCAGGGCGACGGCGCCCACGCTCCAGCCGCCGGTGGCGTAGCGCGCGGCCGCCAGGCGGCGGCAGGTCCACACCGCCTCGTGGGCCGCGACCCAGTGGACCTCGTCGAAGGCCGCGTAGTCGACGTTGCGGGGGTAGATGCTGCTGCCCAGCCCGCGCATCAGCCGGGGCTCGGCGGCCTGGCCGAAGATCGTCGATCCGACGGTGTCGACGCCCACCAGCTGCAGGTCGGGGAACACGGCCCGCAGGACGCGGCTGATCCCGGCGCTGTGGCCGCCGGTTCCGACGCTGCACACCAGGACGTCGATGTGGTCGAGCTGCCCGGCCAGTTCCACGGCCAGGCCCTTGTAGGCCTCGACGTTGTCGGGGTTGTTGTACTGGTCGGGGCACCAGGCTCCGGGCGCGTCGGCCATGAGTTCTTCGACGCGGGCTCGGCGCGCCTCCTGCCAGCCGCCCTCCGGGTGCGGTTCGGGCACCACCTCGACGCGGGCGCCGTAGGCGCGCAGCAGGTTGCCCATCAGCGGTTCCATCCCCGGGTCGGTGACCAGCGTGACCGGGTGCCCGTACACCAGCCCGGCCAGCGCCAGGCCGAGGCCGAGGGTGCCGCTGGTCGACTCGATGATCGGCTTGCCGGGACGGAGCAGCCCGCGCTGCCGGGCCTTGGCGACCATGAACAGGGCCGGCCGGTCTTTGATCCCGCCCGGGTTCGCGCCTTCCAGTTTCGCCCAGAATCCGCGTTCCGATCCGGTGAGCACATCGGGTACCCACAGCAGGGGAGTGTTGCCGACCAGACGCGAGAGTGAATCACGTTCCGTTCCGTTGATCGTCCGCTGAGACGGTGGTGCGTGCGTTGCTGTTCCATCCATGACCATGGGAGCGGTCGTCATGGTTGTCCCTTCCGGCCGCCATCAGGGCAGCGCGAATGGCATCAGTGACAAGCTGATTCGGAATCCGTGCACACTGAACGCAATGGGCCACCTGTGCTAACGGCGAGCACGGCCCTATTGGTAGCTGCCCCCTGGTGGCAGAGCCTCGACGGCGATGACGAACGCGTCATTCAGCGAGGATGCCGTGCTGTAAGACAGCGCCGTCCGCAATGGCGGGTATGAAGAGGCGCAGCACGCAGCCGAGCGAAAGAAGCCGGATGCGTCCCGATCCGGAGACGTCGGCGCGGGCAGGTCGCCGGCTGAGATCAAGATCCTTGGTCTGGAGCGGTCCGCCGCCGGTGAGCCCAGGTGGCACCATCCCGATCAGGACGAGCGCAGGCGGTGCGAGCGTGGCCGCGCGAACCGAGCCCGCTGCCCAGTCGCCGCAGCCCGCATGATGTTCCAATGCAGGCCAGGGGTCTGTCTCGCGGAGGTGAACGCGATATTTCTGCGGTGTCCCGTCCGGCGCGGCGAGACCTGCGGACTCCCCGGCGTGCGCCAGCGAGGTATGTGTGGCGCTATGGGTCGCGTGGATCATGCTGCCATGCGAATGCTCGCCCGCTTCGTGCAGACCAGGGGCGCACACCGCGACGTACAACACGATAATCACGCCGAGAAGCAGCCCGACAAGGCTCAGGCAGCAATGTGCCGAGCGTCGGTTCTGCGCAACAGGCGTGATCACGAGATCAAAACCTACAGCAACACACTGTGATTGCGCACCGGTATTGAAAATCCATTGCGGTATCACATGGTCAGCAGTCGACAACCAGGCGTGATTGCTATTTCACACCGTATTGAACGCTCCTGTTGAATAAAGGTAATCGCCCATCGCCCCATGGGGCCTGACGAACCTCGGCTGGAATTCTCAATGAGAATCTCATGATCATCTATTGTGGCTTCTGGCGGCATCGCCGGTGCGGGAACGTCACTGGCTGACCAGGTAGTGCTGCAAAATTCCGTCTGGCCGCGAATAGCTTGCCGATCCCCATGTACGGCCGCTCGGCGTCTTTCTGAAGGTGTTCCACCGCGCCGACCGGGAGGTCGGGAATGGTCAGCTCGCGGACTCGTTGCTGAGGTGGGGTTCGGGGTCGTGGATGCCCAGGCGCAGGTGCTCGCTGTGGTAGACGGCCTCGTCCAGCAGCATGGCGACGTGGTTGTCGTGCAACCGGTAGACGATGCGCTGGCCGGAGCGTTCGCCGATGACCAAGCCGAGGTTGCGTAGCAGCCGGAGCTGGTGGGAGACGGCCGACTGCTTCATGTTCACCGCCTCCACCAGTTCGGACACCGAGCACGGACCGTGGCGGAGCCGTCCGAGGATCAGCAGGCGGGACGGGGTGGCGAGCGCCTGGAGGGTGGCGGCCACGGTGGCGGCGGTGGCGGCGTCCAGCGTTGCCGGCGGGGTGTCGCGCCCCTCGACTCCATGGCCCATGACACCGATGCTAGCAATCCCGTATAAATGAATACGTCTTCACATGTTTGTGAACCGGAATAGAAGGGGCCGGGGCGTGACGATGCGGACCGATGTCCGGGACGTCCGGCGATCCATCGCCCCGCCTGGGACGGACGCCGGCGGTCCGGAAGGGGCCGGTACCGCCCAACGGCGGGCGTCCACGACCTGGAGGAGGGCGTGGGCCCTGCTCGAGGTGCGCTGGGCGGTCGTCGCGACCGGGCTGTTCGCCGCCGGGGCGGCGATGTGGCTGGCGGGCGCGCCGTCCTGGCTGTCCTGGGGGCTGCTGCTGGCCTGCTATGCCGCCGGGGGCTGGGAGCCGGGGCTGGCAGGGCTGAAGGCGCTGCGCGAGCGGATCCTGGACGTGGACCTGCTGATGGTTGTCGCGGCGGCCGGCGCCGCAGTGATCGGGCAGGTCCTGGACGGCGCCCTGCTGATCGTCATCTTCGCCACGTCCGGTGCGCTGGAGGCGGTGGCGACCGCCCGCACCGCCGACGCGGTCCGCGGGCTGCTGGACCTGGCCCCCGAGACGGCCACTCGCCTGACCTCGCAAGACCTGCAGGACGACGACGTCGAAGAGACCGTTCCAGCCGCCGAGCTGACGGTCGGGGACGTGATCCTGGTGCGCCCTGGCGAGCGGATCGCCGCCGACGGTGATGTCGTCGCAGGGTCCAGCGACGTGGACGAGGCCACCATCACCGGCGAACCGCTGCCCGCCGTCAAACGCAGCGGAGACGAGGTGTTCGCCGGAACCGGAAACGGGACGGGCGCCCTGCGCGTCCGGGTGTCCCGCCCGTCCGGCGACACCGTCGTCGCGCGGATCGTGGCGATGGTGGACGAGGCGTCGCGCACCAAGGCCCGCACCCAGCTGTTCATCGAGAAGGTCGAGCAGCGCTACTCGGTCGTCATGGTCGCCGCCACGCTGGCCCTGTTCATCGTGCCGCTGCTCTTCGGCGCCGAGCTCAGGCCGACCCTGCTGCGGGCGATGACGTTCATGATCGTCGCCTCGCCGTGCGCCGTGGTGCTGGCGACCATGCCGCCGCTGCTGGCCGCCATGGCGAACGCGGGCAGGCACGGCGTGCTGGTCAAGTCCGCCGTGGTGATGGAACGCCTCGGCCGGACGACGCGGGTCGCCTTCGACAAGACCGGCACCCTCACCCGGGGCGTCCCACGGCTGGAGCGGATTCATCTGCTTCCCGGCGCGGCGTCGGCGCTCGGCCCGGCGGATGGTGTCAGCGAAGCGCAGGTGCTGGCGCTGGCCGCCGCCGCAGAGCGTCCATCCCAGCATCCGCTAGGCCACGCGATCGTGCGGGCCGCCCGCGACGCCGGCCTGCACCCACCCGAGGCCGAGGACTTCGTCTCCATTCCCGGCCAGGGCGTCTCGGCTCGGGTCGGCGGGCATCGGGTGCGGATCGGCCGTCCCGGGCACGCCCTCGACGGTCACGACTGGGCACCGGACGTCGCATCACTGGAGGACGGCGGGCTGACCGCCGTGGTGATGGACATCGACGGGCGGCCGGCCGCCGTTCTCGGGCTGGCGGACCAGACACGTCCCGACGCCCTGGCCGCGGTCGCCGCGCTGGAGACGCTGACGGGCTCGGCTCCGGCTCTGCTCACCGGCGACAACGCGCGTGCCGCCGCCGCGCTGGCCGGGAGGCTCGGCATCACCGACGTCCGGGCGGGCCTCCTGCCCCAGGACAAGGTGCGGGCCGTGCGGGACATCGAGGGTGGCGGGCAGCGCGTGCTGCTGGTCGGCGACGGCGTCAACGACGCGCCCGCCCTGGCCGCCGCCGACACCGGGATCGCCATGGGCCAAGCCGGATCGGACCTCGCGCTGGACACCGCCGACGCCGTCATCATCCGCGACGACCTGACCGCGGTCCCGGCCGTCATCGCGCTGTCCCGCCGTGCCCGCCGCCTGATCGTCGCCAACCTGATCGTCGCCGCGTGCTTCATCACCGGGTTGGTGGCCTGGGACCTGTTCGGGCATCTGCCGCTGCCGCTCGGCGTCCTCGGGCACGAGGGCTCCACCGTCATCGTCGGGCTCAACGGCCTGCGCCTGCTCCGGGCAGCCGCCTGGAACCGCGCCGCCCACCAGCCCGCCCGAGACTGAAGGTCACGACGGCTAGGTGCTCCTCGGCTGCCATCGCTACAGTCATGCACCGGACACGGCCCGGCACGCCACTACGACTCTTGTAGAAGGTTCAGGTGGAATCTGACCAGCAGACCGGCCCGTCCGGAACGCCCGCACCGCATTGCGGGCATGGCCGCCCTGGCGGGTCGGCCTCCCGCCGCACCGTCCGAGCGGTCCTCACCGCGATCGTTCTGCTCGCCGTCGCGACGGTGGCCGCGCTGGCGTTGATGTGGCCGGACGGCTCCGGAACGGAGGGACGGACGTCGGCGCAGCAGACCAGGGTCAGCGGCACGGTGCTCCGGATCGAGCTCAAGCCCTGCCCCAAGCAGGCGCTGCCGGAAGGGGCGCCGCAGGACCGGGGGAGAGGAGCGGGCGCATCGCCGATCGACCCGAGGAGATGCGGTGACGCCGTCGTCGAGCTCACCGCGGGCCCGATGGACGGGCGCGCCGTTCGCACGGAGCTGCCCAGCGGCCCCGGCAACAGGGTGTTCAGCGTCGGGGACGACGTGGTCCTCACCGGCCTTCCCGACGGCGGCGGCGGTCCGGCGGTGTACCAGCTGGCCGATCACGACCGGTCGAGTGCGCTGTGGATGGTCGCGGCGGCCTTCGTGCTGGCGGTGGTGGCCTTCGGGCGCTGGCGCGGGCTGGCCGCCCTGGTCGGGTTGGCGGTCACTTTCGCGCTGCTCCTGCTGTTCCTGATCCCGGCGATCGTCGACGGCCGCCCGCCGCTGCTCGCGGCGATCGTCTGCGCGGCGGCGATCATGCTGGCGGTGCTCTATCTCACCCACGGGTTCAGCGTGGCGACCTCGGTTGCCGTCATGGGGACGCTCGGCTCGCTCACGCTGACCGGGGTGCTCGCCGTGGTGGCGATCGACCTGACGCGGCTGACCGGGATCATCGACGACAGCTCGCTGTTCCTGGATATCGACTACGGCATCAACACGCAGGGCTTGCTGCTGGCCAGCATCATCATCGGCTCTCTCGGGGTCCTCGACGACGTCACCGTCACCCAGTCGGTGACCGTCCAGGAACTCGCCCGGGCCAACCCCGGTTACTCGTTCCTTCAGCTGTACCGCGCCGCGGCCCGCGTCGGGCGCGCGCACATCGCATCGGTGATCAACACGATCGTCCTCGCCTATGCGGGGGCGTCCCTGCCACTGCTGCTGCTGTTCAGCCTCGGCGGCCGGACGGCCGGCGACGTGATCGCCAACCCGGCGGTGGCCCAGGAGATCGTCCGCAGCGTCGCGGGCACGATCGGCCTCATCGCGGCCGTCCCCCTCACCACGGCCCTGGCCGCGGTCGCCGCCGCGCGCCGCGAGCCGGAGGACGTCCCGGCCGAGGCGGACCCGCGCCCATCACCGCACGTCGACGACGTGGTCCAAGGGGCCTGAACGCCTCCCGCTAGGAGAGCCAGGGGACGTCAGCCCGCCGCCGCCGACCGAGTGGAGGATGGTGCTCCACCCGATCAGCTCGGTCGCCCAACGCGACGCGTTCCAACAGCTCGGCGGCTCGCTGTCGCGGCTGGCCCACGGTCCCGACTGGCCCCCCGGCGACGTCCCGCGGTGAGGAGAGGCAGGCGTTGGGCGACCAGGCTGACCCGTCGGCGCAGCGCCCGGACGTCATAGACGGGCAACGGGGCGTCGTCCAGCACCACCCCGGCCCTCGTCCGTCCGGCCCTTCCAGCCGGTTCGGCAGGCGCGGCAGAGTGGATTCCCCCGCCCCGCTCGGGCCCCACCACCGCGATGCACATCCCCACCGGGATCTGCGCGGACACCCCGGTCAGAGGCGGGACGTCACCTCTATGGACGCCGACCGATCCAGGACGCATCCCCTCCTCTGCGATCACCTGATTCCCGCGAACCCACCTCGTTGTGTAACCATGGTTACATGGTCGAGTGAGAGCAGGGCGTAGTCAGGGATGTGCGATGAGCGATCCGGTTGATGGGCCCGGCACTTGGGTGCTGCTCTCCTACCGCGTGCCCCGCGAACCGTCGACGCCGCGGATCGCGGTTTGGCGCAAGCTCAAGCGGCTCGGCGTGGCCCAGCTGGGCGACGGGCTGGTGGGCCTGCCGGCCGACGCGCGGACGCGCGAGCAACTGGAATGGATCGCCGAAGACGTCGCCGACGCCGGCGGAACCGCCGGAGTGTGGCTGGCCCGCCCCACCACCCAGGCGCAAGAACGGCAGCTGGCGGCGTCGATGGCCGCGGCCAGGGCCGCCGAGTACACAGCCGTGCACGACGAGGCACTCGCCGCTGGCGCTCTGCCACCGTCCCAGCGGTCTTCGGCACTGCGCCGGTTGCGCTCCGAACTGAGACGCGTCAACCGCCGCGACTACTTCCCACCGCCCGAGCGCGACCGTGCGCGCGCAGCAGTGGAAGCCCTCGCCCGGCAACCCGACATTCGACCCGACACTCGTCGTCCCGACGTCGATCCGCATACCGCCGTCACCAAGGAATCGTCATGAAATGGGCCACCAGGCAGAGCATCCACATCGACCGGGCCGCCTGCGCCTGGCTGATCCGCCGCGAGATCGACCCCGACGCCGAATTCGTCTTCGTCAGCGACCCCGCCAAAGTTCCCGCCGACGCGACCGCCTTCGACATGCGCGGCGCCGAACTCGGTCACCATGGCGATCACTGCAGCTTCGAGACGATCCTGCGCCGCTACGACCTGGCCGACCCGGTGCTGTGGCGCATCGGCGAGATCGTGCACGAGGCCGACCTGGACGACGAACGCTACGACGCCCCCGAGGCGCCCGGGTTCGACGTCGCGCTACGCGGCCTGTCGATGGTGTGCGACGACGACCGGGTCCTGGAGATCACCCTGCCGCTGTTCGACGGCCTGTACGAGTACCTGCACCGCGCCACCCTGCTGGGACGGGACCCCGCATGACCACCGAGCCGCCCTCGACCAGTGCCCAAGCCACCAACAGTGCGGCGGCGCCCTCACAGGGCGGGGATCTCATCCCGTTCCGTCAAGCGGTGCGGGTCTGGTTCGGCATCTCGCTGCAGACCTTCGGCGGACCGGCCGGGCAGATCGCCGTCATGCAACGCACCCTGGTCGAAGAACGCCGCTGGATCGGGCAGCGGCGCTTCAACCACGCACTGTCCTACTGCATGCTCTTGCCCGGCCCCGAGGCCCAGCAACTCGCCATCTACATCGGCTGGCTGCTCAACGGCACCCGCGGCGGCCTCGCGGCGGGCACCCTGTTCGTTCTGCCCGGAGTGCTTGCCTTGCTGGCGCTGTCCGCAATCTACGTGGGCTGGGGTTCCACGACGCTGATCACCGGGTTGTTCGCGGGGCTGGCCCCGGCGGTGCTGGCCATCGTCGCCCAGGCCGTCCTGCGCGTCGGCAAACGTTCCCTCACCCATCCCGCGATGATCGCGCTGGCCGTCGCCTCGTTCGCCGCGCTCGCGGTCTTCGCCGTCCCGTTCCCGATCGTGATCCTGGCGGCGGCCGCCGCCGGGTGGCTCCTGGCCCGGGTACGCCCCCACGTCTTCGCCGCCAAGGCGAAAGGCGGTGACGACGACGGCCCGGCGCCGCTGATCGCCGACGACGCCCTGCACCACGAACCGCCGAGCCGGCGGCGGGTGGTCAAGGTGCTCGGCGTCGGGCTGGCCGCCTGGGGGATTCCGTTGGGCGTCGTCGCCCTCCTCACCGGCGGCGGCAGCGTGTTCACCACCCAAGGGCTGTACTTCTCCGGCGCCGCCCTGGTCACCTTCGGTGGCGCGTACGCCGTCCTGGCCTACGTCGCCCAGAGCGCCGTGCAGACCTACGGCTGGCTCAATCCCGGTGAGATGGTCCGCGGGCTGGCCCTGGCCGAGACCACCCCCGGACCGCTCATCATGGTCGTCCAGTTCGTGGCGTTCGTCGGCGCCTACCGCGACCCCGGCGGCCTCAACCCGTGGGCCGCTGCCCTGCTCGGCGCGCTGCTGACCACCTGGGTCACCTTCACGCCGTGCTTCCTCTTCATCTTCCTCGGCGCCCCCTACGTCGAACGGCTGCGCGGCAACCGCGCCATCTCGGCCGCCCTCACCGGCATCACCGCGGCCGTCGTCGGCGTCATCGCCAACCTGGCCGTCTACTTCGCCGTCCACACCCTCTTCCGCACCGTCCACGATCGGGACTGGGGGCCCGTCCACCTGCGGATTCCCGAACTCGCCACCTGGCGCCCCACCGCGCTGGCCATCACCGTGGTCGCCTTCGTCATCATCTTCGGGCTCCGCTGGAGCGTCCTGCGCACCCTCGGTGTCTGCGCAATGCTGGGCCTGGCCGCCGCCCTCATCTGGTGACGGCCGCCATCGCCCTGGGGCCGGTCATCCGGCGGGTGATCGGAGGTGTCCGGCGATGTCCTCGCGCGCGTTTCGCGCAGCCATCCTCCCCGAAGGGACGAGAAGGGGCTGGAAGCCTCGCTGGCCGCTCTGACCCCGCGGACCCTCACCAACTGACACCGCATACAGCCTGATGGCTGCCCACCGTGGGCGGTAAGGATCTGGCCGGGCTTGTCTCCTGGTTATGGGTTGGCCGGAACGTCCCTGAACTTTCAGTACCGTGTGGGACGGTGCGGCAAGTTCGGCTCGTCGATCGGGTCGGTGCGGTGGAGGTGTGGTGTTCGGGTCGTTGCCCCGGTCGGCGAAGGCGTTGCTGTGCGTCCGGGTTCTCAACCAGCTCGGCGCATACGCGCTGGCGTTCTTGGCCGTGCTGGCCGGTCCTGATCTAGCGGCGGTGACGCTGGCGGTGTTCGGAGCGGCGGCGCTGATCTCGCGCTGGGCCGGGGGCCTGCTGCTGGACCGGCTGCCGCCCAGGACGATCATCGCCGTCGGGCTGGCCTCGACCGGGGCCGCGTTGTTCGTCCTGGCGGCGGCGCGGAGCCCCGCGGAGACGGTGGTCGCGGTCGCGCTGGTCGGGCTGGCCTTCGAGCTCTACGAACCGGCGTCGCAGGAGTTGCTAGCCCGCGTCACCGGCGGCGAGCAGCGCCAGGACGCCTACGCCCTGCTCGGAACGTCCCTGGTGGCGGCAGGTGCCGCCGGCGGGCTGCTCGCGGCGGTGCTGCTCCCGCTGGGCGTCCGGTGGTTGATGGCCGTGGACGGCCTGACCTGCGTGGCGGCGGGAGTGGTCGCGCTGGTGTTCCTCAACCCGGACGGGGCGGCGCATCGACCGAAGCTGAGGGAAGGGCGCTGGCGGCCTCCGGCGCGGCTGATGAGACTGACCGTGGCGGGCACGGCCTTCGCCTACGGCTACCTCGCCGTCCTGATGTTCATGCCTTTCCTGCTCCTGCAGCGGGGCGCGCCACCCTGGCTGCCCGGCCTGGCCCTGACCGGCTCGGCGCTGCTGACCCCGCTGGCCGCCCGCCTGACGCGCAGGCCCGTGAACGCCCTGTCGCACACGACGGTCCTGGCCGCCGGGACGGCGCTGCTCGGCGGACTGGCCCTCGTGATGGTGCTCTGTGAAGGCGTCGCGATCACTGTCGCCGCCTACCTGGCCTGGGTGGCCGTCAACAGCGTGCTGCTGGGCCGCTGGCAGGCGATGATCGCCGATAGCGCCCCGCCGGCCGACCGTCCCCGGTGGTTCGCCTTCCACGGCTCGTCCTGGGGCGTGGCCCAACCCGCCGTCCCCGCCGTCGTGGCCGTGGCCGCCGGAGGCGCGGGCGGCACCGGACCCGCCGCGTTCCTGACCGCCGCCCTCGCCTTCTTGGCCGTGCCGCTCCTGCTCACCGTCGCCCCCGGACACACCAGGCGTTGATCAGCGCCCGGCCGTCACCGCCAGTGGACACAATCTGCACAGCCGTCTTTCCCGTCGGCCGGACTGAGACCGAATCCAATGCGCCCGAATAACGATCACCGGCCATAGCCGCGCCTTGGGCTCATATGAGCCATCCGGATTCCCGGCATTGCCCGCCATCGTGTCCCAAAGGCGGGTGTCACCGGCGAAGCGCCTGCGGTGCCGTCCGCAGGCTGGCATGGTGAATGCCTGGCAAACCAGGCAGGGGGTTGGCGGTACATGAGCCGATACGCCTACGACATGGCACAGCGCACCTTGATCGTGACCTGGGGCACTGGGCTGGGCGACGTCGCCACCGTGGTCGCTGAACTGTCCCCTGAGATTGATGACGTCCGGGTTCAACGCCTTACCCAGGCGCTGACCGACTTCTCAGCTGCAGCGTGGCGGACCTACACCCACCCGGCGTCCGCCGCCGAGAGCCTGGAGATCAATAGCGAAGGTTGGCGCCGTCAGGGGGATCGGGACGCGCTTTCCAAGGCCGCTGATGCGCTGATCAATCCGAACCTGCCGCACGCCGGGACGATGATCCAGTCTTATGTCCCTACCGAGGAGGCCGCGCACTGTGTCGGCCGGGCCCTGCATGCCATCGATGACGCTGCTCTGCGCGACGTCATCGTCAACGAGGTTGAGTCTGAGCTGGACGCGCTCGAACGCGCAGAACTCGGTGATCTGACCGGCCGGGCTCGCCAGGCGGTTCTGCTCAGCCGCGAGGGCGCGTCCCCTGTCCAGGTGGAAGCCGCCGACAGGTTGCTGCAGCGGAATCCTCTCAACGGCGAAGCGCTGTTCATTGAGGTCGACCCGGTCGCTGCGGGAGTGGCGGCAGCGCATTGGCTTCAGGCCGCCGCGGACGTCACCGCCCGTCGGTCGGGTTTGGTCCCCACGGTGGTCGTGATGGAGGCCGACAATATCGAGGCGCTTCCACATCGCACGCCGACCACCGTGCTGGAGATGATGTCGGCCGGGCTGAGCCCCTACGCCACGGTCACCGCGTTGGTCCGCGGTGCCATGGCCGCGGCCGAGGGGAGAGTCCCCGATCTGGACGCGCTCCTCGAACAAATCGACGAGATCAACGAACTCACCCACGAGCTGGGCAGTTCCTCCCATGCGAATGAGGCGCTGCGCGACGAGGTCCGAACCACCCCTCTCGATCCGTCGCGTCCCGCACGGGATCTATTGGAAGATCTGCTCTTGGGCATTCACGGATGCTGGCTGCTTTACCAGGAGTACGCCGATACCGCGGACGAGGAGGAGATCGGCGAGAACGTTGAGGAGGTCTACGAAAGGTCGACGGCCGCCTTCATCGAGGAGCTTCGCGTTGAAGCCAAGGCGCACCGTAGCCGGGTGCTCTAGCTGGCGCCGACCGGATCCGGCACCTGCGATCTTTCCCTCCGAGTGATTTCGCCGCCAGGTCTCTCAACTTCAGATATTCGCTGTTCGTGTCAATCTCGTAGGGGTGTTCCTATGGTGTCTGATCTCTCGCCGGGTTCCGAATGCTGGATGAGCGACGAGCAGGTGGATCAGATTCTCGCGGACATCGAAATGGCGGTCGAATCACTCCGGTCCGACTACGCGGCGGTGGTGTCACTCGCCGATCAGTTGGATGACGAGGTGGAGAGTCTGCTGGAGCACCGAGCAGCTGAGGGCCCCGCATCAACGTCCGCCACCCCCAGACCACGGCAAACGCACCTCTCGTTGCGGTTGAGGCTTGCCGAGGCCGCCGCTCGTCAACATCGCGAGGCGCTGTGCGGTCTTGTGGCCTGGTGGGCGGATGCGGCAGTCGTGACCGTCATGGTCACCGCCCAGGGGCGGAAGCCCGATCCAGTCCGCATCGCCGCCCCTGACCCATATTCGCTCATGACCGCGGAAGACCTGGAACACCTTCCGCCCATTCCGGAGAACGACCGCCAGCTCGCCGAGCTGGCTCTGTTCATGGCTGGCGGCCCTGCCCTGCCCGGCGACCCACCCGACTTCGCAGACAAGGCAAAGCAGCATATTCAAAGCGTGGGGTTGACAGTGAAACCGGGCCCGGGCGGGGCGCCCATGCTGGTCGAGGACGTTTGGCCGGAGCCACGCCGGTGCCGGCTCTGGGGCGCCGTGTGGCAGGAACACCAAATGCCACTGTTGCCGTCGACCGCACAACTCACCGAGGCTCTAACCGTGCGAGGCATCGCTACCGAAACCATCGACGCGATCCGCGAGGCGTCCAGCGCAGTGGAAACCCAACTGGCCGCCAAACAAAGATTCGCCGAGCTTGAGCGCCAGCTCAACGGTGGCGAGCTTAGCGACGACGACGAGAAGGCTGCCGAAGCAGAAATACTCGCGACTCCGGACCTGACCGAAAAGACCGACGAACTCCTCATCGCCTACGCTCGCACGTTGACCCAGAGCCTCCCCGCCATGCGGGCGGCGGCGACTTAGCCGTCGAAGCGGACCCGCTGGCCCGCCGGGGCGGTGAGGAGCGGTTCACCAACGGGGCACCTGGTACTGACCTGGTTGAGGACTCGTCTGACGCGTCCGGGAGCCGCAGCCGGACGTGTATCTTCCTTCTGTGACGGAGAGTAGCCGATCAGGTGCGAGGCGTGTGGGCCTGTTCTGGCTCTCCTTGCTCGGCCTGCTCTTCGTCGTCCATGTACTGCTGTGCATGCCGAACGCCCACTCGTCGACGACCCCGCACGCTGGGGGGCACACCGCGCTCCTCTCTCCGTCCGGTTTCGCTCCCGAACTCGCGTTCGGAGTCCGGCCGAAGCTGAGCCTGGCGCCTGGGCCGGTCAGCGCAACCAGCTGCAAGGGCGGAGCCGCCGAGCATGGCGAGACGGGCCACGGCTCGCGCCACGACGCGTCCCATGGCGCGTCCCATGATCACCACGACCATCACGACCACGACGACCATCACGGCGCCGAGTGCCACAGCATGGCGGCCCCGTCCGGCGCGGCCGCTCAAGCGATCGATGCTCCATTGCCGGTCTCGGTGACGTTGGCGAGTTGGGCGTCCTGGTCGGCGCCACTGAAGCTCTTCACGCCGTCGACACGGTCAGGCGGTGAACGAGGCCCACCGCCTCGATGGCACTCCTGTCGGCTCCACCTCGCAGTGTGCGTGACACGGACCTGAGAACCGCCACGGCCTTGCCGGCTGCGGCATGGCCGCGTTCCTGATCCGTCCTGCACAACACACGTTGTTCAGCCATGCGCTGTTCAGCCATGCCTTGGAGAGCCCGATGAAGGAGAGCATCGGCCTGCGCACACGCGGGCCCCTCGTCACCCAGCACGCACCGAGCCCCACGCCGGCACGCGGCATCTGCTGCTCGCCGCACGCCCTGGTGGGCGACACACCGGTGCTGTGGGTGCCGGAACTGGTCGGCGGCGACGGCGGGTTCTGGGCCAAGCTGGAAGGCCACAATCCCGGCGGGATCAAGGACCGCGCGGCCCAGTACATGGTCGCGAACGCCCGGCGCCGCGGGGAACTGGCGCCGGGGGCCCCGATCGTCGAGTCCACCAGCGGCACCCTGGGGCTGGGTCTGGCTCTGGCCGGCATCATCTACCGGCATCCGGTGGTGCTGGTCACCGACCCGGAAATCGAGCCGCTGATGTGCCGGCTCCTCCGTGCCTACGGCGCCCGGCTGGAGGTGGTTCACGAGCCGCATCCGTCCGGCGGCTGGCAGCAGGCGCGGCTGCGCCGCGTCACCGAAGTGCTGGCCACGCTCCCCGGCGCGCTCAACCTGGACCAGTACAACAACCCCGACAACGTCGCCGCCTACGAGGGACTCGCGCTGGAACTGGCCGCCCAGCTGGGCCGGGTCGACGTGCTGGTGTGCAGTGTCGGCACCGGTGGACACAGCGCCGGTGTCGCGCGCGTGCTGCGGGCGCTGTATCCGGAGATGCGGCTGGTCGGGGTCGACGCGACCGGCTCGACGATCTTCGGGCAGCCCGCCCGGCCGAGGCTGATGCGGGGCCTGGGCAGCAGCATCCATCCGCGCAACGTCGCCTACCAGGCGCTGGACGAGGTGCACTGGGTCGCTCCGGCCGAGGCGGTGTGGTCCTGCCGCCGCCTGGCCGCCGCGCAGTACGCCACCGGCGGCTGGAGCGTGGGCGCCGTCGCGCTGGTCGCATCCTGGCTGGCCCGGACCGGGCCGCGTGCCGCCCGCATCGCGGCCATCTTCCCGGACGGCCCGCAGCGCTACTTCGACACCGTCTACAACGACGCCTACTGCGCCGAACACGGCCTGCTGGACACCGTCCCGGCGCCCGCGCCCGACGAGATCGACCGTCCCGACCAGGCCGAGGTCACCCGCTGGACCCGATGCACGACCGTGATCGATCCCGTCAGGGAGGGTCGGCGATGAGGGCCACCCTCCACCAGGCGCGGTCGTTCGACCGGCCCGTCTGCCTGCTGCTGATCAACCAGCTCACCATCAACATCGGCTTCTACATGCTGATGCCCTACCTGGCCGGTCACCTCTCCCAAAATCTAGGGCTGGCGGCCTGGCTGGTGGGGCTCGTCCTGGGCGTGCGCAACCTCAGCCAGCAGGGGATGTTCCTGGTCGGCGGCAGCCTCGCCGACCGGCTCGGGTACAAGCCGATGATCCTGACCGGCCTCGTCCTGCGCACCGTGGGGTTCGCTCTGCTGGGGCTGGCCGGGTCGCTGCCGGTGCTCCTGCTCGCCTCCGCGCTGACCGGCCTGGCCGGCGCCTTGTTCAACCCGGCCGTCCGCGCCTACCTCGCGCTGGAGGCGGGCGAGCGGAAAACGGAGGCGTTCGCGGTCTTCAACGTCTTCTACCAGCTCGGCATCCTCATCGGGCCGCTGGTGGGCCTGCTGCTCGGCGGCATCGCCTTCCGGGTCACCTGCCTGACCGCTGCGGCGGTGTTCGCCGTCCTCACCCTCGCCCAGGCGCGAGCGCTGCCCGCACGGCGCGGCGCCCGCGCACAGGCCGGACAGACGCTGCTGAGCGACTGGGGCCGGGTGCTGCGCGACCGCGCCTTCCTGCTGTTCTCTCTGGCCATGATCGGCTCGTACGTGCTCAACTTCCAGATCTACCTCGGCCTGCCCATCCAGGTGCAGCAGGTCACCAGCGGCCGGCTCGGGATCACCCTGCTGTTCGCGGTGTCGGCCCTGCTGGCCATCGTGGGGCAGGTTCACATCACCGCCTGGGCCAAGTCCCGCTGGAGCCCCGGCCAGGCCATGACGCGCGGGCTGGCGCTGATGGGCGCCTCCTTCGTCCCGATGGCCGTCACCGCTACAGCCGCGCCACCGGCCACGTCCTGGCAGAGCGCCGCGCTGGCGCTCGCGCCCGTGCTGCTGACCACCGCGCTGCTGTCCCTGGCCACGATGATCGTCTACCCGTTCGAGATGGCCACCGTCGCCAGCCTCGGTGGCGAGAGCATGATCGGCACCTACTACGGCCTCTACAACAGCGTCACCGGAGTCGGCATCGCCGCCGGCAACCTGCTCACCGGCGCCGCCCTGGACCTCGGCCGCCGGATCGGCCTGCCGTCCCTGCCCTGGTGGACGCTCGCAGCCCTGGGTGCGGCTTGCGCCCTGGCCGTCCACGCCCTCAGCCGGACCGGACGGCTCAGCCCCGCCGAGCCGCCACGCCGACCGGAGAAGGCGATGACGTCAACGGGCTGAGGCTGGCCCGTCCCCGGAGGGCAGGCATCGCCGGGCCGAGCGGGCCAGAAGGAGGCCGAGCGCTACGGACAGCGCTGTGGCGAGGGAAACGGCAGGCGTGAGCAGCAGCCGCCAGGAGACGAGCGCGGTGATCGACATGATGGTGAGGACGGTGATGCCGTAGGCGGCCAGCACGGTCAGGACGAACCCACCCAACCGCGCACGCTCTCGTCCTGGACGAGAATGCCGCCTGCGACCCGTCGCGTAGCGGGCGTGCCAGACGCCCGCGATCGCGGCGAGGTTGATGACGGTGGCCGCGATGCCGAGCGCGCCGACGAGGCCTTGCCAGTCCGGGGCGAAGTGCGTCCAGGGCCTTGCCCAGTGAACGGAGCTCCAGAGCAGGAGCAGAACGGGCAGCGTCACCGAGGCGTGCAGCGCGATCGCGCGGCTTTGCGCGATGTCGAGTTCGTCCTGGAAGTCCGGTGAGATCCGAGCTGGTCATCGATTGCGGGTGCGCGGCAGTGCGGAGCTGGTCCCTCGTGCCGGGACATGCGGTGGACGCCGTCGAGCGCGTGGCGCTTAATTACTCTCAATCCATCACGAACGTCACGCTGTACTGTGCGCGTGTCACGGCGACATAGAACTTCGCGGGGTCTTTGATCTGGGCCAGATCGCGGGTGGCGAGGTACTTCTTCATCGGTGCTGTGGGGAAGATGAGGACCCGCTTGTAAGTCCGGCCTTTGGATTGGCCGATGTTAATCGCTTCGAGCCCGTGCGTGTTGGTCCTTATGTCCCATCGAAGCACGGCAGGATGCCACTGTTGCACATAAGAGTCGAGCTGGCTTCGCTTGATGTAAAAGATGCCATCATGGCCGGTGATGGCACCGTTCTTCGATTCGGTACGGGGCATGCCAGGATAGAGCGCATCGGCGAAGTCGCAGATCTCCTGATTGCAGCGATAACTCCCCGTCCGGTTCTCGATCGTGCACCGGTCGTGCATCTTGCCGAGCCAGTCGACCACGCCGCCGCGCTTGAACCTGTGGTTCTTCCTGGAGTCGTTCGTCGAATAGGTACCCTGGCGAGGGTCGCCGACCATGGTCACGCCGACGGCCGAGCTTAGGAGTAGATCGAGCAATTGCAGATCATAGCCGGCGAGGTCCTGCAGCTCGTCGACGTAGATGTGGTCGTAGATCGCTGCGAGCCGGTCGATGACCATGCCGCCCGACTTGTCATTCGCTTCGCAGACCAGGGCCGAGAGTTCGTCACGATAGACGTCATCGCGGGAGTTCAAATAATACCGTCGAGCGTTGATTTTTGGGACGTAGCGGTTGGCCTTCTTCTCGAAGTGAAGGCCGCGTATCACTCCCACCTCGCCGAACACAGTGTCCTGGTACGGCCTGGCGCACTCGTTGAGAAGAAACGTCAGCCAGCCTTTGGTGTCGATGTGCGCGGGGACAGTGCCTCGTCCGGCGCACAGGCGGGTCCGCAGTTCGTACAAGTTCTCATTGGTGTAGGTGGTGACCAGAGCGCTCTGATCTGGCCGCGACAGCGCCTGCTCGGCGATGTAGCCGGTCTTGCCCGACCCGGCCGCGGCTATGACCGCGCGGTTGTCATGCGACGGCGTCACGGATGTACTCCGGCATGACGACCGGCTGCTCAGTGCTGAAGATCGCCAGTGCGCACGTTGTCTTGTTTCTCTTCATGTACTTGGCCAGTTTTTCCTCGGTCGTGTGTCCGCTGCGGCCGAAAATCTCATTCATTCGGGCAAGGCCATTGGCCTTGACCAACTGAGGCTCCAGCGTCGGATATCCGGTGTCGTCGCCCACACAGATTCTGATGCGATCAGATGTGGTGTAGGACTCGTAGCGAGCGCGAACGGTTTCAGCGTCCTCGCCGTCATTGTCCGTCACGACAGTGACTTCCGTGTTCTCCAGCAGGACGGCGATATCGAGCCACCGCTTGAACGACAACCCACCCGTGTCGATGACGTCAACGCCATCCTCGATGGGCAACCGGCCATGCGCGTCCAGGTAGGCGCGCTGAACCACCAGTTCGTCGGAAGGGCCCTCGACGAGGATGGCCTTACGGGCTAGGACGAGGCGAAGCGTGTCGTAGCCAGACAATTTGCGGAAGAACTCTCGCGTGTCGACCGGCAGACTGTTGAAGTCGATCGGACTTTCACCGCCGAGGAGCACGAGCCGTTGCAGTCCGAGCTTGTTGAGGACGAAAGAGCTGTGCGTCGTGATGAATACCTGTTTGTCAACGCACCTGTCGCCGACCTTCCTGAGCAACTTGCCAAGGTTGGTGAAAGAGAGGTGGTTCTCGGGCTCCTCCACCAAGACGACATGCGACTCTTCGGCGTCCTTGTTGAGCGAAAGCAGGATCTTCAAGTTGCTCTGCTCGCCCTTGCCGACGTACTGGTACGGCAGATCATCGAGGTGGGGCACGATCCCGTTCTCCCAACGCGACTTCTGCGACACGTCGATACCCAACGTCAACTGTTTGTCGCTGACCTCGCTCGGAGCGCCACGGAGCTTCTCATTGATCGTCACAATGGATGGATCGTTGGAGAACTCCTCGCGAAGAGTCCGGTAGGCGCGGGCGAGCCGTATCCTCTCCTCGGGTTTCAGATGCGATTGAAGGATTCCGTCGAGGTAGTAGTCCACACCGCTCTGGAGATGAATGGTCGAGGCATCGATGAGCGAAGAGGTCGCCGGGATGCTCCTGGACGTGATGCGGTTCCCACCGAAATCCAGCCACTCGACCTCATAGTACTCGGTCGGCACCGTCCGGACGCTTTCCGGGTCTTGAACGAACTCCTCGTACTCCGGCAGATAGTCCCGGTTCAGCGATACGCGGACGCGCACACCCGGCGCGTCCTCTTTGAGGACGTTATTCCTCCCTCGCAACCTGTTGAGGTCGGTTTCGTCGCTCTTGGCGAAGAACAGATCAATGACGATCTCCGGCGGCGGGGCCTCCCCGCCGCTGCGCAGGGCGCTCAGGTAGGCGTTGACGGTTGCCTGGTTGAACAGGTATGGGGAAAGCGCCTGGGCCAGCGGCCGGCCGTGCAGCCGCCCGGTCATCGCAAGCCCGATGGCCTCAATAATGGTGCTCTTCCCAGTCGCGTTGTCGCCGACCAAGATGTTGACGTCGGTATTGAACGTCAGCCCGAAGTCCTGGAAGATCCGATAGTTCTTGATCGCAATCTGAGAAAGCATGCCCATCCCCGGGGAGGAACTGAATGATCGTTTCAGTTCGCGCTCGATGGGAGCTCGTCCACGTGCGACCATAGCCGTGATCGTTTGGCGGGGAGTACGACAAGTATCGCAGCAATGCCCCGCTTCACTCGCTCACAACCACGAAACCCCCCGAACGGACTAGTCAACACGCGATTAAGGCGCTGAGCGGGACCCGAAAGCGTTCTTTCGGCCGCCACGAGTAGCTTTCCTCTCCTGGCGGGCTATGGAGGGATGGCCCAGAAGACTCTCTGGCATGGCCACCGTCGAGGATCCGTATAGCCCGCGAAGCGCAGGTCGCCACGACGGCGCGGCAGAGCCATGGGCCCATCGACAACGATCCATCGGTGCTCGAACGGGAAGGGTTGACGACGCTGACCTCGGAGTCTTGGCTTCGAAGGACTGGGTGGTCGATCTAGTTTGGTGTGCGGACTGTCCTCGGCGACAGCCACACGGAGCCAGTTCGTCGCCTGCGCTCTGTGCGACCTGCACCCCGGAGACCCCGGTATCGGCAGGACGTTGCCGGGAACACTTAACTCGGGGATTGAGCCAGGACTGACCGCGGTCCCGCGTCGGGTGTTCAGGACATGGGCAACGTCCGACCCGCCAGCCTGCTGGCAGTCATGAAGCACGCCCCCGGCTCCTTCTCGGCGCTGATCCAGTGGATGTCTCTGTGAGAGCTGTCTGCACCTTTGCATGCCGCCCCACGTCGGATACCACTCTGCGCTGCACACGCCAGGCTGGGGCCAGAGCGGGCCCGGATCGAGCCGCCGAGCCAACATCGAGCCAACACGGGAACGAAGCGGGGCATAGGGGGCGGGAGGCGAACCGGGGCATTCTCGCGTTTGCCCTGGTCAGGGGTGGTGGGTCGCGTGGGACTCGAACCCACAACCTACGGATTAAAAGTCCGGAGCTCTGCCAATTGAGCTAGCGACCCGTCCCGCAAGCGTACCGAGATCGATGGGGGGTTTGCGACGGGGTTACGGGGCGGGGGTCAGGTGGACGGGGAGGTGCTTCAGTCCGTTCTGGAAGTTGGAGGCCAGGCGGACGGGGGTGCCGGTGCGGGTGATGCGGTGGGGGAGGAGCTCGCGGAAGACGGCGCGCATCTGGGTTCTGGCCAGGTGGGCGCCCAGGCAGAAGTGGGGGCCGAAGCCGAAGCTGACGTGGTCGTTCGGGGCGCGGGTGATGTCGAAGCGGTCGGGGTCGGGGAAGACGGTCTCGTCGCGGTTGGCTGAGGCGTGGTAGACGACGACCTTGTCGCCGGCCTGGATTTCCTGGTCGCCGAGGGTGGTGTTCTGCGTGGCGGTGCGGCGGAAGTCCATGACCGGGGGCCAGTAGCGGAGCATCTCCTCGATGGCGGACGGGAGGAGGGACGGGTCGGCGCGGAGGCGGGTCAGTTCGGACGGGTTGTCCAGGAGGGTCAGGAGGCCGCCGGGGATGCCGTTGCGGAGGGTCTCGTTCCCCGCTACGGCGAAGAGGAAGAACATGTTCTCGAACTCTTGGGTGGTGAGGCCACCCTCGAGCATGCGGGACATGATGTCGGCTGAGGGGCGGCGTCGTTTCTCGGCGGCCAGAGCGTGGGCGTAGGCGAACATGTCGGCCAGGGCCGTGTAGGAGCGCGGGTTGATGGGGCGGCCGTCGGGGTGGGTCAGGGTTGTGGGGCGGTACTGGAGGGCCTTGCGGGCCATGGGGGTCATCGAGGCGGGGTCGGAGGAGATGCCCGCGTACTCGTCGTCCTGGTAGCCGATGACGCGGGACGCCCAGTCGTAGAGGAGGCGGCGGTCGGCGTCGGGGACGCCCATGATGTGGGCGAGCGTCCAGACGGGGAGGTCCGCGGCGAGTTCGACGAAGTCGGTTTCCTCGTTGAGGGCTGAGGTTATGAGGGTCCGGGCCCTGGTGTTGATGGTCTCTTCCAGGGCGCGGACGGCGCGGGGGGTGAACGCGGCGGCGACGATGCGGCGGAGGCGGGAGTGGTCGGGCGGGTCCTGGTTGAGCATCATCGCGCGGACGAACGCGAGGTCTTCGGGCGTGTCGGGGTCGCGGATCTGGGTGGCGCCGAGGTTCGAGGAGAAGAGGTCCGGGGAGCGCAGGACGTGTTTGACGTCGGCGTGCCGGAAGACCGCCCAGTAGCCGGGACCCGCGGGCCAGGGGCCGACGGGTGGTTCGGAGATCCGGGTGACTGGGGAGTCGCTGCGCAGCTTCTTGAACGTGTCGTAGGGGACCCCGGACGCGTAGGTGGACGGCAGGAAGATCTCCTCGTGCATGCCCTCAGCGTGCATCATGTCGGGTGTGACGGTGAAGCCCGAAGAAATTCTGCGCGACAACTTCGCGCCCTGGGTCCTTGAGCTGGGGCTGGTGCCCGAGGAGGTGGGGGAGGACGGCGCCGTGCTGCGGCTGCCGTGGTCGGACAGGCTGGCGCGGGAAGGCGGTGCCCTGTCGGGGCAGGCGCTGATGGCGGCGGCCGACACGGCCGTGGTGATCGCGGTGTCGGCGGCGAAGGGCGGGTTCGTGCCGATGACGACGGTGCAGCTCAGCACGTCGTTCCAGCGGCCGGTGGTGGGGCAGGACGTGCTCGTCCATGCGCGGTTGACGAAGCTGGGGCGGACGCTGGCGTTCGCGGAGATCGACATGACCGCTGACTCCAGGGTGGTTGCGCACGCGACCGCCGTATACGCGATCATCGGGTGACATGACGCGAATTGAGAGGGTCGAGGTTCCGGACGGCGAGTTCGACCTGCATGTGTGGGGTCAGGACGGGCCCGGAATCTTGCTGGTCCAGGAGATCTTCGGGGTTGGCGAGTATCTGCAGGCGGTCGCCGAGGATCTGGTCGCTCTGGGCTATGTGGTCGGTGCGCCCGACATGTTCTGGCGGATCGAGCCGGGCTGGACGGTCGTCCACGACGAGGAGGCGCTCCCCAAGGGGATGTCGATGGTGTCCCAGTTCGACTGGGAGAAGGGCGTCGACGATGCGGCGGCGGCGCTGGCCGTCCTGAAGGGGCTGCCCGGTGTGGGCAAGGTGGGGGGCCTCGGGTTCTGCTTCGGCGGGACGCTCGCGTACCTGCTGGCCGCCAGGTCGGACATCGATTCCCTGGTGTCGTTCTACGGGTCGGGCGTGCCCGATGCGCTGGATCAGCTTGGCAACATAGGGGCACCTGCCCAGTTCCACTTCGGTGGCGACGACGCGTACATCCCGAGGGAGGACGTCGCCAAGGTGGAGCGGGCCGTTCAGGGACGGGATCGCATGGAAATCCACGTCCAGGAGGATGGCGGGCACGCGTTCCACAACCGGAAGGCGCCGATGTTCTACCAGCCGGAGCCTGCGGAGCGGGCGTGGCGGCTCACCGAGGAATTCCTTGCCCGGACGCTGTCGTGACGTCTGCGAGGCGTGACAGTTCCTTGCGGGACGAGATGCCGAGCTTCGGATAGGCCTTGTAGAGGTGGTATTCGACCGTCCGCGGGCTGAGGAAGAGCTGTGCGGCTATCTCACGGCTGCTCGTCCCGGAGGCTGCGAGCCTGACCACCTGTAGCTCTTGTGGGGTGAGGCGGTCGAGAACGTCGGGGGCGGTGGGGGCGGACGTCCCCGATTCGCCGGTGGCGCGGAGTTCGGCGCGCGCGCGTTCCAGCCATGGTGTGGCGCGTAGGCGCTCGAAGATTTCCATGGCCGAGCGGAGAGGGACGCGGGCGTCGGAGCGGCGGCGGGCCCGTCGCAGCCACTCGCCGTAGAGAAGTTCTGTGCGGGCCCGCTCGAACGGCCGCGTCGACTGTTCGTGTAGGCGGACGGCTCGTTCGTACGGTTCTTCGCTGTCGTCCAGTAGGGCTTCGCAGTGGAGCGCTACTGCGAGGGCCCAGGGCTGCCCTCCTGCCTCGGCCCAGGCGCGGAACCGTGCGAAGGCGGGGCGCGCCAGGTCGGGCTGCCCGGACCGCACGGCCGCCTCGACCTGGTCGGCCGCGGACAGCAGGCTGCCCGTGCTGTACCGGCGGGGGCCGTTGGCGATCTCGTCCAGGCGGCGGAGGGCGTCGTCGTAGCGGCCGAGCCCGAGGTCGAGGAGGGCGAGCGCGTTGTCGGCGAGGCTGCCGTGCGGTGCCGGGGCCTTGGCGACCAGCGAACGGAGCCGGGGCTCGTCGCCCTCGATCGCCGCGATCCGGGACAGGACCGCGCTGAGGCAGTCCTCCCGGTGGGGGCGGCCGGTGTCGCGGGCCAGCGCGATCGCCTCGGCGACGGTGGCCTCCGCGTCCGCGTGCAGCCCGGCGGCGATCTGCGCCTGGGCCAGCGACTGCAGGACGTTCGGCAGCGCGCCGATGAGGCCGTGCCGGCGGCAGTGCGCGACCTCGGCGGCGGCCAGCTCCAGGGCGGCCTCGTCCGCGCCGATGTCCAGCGCGAGCTGCGCGCCCAGCACGCGGTCGCCGCGGGCGTTCTCGCTGCTCTCGCGGGGAGTGGGCAGCATGCCGCCGCCCGCCGGGCCACGAGTCTCGGCGACCAGTTCCGCCAGCAGCGGGACGCCTGCCGCGTGGTCGCCGCCCGCCAGTGCGGCGAGGCCCTGGAGCGCACGGTCGCCGGGGAGCAGTTCCGCGGCGCGCAGGACGGCGGGCAGCTCGCCGGACATCCATCCGTAGACCGCGCCGGTCCGGAGCATCGCGGCGTGCTCGTCGGGCGCGGCGTCGGCGGCGTGGTCGACCAGCATGCGCGCGGCGGCGCGCGGCTCGCCGCGCTCGTACTCGACCATGGCGTGGACGCGGGCGAGCCGTGCCCGTTCGGCCGGGTCCTGGGTGAGCTTCTCCGCCTGGACGGCCAGGTCGTCGGCCTCGTCGAGCCGTCCCGCCTGGAGGGTCAGGGACGCGGCCGCGCCGAGCCGCGTCGCGCGGACCTCCGGGCCGGGGGTCAGGTCGGCCGCCTGCCGGTACAGCGCCGCCGCGGTCGCGTAGCCCATCCGGCAGCGGGCGCGTTCCGCCGCGTCCCGGAGCTCGGCGGCGACGTCCTCGTCGGGCCCCAGGGCGGCGGCCGCGCGGTGCCGGGCGCGGCAGTCCGGGTCGTCGGCCGAGTCGGCGAGCGCCTGGTGGACGGCGATGCGCCGCGCCGCGGCCGCCCCGTGGTACGACGCCGCCCTGATCAGCGGATGGCGGAACGCGATGGTGCGCCCGGTGACCTCCACCAGCCGGGCGCGTTCGGCCGCCTCCAGGTCGGCGAGGCTCACGCCGAGGGAGCCGGCCGCGCGGAGCTGGCTCGGCATGTGCCCGCGCCCCTCCGCCGCCGCGATCAGCAGCATCAGCCGGGTGCCCTCGGGGAGGCGGCCGATCTGGTCGCGGAACGAGCCGAGCACCCGGTCGGCGACCGGCAGCGGATCAGGGCCCTCCGGACGGAAGACGCCGCTCGCGCCCAGCTCTTGCAGGGCGAGCGGGTTGCCCGCCGCTTCCCGGACGATCCGGGCGCGGACGGCGGGCGCCAGATCACGGGACGCGACGAGCCGTTCGGCGTCGTGGCGGTGCAGCCGTTCGAGGCGCAGCTCGGGCAGGCCCGTGCCGGTGAACGTGTCGTCCCGCGCGGCGAACAGCATCACGACGCCCTCGGCCGCGAGCCGCCGCGCCGCGAACAGCAGCACCTCGGCGGTCGCCCTGTCGAGCCATTGCGCGTCGTCCACGACGCACACGAGCGGGTCGCCGTCGTCGGAGAGGTCGGCGAGCAGGGTCAGGACGGCGAGGCCGGTCGTGAACGGGTCCCGGTTCGACGTGGCGCGGGAGCCCTCGTCGAGCGGTTCGAGGGCGGCACGGAGCGCGGCTGCCTGCGGGGGCGGGAGGCCGTCCAGCCGGTCCCGGACGGGCCACAGCAGCTGGGTGAGGCCCGCGAACGCGATCCCTGACTCGGCCTCGATCCCCGTCACCCGCAGGACGCGCCCGCCCGGCTCAAGCGGCGCGGCGATCTCGCCGAGCAGCGCCGACTTGCCGATGCCCGCCTCGCCGCGCAGCACGAGCGCGCCGCTGCGGCGATGGTCGCGCGCCTCCGAGAGCAGCGAGGTGAGCCGCGCCTGTTCGTCCTTCCGCCCGTAGAGCACGCCTCCAAACTACGGGGCCAACTACCGAAACCGTACGGATTCGCCCCGTAGCCGGCGGCTCCTACGTTCTTGATCAGCGATAACGCGCCCAAGGACTAGGAGAACGTCATGCAAGAGCTGTTCGAGCCGCTGTCGGCAGGAAAGCTGGAACTGCCCAACCGTCTGGTGATGGCGCCGATGACCCGCAGCCGGGCCGTCGAGGACGGCAAGGTGACCGAGTTGACCGCCGAGTACTACCGGCAGCGCGCCACCGCCGGGTTGATCATCACGGAGGCGGTGCAGCCCAGCGTGAAGGGCCAGGGGTACATCTGGACGCCCGGCCTGCACACCGCCGACCAGGTGGCGGCGTGGCAGCCGGTGACCGACGCCGTGCACGCCGAAGGTGGACGGATCTTCGCGCAGCTGATGCACGCCGGACGTGTCGGCCATCCCGTCCTGTACGCGGACGGCGGGCTGCCGCACGGGCCGTCCCCGATCGCGTCCGGCGAGCGGCTCTTCACCCCGGACGGGATGCTCGACCACCCCGTGCCCCGCGAGATGACCGTGGACGACATCGCCCAGGCCGTGGCCGACTTCGCCATCGCGGCACGCAACGCGATCGACGCCGGGTTCGACGGCATCGAGATCCACGGCGCGAACGGCTACCTGATCCAGCAGTTCCTCGGCGACGGCAGCAACACCCGCACCGACGCCTACGGCGGGCCGCCCGAGAACCGCATCAGGTTCGGCGTCGAGGTCGCCCGCGCGGTCTCCGACGCGATCGGGCCCGACCGGGTCGGGTTCCGCGTGTCGCCTGGCGGCAACGCCAACGGCGTCACCGAGAGCGACGTCCCCGAGCTGTATTCGGCGCTGGTCGCGGCGCTCGCCCCGCTCGGGCTCGCCTACCTGCACATCATGGAGGCCGGCGACCGCGCCACGACCCGGCGCGTCCGCGCCGAATGGCCCGGCACGCTGATCCTCAACCCGCACCCGACCCCCGAGTCCTTCCCGTCCAGGCCCGAGTACGGTGTCGAGGCCCTGCGGGACGGCGTCGCGGACGCGGTCGCGTTCGGCGAGATATGGCTGGCCAACCCCGACCTGCCCGCCCGCATCCGCGCGGGCGGCCCCTACAACGAGGCGAACCCGGCGACCTTCTACGGCGGCGACCACCGCGGGTACACCGACTACCCGGCACTCGACTGAACGCGGCCGCCGATCGAACCGATCGAGGGCATGACCCGCGCGTCCCCGGGTACCGCCAACCGGAACGGCTGTCGACCAGGGGACGCGTGGGGGCTGTGCAGACGGAACCCGAGCTCAGGGGCCGCGGGTCCGGCAACCCGGGCCCTGGCCCCGGCTCGGGCCCGGGTTCGGACCGCGCGGCGGACGGCCTGCTGCTCAGCCTGAAGCGCGCGGCCGCCGCCCTCCGCGACGCCGGCATCGGATACGCGCTCGCCGGCGGGTTCGCCGCCTACGCCCGCGGCGCCGCCGTCTCGACGCACGACGTCGACTTCGTCGTCCGGGAACGGGACGTCAAGGCGGCGCTGGACGCCCTCGCCGCGGCGGGCATGACGCATCTGGAGAGCCCGGAGAACTGGCTGGAGAAGGCGTGCGACGGCGAGCATCTGGTCGACCTGATCCACACGCCGTCCGGCCGTCCGGTGGACGGGAACCTGCTCGGCCGGGCCGAGGTGATGCCGGTCGGGGCGGTGCGGATGCCGGTGCTGCCCGCGACCGACCTGGTGGTCATGCGGCTGCTGGCGTTCGCCGAGACCGCCTGCGACTTCAGCGGGTTCCTGCACGTGAGCCGGGCGCTGCGGGAGCAGGTCGACTGGCGGCTGGTCGCCGACGAGACCGCGGAGTCCCCGTACGCCTACGCCTTCCTGACGCTCCTCGCCCGGCTCGGCGTCATCGGAGAGGACGTCCTGTGACGGCGCATCCCAGCACGGAAAGGCGACGAGACATGGCGGAGCGGCCGGAGTACCTGTCCGCGCACATCCAGGAGAAGGTCGCGGCGGAGGCGCATGAGCTGGGCATCCGCGTGGACGTCCGCGGCGACGTCGTGCATCTGCGCGGCGAGGTGGTGAGCGAGGAGCGGAGCCGGGACGTCGAGCGGACCGCCCGGGACGCCGCCGAGGGCCGCGAGATCCGCAACGAGCTGCACGTCGTCGCGGTCGCGGAGCCGGACCACGAGGAGCGGCTCTCATGATCCGCGTGGCCGGGGCGGGGGACCTGCACGTCGGGCCCGAGACGGCGGGGGCGTACCGGGAGCACCTGTCCGGGCTCGCCGACCACGCGGACGTGTTCCTCGTCGCCGGTGACCTGACCCGGCACGGGACGGTCGAGGAGGGCCGCGTCGCGGCGGGCGAGCTGCGCGACGTGGGGGTCCCGGTGGTCGCCGTCCTCGGCAACCACGACTACCACTCCGATGCCGAGACCGAGATCACCGGCGTGCTGCGCGAGGCGGGCGTGACCGTCCTGGAGGGCGACGGTACGGTCCTGGACTGCGGCGGGACGAGCCTCGGCATCGCCGGCGGCAAGGGCTTCGGCGGCGGGTTCGAGGGCAGGTGCGCCAGCGATTTCGGTGAGCCGGAGATGAAGGCGTTCGTCGGGCACACGAAGGACTTCGCCGGACGGCTCCGCACCGCCCTCCTGGACCTGGACGCCGACGTCGTGGTCAGCCTGACGCACTACGCGCCCGCCGCGGACACCCTCGAAGGGGAGCCGCCGGAGATCTATCCGTTCCTCGGCAGCTACCTGCTGGGGGAGGCGATCGACGCGGCGGGCGCGGACCTCGCGGTCCACGGGCACGCGCACAAGGGCACCGAGAAGGGCCTCACATCCGGCGGGGTGCGGGTGCGGAACGTGGCACTGCCGGTGATCCAGCACGCCTACGCCCTTTACAGCCTGGACGCGCCGGACGCCGAAGACCGGCGCCGCGTCCGGAGGCGGGAACGCGTCTCCGCGTGGTAGCGCCGCGCGGCAGCGCCCGATGCTCAGTCCACGGAGCGGAGCAGGTCCAGGACGGCCTGCTCGACCGGGCCCTGCGTCGCCAGTTCGCCCTCCGACGTCTCCGTGCCGAGCGTGCCGAGGGCGGACGCGATCGTGCGGCCCTCCTCGTACAGGTCGATGATCCGCGGGTCGATGTAGGAGGCCCGCGCCACGACGGGGGTGTTGCCGAGGTAGGCGGCGACCTCCTTGACGACGCGGACGACGGCGCGCTTCCGGGCGGCGTCGCCGCCGCCCGCGCCCGCGCCTTCGCCACCGCCCGCGCCCTCGCCTGCGCGCACAGACACGGCGAGGCCGACGGCGGCGAGGACGGTGGCGTGCCAGGTGCGGAAGTCCTTGGCGGTGAAGTCGCCGCCGGTGACCTCCCGGACGAAGTCGTTGATGTCGGTGGTCGTGACGTCGTGCCAGCCGTCCCGCGTCCGGTAGGCGAGCAGTTCGGGGGAGTCGTCGCGGCGGCGCTTGAGGCCGCTGACGACCTTGCACACGTCCTCCTCCGCGACGGACTGGTACCGCTCCTTCGCCCCCTTCGCCGGATACTCGAAGGCGACCTCGCCGCGCCGGCACGTGACGTGCTGGCGCAGGACGGTGGCCAGCCCGAACGTGCCGTTCTCCGCCGCGTACGCCTCCCCGCCGATCCGGAAGAACCCGAGGTCGATGAGGCGGACGGCGGCGGCGAGAACCCGTTCGCGGGAGTATCCGCGGCCGGAGAGATGCCCGGCGAGCGTGGCACGCACCTTGGGGAGCCGGTCGGCGAGTTCCAGGACGTGGTCGTGCTTCTCTTGGTCGCGTTGTTCCCGCCATGCCTCGTGGTAGATGTACTGACGCCGTCCGGCCGCGTCGGTGCCGATCGCTTGGATGTGGCCGTCTGCGTCAGGGCAGATCCAGACGTCTTTCCATGCAGGCGGTATGACCAGAGCCTTGATTCGTTCCTTCTCGGACGGGTCGTCCAAGGGACGGCCGTCGAGCCCGAGATACTCGAAGCCCTTGCCGCGCGTTCGCCGTCTGTAGCCGGGCTCGCCGGGGTCGCTGCGCTGCAACTCCATCCGCGCGCCTCCATCAGCCGGGGGGCGGGCGCCAGTTCGCTCGCTGGGGAGCGGGCGCCGGTCCGCTCACGCAGGAGCGGGTGCCCGGGGCGGTGGAAAGCAAACGCGCCCGGCTGGGTACCATCATCCCGAACCACATTCGGTCCGACACGTGAGGTGCTGCTTATGGACCTGAACGGAGTTTCCGCCGTCGTATCCGGTGGCGCGAGCGGCCTCGGTGAGGCCACCGTCCGCGCGCTGGCCGCCGAGGGCGCCAAGGTGGTCGTCGCCGACCTGAACGAGGACCGGGGCAAGGCGATCGCCGACGAGGTCGGCGGCGTCTTCGTCAAGACGGACGTGTCCAGCGAGGAGCAGGTGCAGGCCGCCGTCCAGGCCGCGGTCGACACCGGCGCGCCGCTGCGCGTGATCGTCAACAGCGCCGGCATCGGCTGGGCGTCCCGGACGGTGAACCGCGACGGCAGCCCGCACGACCTCGGCCAGTACGAGACCGTCATCCGGGTCAACCTGATCGGCACCTTCAACCTAATGCGGATCGGCGCCGCCGCCATCGCCAAGACCGAGCCCGCCGACGCGGACGGCGCCCGCGGCGTGGTCATCAACACCGCGTCGGTCGCCGGGATCGAGGGCCAGACCGGGCAGGTCGCCTACTCGGCGTCCAAGGGCGGCATCATCGGGATGACGCTGCCCGCCGCCCGCGACCTCGCCGCGATCGGCGTCCGGGTCAACACGATCTGCCCCGGCATCATCGACACCCCGATCTACGGGCAGGGCGAGGCGGCGGAGGAGTTCAAGGCCAAGCTGGCGGCGCCGGTCCCGTTCCCGAAGCGGATGGGCCGGGCGTCGGAGTTCGCGCACCTCGTCAAGTCGCTCATCGAGAACGACTACATGAACGGCGAGACCATCCGCTTTGACGGCGGCATCCGCTTCCAGCCCAAGTGAGGTCTTGAATGTCCGATGCTGTTCTGACCGAAGAGGACGGCGGCGTCCTGGTCATCACCATCAACCGCCCGGAGGCGCGCAACGCGCTGAACGGCGCGGCGGGGCACGGGATCGCGGCCGCCGTGGACGAGCTCGACGCCCGCAAGGACCTCTCCGTCGGCATCCTGACCGGCGCGGGCGGCACGTTCTGCTCCGGCATGGACCTCAAGGCGTTCCTCGCCGGCGAGACCCCGGTCGTGGAGGGACGCGGGATGGCCGGCATCACCGAGCGCGCGCCGGCCAAGCCGCTGATCGCCGCGATCGAGGGCTACGCGCTGGCGGGCGGCTGCGAGCTGGCGCTGGCCTGCGACATGATCGTCTCGGCCCGGGACGCGCAGTTCGGGCTGCCCGAGCCGAAGCGCGGGCTGGTCGCGGCGGGCGGCGGGCTGCTGCGGCTGCCGCAGCGCATCCCCTTCCACATCGCCATGGAGATCGCCCTGACCGGCGACAAGTATCCGGCGGAGCGGATGGCGGAGCTCGGTCTCGTCAACCGGGTCACCGAGCCGGGCGGCGCGCTCGCCGGGGCGAAGGAGCTGGCCCGGCGGATCGCCGAGAACGCGCCGCTGGCGCTCATGGCGACGAAGAAGGTGGTCCTCCAGTCCGGCGACTGGACGTCCGAGGAGATGTGGCAGAAGCAGCAGGACATCACGCTGCCCGTCTTCATGTCCAAGGACGCCCAGGAGGGCCCGACCGCCTTCGCCGAGAAGCGCAAGCCGAACTGGACGGGCGAATAGCGTCCATCCCCGCGCGTGACGCCCGGAACCCGACCGGTTCCGGGCGTCTTCGCGTCCCCGCAACCCGGTCGTTTGTGGCCGCCCCCGCACGGTGGTTATTGTCGAGGCGGCGTCCGAATCCTCCGGAAGGGAGTGAGTCATGGACGTCGGTGCCGCGCCGTCGGCAGCTCGGAAGGGTGCACCTCCTTCGCTGGTGGGGCGCTCGGCACTGCTCGCCTCGATCGAGGCCCGGCTCGCCGCGAACGGTAGCGTCGTGCTGACCGGACCCAGCGGCATCGGCAAGACGGCGCTGCTCGAAGCCGTCGGCGATGCGGCGGCAGCGCGCGGTGAACTGGTCCTGCGGGTCGCCGGGACCGAGACCGAGCGATGGGTGCCCTGTTCAGGGCTGGCCGAGCTGCTCGACCAGCTTCCCGACACCCTCACCGCCGACCTTCCCCGGGAGCGGCTGACGGGCCTCCCCGCACCGCATCCGGCGATGCCGACGACGGCGGCCGCGGCGAAGGCGGCAGGCGAGCGGGCCCTCGGCCGGTCGTTCGCGGACCGGTCCGGCATGGACCACGTCGCCTGCCGGCTGTCGTTCCGCGGGCTGCTCGCGAGGTGCGCGGGGGACCGTCCCGTGCTGCTGCTCGTGGACGACGCCCAGTGGGTGGACGCGGAGTCCGTCCACGCCGTCCGGTACGCGGTCAGCCGCCTCGGGTCCCGTGGCGTGCGCGCCGTCGTCGCCGGGCCGTGGCCGGACGGTCTCGCCGCAGGTGACGGAGGCAGCACGCCCTGGGCTCCCGCCCCCGACGCGCTGCACCTGCCCGTCCCGCCGCTCGGGCCGGACGAGCTGGCCGAGATGTTCGACAGCTACGGGCTTCCCGTCCGGGTCGTGAACACGCTGCATTCCGACTCCGGCGGCAACCCCTACCTCGCGCTCGCGCTCGGCGGCGCGTTCACCGATCGCATCCCGCGGCACTGGCGGCCCGCGCCGCTGCCGCAGCGCGTCCAGGCCGTGATCGCCGAGCGGCTGGCACGGCTCCCGGCGCAGGCGCACGAGACGCTGCTGATGGCCGCGCTGGCGATCCGCCCGACCACCGACCTGCTCTGCCGCGCCGGGCGCGCCGAGGCCGCGCGGGACATCCGCCGCGCCGCCGTGCTGGGTCTGCTGATCACCGAGGGCGGCGGCATCCGGTTCACGCCGCCCGCGGTCGGCACCGTCCTCGCCGAGGCCGCCGACGCGCAGCACCTGGCGCGGGTGCACCGGGCGCTCGCCGCCGTCGTGCCGGACGCCGCCGGACGCGCCCGCCACCGCGCCCTCGCCGACCCCGGCCCGAACGCCGAGCTCGCGCACTCGCTCGTCACGGCGGCGGAGCAGGCCGTCCGCCAGGGGTCGCACCGGATGGCCGCCGAGCTGTACCGGCTCGCCGCCGACCGGTCACCCGCCGACCCGGCCGCCGAACGGCTGGAGTGGCTGGTCGCGGCGGCGGAGACCGGCGCGAACGGCGGGCTGCCCGACCTGGTGCACCGGGCCGCCGAGGCCGTCCTCGCGTCCGACGCGACCCATGCCCAGCGGGTGCGGGTCAGGCTCGCGCTGCTCGACCTGTCCGGGCAGGGGCTCGCCGAGATGGGCGAGGTGTTCGCCGCCGCGCTCGTCGACGCGGACGGCGACCCGGCGCTGCTCGGCCCGCTGCGGGTGCGGATGGCGCTGGGCGCCCTGCTGAACGGCGCGCCCGACCTCGCCGAGCAGGAGGCCGACGGCGCGATCGCGCACGCGCGGGAGGCGGGCGACACGGCGACGGAGGCCAAGGCGCTGGCGCTGCGCGCGAACATCTCGCTGATCGAGGGCCGGGACGACTACGTCCGCGACCTGGAACTCGCCGGACGCCTGCCCGAGCCGCCGCTGGACGGCCAGATGCACACCACGCCCCGCTACATCGCCGCCTACTGCGCCATCGCCGAGGACCGGCTGCCCGAAGCGCGCGCGGAACTGCTGCGGATGCTCGCGCTGGTGGAGCGCGGCTCCGGCGAGGAGGTCGTGCACGTCCTGCGCAACCTGTCCGAGGTCGCCGCCCGGACGGGCCGGTGCCGGGAGGCCCTGGACTTCGCCGACCGCGCCATGCGCATCGCCGAGCAGGCCGCGCTCAGCCCCGGCCCGGCCTGGTATCCGGGCGCGCTCGCGGAGCTGGCGGGCGGCAGCATCCACCGCGCCGTCGCGCTGGCCGAGCGGGGGCTGCGCGCGTCCGAGCAGGAGAACGACGTCATCTTCCAGAGCCGCCTGCTGCACGTGCTGGGCGTCGCCCGCATGCGCCTCGGCGACGTCCGCGCGGGCGTCGACACGCTGTGGCGCATCGAGGCGCTCGGCTCGGCCCCGGACGGGCGCGGGCGCGCCATGCGCTGCCCGATGGTCCTGCGCTGGCACGGCGACCTCGCCCAGGGGCTGGTGGCGCTCGGCGAGGTCGACCGCGCCGAGGAGGTGGTCCGCACGGCCCGCGCCGCGATCGGCGACCGGGCCCGCGGCGCCGCCGTCACCGGCCTCCTCGACCGCGCGGAAGCGTGCGTCCTCGCCGCCCGCGGCGAACCGGAGGAAGCCCTCGCCCTCCTGCGCCAGGCCGCGACCCTCTTCGAGCAGCTCGGCCAGCCTCTCGAAGTGGGCCACTGCCTGCTCGAACAGGCCAGGATCGAACGCCGCAGACGCCGTGCCGGGCCGGCCCGGAAGGCGGCGGCCGACGCCCTGGAGATCTTCCTGCGCTGCGGCGCGCGGCCGTGGGCCGAGCAGGCACGGCACCGCCTCGCCCGCCTGGACATGGGCTTGCAGGACGGCCCCGCCCCCTTCGGCGCCGTCGCCCAGGTGACCCTGACGGAGGGCGAGCAGCGGATCGCGGTGCTCGTCGGCCAGGGCGCCACCAACCAGCAGGTCGCGAACCGGCTGTTCCTCAGCGTGAAGACCGTCGAGGCGTCCCTCACCCGCATCTACCGGAAGCTCGGCATCCGCTCCCGGGCCCAGCTCGGTTCCCTCCTGGGCGGCGCGCCTCCGGAAAAAGGCGTCACCCTGCACCCTTAGCAGGCTCTTTGTCCACCCTGGGCGGTGTAGGGATTTCCCTTGCACCGGCTCCCGAATCTCCCTATGGACGTGTCCCGGCGCGAACTTAGCGGTGACATGCACACAAATGCATGCGATCGTTCCGGCGTCAACCATTTCTCCGGCTCCGGAGCTCCGGCGGGCGCCACGGGCGCCTGATGGAGCGAGCCCCCCTTCGGCCGTCTCCAGTACGGCCGGCAGACAAGGAGCACCGCGTGAGATCCACACCCCCGAGGCGTGCCCGCAGGCGCGTCACGACGAGCACCGCGCTGATCGGCGTCGCCGCCATCGCGGTGCTCGGCATGCAGGCGGTACCCGCCACCGCCCAGTCCCCCGCCAAGCCCCCCGCCAAGGGCGACCCCGGCCAGCTGCCCGCCAAGGTCAGCCCCACCGAGTACAAGGCGCTCGTCGGCAAGGCCAAGGCGCAGCAGGACGAGACCGCGTCCGCGCTGAACGTCGGCGACAAGGTCGAGCTGAAGGCGAAGAGCGTCCTGAAGAACCAGGACGGCACCACCCACACCCGCTACACCCAGACCTACGACGGGCTGCCCGTCATCGGCGGCGACATCATCGTCCACCGCGCCCCGTCCGGCGCCATCACGCGCGTCACCCAGTCGGCGTCGAAGCCGATGAAGGTGAACACCGCGCCGGCGACGCTGGTGTCGACCAAGCCGAACACGCCGAAGGCGGCGGGCAGCGTCGCGCCGCGCAAGGTCGTCTGGATGGACGAGGCCGGCGACACCGTCCTCGCCTGGGAGACCGTCGTCGGCGGGACGCAGAAGGACGGCACCCCCAACCGCCTGCACGTCCTCACCGACGCCACCACCGGCAAGAAGATCATCGAGTGGCAGGGCGTCCAGACCGGCACCGGCCGCAGCATGTACTCGGGCACCGTCGAGCTGGGCACGTCCCAGTCGGGCGGCTCCTACACCATGCGCGACACCGGCCGCGGCAACCACGAGACGACCGACCTCCGCGGCGCCCAGTCGGGCAAGGGCACCCTGTTCACCGACACCGACGACCAGTGGGGCAACGGCGCCGCCAGCGACCGCCAGACCGCCGGTGTCGACGCCGCCTACGGCGCGGGCCAGACCTGGGACTACTACAAGACCGTCTTCGGCCGCGCGGGCATCCGCGGCGACGGCGTCGGCGCGTACTCGCGCGTCCACTATGGCCAGTCGTACGTGAACGCCTTCTGGGAAGACGGCTGCTTCTGCATGACGTACGGCGACGGCCAGGGCAACAGCAGCCCGCTGACCGAGCTGGACGTGGCCGGGCACGAGATGACCCACGGCGTCACGTCGAACACGGCCGGGCTGATCTACCAGGGCGAGTCCGGCGGGCTGAACGAGGCCACGTCCGACATCCTGGCCACCGCCATGGAGTTCTGGTCGAACAACCCCGCCGACGTCGGCGACTACCACATCGGCGAGAAGATCGACATCTTCGGCACCGGCGCCCCGCTGCGCTACATGGCGCAGCCCAGCAAGGACGGCAACTCGCTGGACAACTGGAAGCCCGGCGCCGGGAACGTGGACGTCCACTACTCCTCGGGCATCGCGAACCACTTCTTCTACCTGCTGTCCGAGGGCAGCGGGCAGAAGGTCATCAACGGCGTCACCTACAACTCGCCGACCTACGACAGCAAGCCGGTCACGGGCATCGGCCGGGACAAGGCCGCGGCGATCTGGTACAAGGCGCTCACCGAGGAGATGCGCCCGACGACCAACTTCGCCGACGCCCGCCGCGCGACCCTCGCGGCCGCCGCCGCCCTGTACGGCGGCGAGAACAGCACCGAGTGGAAGACGACCGCCAACGCGTGGGCCGCCGTCAACGTCGGCGCCCGCGTGGACGACAACGACCCGCCGGACGACAACGAGCCCCCCGGCGACACCACCTGGGCCGACGGCAAGACCTACAACGCCGGTGACGTGGTGACCTACGAGGGCGTGCAGTACCGCTGCCTGCAGTCGCACACGTCCATGCCCGGCTGGACGCCGCCGAACGTCCCGGCCCTGTGGGAGGCGATCTGACGGTAACGATGTAGGGGATTCCCTTTCCGGGGGCCGCGGTGCTCGTGTTCTGCCCACGAGCACCGCGGCTTTTCCTATACCGCCGCGTCTATCGCTGCGTCGGCGAGCGCGTTCATGCGGCGGACGTGGAAATCGGTGCCGGTGAGCTCCTGCCATCGCGTGGCGAAGAGGGTCAGCTGGGTGCGGTAGCCGTCTTCGAGCTTGCGGTAGCTCCAGCCGTCCTCGGCCGGGCAGCAGGAGTGCTGCGGCCACGTCCAGGTCTCGTCGAGGCCGCGGTCGGCGATCAGGCGGCAGGCCAGCACGTTCGCCGCGCATGTGCGGAGCATGTCGAAGGTGAACTCGGTGTCGTCGTAGTTGACGTGGAGCAGGTCCAGGGTGCGGAGGACGATCTCCTTGGCGCGGACGAGGTCGCCGGTCCGGACACAGAACTCCAGGTGGGCGGCGACCTGGTGGGGGTCCTCCGCGCTCGCGAAGGTGCGCTCATGGATCTCGCGCGCCTTGCCGTCCTCGCCCGCCCGCAGGTACGGGACGATCAGGCGCTCCTCCCCGTCCCTGCCGGACAGCTCCGGCCCCATCGTCGCGAGCACCTCCTCGTCGAGACCGAGATCCAGCCACCAGCTCGTCCGGCGCAGGACGTTCGGCCAGGCGGCGTACTCCTCGCGGGCCGGCAGCGCCTCGAACGCCGCCCAGGCCGCGCGGGCCGCGTCCACGTCGCCGCACCGGACCTCCAGCTCGACCGCGAACCAGCGCAGATGGTGCAGGTCATCGGCGTCCGGACGGCAGTGCCGCCCGAGCATGCCGATCAGCTCGCGGATCTGCGCGGCCTGGACGGTCGCGCGGGTGAGCACGCGGTCCAGGACGACGGGCGCCGCCGTCCACAGCCGGTCGACGCGTTCGGCGCCGAGCAGGGCCGGGTCCGCGTCGTGCAGGCGGACGAGGGCCGTGAGCGCGGCGAACAGGTCGGGCCGCATTGCCGCGGGCTTGTAGGCGAGCAGCTCGTCCAGGTGGTCGAAGCGGATGTCGAGCAGCGCGTCCTGCTCACCGGTCGCGAACGCGTTCTGCATGAGCCGCTGCAGATGGACGACCCGGTCCCACCGTTGCTCCAGCTTGCGGGTACGGGCGAGTTCGTCCCGGAGTTCGTCCGTCGTGGCCGCCGCCAGATGGGGCGAGAGCCGCGGCCTGCGCCGGTGGGCGGGTTCGCTCACGGCGGCCGGGAGGTCGAGCCGCCGGACGATCGGCTCGGCGTGCAACCGCCTCATGATCGTTTCGCTGCTGAACGTCGTGCCGTCCATCTCGTCGAGATCCAGCGCGAAGTTCAGCGCGCCCCAGCGGCGTTCGGCGCCCAGTTCGGCGTAGGTGCGGATGGGGGCGGCCGTGCAGTCGCAGCCGTCGTCGTCGCAGGACCAGGCCCACTCCTCGTCGAGGCCCAGGTCGGTGGCCCGGCGGCACAGCAGCGCCACCGCGGCCGCCGTCCACATGGACTCGATGGTGGTGACCGTGCCGCTCAGCCGTCCGAGGTTGCGGCGCAGGACGTCGAGGCCGCGCTCCTCGTTGCCGGTCAGGGCGCAGAACTCCAGGTGGGCGGCGAGGTCCTCCAGCTTCATGCCGGTCCGCGCGTATGTGCTCTGATGTGCCGCGACGGCCTCGTCCGTCCGGCCGGTGCGCAGGTACGGCATGAGCAGGCCGTCCACGTACACGTGGCCCTCGCGCCCCGGGATCTGGCCGGTCAGCACGGGCGTGAGCGACTCGATGGCGCGGTCGGGCCGGCCGAGGCGTTCCCACATCGTCGCGCCCACCTCGGCAACGCCGTCAGGCAGGACGTGCCCGAGCGGCGTCTCCGCGAGGTAGAACTCCTGCCAGAGCCGCTCCACCTCGGCCGTGTTCCCCCGGCGCGCCTCGATCTCCATGCGGTAGCGGCCGAGGACGGTGAAGACCATCGGCCGGGACGGAAGGCACTGGCGCTCCAGCTCGTCGATCAGCCGGTGGACGCGATCGGCGGGCTCCGGATAGATGCGGATGAACGCGTCGAGGATGTTGAAGAACTGGTTCCACATCGCGGTGACGTTGCCCTCGGAGAGACCGCCCGGATCGGCCCGCCACATCGTGAGGCACGCGCGGAGGAGACCGAGCCATTCGGAGAAGATCTCCCGCGAGTCCTTCTTCCACGTCTTGCCGCGCAGCGACCAGCCGTACGCGAGCCGGGCCTCGAAGAGCAGAGGCGTGTCGCCGAGCACCTCGGCGTCCCCGAGGATCGCCTGCATCGTCCGCCAGTAGGTCTCCTTGCCGACGCCGCCGTTGTCGTCGGGATCGAGCTTGTACGCGGCGTCGAGCCTGCGGCGCAGTTCGTCCCGCATCAGAGGTCCGGCTCCTGGTGGATCGCGTGCTCAACGAGGCCGAGGAAGGCGCGGTTGACGCCCGCCGCGTCGCCGGGCCGCACCGCCCGCTGCCCCGCGAGCAGCGCGTACCCGTACAGCGCCTCGACCGAGAGCCGGACGAGCCGCGCGTTGGCCGTGCTGGTCAGGCGCGCGATCAGCGGGTTGCGGTGGTTGAGGACGAGGACCGGCCCGGACCGCCCGGCCTCCTCCCGCTCCTCGCCGCCGCCGTCGGCGAACTCCGCCCAGACGTCCCCCGCCTCCTCCAGCACGGCCCGCAGGTCGGCGGCACGCCGCGCCTCCCGCCCCTCCAGATAGAGGACGGGCAGTTCCGCAGGCGAGAACGTCCGCAGCACCGGCTCGCACCCGTGCGCCGCGACGGCCTCCCGCGCGATGCCGAGGAACTCGCGCGCCGCGAACTCGGCGGCGGGATCGAGCGGATCGAACCGGGTCGCCAGCTCCGCCTGGTCGAGCCGCCGCACCTCCAGATCGGGGTCGAGCAGGCGCAGCCGCTGCAGGATCTCCGCGTGGTAGGTGTAGCCGCCGTTGACCAGCGCGAGGCCCTGCGCGGCGGCGATCCCCGCGAGCTGCGCGAACTCGTCGGACGCGGCCGTGAAGTGAATGGTGCGGTGCCGGTGGCGGAACTCGTGGAGCGTGATCCGGCCCTCGCTGGTCTCGAACTCGATCCACTCGTCCACGATCCGGAGCATCGCGACGTCGTGCAGCGCGAGCGCCATCACGCCCCGGTAGTGGACGGCGAGGAACGCCCGGAGCCGGTCGGGCTCGGTCGTCGCGAGCCGCACCAGCCAGGCGCGGAGCTGCTCGCCGAGCGCGGTCCTGGTCTCGTCGAGGAGGTCGTCGTCGTACAGCTGCTCGCGGCTCGCCGTCGGCCGCAGCTCGTCCGCGTTGATCACGCAGCGGACGAAGAACGCCCAGGCGGGCAGCAGTTTCTCCACCCGCTCGCCCATGAGCATCCGCTTGAGATAGACCTTGTGCGCCTCCGGCTCACCAGGATGCGACTCATACGGCAGCACGAACGCCACACCATCAAGACCTGCCTCCGGGACGGCAAGGTCGATCACGTCGAACGGCCGCCTCCCGAGAAGCTTTGCGCCGTGCCGCAGCAGCACGTCCCGCCGCTCCTCCGGATCGGGGTACCGGGCCCGCCACGGCAGGTCGGTGGCCGTGACCCGTTCCGCACCCACCCGCACCTCGTACGGAAGCAGCGAACCGAAGTGCCGCGCCAGCTCCGTCACGGTGGACGTGCCGAGCCAGTGCTCGAAGTCCCTCCGGGCGCGCAGCGTGACGGTGGTGCCCTGCTCCTCACGCGGGGGACCGTCCGACACCGTGTAGTGCCCGTCGGAGTGCCCGTGCCAGTAGACGGTCGCCGCGTCGCCCGGCCCGCGCGTCACGACCTCGATCTCGTCGGCGACGAGGAAGCAGGACAGCAGCCCGATCCCGAACTGCCCGAGGAAGTCGTGCCGGGCGAGCCCGAGCGCGTCGCGCTTGGACGATCCGCCGATCGTGGCGAGCAGCTCGTGCACCTGCGGCTCGGTCAGCCCGATGCCGGAGTCATGGATGCGCAGCGTCCCGTCCCCGGTCGCCTCGCATGGCTCGATCCAGATAGGTCCGGGCGGGGTCGCGTCCGCCTGGACGCGGGCCGTGGTCGCGTCGACGGCGTTCTGCAGCAGTTCACGCACGTACACGCGCGGGCTGCTGTAGAGGTGACGGCTCAGGAGATCGACGATCCCCCGCAGGTCGACGTTGAAGCTGTGGCGCATTCGAGCAACCGTAACCGACCCTGATCAACCGGGCGGACGACCGCGAAAACGCCTAACGGTGGTCGTTCTCCTTCAACTCGACGACCCAGGCCCGGCGCTCAGCGATCTTCCCGTCCCGCATGACGAACACCTCCGCCATGGACATCCGCATCTCACCACCCGCGGCCCGCCGCGCCACACCCGTGAGCTCCGCCAGACGACGTCGCCCTGCTCGACCATGCGCACGACATAGGTGCCTGGGGCTCGCGTCACCGTCCCACCAGCCCGGTACTCCGCGCAGGCGCGCAGTACATGGAAGAAGCAGGCCCCGACCTCTGGAACGACCTAATGGCCGAACTACGCGAACGCCACCTGGGCATTCCGCGCCCACCGACGCCTGGCCCCACCGCCACCGAACGCCTGGCCGCCGCCTACGCAACCATCACCGCCACCAAGGACTAGAGGGCGGAATCGCCCGCGTCGCCCTTAGGGAGGGGAGTGGCTGAGAACACGCCGTCCGGGTCCACCGCGGACTTGATCGCAAGCAGGCGGGCGGTGTTGGCGCCGTACGCGTGCGCGATCTGTTCGGCGTCGTCGGGCCCGAGGAGGTTGGCATAGCCGCCCGGAAGCGCATGTGAGGCAAGCGCGGCCGAAACAGACTCGGCCCAGGCCAGATGCGCCGCGCGGTCGTCCGCGCTGCCGGGCCAGATGGCGATGACCTCCGCCATCAGATGCGGCTCCCGCATCGCGAAGGCGGTGTCGGCGACGGGCACGCGCGCGGCGGCACCGTGAAAGTGGTGCACGGAGAGCCCCGACATGGCCGACGGCAACGCGCTCCCGGCCTCGACCAGCGCCGCGCCGACCGGCGGCGTCAGCCCGGACACCGAGCGGGTGCGCATGATGACATGCCGTCCGGGCGGGAACATGGCGTCGCGCCCCGCGACGACGGTAGCCAGCGGCACCGCGTCCAATTGAACGGCAAGCGGATCACCGAGCCGAGTAAGCGCCCCCAACGGCCCATCGTCGAGCCCACCAAGCTCAGGAGCCCCACACCACGTGGGCAACAGCATCACGGCCGGACTGCCGTCCGGGCCTGCGGCCACGGCGCTCTGCACGGTCAACTCGTCAGGACCGGTGAACAGCAGCTCGCGGAGCCCGTCGAACACCTGCCCCGCCTGCGCCCACGGGTAGACCACCACGCCCGTCACCACCGACGGGATCGCGTGCAACCGGATCCGGGCCGACGTCACGACGCCGAAATTGCCCCCGCCGCCACGCAGCGCCCAGAAGAGGTCGGGCTCGTTCTCGGCGTCGACCTGCACGACCGACCCGTCGGCGAGCACCACCTCGGCCCCGGCCAGGTTGTCGGCGGCGAGACCGGCATGCCCGGCCAGCGGCCCGTACCCGCCGCCCAGCGTCAGGCCGACGACGCCGACCGTGCCGATGGTGCCGGTCGCGGCGACCAGCCCGAACGGCTCGGCCGCCGCCAGGAGATCGTTCGCCGTGGCCCCGCCGCCCACCTGGGCGCAGCGCTCGCCGGCATCGATCCGGACGTCGCGCATACCGGTCATGTCCAGGGTCAGCCCACCGTCGCGCAGTGCACGTCCGGCCCAGTCGTGACCGCCTCCTCGCACCGACAGGGACAGCCCGTACTCGCGTGCCGCCCGGACGCCCGCCTGGACATCACCCGTCCCGGCGCATCGGACCATCACGGCCGGACGATGCGAAACCGCCCCGTTCCACAGCGCCGTCGCCGCCGCGTACTCGGGTCCCTCGGTCACCACCCGCTCGGCGGGGATCTGACGGCGCAGCGCGTCGGCGGCGTCCGCCGCGGCCCGTCCGGATGTGCTCTGCGTCGTCATACAGCCATCCCAATCTTCTTGAGGGGAACCCGACGGGAAGGCTACTCGCGCACTCCCCAGAGCATCGCGATCCCGGTCGAGCAGTAAGGGCATGGCCGCCCCTGGACGCTGGCATGGCCGCCGCGTCCCGGCCGCTTTACGATCATGGACATGATGCGCCGCTGGCTCGCCGCCCCGGTCGTGTTCTGCACGTTGACGGCGGGTTGCGGGGGCGGCGGCGTCGACCCCATCACGCGCAGCACCCTGTCGGACGCGGTGCCGCCGGTGTCCCCGCTGCGCCTGGTGGACGCCCTTCCCGAGCCCGCCGACTTCGGTGGCGGCTGGCGCCTCGAACCCGGGTCCCTCGGCAAGCAGGACTACTACGTCGCGTTCTCCCGGCAGGTGCTCGTCCACACCTGCGAGGGGGCCAACCCGAAGAAGGCCGGAATCCCGACCGATTCCAAGCACACGGCATCCGTTCTGATGGTGGGGGAGAACGACGGCTCACGCGGCGTCTCGATCACGGTCGCGGTGGACAGCCCCGCCGCGTCCGCCGACCGGATCTCATTCCTGCGGGCGGCCTACAAAGGCTGCTCCGAGGCCCATATCGAAAAGGACGGCGAGGTCCACGACGAGAAGTACGAACTGCTGGAGGTCTCCGGCGTCAAGGCGGACCAGACCCTGGCGGTAAAGGTGACGGAGACGACGGAACTGCCCGGCGAAGAACCCGACACCGAGGTGGACACCACGGCCTATGCCCGAGCCGGCGGCCTGGTCGTCGCCCTGACCGGCCGCCACGGCACCGACCCGCGCCCGCTGCTCGCCGCCGCACTAGCCGAAGCCCGCCAGGAACTGGGCCTCTGAGCAGAATTCACGCCTTGCCAGCCCGATGCCGGTACGCGCCCCAGGCGAGCCTGAGGAAGAAGAAGGGCAGCCCGACCAGCAGTGCGAGACCGGCGACGATGCCGGCCACAATGCCCACTCTGCCCTGAGCCGTTGAATTGATGTACCGGCCGTGCTCGGCGAGCCTGCTGGGGTAGCTCCACTTCTCGGACGCGCTGACCAGTATGTGGTCGCCCGCGATGGCCAGCGCCACGACCACGGCGAAACCGGCGCTCCAGGCCAGACCCCTGGCCGCGACGCGTCCGGTCACAGGATCTTCATCACGGCCGCCATCAGGCCCGCGCGGTCGTCATCGTCGAGAGCGTCGACCCTGGTCAACCTGCCCGGGTCGAGATTGATCGCCCGGTCCAGACCGGCCTCGTCCTGGGCCACCAGACCCACGGCCCACACCACGTCACCGCCCGGGGCCGAGTTGAGCGCCGCCCCGGAGATGACGATGGCCGTCTGGCGGCCGTCGGTCACGACATCGCCCTGCCGAAGATGACCGCCCGCCCGCAGCGCCTCCAGGTGGGCCTGCCGAAACTCAGCCGACGTATGCCGCCACGGCTGGTCGCCGGTGATGCCCCCACCGAACCCATTCGAGCGCGTCGTCCACGTACTCCTGGGATGTGGTCTCTTCTTCACGCGGATCGGCCTGCCGGAGATGGTCCAGGGCGGCCAGCGCGAGTCCTCCACCGTCCGTCCGCGTGTGAAGGACCCACACGTGCTCGTTCCCGGGAGTGTCGTTGAACCTGTCATTGGACACCACCAGGCACAGCCGCTCCTTGGCGTAGCCGATCAGGCCGCCCAGGCTCCTCCGCCGAACCGTCGCGTAATGAAACGACCCCTGCCGCATTTCGCAATCATCAGGCCGAAGACTCGCGAATGTCCATTTTGGACGGCATAAAGACCGGGCCATTTATTCCGATCGGCGCCGTCTCTTATCTCTCACCTACACACGGCACAACGAAGCCCCCGGGAATGGATTCCCGGGGGCAGAGTGCAGACCCGCTACTGCGTCACACCTTCGGACTTGGCGACCAGCCGCGCCAGGATCCGGCCCGTCTCTTCCTGGCGCGCCGCCAGTTTGCCGATCTCACCCATGATCAGGTTGACGGCCGACCCGAGTTCCTGCCTGAACTCCTGCCTGACCAAGCCGGTCTCGCGGCTGAGGTCGTCCTTGGTGGCAAGGTGCTTGAGGTCGTCCTTGGTGACCAGGTCGGCGAGGGTGACCTGTTCGAGGGGCTTCGACGCCATGACGGTGATGCTACCTCTCCTCAATCTCCCCGGCGCGGGTGCCGGGCGGGGGGGGAGTCACATCCTCTCATAGCTTGATACTCTCTGTGCCCATTTGATCACTCAGAGGGACGACGGCGGTGCGGCTCTCGCGTATCGGGTGAGGACGGTGGCGCTGGCCTGCTCGGCTGCCAGGCACTCCAGGTAGGTGGGTGATCCGCCGTCCGGGAAGAGCCTGTCGCCGGTGCCCAGGATCGTGGGGAACGTCAGCAATCGGTACTCATCGATCAGGTCTTCGGCCATCAGCGTCCGCACGACGCTCAGGCTCCCGACAACGACCACATCGCGGTCCTCGCGCTTGACGGCCTCTACGAGGTCGCCATCGATGACCTTCGAGTTCGCCCAGGCCGAGGTGTCGGCCAGTGTGCGGGAGGCGACCAGTTTCGGCGCAGCGTTCATCCGCCTGGAGAACGGGTCGTCGCGGCTGGGCCAGAGCTGCGAGAACAGCTGCCAGGTCGCCCGTCCCAGCAGCATGACGCCCTTGTTGAGGACGGGGCCGAGCCGGAACTTGTCCCCGGCGACGGTTTTCGGGGCCGTGCCGGAACGGCCAGCCGCCGCTCCCCGTCCCGCCGGACCCGTCCGGGTCGGACACGATCCCGTCCAAGGTGATGAACTCCACGACGATGACGCTCACGATGATGTCCTTTCGTTCGATGCTCGCCGGTACATACCGGCGGCACCGGACCGACTCATCGCGCCCGGCGGAACTCGTCCTAAGAAATCTGCTGTGGCAGGTCGAAGGCCGCGAGCACCTGCGGATCGGCGAACACGACGTTGTCCAGGGCATCCATCGCGCGTCCGGTGGTGGGGTGAAGGTGCAGCTCGCGCGGTCGTATTCCTGTCCCGGCATCTCGCGAACGTAGGCCCGATTGCTGCGGCACCCAACCGATTTCTGGCCCCGGGCCTTGGTCACGCTGAGCAAGGCGAGCGGTGAGGCGGCTACGGAATCGTTTGGACGCGCCGGGCGAGGACCTGAAGATGGACAGGCCTATCAGCATTGGGGTGGGCGGCGATCTGGCACAGCAGAGGGACCCACGGTGATATTGAGAGTGGTGTGCGTCGCCATGGCGTTATGGTCCGCTCTCGCCGCCGGGAAGTGGCCCCTTCCCGAGCGATCTCACTTTAAGCTATTTCATGAATGCTTACCGTAATGATCGTGAAGAGGGTGGATGCCGGAGGCGCCGAGGTGCTCCGCCTTCGGGATGGGGGGCAGGGTGGAGCGGATACAGATCAGGGTCGCCGCGGACGATGAGGGCGGTGAGCTCGCGGCGTTGCTGTCCTGGCTGCGGGCCGATCGCACGCTCCGGGGCCGCGTGCGGCCAGGCAAGCGCCCGCCGCTCCCGGGGGAGCTCGGCGGGGTTCTGGAGACGGTCGACGCCGTGATCGAGACCGCGGCCGCCTCGATGGCGTTGGCGCAGGCGTTGTCGGCATGGCTCCAGGCCCGCCGCCGTCCGGCGGTGAGGCTCTCCATCACGACCCGCGACGGCAGGACACTGGAGCTGGAGACGGACGACTCGGCCGAAGCGTGCCGCCTCGTGGCCGAGCTGCTGGGTCACACCGGAGATGGCGATGGCTGAGCCGCGCGCCGAGCTCGCCGATTCCCGGGCCGTCCTGATCAGTACCGCCCGTTACCGGGACGAGAGGTTCCTCCCGCTCCCGGCGGCCGCCAACAGCCTGAACGGCATGTTGGCGATGCTGCTCGATCCCGGCCTGGGCGGATGGCCTGGGGAATGCGTCACCGAGTTACTCGACCCCGAGGATGCCCAGGATCTCATCCTCCGGATTCGCGATATCGCCATGCGCACGTCTGGGACGTTGCTGCTCTACTACGTCGGCCATGGTGAGCTGACACCGAAAACGGAGCTGGCGCTGACCGTTGTCAACACCGTGTTCGGCCATGAGGACGTCACCGGTGTCGAGTACTCCCGGATCCGTGATGCGCTGCTGGACAGCCCGGCCCGCGTCAAGATCGTTATTCTGGACTGCTGCTATTCCGGCAAGGCCCCACCGTCGCTGTCCACCGCGTCCGTCGCCGGCCTCACCGAGATCAGCGGCGCGTACACGCTGACCGCCGCCGAGTATGCCGCCCATGTCGCTCCGCTTGAAGAGCAGGAGCACACCTCCACCTCGTTCACCGGGGAACTGCTCACCCTGGTTCGCGACGGCCTTCCCGGCGGAGCATCGTGGCTCACCCTCGGCGACCTTTATCCAGAACTGCGCCGCAGGCTCCACATCCGGGGGTTGCCCGAACCCAGCCAGCATGGCAGCGACACCGCCCACCAGTTCCCCTTCGTCCGGAACGCCGCCGGGCGCCCGGGGGGCTCCGCAGACCGGGGCGACCGTTCTCCGGCGGCGTTGAAGCGGCCGGCCGGTTCCAGCGAGCGCGAAGGAGACCGGCCCGGGAGGCCCCGATCGCTTGGCCGGACGCTCAGGCGCCGCCTTCCCGTCCGCCAGACGCTCGTCGCGATCTCGGCCCTCGCCGCGGTGAGCGCGACTGTGGCTGCCACCACGGTGATCGTCCAAGGCTGGCGGGACGTGCCGCCTCGGACGCACGTGTCCGACACCACTCCACCGGAGAACTGCCCGCAGTACAGGATGTGTTTCTATACCGGTCCCAACTACGACGGCCGTCTCGAACACCTTGAGATCGACTACGCCAGAACCCCGTACTGTCACAACACACCCGGTGTCTTCCGGTCGGTCTTCAACAACGCAGACCAGAATCAGCAGTTCTGGCAGGGCAGCGGTTGCCCGAGCCCGCACGGGTGGCTCGTGCGGTACGGAACCGGCGAGCGTAACGTCACCATCAGGTCCTACAGGCACACCTGAAGTAGGGTGCGCTGTTCCCGGTCGTGGTCAGTCCCAGCGGTTGGTGCGTTGGCGTTTTACGGCGCTGCGGCGTTTTTTGTTCTCCAGGCGGCGTTCGTTGATGCCGCGGGGGATCTTCTTGGGGATGCGCTTCTTCGGGGGTGGGGCCGTCGCGTCCGCCAGGAGGGTGGCCAGGCGGGTGCGGGCGGCGTCGCGGTTGCGTTGCTGGGAGCGGTACTCCTCGGCGCGGATCGTCAGGACGCCGCGGACCAGGCGGGTCGCGAGGCGTTCCAGGGCGCGGGCCTTGAGGTGGTCCGGGAGGGACGGGGAGTTCGCGACGTCGAAGGAGAGTTCGGCGGCCGTGGCGCTGGTGTTGACGTGCTGGCCGCCGGGACCCGAGGAACGGGAGAAACGCCAGCTCAGCTCGGACTCCGGGATGGTGACCGAGCCGCGGACATGGATCTCGTCGGGCATGTCCCCATTGTCGCAGGGTAGAGGCGATCTTGTCGCCCGAGTAACCGGGGGACTGGCGGCGAATGCAAGTACTTACTTACACTATTCGGTATGACCGAAGGACTCTTCGAGGACGACGACCTCATCCGCGTCATCTCGCGGGAGGGCGCGCTCATCGCGGCGGGCGGTGCGGCGTCCTTGCTCCAGACCGCGCATCCCAAGGTGGCCCAGGGGGTGTACGACCACAGCTACACCGCCGACGATCCGCTGCGGCGGCTCCGGAACACCATGGGGTGGCTGTACGCGGTGCAGTTCGGGACGCGGGAGGAGGCCGAGGCCTTCAGCGCGCTCGTCCGGAAGGGGCACGAGTCCGTCACCGGGCCCGGTTATGAGGCGAACGATCCCGAGTTGCAGGTGTGGGTGGCGTCCACGCTGTTCGCGGTGGCCACGCAGTTCTACCAGGCCCTTTTCCGGCGGACGCTGGATGAGGGCGAGCTTGAGGAGTTCTACCAGCAGGCCAAGATCTACGCGACGATTCTGGGCTGTCCCGAGGAGCGGATGCCGGGGACGTATCCGCAGTTCCGCGAGTACTACGCCGACATGGTCCAGAACTTGAAGATCACGGAGGCGTCGCGGGCCATCGCGGAGCAGGTGCTGCATCCGCGGCTGCCGGGCGGGGTGGTGAACGCGCCGGGGCTGATGGCGATCCGGCTGATCACGGCGGGGCTGATGCCGGCGCCGATCCGGGAGCAGTACGGGTGGAAATGGGACGCGGGCCGGGAACGCCGGTTCCGGCTGCTCGTCGGGGCGCTGGCCGTGGTCTATCCGCGGCTTCCGCTGCGGGTCCGGACGCTGCCGCGCGAGTACTACCTGTTCACGACGCGGAAGATGCTGACGAAGATGAAACGGCCCCCAGCGATAGCGGTCAGGTCTGCTTGAACGGGTGCGGCGGCCGCGTGACCCCGTGTGGACAGGTCACGCGGCCGCTCTCCCCTTGCCCGGTCCCTACCGGCCCGGCCCGGCCAGAAGGGACCTCCCTGCCCCGGTCCGCCGCCCGTCCGCCCGCTCCCCCCAGAGCATGGCCGGACGGCGTCCCAGGTCAGACCTTGGAACCGGCGACGATCTCGTCGGCGGTCTTCTTGGCGGAATTGATCGGGATGGCGAAGCCGACGCCGATGTTCCCGTTGCCGTTCCCGGCCGTGGCGATGGCCGTGTTGACGCCGATCACCTGGCCTGCCGCGTTCACCAGCGCGCCGCCGGAGTTGCCGGGGTTGATGGCGGCGTCCGTCTGGATCGCGTTCTTGATCACGGTCTGCTGCTGCTCGGACAGCTGCCCGCGCAGGCCCGGCGGGAGCTGCGGCTCCTCGCCGCCCTCGCGGACCTCGCGGCCCAGGGCGCTGACGATGCCGGACGTCACCGAGCCGTCCAGGCCGAGCGGGCTGCCGACTGCCAGGACCGTGTCACCGACCGCGAGGGCTTCGCTGTTGCCGAGCGTCGCGGGCTTGAGGCCGGAGACGTTGTCCGCCTTGATCACGGCGACGTCCGTGGCGGAGTCGGCGCCGATGGTCTTCGCGGACGCGGTCCGTCCGTCGGAGAACTTCACCGCCACCTGACCGGCGTCCGCCACGACGTGCGCGTTGGTGAGGATCACGCCGTCCGAGCGCAGGACGACGCCGGACCCGCCGCTGGTCCCGTTCGGCGTCTGCGCCTGGATCGACACGACGCTGGGCTGCACGGCGGCGGCCACTTGCGCGGTGCCGCCCTTCGCGGACGTCCCCGTCACGGCGGTCGGGCTCGAGTAGACGGTGCTGTCGTGCGTGAAGGCGAGCGTGACCGCTGCGCCCGCGCCGCCCGCGCCCAGTGCGAGTGCCAGCGCGGCGCCTGCTGCGGCGATCTTCTGCCGGGTCGTGCCGAGCAGCGGCGGACGCCCCGCGGGCGGCGCGCTCCCCGGGCCCGCCGCGACGCCCCCCGGCCCCGCCGGCGGGACGCTCCCAGGCCCCGCCGACGGTGCTCCCCCCTGACCTGCAAGCGGGACGCCCCCCATGACCGTGTGAGGAGCGTTGCCCTGAGCCGCCTGCTGGTGCGGCGGGGGCCATTGGTGCGCTGCGTCCGGGCGACCGGGCCCGGGACCGGGTCCCGGCTCCCAAGGCTGCTGCTGCGGCCTGTCGGCGTTCATCTCGTCCCCCTGTCGTTGCTCACCATGGAGACTGCGCGGCAGGACTGGAGGCTGCCTGGAGCCAACCTGAAAGTGTGCTGAACGCCGATATCAAACGAAAAACCGCGGCCGAAGGGACGTGCGGCGTAACGTCCCCTCGGCCGCGGTGCCGGTGTGCCGCGCCGCCGTCGGCGCAGGCCGGGCCGGGAAGCTGGCCAGGGCGCGGGCTCCCGCTCTCCGTCGAGAGCGAGGCGCGCCCTGTACCGCCACTAAAGCGCAGATTCCTGAACATTCCCTGAACGCGCCCCTCAATGGACACTTTTCATCCTCAGCGGGCGCGCGAGGCCAGGTCGTCGTGGACAGGCCGGATGAAAAATGTTCACTCTTCGTCCAGAGGCAGGACGACCCTGAACGTGGCGCCCTCGCCGGGAGTGGAGTCGGCCTCCACCAGGCCCTCGTGCGCGGCGACCAGCGCGGCGACGATGGCGAGGCCGAGGCCCGTGCCGCCGCCCGCGCGGGAGCGGGCCTCGTCGGCGCGGTAGAAGCGTTCGAAGACCTTCTCCGCCTGTTCGGGGGAGAGGCCGGGGCCCGAGTCCACGACCTCGAGGATCACGGCCGGGGCCTTGCGGAGTGTGCCGGGTGACAGGCGCACTTCGACGGGTGTGCCCTCGGGGGTGTGGGTGACCGCGTTGCCCAGCAGGTTGCCGAGGACCTGGCGCAGGCGCGCCTCGTCCCCCCGCACCTGGTACGCCAGCCCGCCCTCCACCGCCAGCTCTATCTCGCGTTCCGGTGCGAGAACCCTGGCCTCCTGGACAGAGTCTGCGGCGACGGCGAGGAGATCCACCGGCCGCCGCTCGATCGGGCGCTGCCGGTCCAGCCGGGCGAGCAGCAGCAGGTCCTCGACCAGCAGGCCCATCCGGGCGGCGGTCTCCTCGATCCGGCCGAGCAGGCGGCCCAGCTCGTCGGGGGAGCGGGCCGCGCCCTGCCGGTAGAACTCGGCGAAGCCGCGGATCGCGGTCAGCGGGGTGCGCAGCTCGTGGCTCGCGTCCGCGATGAACCGCCGCATCCGCTCCTCCGACCGGCGCGCCGTCTCCTCCGACCGCCGCGCCGCGGCCTCCGACTCGGCACGCGCCCCGAACGCGGCCTCGATCTGCGCGAGCATCGTGTTCAGCGACCGGCCGAGCCGCCCCATCTCGGTGCGCGGATCCGCCTCCGGGACGCGCCGGGACAGATCCCCGGCCGCGATCGCGCCCGCCGTCTCCTCCACCGCCGACAGCGGGCGCAGGCTGGCCCGGACGACCCACACCCCGAGCCCGGTCAGCACGCCCAGCACCAGCAGCCCCACGATCGCGTCGATCGCCACCAGCCGCCGGACCGTCCGCTCGACCTCCTCCAGGCTGAACGCCAGGACGAGCACGCCGTCCGCGACCGGCGCGGCCAGGATCCTCCACTGCGACCCGCCCGTCCCGGACACGGTGAACGGGCGGTCCATGCGCTCGTCCATGTCGGCGGGCAGCCGCGGATGCCCGGACTCGCTCCAGGCCGCGTTCTGCCAGACGAGGGCGCCGCTCGTGGACCGGTACTGCGCGTACATCTCGCTCGGGATCCGGACGTTGATCTGCTGCTGCCCGCGCCGCATCCCGTCGACGACCTGGTCGACCGCCCGCCCGACCGAACCGCGCAGCTGGTCGTCGGCCCGCCCGACCAGGTACTGCCGCAGGACGGACGCGCCCGCCGCGCCCATCACCGTCATCCCGAGCGTGACCAGGACGAGCATCCCGGAGATCAGCTTCACCCGCAGCGGCGTCCGCCCCCACATCCGGGCCAGCCCGCGCCGCGACCGGGGGGCCGCGGTCGCCATTAGCCAGATCTCGAGGGCTCGCGCAGGACGTACCCCACCCCGCGCAACGTGTGGATCAGCCGCGGCTCGGCGTTGTCGACCTTGCGGCGCAGCGCCGACACGTACGACTCGACGATGCCCGCGTCGCCGCGGAAGTCGTAGTTCCACACGTGGTCGAGGATCTGCGCCTTCGACACGACCCGTCCGGCGTTGGCCATGAAGTAGCGCAGCAGCTTGAACTCGGTCGGCGACAGCTGGATCGCGCGCCCGCCGCGCCACACCTCGTGGCTGTCCTCGTCGAGCTCGATGTCCGCGAACACCATCCGCGGCGGCGGCTCGGTGTGGCCGCCGCGGAACCGCCGCAGGACGGCCCGGATGCGCGCGATGACCTCCTCCAGGCTGAACGGCTTGGTGACGTAGTCGTCCCCGCCGATCGTCAGGCCCTTGACCCGGTCCTGGACGCCGTCCCGCGCGGTCAGGAACAGCACGGGGGTGTGGTCGCCGCCGGAGCGCAGCCGCCGCGCGACGTCGAAACCGTCGATGTCGGGCAGCATCACGTCCAGCACGATGAGGTCCGGACGGTGCCGCCGCGCCGACTGGACCGCGTCGGCCCCGTTGGTCGCGGTGAACACGTCGAACCCGGTGAAACGCAGGCTGCCGGCGAGAAGCTCCAGGATGTTGGGCTCGTCCTCGACGACGAGCAGGGTCGCCTCCGCCGCCTTGCCGCCGTTCGCCGTCCGATCAACCAATGGTCGGTCCCCCTCCGCAATCAGTGCAGAGGTTCCCATCTCTACCTGAAAGTCACCTGAACGACCCCAGGGGATCGGGTGAAAGCGCCGTCCACGGCGCAAGCCGCAGGTCAGCGGCTCAGCGGTTCGGCGGTTCAGCGGCTGAGTGAGCGGATGGCGCGCATGGCCTGGCGGCGCGCGTCGCCCGACAGGACGTCGATGTAGACGTTGCCGTCCAGGTGACCGCACTCGTGCTGGAGGCAGCGGGCGAAGTATCCGGTGCCCTCGACGCGGACGGGCTTGCCCTTCACGTCCACGCCCTCGACGACGGCGTGCGCATGCCGGGCCGTCTCGAAATGCATGCCCGGCACGGACAGGCAGCCCTCCGGCTCGACGAGCAGTTCCCCGTCGGCGGCGACGAGTTCCGGGTTGACGACGTGGCCGATGTGCCTGCGCCCGTCGTCGTCCTTGCAGTCGTACACGAACACCCGCAGGCCCACGCCCACCTGGTTGGCGGCCACGCCCGCGCCGTCCTCCTCGTACATGGTGACGAACATGTCGTCGACGAGGCGCTGGAGGGAGGCGTCGAACGTGCGGACCGGGTCGCACTCGGTGCGCAGGACCGGATCGCCGAGCAGCCTGATCGGGCGGGCGGTTCCGCTACGCGTGTGGGTCCTCTTGCTCACGCAAGGATCCTATAAACGGCGCAAGGTCCTAGAAACGGCTGTGTCCGCCCAAGGGCGAACCCTGGGCGGACACAGCGCGATCGGTCTCGGCGACGCCGCCTACAGCTCGATCGGCCCGCGGGACTGCTGGGGCGGGACGACGGGGCCGGGCGGCGGCGGGGTCGGGCCCGCGTCTTCGGCCGGACGCGCGGGCTTGGCCGGGGCGACGGGCGGCTCGACGTCGTCGGCCGTCGGCTCGGGCTTCTTCATGGACGGGCCGCTCTGCTGCGCGGGCCCGGCCGCGGGCGCGGGGGAGGGCGGCGAGGCCGGCGCGGCCGGGGCCGGCTTGGACGCCGCCGGCGAGGACGGCATCGGCTTCGCGGGCGGCGGCGGGGAGGGCTGCGACGGCTGCTGCTTGCGCGGCGTGCTCTGCCGGACGGCGTCCTCCACCATCTTCTCCAGCGGGCCCGCTTCGTTCTCCGCCGTGAGCAGGCGGTGCAGGGTCTCGCTGATCTCCGTGAGCCGCTGCAGCGCCTGGGTGTGGTTCTTGGTGAGCGACGTCAGCCGCTGCGTCGCACCCTCGTTGATCACGCTGGCGCGGCGCTCGGACGCGGTGAGGGTGCGCTCGGCCTCGAGCCGCGCGCTGGTCACCGTCTGCTCGGCCTCCTGCTTGGCGGACCCGAGAACGCTCTCGGACTCCTTCTTCGCCGACGCGAGCACGTGCTCGGCCTTGTCCTGCGCCTGGGCGAGGTTCTTCTCGGCGTGCGAGCGGGCGTCGTCGATGATGCGCTTGGACTCCTGCTCGGCGTCCTTGCGGATCTCCGCGCCCTTGGCCTCGGCCTCGGCGACCTTGTCCTGGGCTTCGTCTTCGGCGAGGTTGATGATCTGGCGGAGCCGGTCGCTGAGGTCGTCGCCGGTCGGCTTGCGGGCCTCCCGGAGCTCGGCCATCTCGCGGCGGAGCCGCTCGGAGTCGTCGTGGGCGCGGGCGAGCCGCGCCTCGAGTTCGCGGTTCTTCTGGACGAAGCGGGCGATGTAGTCGTCGACCTGGCGGCGGTTGTAGCCGCGCATGACGATCTCGAACTCGTGCGAGTCTTCTTGGAGGAGGTTCGGCAGGATTTCGGCTTCGTTGCTCATGATGCCTTGGGGGTCGTTGGCGGGGTGACACCCCGTCAGGGTCGGTTGCTCTCCTCGCCCGCCGGTCAGCGGGTCCACATGTGGAAACGTCAGGACGACTCTCGTCCGGTCCACCCCATTCGCGCAACCGGAACGCGGTTCTCGTCGTGGTTTCTTCACCTGCTAAGAGCGACAAACTATCCAATCTCGGAAAATTCGCGCTATCCAGGGGTCCCGGGTGGGCGCAGGGCGCTGCGGGGCGGCTGGAGCGGCCGTCCTAGCATCGGCGGCATGGAGTATCTCGGAACGCTGGGCGAGCACCGGCCGGACATCGACCCCGAAGCGTGGATCGCGCCCGGCGCGGTCGTCGTCGGACGGGTCAGGCTGGGCCGCGCGTCCAGCGTCTGGTACGGCTCGGTGCTGCGCGGCGACGACGAGGAGATCGTCGTCGGCGAGGAGTGCAACATCCAGGACCTCTGCTGCCTGCACGCCGACCCGGGGACGCCCGCCGTCCTGGAAGACCGCGTCAGCCTCGGCCACAAGGCGATGGTGCACGGCGCCCACGTCGAGACGGGCTCGCTCATCGGCATCGGCGCGATCGTCCTCAACGGGGCCCGGATCGGCGCCGGGACGCTGATCGCCGCCGGTGCGCTAGTGCCGCCCGGGAAGAAGATCCCGTCCGGGGTGCTCGTCGCCGGGACGCCGGGACGGATCGTCCGCGAGCTGACCGACGACGACCGGCTCGTCCTGGCGCACACGCCCGAGGTGTACGTGGAGAAGGCCAGGCGGCACCGCGCCGACGTCCGGTGGGACTGACGTCAAGGTCGGAAAGATAACCCGCTGACCTGCGGGAACGCGGTGAATGCGCCGGTGGGCGGGACCCCTGCCGCGTTCTGCTGACTACCATGACCTTCGTGGTGTGGGGACCGGGCTATGGCAATGCTCCGCCGCCCAGCCCCCAGATGGGGCCGGATCCGTTCGCGGAGGCAGAGCGCGACACGCGGGCGATGGTGGCCGCCGCATGGTGGCCTTCGACGCCTCCGCAGCAGCGGCATCACGCGATCGCCGGCCGCATGCTCGTCCTGCCCGACGGCACCTGGTGGCTGTTCGGCGCATGGGCCCGCTGGTACCGGCTGCACCCGGCCGACGGGCAGTGGTACCTGTGCCCGCCGCCGCGCACGCCCGCCGTCCGGATGGCGGCGCGGCCCGCGCAGCAGGCCGGGGTGCAGGTCCCGGCGCTGCCGCCGCACGTGATCCCGGCCGGGCCCGACTTCTCCTACGACCCGCCGACCGGCCTGCCGTTCGTCGGGCACGGGTTCGCGACCGACCTGAGCTCGCGCGTCCGGTCGACGGTCGAGTCCGCGGCGACGCTGTCCGCGCCCGACTATCCGCACTGGTCACCGGAGTTCTCCAGCGACACGCCGTCCACCGTGGTCGTGGCGTGGGGCGTGATGCTGTGGTGCTCGTCCTCGCCCGCGTTCGACTCGCGGCTGGACGCGCAGATGCTCGACCTGTGGAAGCCATACCGCGCCAAGCCGCTCCCTCTCGTGGACGGCCCGCGCTGGCTCACCCCGCCGCCGCTGGAGACGCTGGTCGGGCTCTACGCCGAACGGCTCCGGGCCAGCCGGGTGGACGCGGCGGTCGTCGTCCTGCGGACGATGTGGGCCGTCGCCAGCGCGCTGCGCGACGACGTCCGGTTCCAGATCCGGGCGGACGCGCTCCTCGCCATCCTCGGCACCACCCTCGCCAACCCGACCGTCGACTATGGGGCGCTGCCGTACGGCGACCAGGCGATCGTCCAGCAGTGGCTGACGCGCTGCCCACCGAACCTGGTCCCATCGCTAAGGAACGAGAGCTCGCCCGGCGACAACTTCCGGCACGCCTTCTACACGCTCAGCGAATTGATAGCCGGGCTCTCGGGCGACCCTGCAGAACCCGCCTACATCGAGCCGCGCCTCGTGGCCGCGGCCCTTCTCGCCGCCGATCTGGACGTCGTCCGCAAGGACATGGTCGGCACCATCGTTCCCTGGCTCGACCCAGAGATCCGCTACACGGTGCAGGCGGTGTCGGAGCAGCAGGGCCATCCGCTGCGGCGCCTCTGGCCGCAGGACATGCGCCTCCCCGAGCCGCTGCGGTCCGCGGCCGGCTCGGGCACGGGCGCGGAGACGCTGCTGGCCGCGATGTACGAGGTCGACCTGGCCTGGTGCCGGCTCGGCGGGATGCCCGCCCGGCCGCGCGGCTTTCCCGTCCCGACCTCGATCATCGCCGGGATCATCGGCCGGAACCGGGCCCGCGCGACGGCCGCGTCCCCGACCGCCACACCACCGCCCAACCCCGCGCCACCGCAGCCGGTCCCGTTCAGCATGCAGAGCCAGCCCGGGATCGCTCCCGGTACGCCTCCGCATGCGCAGAGCGCGCCGTCGGAGCCTGACCGTCCGTTCGTCCAGCCGCCCGCTCAGCCGTACGGCCAGGCCGTGGCCAACCAGATGCCCGCCAATCCCATGGCCGGGCCTGGGCAACAGGCCGCTTTCGCGCCGCCGGACCCGCTGATCAGCGGCAGCCCCACCGAAGAGGACCGGGACGAGGGGAGCGTCGCGCCCCCTTACACGGAGCTCGGGTTCCAGCGCCCGGGTGTAGCGCCGCCTGTGTCCGCGCAGAACCAGAACCCGGCACCCATGCAGAACCGCGTGCCCATGCAGAGTGCGTCTCCGACCCCGCCTCCGCCTTCGACCCCGACTCCACCTCCGCCTGCCGTGCCCGAGCGGCAGCCGCAGCCCGGCGGCTTCTCGCCTCCGGAGGAGGAGAAGCAGGACGAGAACTTCGTGCCGCCGTACACGCACCTCGGCTACCAGCCGTCCGGTGCCGCCCCTCCGATGCAGGCGACGCCGCCACCGCCGTCGCCGAACGTCTCGCAGCCGCCGCCGCAACAGCAGCAGCAATATCAGCAGCAGCCGCCGCCTCCCGCGTTCGATCCGGAGTCCACTCGTGTGGAGGGGGGCCCGGTAGGGCCGAGCGTCCCTGCAGGCCCGCCCGGCACGCGGATTCTCGGGCCCGGTGACCTGGAGGACGACGCCGCCCAGTCGCCACCACCCCCGGTCCCTGGGGCCGGGCCGGGGACGAAGGTGATGTCCAAGACGATGGTCGGCGATTTCGACTTCCTGGACGACACACCCTCGCCGGACCAGCCCGTCCACGAGATCCCGCCGCCGAAGGACCGCAGCGAGCGCCGCGTCCTGGAACGCTTCGGATTCGGCTTCGTGTACGGCGACCATGACGCCAGCGAGCTGCTCGCCGCCGTCCGCCAGCAGGTCAAGGAGTGGGACGCGCCCGGCGGCGAGGGCGCCGAGGAGACCCGGGTGGACGGCGCGCCCAGCTCGATCAAGCCCGGGGTGCCGGGCGTGCTGCTGGTCGGCGGGCCGCACTCGGGGCAGCGCAGGCTGTCCAGGCTGATCGCGCTGACGCTCGCGAACGCGGGCCTCGGCGACGGGTCGATCCGCGCGCACGACGCGGAGGACGTCCGCGACGCGCCCCCCGAGCGGATCGGGCAGATCCTCGCCCAGCCGGGCCCGGTCGTCCTGTTCGAGCGGCTGGACGTGGCGATCGCCGGCGCGCCGGACCCGGGCGCGCTGGTCGGCGCGGTGCGCCGGGCCCGCCGCGACCCCGTCAACACGACGCCCGTGATCGCGACGTGCGAGCCGCAGGCGTACAAGAAGCTCCTGCGCGAGCACCCCAAGCTCGTCCAGGCGTTCCGCGTCCACCGGCTGCCCGACTTCAGCGACCTCGACAACCGCATGATGCTGCTGCACCTGCTGGCCGAGGAGCGGCGCGTGACGATCGGCGCGTCCGCGATGGAGGTCGCCCGCGAAGACCTGAACCGGCTCCGCGGGCCGGGCGACCTGGTCAACGCGCGGCTGGTCGAGGCGTACCTGGACCAGGCGGCGCAGCGGAACATGGAGCGGGCCGGGGCGTCCCACGACCGGCTCGTGCTGACCCCGGACGACCTCGCCGGCGTCGCGGAGGGCATCGAGCCCGCGCTGCGCCCGCCCGGCGACATCGACGGCTACCTGCGCCAGCTCGAGCAGCTCACCGGGCTGGAGGACGTCAAGGCCGCCGTGCACGAGCTGGCCGACGAGGCCGGGCTCGCCGCCGACCGGGCGCGCTACGGGGTGTCCGGCGGCGAGGGCCGGCACCTGATCTTCGTGGGGCCGCCCGGCACCGGGAAGACGACCGTGGCGGGGCTCGTCGGCGGGATCTACGCGGCGCTCGGGCTGCTTGAGTCGGGGCATGTGGTCGCGTGCCGTCCCGTCCACCTGGCCGGACGCGACCAGGCCGACACCCGGAACCGGGTCGCGGGCATGGTCGAGCAGGCGCTCGGCGGGGTCCTGCTCATCCAGGAGGCGTACCGGCTCGACCGGAGCCCGGCCGTCGTGGCCGAGCTGCTCCGCCGCATGAACGCGGGCGGCACCCGGTTCATGGTGATCTGCTCCAGCCCGGCGGCCGAGATGGAGGGCTTCGTCGCGGGCAATCCCGCGTTCCGTGCCGAGTTCGGCCGGACCCTGGAGTTCACCGGGATGGGCGACCGCGACATGGTGCAGCTCTTCCAGAGCTACGCCGAACGCGACCTCTACGTCCTCGACGAGGAGCTGCGCGTCGAGCTGCTGAACCGGTTCGCGCGGCTGCGCGGCGACCCGCGGTTCGCCTACGCCCGGACGGTCCGCGCCCTGTTCGAGCAGACGGTGGGGCGGCAGGCCGCCCGGCTCGCGGGCGCCGACGTCAACGCCGCCACCGTGGCGCGGCTGACGGCCCGTGACCTGCCCGAAACGGAGCTGGAGCAGATGCTCGGCGACTTCCGCCCCGGCCCCTGACCGGCGGCGTCCGGCCCCTGACCGGCCGCGGGACGCGCCCGGCCGCCGCCATGGCCAACTCTGGACGTTCGCGACATATGTATCAGACCGGCGTCTGGTGGGAAGGGTACGAGGAGTCACCCGGGCCGGTGCCTAGATCATTCAGGTGGGCGTCCTCCGGATTGACAGGGTCACAGGTGGCCCTCGAATGGCCCTCTTGGGTCATGTGCCCGTCCGGGCGGGGCGCGTAGCCTCGACCTGGGTGTGGGGAACGAACGGAGGTGGACGCGGTGCGCCAGAACCTCGATTTGCGCGTCCACGACCGTGTTGCGCTGGACGAGATCGAACTCTATGCCGAGATGCTCAGCGCGGTGGCGGCTGCCGAGCGGCCGCTGACCGTCGCGGAAATCGACATGGTGCTCGGAGTGCAGTCCGACGAAGCCGGTCGTCGCGAGCTGACGCCACGGGACTGAGCGGTCCCAGGGGGGTGGGAGGACGCGTCCACCCAGCTGAAGGGCAGGGCAGTCGCACGCAGCAGGCCGGGGACGCCGATCACGGCGTCCCCGGCCCGGCGCTGCCGCCCGTGTAACAAATCTCACTTATGATCTTGGCCGAAGGCTCCTCGCCCGGCCCCTCCGCACCGCCGAAACGGCGGCCGTCCCCGTAGATACGGGGCTGACGCGGGGTATGTACCTCATGATCCGGGGCAATCTTGGAAGTGAGAGGATGGAGGACACCAGCAGAAGCTGGGGCAAAGGTTCTTTTTACGGCTGGTAGCGCCTACGATCCTCTGCGGACTGTTCCGGCACATCAGGAGAACGACGTGCGCTTGCGTCTCACGCCGCGTGAGGACAGCTTCTACGACATGTTCGCCGACTCGGCGAACAACCTGGTCACCGGCGCCAGGCTGCTCGTGGAGCTCATCAGCGACGGTGCCGACCGGGCAGCGATCGCGGAGAAGATGCGCGCCTGCGAGCATGCGGGCGACGAATGCACCCATGCGATCATGCGCCGGCTGAACGAAACGTTCATCACCCCGTTCGACCGCGAGGACATCTACCGGCTGGCCTCGACGATCGACGACGTGATGGACGAGATGGAGGAGGCCGCCGACCTCGTCGACCTCTACGAGATCCAGGAGTTCCCCAAGGGCGTCGTCGCCATGGTCGAGGTGCTGGAGCGGGCGGCCGAGCTGACCGCCGAGGCGATGCCGAGGCTGCGGTCGATGAAGGAGCTCAACGAGTACTGGATCGAGATCAACCGGCTCGAGAACCAGGGCGACAAGGTCTACCGCAAGCTGCTCGCGAAGCTGTTCAGCGGCGAGTACGACACGCTCACCGTGCTGAAGCTGAAGCAGATCATCGACCGTCTCGAGGACGCGGCCGACGCGTTCGAGGCGATCGCCAACACGGTCGAGACCATCGCGGTCAAGGAGTCATGAGCGTGTCGGACGAGCCGCAAGGCCCGCGGCCGAGCGGCCCACCCGGCCACGACGTGGGCGGGCCGGTCGGCGCGACGCTGACCAAGGACGACCCGTCCACCACCGAGCCGACCCTCGGCGAACAGGTCCGGCGCGGGCCGGTCCGGTTCTGGCCCGTCCTGCTGCTGGGCTTCCTCGCGGTGATCCTCGCCGGGGCGCTCGGCCTGCGCTCGGACGCGCAGGCCGCCGTGCTCGTCCTCGTCGTCATCATCGCGCTGGCCTTCGACTACACCAACGGGTTCCACGACGCCGCCAACGCGATCGCGACCTCGGTGTCCACGCGGGCGCTGACGCCGCGGGCCGCGCTGCTGATGGCGGCGATCATGAACCTGATCGGCGCGCTGCTCGGCGTCGAGGTCGCCAAGACCGTCAGCGAGGTCATCACCCCGCCGACCGGGCTGCACGGCCTCACCGTGGTCGCCGCGGGCGTGCTCGGCGCGATCACGTGGAACCTCATCACCTGGTACTTCGGGCTGCCGTCGTCGTCCTCGCACGCCCTGATCGGCGGCATCGTCGGCGCCGGGTTCGCGTCGGCGTCCACGGTGAGCTGGAGCACCGTCGTCGAGAAGGTCGCCATCCCGATGGTGGTGTCGCCGGTCGTCGGGTTCTGCCTGGCCTACCTGGTGATGATCGCCATCCTGTGGATCTTCCGCCGCGCCAACCCCGGCCGGATCTCCCGGCGCTTTCGCATCGCGCAGTCGCTGTCGGCGGCGTCGATGGCACTGGGGCACGGCCTCCAGGACGCGCAGAAGACGATGGGCATCATCGTCCTGGCGCTCGTCACCACCGGCCACTCCGACGGCAAGAGCGTCCCGCTGTGGGTGATCATCGCCTGTGCGGGCGCCCTGTCCCTCGGCACGTACGCCGGCGGCTGGCGGATCATGCGGACGCTCGGCCGCAAGGTCATCGAGCTGGATCCGCCGAAGGGCTTCGCCGCAGAATCGACCGCCTCGATGATCCTGTACGCGACCGCCTACATCTGGCACGCTCCAATCTCCACCACGCACACGATCACGTCCTGCATCATGGGCGTCGGCGCCACCAAGCGGCTCTCCGCCGTACGCTGGGGCGTCGCGGGCAACATCATCACCGCCTGGGTCCTCACCATGCCCATGGCCGCCTCAGTAGCCGCCATCGTCTACTTCGTAGTCCACTTCTTCGGCGCGTGATCTATCGGGGGGCGACCCCCAGGCCCCCGGCCGCGCGGCACGGGTCTCTTTGTCTATCGGGGGGCGACCCCCCGAACCCCCCGGCTGCGCGGCACGGGTCTCCTCGCTCTGGTCGCTGGCGCTCCCGCCGCTGCGGGGACGCGGCGCGCCGGGCATGCCCGCTGCGCTCGCAGAGCTCGCTCCGCGTGCCTGCCCGTATCCGGGGGCTGGGCTTAGGGCCAAGTAAGCGGCCCGCCGCCCTCTGGGGCGGCGGGCCATCGCCGGGGTTACCTTCCGGAGATTCGGTTGAGGGGCGGGGGCGTGATGGTGCCCTGGGCGGTGAAGTAGGCGACGAAGGCGTCCAGGTCGATGGGACCCAGGACCGGGTCCTTGCCATCGGTGAAGACGGTGAAGCCGTCGCCGCCGCCCAGGAGGAAGTTGTTCGCCGCGACCTTGTAGGTGGCGGACGGGTCGACCGGTGCTCCGTCGATGGTGATCGCGGAGACGCGGTCGCCGACGGGCTTCGAGCGGTCGATCGTGAAGTTCAGGTTCGCCGACGGCTGGAGGATCTTCTCGCCCGCCGCCGTCCACTGCTGTTCGAGCAGCGCGTCGAGCTGCGCGCCGGTCAGCGACACCACGCCCATCACGTTGCTGAACGGCTGGACGGCGAACGCCTCGCCGTAGGTCACGACGCCGTCGCCTTCCGAACCGCTCGCCGTGTAGGTGAGGTCGGTGCGGACGCCGCCCGGATTCATCACCGCGACCTGCGCGCCGAAGCCCTTCATCGAGGCGAGCTGCGCGTCCGCGATGACGTCGCCGAGCGCGGTCTCGCCCGCCGGGGAGGGGGCGCGGGTGAGGTCGGCGCTGATCTTGCCGATGGGCTTGTCGGCGATCTCTGAGACGCGGTCCTTCCACGTCTGGACGAACCGCTCCGTCGCCGGGTCGGGCGCGATGTCGCGGGTGACGACATGGTTGTCGCCCTTCATGGAGGACCGGACGATGTCACCGGTCCGCCGGTTCACCTTCAAGTTCACCTCGGTGATGACCCGTCCGAAGGAGGAACCCGACGAGAACAGCCGCGGCTCGCCGTTCGGGTCCTCGACCGAGCAGACGTACTGCTGGTGGCTGTGCCCGGACAGGACGACGTCGATCTCCGGGTCGGCGTCCTTCGCGATGCGGGACCCGGCGCCGGGCACGACACCGCACTCGTCCGGCCGCGAATTCGCCTTGACCTGGTCGCCCTCGTGGACGAGCAGCACCATCGCGCGGACGTGGCGCCGCTTCAGCTCGCGGGCCGCGCGGTTAGCGGCGGCGACCTCGTCGACGAAGTCCAGGTCCTTGATGCCCTCGGCGGTGACGATGGTGGGCGTCGTCTTGGTGACGACGCCGATGAAGCCGACCCGGACGCCGTTGACATTGCGGATCGTCCACGGCTTCATGGCGGGCCGCTGGTTCCGCTTCTTCAGCACGTTCGCCGCGAGGTAGTCGAACTTGGCGCCGCGCCACGTCCCGGCGGGGGAGCAGCCGTCGACGGGATGGCACCCGCCGTTCTGGATGCGGAGCAGCTCCTCATACCCCTCGTCGAACTCGTGGTTGCCGACCGCGGAGGCCGTGACGCCGACGTCCCCGAGGAACTGCACGGACGGCTCGTCGTGGTAGGCGGCGGAGATCAGCGGCGTGGCCCCGATCAGGTCGCCCTGCGCGACGGTGAGGGTGTCGCGGTTCCGCAGCCTGTTGAGGTGGGCCGCCACATAGGCGGCACCGCCCGCGAGGACGGTGTCGCCGTTCTCGTCGATGGCCCTGCCGGAACTCCCGGACGGCGGCTCGAGGTTGCCGTGGAAGTCGTTGAGGGCCAGCAGCCGCACGGACGCTGTCGGGACGGGCCGCGCCGCCGCCGGTTGCGCGGCCAGGCCCACGACCGTCAGCGCCGCCGTGGCGCAGGCCAGGATGGTGCGTCGTCGAGTCATGCTGCGGACGGTAAGCGCGCCCGGCGTACGCTTCCAGGCGGCCCGATGACGTTTCTGTGACAACTTGATCAGGGGGTTCACGGCGTCCGTCACATAGGGTGGCGATCATGAGCGAAGTGCGCGTGCTGGACGCCGGTATCGAGGTCGCCGCCGTGCTGGCCCTGGTCGAAGCCGCGACGGACGCCGACGGAATCGGCCCGCTCTCCGAGCACGCACTGCTCGCGCTCCGCGGCGGCCGCGCGGGGACGGCGATCTCCGACGGCGGCGCGATCGTCGCGTACGGGCATCTCGACCCCGCGACCGATGAGGAGCCCGCGGCAGGGGAACTGGTCGTCCACCCGGAGCACCGCCGCCGCGGACACGGCCGCGCGCTGCTCCGTGCCCTGCGCGAGCAGGCAGGCGGTCCGCTGCGCGTGTGGGCCCACGGCGATCTGCCGGCCGCCGCCGCGCTGGCGAGTGCCGAGGGCATGGCGCGGGTCCGCGCGCTGTTCCAGTTGCGCCGCCCGGCGTCCGGCCCGCTGCCGGAGCCGCGCCTCGCGGACGGCGTCACCCTGCGCACCTTCGAGCCCGGCCGCGACGAGCAGGCCTGGCTGGACGTGAACGCCCGCGCCTTCGCCGACCACCCCGAACAGGGCGCCTGGACGATCGAGGACGTCCGCGACCGCGAGGCCGAAGACTGGTTCGACCCGGCCGGTTTCTTCCTCGCCGAACGCGACGGCCGCCTCGCCGGCTTCCACTGGACGAAGACCCACCCCGGCGATATCGGCGAGGTCTACGTCGTCGGCGTCGACCCGGACGCGCAGGGCCTCGGCCTGGGCCGCGCCCTGACACTCGCGGGCCTGCACCACCTCCGCGACACCGGCGCCGACCAGTTCATGCTCTACGTGGACGAGTCGAACGTCGCGGCCGTCCGCCTGTACGAGTCCCTGGGCTTCACCCGCTATGCGGTGGACGTCATGTACGCGACCTAGTGCCTGGGGATTCAACGACATGTTGACCGGACTACGGGTCCCGTCCGTGGCATGTCGAGCTGGCTGATACCGGTTCCGGTCGATAGTCATGCACTCCTCAGCGAGGAGGTTGCATGGATCTGGGCGAGGAATCAGAGCGTGATCTTGCTACGATCCGGCTCCCAGTGTGGGGGCGGGTCGTGGCGGTCGCCGGGGTCGTGCCCTGGCGGTTCGAGGACGACAGCGGTCGAGCGGTCGAGCCGGTCCAGCGGTATCTGCGGGATGTCACTGCTCAGGGGAAGGCCGCGGGGTCGGTACGTAGCTATGCGTACGCGCTCCAGCGGTGGTGGAGGTTCCTCATCGCGATCGAGGCGAGTTGGGACATGGTGACCTCGGCGGAGACCCGGGACTTCGTGCTCTGGCTCAGGCAGGCGTCCAAGCCGATCGCCGGGTGGCGGAAAGGCTCGGCAGCCACGGCCGGGACAACTAATCCGACCACCCGCAAGCGGTATCCCGGTGATCGGTACGACGTCGGCACGATCCGGCACGGTAACGCGGTCCTGCGATCGTTCTACGCCTTCTGGGGCGAGCAGGGCGTCGGCCCGATCATCAACCCGGTGCCGCTGGATCGGGCACGGGGCAGGCGACCCAATGCTCACCACAATCCGCTTGAGCCCTATCGAGCCGAGGGCAAGCTCCGCTACAACCCGCCCAGGCCCAAGCGCCGACGTCGTGCCATGCCGGATGAACTCTGGAACAGCCTGTTCTCGGCCATGACCTGCAATCGGGATCGAGCGATCTTGTCGTTGGATGTGAGTACGGGCGCGCGGGCGGCCGAACTGCTGGGGATCTGTGGCGCGGATATCGACTGGGGTGATCAGCTCATCCGGGTCCGGCATAAGGGCAGCGGCCTGTTGCAGTGGCTTCCGGCAGGTCCGGACGCGTTCGTCTGGCTCCGCCTCTATCTGGCCGAGTTGGGTGGCCACGGTGCCAACGATCCGGTCTGGCTGACCGTGCGGCGTCGCAGGCGCCACGGCGGCCCGCTCGAACGGCAACCGCTGTCTTATGACGCCTGGCGGGCGGTGCTGCGCCGGGCGAACGCCAAGCTCGGCACGAACTGGTCGATGCACGACCTGCGCCATACCTGCGCGATCCGGATGATCCGCGATCAGAAACTGTCGCTACGCGACATCCAGACCATCCTCGGCCACGCCCACCTCACCACAACCCAGCTTTACCTGGAGGAAGACGACTATGAGGTCATCCAACGCGTCCGTCAGCACCTGACCGAACGCGAAGAACGCCTCGCCAACTCGCCGCAGCAAGCCGCCGCCGGCTACAACGCCGCCGACCTAGCCATGCTGTTGGGCGGTGCCTTCGATGGCCGTTGACATCCGCACCCGCACCCCACGCCGCAACGCCACCTTCGCCGATCACCGGGAGCTGCAGCATCGCAAGCGCACCGGTTCCGCCGACCGGATGCCGATGCAGAAGATCATGAACCTTCTGCCCACGCTGCCGTTCTGGCCGGAGCCCACCCACGGTGGGCGAGGCACCCGCCTGCGCGGCGCCACCAGGATCTTGTCCTGGCTCCAGACGATGCCCGGGGACGGCTGGCAGGACCGATGGCAGAACTCGGGTGCCGACTACGGCACCGAATGGATCGACCAGCTCGTGGCCGATGATCCGCGGCCTTGCGGCCCCCAGCACGTCCGGGACGAGCTCAGAACCGCGCTGACCTGCCTGCTCGCCCTGCGGGTGATCCTGCCCAGCTACACCTTCCTGACCGCCTACGGAGCGGTCAACCTCTTCAAGATCATCCGCAGTGCGGTGAGCCCCGAGGCATTCGCCCGTGTCGAGCAGGCGGGGTTGCGCCGAGGTATGGAAGGCCGCCAGCTCGCCGAAGCCCTCACCTTGCTCACCAAGGTCGTGCTCCACACCGGCAAGGACCTTCCAGACTTGACCCCCGACGACCTGTTCGAGGTTCGCGCCTGGCAACTCGGCCACGCTGGCCGGATGACGCAAGGCGTCCACGGCGCGTGGGAACTGCTCGTCGATATCGGGGTCCTGCCGGAGCGCACCACCATGCGGTCGGCTCTACGGCAAGGCCAGCGACCCACCGCTGAACTCGTCGATCGCTATCAGATCAAGAACAAGCCGATCAGAGACCTGCTGATCCGCTACCTCGACGAGCGACGGCCCGGTATGGACTACAGCTCGTTTCGCACCTTCGTCTGCACCTTGGCCTCGACGTTCTGGGCCGACATCGAGCAGCACAACCCCGAGGTCCGGTCCTTGGACCTGCCCGAGGACGTCGTCGTCGCGTGGAAGGAACGCCTCCATCATGTCGTCAAAGCCGATGGAAGCAAACGTGTCCGCAAGAGTCGCCTGGCAGTGCTCACCCACGTCCGCAGCTTCTACCTCGACCTGCAGGAATGGGCACTGGAGGACCCGTCGTGGGCGCCTTGGGCAGTGCCCAGCCCGGTCCGCAAGGGCGACACCGACGGCATGGCCAAGGAACGAAGGGCCACCACCGCCGAAATGCACCAGCGCATCCGCGACCGGCTACCGCACCTCCAAGCGCTCGTCGAGGCCGCCGAACGCCATCGTCAAGACCAGGCCGACTTGCTCGCCAAGGCCACCGCCACCGAAGTTGGAGACACCTTCGATCACGACGCAACGCTCTACCGGCGGATCGTCTACAAGTCGTTCGCCCGCGGCGGCACCCAGAGGGGACGACCGACAATCCTCGTCCAGCACCGGGTAACCGGCGAACAGACCGACCTGACCCAAGCCGAAGACGAGGCGTTCTGGGCCTGGGCCATCATCGAAGTGCTGCGGCACACCGGAGTCCGCATCGAGGAACTCCTGGAGATCACCCACCTCGCGCTGATCTCCTACAAGCTCCCCGGCACCGGCGAGATCGTCCCGCTCCTGCAGATTGTCCCGTCCAAGAGCAACGAAGAACGCCTCCTCCTCGTCACCCCCGAACTCGCGAGCAGCCTGGCCACCGTCATCGCCCGCATCCGCGCCATCCACGGCACCGTTCCCCTGGTCAGCCGCTACGACGGCCAAGAAGCTGTCACCGGGCCGCCTCTGCCCCACCTCTTCCAACGCGCCCAAGGCGGCTGGCGCCAGGAAGTCATCAGCCCCCGCGTCGTCCAAAAGCTCCTCAACCACACCCTCCAACGCACCGGACTCCTCGACCGGGCCGGTCAGCCGCTGCGCTTCACACCGCACGACTTCCGCAGGATGTTCGTTACCGACGCCGTCACCGGCGGCCTGCCCGTCCATATCGCCGCCCGGCTACTCGGCCACAAGAACCTCACCACCACACAGGCGTACCTCGCCGTCTTCCAAGACGACCTGATCAGGACCTATCGGGCCTTCGTCGACGAACGCCGCGCGATGCGGCCCACCACCGAATACCGCGAGCCCACCCAAGAAGAATGGCGCGAGTTCCAGCAGCACTTCGAACTCCGCAAGGTCGAACTCGGTACCTGTGGCCGACCCTACGGAACACCCTGCAACCACGAACACGCCTGCTTCTCTGAACTAACTTGTGGATCTTCGAGGTCGGAGGTTGGACTAGCGTCGGTTTCGACGGACCTCGTGCTGCGGCACGAGGTCCTGGAGCTCATCTCGAACGACTGCTCGAAGTTGTTTGCGGAGTTCGGTGGTGACGTCGTGGAGTTCGGCATCGTGGGCGTCCATCCAATCCTCGGCGAGCTGGAACACCCGTTCGCTTCCGAAAGCCTGGACACCGATCAGCACATCTATCGTCCAGTCGATGCGCTTGCTCCAAGGCCACTGCTCGTCGAACTGTTGAAGCTCGTCGTGTGCGCCTCGCATCACGTATTCGGCTCGTTTGCTCACCAGTTCGATCCAGTGCAGGAAGGCGAGGTAGGCGTCCCTGCGTTCTTTGAGCAGGCGCGTCCGTTCCTCAGCTAGGTGGTTCTGCTCGACCATGCGTTCGGCATGTATGCGACTCTGGGCGCCGGCAAGCCAGGTGAAGCACACTCCTATGGCGCCAGCGGCGCCGGTGACGACAGGTGCGACCCACTCCCAAGCCATCTGAGAATCATCTCGTTCAGTGCGTCTATTGGGGAACTTCACTTGAAGATCATCCGGCCGATGTCCCCGTTAGCGGAGGGGTGAGTCGAGTTGTGCAGGTTCTATGGCGGTCCGTTCGGCCGTCAGCCTGAAGGCGGGCATGCCAAGGTCGGTCTTGGAGCGAGCGGGCCGGTTGATCTGGGCGAACTTGTCCTCGGCGCCGGCGAGGCTGACCTTGAGGCCCTCGATCTCGCCGAGCCAGCCTTTACGCTCGGCCTCGGCGATGCGGTCGGGCAGGTTGTCTCGGATCTCATCGAGCCGTCCCCGTTGGGCCGGTCCGGCCTAAGGATTGAGCATCTGATACATGCTTCTCTGAACTTGCGATTTGTCTCATGGTCTGAGGTGACCCGTGACTCAGCCGCTCGAATAACGAGGATTATCCCATCTGACAAATATCCTATTGTCTTGCAGCTGATATACGGATCCATCCCAGTGGTAGCATTCCTGACTCTCCCGCACAGACACAACTCGCGCCAAGCATTTTTTGTACTCTTTTGGACGACGGCTCTCGCTTGCAAATGAAAAAAGGTGCCGGTGACTGCCCACGGGGGCTGGGACTGTAGCGTCCGCGAACTCTTCAATTGCTTCGTCGAGGGGGAGGACGATGTTAGCGGGCCGCCCGTCGCTGCTGTCCATTCCGGAGAGCGGCCACTCTTCGGGCCAATACGGCGCCTTGGGAAGCCAGGACGAAAAATAGCGGACCGCTTCGGCTTTCTCGCGAACAAATTTCAAGTGCCGCGCCCGCTCGGCTTTTGCGACTTCTTCAGGACTGGGGGGAAGGCGCTGGTAGCAGCTTCCACAGATCAGTATCGTAGCCCCCATCGGCAGCTTTGCCCCGCATACTTCACAAACAGGGACAGCCCTCCTTTTCCACCACACCATCTAACCTCCTCAGCACCTTGCTGCATTCGTACCGATCCGCTGCCGAGTGCCTCCTCTTCAAGGATGCTCGGCAGTGGCGAGCGGCGCCCCCCGGTTTGGGGGAGTTGGCAGACGCTCGTGCCGTCAGGCTAACGGGCGTCAGGGCCCGCTCGGTAGCCTGGCCGATATCCCTGACCACGAGGGGTGGCGTTGCGACAGTTGAGGCCGGTGATGGGTGTCAACGGGCCGCTATCGGTGAGACTTGCCGTGATCTTCAGCATCCGTTGCTCGCCTCCAGAGCCGGGAAGGCTGACGCCCAGAGCGGCGACCGCGTCGGGCCAGTCGATGACGGCCGCCGACTGTCCGCCGCCGATGCCGGGATGGACGGTGATGAACCGGCTTTCTCTAAACTCTATTCTCATGGGCAGAGGCTCTTCCGGAGATTGATCCGAACGAGGGCATGCCGAGTTCGATCGCTGTCGCCCTTCGCTGGAGGGTGGCGTCGATCTGGGTCAGCTTGTCCTTGACGCTGCTGTAGCTGACTTGCAGGCCCTCGACCTCGCCCAGCCATCCTTCGCGTTTCGCCTCGATGATGCGGGCTTCAAGGTTGTCGCGGATCTCTTCGAGCCTGGCTCGCTGCGTGGGATCTGGTCGCAGGAGCGAGCATCTCACGCAAGCGTGTTCATGGACGCAGGGTGAGCCGAACGCTCGGGCGCAGGTTCCAACCGACACCTTTCTTTTCTCGAAGTGCGCGAGGAACGCATCCCATTCGGCGTCGGTCGGCGTTCGATATTCTTCGCTGGGCCTGGTTGCTCGGCGGCGGGCCATGAATGCTCGATGAGCCTCAATCGTCTCGACTGGGTAGACGGCTTTGTAACCCATGGTCGTGTCAATGGTCTTGTGCCCGCAGATGATCTGCGCGATGTGCGGCGGCAGACCGTTCATGATGGCATCTGTGACAAAAATTCTTCGGAAATCGTGCGCCTGGAATATCAACGGACCGCCGTTGGCGTCGGTGAGTTCGGTCGCGGCGAGCGCATTGATCAGCAGCTTGCGGATGGCCGAAGGCGTGAACGCGCGGCGCTCATTACCGATGCCGCGCTGAAAGAGCACTGGCAACGGCGGGTTCCAGATCTTCTCCCGGACGTCGTAGGAGACCACCAGGGGGATCGACCCATCGGAGTTTCGCAGGCGCTGGATGATGGCGCTCAGGACGTCGGCCAGTTCGGGGCTGACCAGCAGCAGTCGCTCCGTGTCGGTCTTGGACGGAGCAATCTGCAGGAGGGGCACCAACTCGCCCGTGGTGGGCAGCCGGTATTCAGTGATGCTGTGGTGGCTGAGCTCAAGTAGTTCCTCGCAACGGATACCGGTCAAACGGAGCACCTCGATGGTGGCGAACGCCCAAAACGCCTCCTCTTCTTCGTGAGACAGATTGCGCCGTTTGCCGGTGGCGACATCCTCGGCCCAGATAAGTCGTCCGATCGCCTTCGGTGCGATTGCCTTTCGCAGTGTCCCATCAGTGCCGTCGATCAACGCTCCCGGCTCGGTCGCCCGTGCCGCGGCCAGCAGGCGGGCGGCGGCGAGGCGCCGATCATTGGCAGTGCGCACGAGCACGGGCAGGACGGGCAGTCGTTCACGGGTGCGCTGGTCCATCCGGGCCTTGCGGTGCTTGCGTTCCTTGGCCTTCTGGACTTCGGCGTCGCTGATGGGGCAGGGCGCGACCCAAGGGCCCCAGCGGGCTGGATCCTCCACGGCCCAATGCGCGATGTCGAGGTAAAGCGCCCGGACTCGGATCAGCTCATCCTTGGCGTTGAGGCGCGGGGTCGAGACCTCGACTCGCTGACCAGCGGCGTTGGTGGTCGTGCGTTTGATCGTCCGCAGCTGCTCCTTCCAGGAGCGGGCGACTTCTGGCGGGAGTCGCAGGGTGTCGATGCCGGGAGCGAGGGCCTCGACGCGGGCCCAGAACAGCCCGGCCAGAGTTCTGGAGACGTTGTCCAGGCTGGCGAAGTCCAGTGAGGGCTGGCGTTCTCGCAGGTAGTCGATGAGCAGATCCCGAATCGGCCGACACTGGATGCGATATCGGTCGACCAGCTGCTCGATCGTCAGCCGCCCGCCGGCCAGACCGAACGCGCGGATACTGTGAGGAGCGTGCTCGGGGAGGACGCCCAGGGCACGCAACCGGAGATAGAAGTCGACCTTCTTCTGGCCGCCGCGGGTGTGGACCTGTCGCATGGTCTCGACCAATTCCACGCAGTCGCCGACCGCAATGTCGGCGATGACCCCGCCCTTGCAGGCCAGAATCGTGGCGATCCTGGTCGCCGCGATCTTGGCGTCCGCCTGGGAGCTGGCCGGTTCGGCGGGCGGCCAGCTCCCTCAGCTCCGCGAACCCGTTCGGATCCCTGACCTGCGCCATCACTGACGCCAGATACCGATGGGTGCGGGTGAGCATCCATGGCAAGCCGGGACGGATGACATCGCCGCAGATCAGCATCAGCAACCCGGACGACAGGTCCGTCGAGTCGTATGACGCCGCACCGCCGTGTGCTGTCAACCAGTCCATCGGCAGGTTGATCCAACCTGCCCCTGGGTGATTCTCCGCGCCGCTGGCCTGCCAACGGTCCTGCCAGGTGTCCCCGGGCAACGTCGACAGCCAGCGCAGCAGCTTGGACGCGCCACGCCGTCTCCCGGCCTGAGTGGCGGCAGCTGCAGCGACGAACGGCGGAGCGGTCAACCGTTTCAGCGTCTGCTCGGCCGAGGCTGCGGTGTGCGGCCACCATTCCTCGACAGCTCGCGGTGGGAACTCGTTGCGCAGCTGCTGGTTCCGGGACCTCTGCCCGGCAGCCGCCGCAGCGGTGGCGGGCAGAGGTTTGCGGGTGACGTGCTTGACGGTGGAGGTCACAGCGTCCTCCCGAACAGCACACTCAACGCCTGCGGGTCGTAGCCGGGCGCAGGCGGCGGAGGCGCCGCCTTCTCCCGCTGCTCGGCGACGCGGGCGTGACGGGCCAGGACGCCCGCGATCACCTCGTCCTTGTCCGGGGTCAGGTAGATCTCGGTCGTGGACAGGTGCGCATGGCCCATGACGAGCTGCACGTCGCTGAGCGTCAGCTGCGGGTCGCGAGCCATTCTGGCCACTGCACTGTGCCGCAGGTCGTGCAATGTCCAGTCCGACCCGAGTGCGGCGTTGGCGCGCTCGAACATCCGATGCGCCGCATGATAGTTCAACGGCCGCCGTGGCCGCCGCAACGTCCACCACACCGGCTGGCTCCGACCCCGGGGAATCTCGCCGTGCAGTTCCTCCTGATACAACCGCAGCCAGACGAACGCGTCCGCCGACGCCGGAACCTGCTGCACCGCGCGTGTCCCTTTGCGCACCACGGTGATCAGCTGCTGGCCGGGGTCGATGTCGCGTTGCCGTACTCCCAGTAGCTCCGACGCCCGTGCTCCGGTCGAAATCCAGAACGCCACCAGTGCCCGGTCTCGATTCGACGGCAGCGCAGCGAACAACTCATTGAACCGTTGATCGGGAATCGCTCGGGGAACTCGATGCGGAACTTTGGGCCGGTAACGCCCCACCCGCTCGCGCGCCCACCCGTCCATCGGATTGTGGTGCGCATGCGCCCGTCGCGACCGCCGGGAAGGATCGAGTGGAAACGGGTTCAGGATCGGGCCGGTACCCGCGTCCCGGTGGAAGTCGTAGAACCCACGCAGCACCGTTTCGGAATGAGCGACGGTAGCCGGGGCGTATCCGTCAGTGAGCGCGGGTTTGCCGGTGACTGGATTCGGCGCCTTCTCACTGAACAGACTCGCCGCCCTTCCAGCGCTACTGCGGCCTCTGACGAGACGACGTTGCTTCACCGTCAGCTGGATCCAGCAGCTGAAATCGCGGGCCTCCACACGGGTCGCGCGGTTCCAACCGACATCCACCGCGTGCAGGAACCGCCACCAGCGCAGCAGGTCCATCCCGTAGGAGCGGACCGTCGATGGCGCCTTCCCGGCCGCCAGCAGCTCCTGGAAAAAGACGGAGGTCGCCTCCACGATCGCACCGTCGGGCCCGACCATCCGGTAGGGCTCGTACCGGTCGTCGGTCTCCACCAGCCGGCCCCACCGAGGAACCACCAGCGCCGCCAGATCCCGTTGGGGTGCATCGTTCATCACGATTGGTGACCGTAGTGACCGGGGCCGCGATCTGCCCTCTGAACTGCGGAATCTCCGTGCCTAGTTCAGTCAACGGGGCATCCGCTGCCCCATGCTCCGCGTCGACCCACGACAGCAACGTCGGCTCGCCGAGATCATCGACAACCTCAAACGCCGAATCGACGAGGCCCGCGACCACCGCTGGCTCGGCGAAGTCCAAGGACTCCAAGTCAGCCTCGAGGCAGCGAAAACCAAGATGGCTGCCCTCGTTCGGGCGGAACGCACGCAACCCGCAAATGCCGTCCCCCTGGGCATGCCCGTCATCGCGGGAGACGCGACTTGAACTGTCATCCGGCCGTGCGGACACCGGCGCCGCACCAGGGCCTGTCCGGCGGATCATGGCGCGAAGCCAGCGCGGGCCAGGGGGTCACGGAGGAGGCGCTGTGTCGTCCTGGTCTTGCGCTGCTGCGGACGGCCATTGAGGAGTGGTGAAGAGCGGTCTCTATCTTGAAGGTAGGCGGTCACGCGAAGTGGCGGCGGGTGGCCAGAGTGCCGGAGGTGAGTGGCCAACCAGGCTGGCGGTGGACGGCAATCATGCGCACCGGAACCCCAGGACAGACTGACCTCGGGATGCCGACCGCGCCACCGCCGAGTCAATGACCCCACGAGACCCCGGAGGATCAGGTGAGGGAGATCGAATACGCCTCGCCAAAGCTCTTAAGGTGATGCGCTACTCGTCCCACGCCCCGTAGTAGTCGGGAGGCGGACTGGCCTCCGCCACGGGGTCATGGTCGTACCGCGCGCCGCGCCAGAGGAGCACTCTGATGTCCGGAGGAAGGCCCTCATTTGGCCGTACGCCGATGATCCGTTCGTTGAGGATACTCTCGGCGAGAACCTGGGGGCTGCCACTGAAGGGCTCCTCGCCAACGGAGTCGTCGTACTCGTCATCCCGCCAGGGCCCTCCGATGTAGTCGGCGACCTCGATGGCGTAGGTGTAGGTGGGCACGCCGACGAGCCGTACGTAGTGGCGGCCGTGCTTGGTGAAGACGATGTCCTCCCCATGGGCGGCTCGTTCAGCGAGAGCACCGAGTTGGGCGCGGGCCTCGCGGAGCGGGTATTCGAAGGTCATAGGCGGAGAGTACACAGTGTTCATTGTGTACACAACACGAGGTCACAGGAAAGCCTACTCGACTCAAACGCGACCATCAAGATTGCCTACAAGTGCAGAGAGCTGCCTGGCGAGTTCGGGTGTGCCTGGCCATTCGGAGTCTCCGAGGTCGGCGTGCACGACCACCAGACGACCCAGGGTCCCTGTATGGACGGCCAACTGGCCGTTACGTCCAAGCACGCTGCGAGACCTTTCCCGCGGAGCTGGATAGGACCTTATGGATGGGGATTTGGAGTGTTCACTGTTCGGTTAGCGCCGTGATCAAACAGAGGAGGAGCCCCTCCACCGACTGGTGAAAGGACTCCTCGTGATCACCTAGACGAGTAAGTAGGTGATGGTGATGATGGCAGCGACGGTGATGATGATCGCCATCTTGATGTTGATCCCCGCGGTGATGCGGAGGTCGATCCCGGCGTGCGCCTGGCTGGTGATTTCGGTCTTGCCGGCCTGGGCAGGGATGGCGGGGGCCGATTCCGCGGGCTGATTCTCGGCCGTATTCTGAAGGTCGTTCAACTTACTTCTCTCTGATTGAGCTGGAGCGGCGGCCCCAGGTGCCTCGGGGGCCGTTGCTGCTGATCTTGCTTGGCCGGCTTGGCTGGTGATCCTCGGTTGCGGGTCACGAGTTCCCTCCCGGCGTCGCGGAGGACGGGGCGGCCTCGGCTGGCGTGTCGTCCGTGACGGTCTCGGCCTGCTTCTTGAGAGGGCCGGTCAGGGAGTAGAAGCTGTCGTAGGTGAAGCCTTCAGGGGTTTCGGGGGCCGCCCTGCGGGCCCGGCGCCGTTCGAAGACCTTCTTGTCGACCAAGCCCTTGAGGCCGCGTTGGGCGGTCTCCGTGGAGACGCCATACCAGCGTTCGGCGTTCTCGGCGGTCAGGGTGAACTCCGTCTTGCCGACGAGCCTGGAGAGCCCGATCAGGAGCATGGCTTTCTCGGGCAGCGTCAGCTTCTCGTGCAGGGACTGCTCGTCGTCGAGCCAGTATTCGAACGGGATCTTGAAGTACCAGTCGTCCTTGCCCGCGGGCGCGGTGTAGGGCTCGTCTTCGGGAGCCTCGCCGCTCTCGGGCCGGGGCGTGATCGAGGCCAGTTTGCCCTTCCTGGCGCGGGTGATCAGGCCGCGGTCCTCCAGGCGGGCCCATGCCTTGGAGATCGCGCCGGTGTTGTAGTTGTCCTTCGCGTCCTTGAGGTCGAGGGCGCGGGCGAAGTAGCGGGAGTCCCGGGTGACGTCGTAGGGCAGCGCGGAGGCCAGGGCCATCAAGATCAGATAGAGGTCGAGCCCGGTTGCGTCGTGGCGCTTGACCAGCACCGAAAGCGGCCCGGGCTTCGTCCGGGGCCCCTTGTTCTCGCGCTCCTTGAGGGGGATGCCCACGAAGGTCGTGCGGATGGGCGCGCTGCGGGACTTGCGCCCGGAACCGTCCAGGAGGAACTTGAGAGTGCTTCGCGCGTCGGCGATCGGTTGCTGGTTCATGTCTCTAAAACTATCCCCAAACCCCCTCGTGGCTACCATAGCCGGGCGAATCTGGATTACTTCGGCAGACGGAACATATAGATAGCCAATCTATTACCTGTGAATGACCACAAGTAGAACCTCTGAAGAGCCAAGAGCCCGTTTGCAGAGGGAGCCGGGGATGGCGGGGTGGGTGGCGTGGGGCGTTGGCGGCGGCTGAGAAAGTGCAGGCTTTCTTGAGCGGCTCGGGGTCCCTCGGGGCTGGGGATGCGGCCTTGAAGCCCTGTCAGTGCTGGTCAGGAGCCTATAGGGGGTGTTCTGGCGACGGGAGGGGGAGCACGTTGGTCGGGCCCCCGTCCGGACGTGTCGCTCCGGGGACGAAGGGCCGGGAGCTGACGAGTTCGATCGCTGGTGAACTGGCCCTTCCGGCGGACTCGGCTGGGAGCAGCGGCGATCTTGATCGGCGTCGGCTTTGCCTCCGTCGGCGTCGGCGATCAAACTCGCCAGCGGCTCACACACTGCTGCGCGTGCAAAATTCGATTTGGGCGGAGCCTTAGCACGGCTGGCGAATCGCGCCGGCGACACCGTCGAGGTCCACCTGGCCGGATCGGCGCCCGCCGACGTCGTCTATCCCGCCGTTGTCGAGGCGATGGCCGAGAAGGGCATCGACATCTTCACCAAGACACCAAACTTCCTCGCCTTCGGTGCCGTCCGCCTCCGATGTGGTGATCACCATGGGCTGTGGGACACCTGCCCGGTCTTCCTCGGCAAGCGCTACCTGGATTGGGTGATGGACGCCCCAGCGCGTCGAGAGCCTGGTCAGCGAGCTGCAGCTGCAGGAGTGAGAAGCCATCCCATAGGCAGTGCTGGTAAGCGGCTCACCGCCACTGCTGCCGATGACCAGCATGCGCGAGCAGTTCCGGCCGGTGTTGAGTCGACATCATGTGTCGTGCTCAGGCGCTGGTGTCTCGTCCTCGTCACCGCTGGCCTGCTGCTCGGCTGCACTCCCCGAGGTTCGCTCGGACGCGGACGGGTTGCGACTAGTGAGATCAGCAGCAATGCGCTGCATCTCTGCGCGCAGGCCGGGTGGAAAGGTGGCCTCGCGGACCTGGTCGCGCAGGCCGGGTGGAAACATGGCCTCGCGGACCTGGTCGCGCAGGGCGGCCGGAAACATCGCTTCGCGAATCTGGTCGCGCAGACTATCTGGGAACATCGCTTCGCGGACTTGGTCGCGCAGATGGATGATGGCTGATAGCTCACTCGGGCCGACAGAAGCCATGAACCGCAGGCGCCACTCGACTTCGGTGATCTGGCCAGCGAGTGGCTTGCCGTAGATGTCGGTTGTTACCGTGCCGCTCGTGTGGGCGTAGCCGGTGGCCGTGTCGCCATCTGATGCCGTGATGACATAGACCTTCACGCTGAAGCCCCATTTGTGCCCGTCAGTAGGGGGCTGTTCGACCTCGATATCGTCGGCTTCGGGGATGACCAGGATGTCCTCGTCGGTGAAGTCGCCGTTCTCGGTCAACATTCCCGGGATTTCCCCCGCGATGTAGCGCTGGATCGCCTGGATCATCAGGGCCAGGTGTGCGGCGTCGGCATCGCTGTCGAGCTCGCGCTGCTCCAGCAGGCTCTGGACCAGGGCGCCGATGGAGGGCCACAGCGTTAGCCGGTCCGCGACGCCGGCGACCTCGGCCTCGGCGATCAACTCCCTGTGCAGCGCACGCTCAGAGGCGGCGAAGTCTTTGTCCTGGGAGACCCAGACCACTTCCTGGTCGGGGTTGCCGGTCGCGATGTCCAGAACAGTCAGCCAGTTGAGCGTGTCGCGGTAGCCGTCGCCGTTGCTCTCCTTGCAGGGCTTGATGCGTTGGGTCTGCCGCCTCACGATCTCCATCGGGGGAACGTTCACGGGGTCGACCAACACCGCTCCGGCAGCGGCGGCGGCCTCCGTCAGGTTCGCGCGGATGGCGTCGCGTCGCTCCTGAAGGTCAGCACGGGCCAACTGAAAGCCAGAGGTGTTCCCAGCCTTGTTGGCGATCGCCGCCAAGTCCTTGATCAGTTTGTCCGCGTCCCGTTCGGCCTTGGCGACCATCTCCTCGAAGGAGACCCGTGGGATGAGTATCTGAACGTTCCAGTCGTCGCTGGCAAGGGCAAGCACCTTCCACCAGGCGTTGTGGAACGGGGTGGCAGTCAGGGCGTTTGCGTCGAACAAGACGATCACAGGCAGCATTGTGCTCTGGTTCGCGCGGTGCGGCTACTGAGTTAGCGAACGCGGCGGCGCCACGCTTCGGGCTCAGAATTACTGCCTTGCTCCGAACGCGCGGTCGATCATGTTGTCCCTGTCAGATCACGGACCGGCTCTTCTGGTAGCTCCCTGCAGCGTCCTCATCGAGAGATAGATGACTCCCTACCGCACCCGCTTCCGAGCCGTCCGCTAGTCCGGTTAAGGGTGTAATGGCTGTTGTGCGCCATGAAGTTGCGGCTCACGTCCGCGATGATGGGGAACGCCACGATCAGCATTCGGAGCGTGTCGTCCACCTCGCCCGAGATCTGCAGTGTGTACTCGTTCCCGAACCTGTTGAAGAAGTCTCTTGTGCCGCGCACTTTCGTTTGCCAATACCTGGTGGCGACCAGCTGAGCGATTTCGGTGCGGCCCCGGCGGCAGGTATAGCTGAGCGGCCCCTGCTTCGGGAGAATGCGCCTGCCGTGGTCGTCCTTGACATGCGCGAGCGCCTTCTTGTTGACGTCCTTCAACGCGAAGGCCCAGGACGCGAAAGGCCCGAACGGTCCAGTGGCGAAACCGATCACCTCGCCCTTGGGCCCGGTGACCCGGGTCCAGACGCGTTGGGGAAATCGCTGCCGTTTCTCTATCCGCAGCAGCTGCGCCCCGTCGGGTGCGCGCAGCATGAGGTCGAACCGGAACGGCTTGGGCTCCAGCGGAGGCGCGATCCGGAACAGCCGACCATTCCGCCGCTTCGAGTCGGTCGCCGTGGCGAGCACCTCGCCCTCCGCGTCGGCGTAGGTGTACTCCAGCAGCCCCGTCTCGTCGTCGAAACCCTCGTTCCTCACGATGATTGTCGGGGCGCGGAACACGGCGGACATGATCGCACGATACGGCCTGGCGCCGCGTCGCGTGGATGTACCTGATCAGAGGGCCCGATCCGCTCAACGGCGCAGGTCACGCGAGGGGTGGCCGCCCTTGTCCCGTGTTGGGGGGTCTAAACCTCGGTTGCTTGATCGGGGAGGGTTCTTTGCGCTTGTGAGCTGCGCTGTTAACCCGGCGTCCATGGCAAAGCGGGACATTTTTCGCAGTGCTGCTCGTCCCCGTTCATCGCTCGTTCACCTGGATCGGGGCGGCTGGTCACCTCGCCTGCCTAGCGTCGCTTCCGACGGTGACCCCGGCGCCCCAGAGAGCTGACCAGGAACGGCCCCGGGGGTCCCGCGAGACGATATAAGAGGAGACCCTCCGGTGAAGAACGGTTCCCGACTCGCCGCCCTGGGCGGCGTGGTCGTCGCGGGGGCACTGGCCCTCACCGCCTGCGGGAGCGATGCCAACACGACGGCGACGTCCAGCAAGGCCCCGACGGGCGACATCGACTGCGCGAAGGCCAGCGTCAACGCGGCCGGTTCCAGCGCGCAGAAGAACGCCGTCGAGGAGTGGACGAAGGTCTACGCGAGCAAGTGCGCGGGCGCCAACCTCAACTACAACCCGAACGGTTCGGGCGCGGGCATCCAGGCGTTCACGAGCGGCCAGGTGTCGTTCGCCGGCTCGGACTCGGCGCTCAAGCCCGAGGAGGTCACCGCCGCGCAGGCGCGCTGCAAGGGGAACCCGGCGCTGAACCTGCCGATGGTCGTCGGCCCCGTCGCCGTCGTCTACAACCTTCAGGGCGTGGACGGGCTGAAGCTGTCGTCCGACACGATCGCCAAGATCTTCTCGGGCAAGATCAAGACCTGGAACGATCCGGCCATCGCGAAGGAGAACGAGGGCGCCAAGCTCCCGTCCTCGCAGATCAAGCCGGTGTACCGGTCGGACGAGTCCGGCACCACCGACAACTTCACGGCCTACCTGAACAAGACCGCCCCGGACGTGTGGACGTGGGAGAAGGCCAAGAAGTGGCCGAACTCCACCGGCCAGGGCGCGCCCAAGTCCGACGGCGTCACCAGCCAGGTGAAGAGCACCGCGGGCGCGATCTCCTACGTGGAGATGTCGTACGCGGAGAACAACAAGCTGCAGACGGCGCACGTCAAGAACGGCGCCGGCGAGTACACCCAGCTGTCGCCCGACAGCGCGTCCAAGGCCGTCGCCGGGGCGCAGGTCGTCGGCACCGGCAACGATGTCGCGCTGAAGATCGACTACGGCACCAAGGAGCCGGGCGCCTACCCGATCGTCCTGGTCACGTATGAGATCGCGTGCTCGAAGGGGCTGCCCGCCGAGCAGGCCGCGTTCGTCAAGTCGTTCCTGACCTACACCTCGTCCGACGCCGGCCAGAAGATCCTGACCGACGTCGGCTACGCGCCGCTTCCGCAGACCGTGCTGACCAAGGTCCAGGCGTCCGTGAAGGCCCTGTCCTGACAGCGGACGACGGCACCCGCAGCCCCGCCGCCGGCGAGTTCGGCGGCGGGGCAGGCGTGGGTTCGGACGACCTGACCCGAGGAGGAGCCCCCATGAGCAGTGAGACCGGCGTCGAGGCCCGCTCGGGCGCCGAGTCGGTGGCCGGCGCGCGGCATCGTGCCACCGGTACCAAGATGAGCACCGGACGGGCCGGCGATAGGATCTTCGCCGGGGCGGCCCGCGGCTCCGGCATCTTCGTGCTGGGGATCGTCGCCGCGATCGGGGCGTTCCTCGTCTGGAAGGCGATCCCGGCCCTGCAGGACAACGAGGCGAACTTCCTCACCAGCGAGGAGTGGAACCCGAACGCGACACCGCCGAAGTTCGGCATCGCGCAGCTGGCGTTCGGGACGGTGATGTCCTCGCTGCTGGCGATGCTGATCGCGACGCCGGTGGCGATCGGGATCGCGCTGTTCATCTCGTTCTACTCGCCGCGGCGGCTCGCGACCGGGCTCGGCTACATCGTCGACCTGCTCGCCGCCGTCCCGAGCATCGTGTACGGGCTGTGGGGCCTGATCTTCCTGTCCAAGCACATGGAGGGCATCAGCGCGTTCCTCAACTCGGCGCTCGGCTGGTTCCCGCTGTTCGGCGGCGACAGCCCCGGCAAGAACTCGATCTTCACCGCCTCGGTGGTGCTGGCGATCATGATCCTGCCGATCATCTCGTCCATCTCCCGCGAGGTGTTCCTCCAGGTCCCGCAGGACCATGTGGAGGCGTCGCTGGCGCTCGGCGCCACCCGCTGGGAGATGATCCGGATGTCGGTGCTGCCCTACGGGCGGTCCGGCATGATCGGCGCCTCGATGCTCGGCCTCGGCCGCGCCATGGGCGAGACGATCGCCGTCGCGATGGTGCTGACGTTCGTGCCCGGGATCAACTGGCACGTCCTGGAGAACGGCGGCAGCACGTTCGCCGCGAACATCGCCAACAGCTTCGACGAGGCGGGCGTGACCGCCCGCGGCGCGCTGATCGCCTCCGGTCTCGTCCTCTTCGTGATCACCCTCGTCGTCAACATGGCCGCCCGCGCGGTCGTCGCGCGCCGGAAGGAGTTCGTGTGACCGCCATCTCCACCGGCAAGCCCGCCCCGGGCGCCCGGCTCGCGCCGGTGTCCATCGGCCGCCGGATCAAGGACCGGGCCGTCCAGGCGCTGGTCTACCTCGCGTTCGCGCTGGCACTGATCCCGCTGCTCTCGGTGCTGTGGACGGTCATCGTGAACGGCGCCAAGCGTCTGGACCCGACGTTCTTCCAGTTCTCCATGAACGCCGTCGGCGGCCGCGACGCGGGCGGCGGCGCCTACCACGCGATCCTCGGCACGCTGCAGCAGGTCCTGATCACCAGCGTGATCTCCGTCCCGATCGCCGTGCTCACCGCGATCTACCTGGTGGAGTACGCCGGGAACGGGCGGCTCGGCAAGGCGATCAGCTTCACCGTGGACGTGATGACCGGCATCCCGTCGATCGTCGCCGGCCTGTTCGTGCTTGCGCTGTGGCTGCTGACCCTCGGGTTCGGCTTCTCCGGGTTCGCCGGCGCGCTCGCGCTGACGATCCTGATGATCCCCACCGTCGTGCGGGCCAGCGAGGAGATGCTGAAGCTGGTACCGAACGAGCTGCGGGAGGCGTCCTACGCGCTCGGCGTGCCGCGCTGGCGGACGATCCTGTTCGTGGTGCTGCCGACCGCGCTCACCGGCATGATCACCGGGATCATGCTGGCGGTGGCCCGGGTGATGGGCGAGACCGCCCCGCTGCTGCTCACGATCTTCTTCACCAAGGCGATCAACGGCAACGCCTTCAGCGGCCCGCAGGGCTCGCTGCCCACCTTCATCTGGGAACAGGCGAAGGACCCGAACCAGACCTCGATCGACCGCGCCTGGACGGGCGCGCTCGTGCTGATCCTGATCATCATGCTGCTCAACCTCGCCGCCCGTCTCGTCGCGGGCCGGCGCAGGCCCGCAGGCCGCTGACACCCCCGGATAAGGAGCAACCACCCCATGGCCAAGCGGATCGAAGTCTCCGGGCTGCACGCCTACTACGGCGGCGTCCACGCCATCGAGGACATCTCGATGACGGTCGAGCCGCGCTCGGTGACGGCGTTCATCGGGCCGTCGGGCTGCGGGAAGTCCACGTTCCTGCGCACGCTGAACCGCATGCACGAGGTCATCCCCGGCGCCCGCGTCGAAGGCAAGGTGATGCTGGACGACGAGGACCTGTACGCCTCGAACGTCGACCCCGTCGCCGTCCGCCGCGTCGTCGGCATGGTGTTCCAGCGGCCCAACCCGTTCCCCACCATGTCGATCTACGACAACGTGGCGGCGGGCCTGAAGCTGAACGGCGTGCGCCGCAAGGCCCGGCTGGACGAGACCGTCGAGGAGTCGCTGCGCGGCGCCAACCTGTGGACCGAGGTCAAGGACCGGCTCGGCAAGCCCGGTGCCGGCCTGTCCGGCGGGCAGCAGCAGCGCCTCTGCATCGCCCGCGCCATCGCCGTCCAGCCCCAGGTCCTGCTGATGGACGAGCCGTGCTCCGCGCTCGACCCCATCTCCACCCTCGCCATCGAGGACCTCATCGACAAGCTGAAGACCCAGTACACGATCGTCATCGTCACCCACAACATGCAGCAGGCCGCCCGCGTCAGCGACCGCACGGCGTTCTTCAACATCGCCGGCACGGGCAAGCCGGGCAAGCTCATCGAGATCGACGACACCAGCAAGATCTTCACCAACCCCGACCAGAAGGCCACCGAGGACTACATCACCGGCCGCTTCGGCTAAGCCCTGGCAGGGGACTTCTCTTCTGCGTCGCCGGGGCGGTGGTCGGGGACGAAGCGGTAGCCGACGTTGCGCACCGTGCCGATCAGGGACTCGTACTCGGCGCCCAGCTTGGCGCGGAGGCGGCGGACGTGGACGTCCACCGTCCGGGTGCCGCCGAAGTAGTCGTAGCCCCAGACCTCCTGGAGGAGCTGGGCGCGGGTGAAGACGCGGCCCGGGTGCTGGGCCAGGTACTTCAGCAGCTCGAACTCCTTGAACGTGAGGTCGAGCACGCGGCCCCGCAGCCGTGCCGTGTAGGTGGCCTCGTCGATCGTGAGGTCGCCGCTGCGGATCTCGCCGGGGGTCTCCTCGTCGTCGGTCTCGGCGGCGGCGCGCCCGACGGCGAGGCGGAGGCGGGCCTCGACCTCGGCCGGTCCGGCGGTCTGCAACAGCACGTCGTCCAGTCCCCATTCGGGGCTGAGCGCGGCCAGGCCGCCCTCCGTCACGACGGCGAGGAGCGGGCAGTCGAGCCCGGTGGTGCGCAGCAGCCGGCACAGGCTCTTGGCCTGGACCAGGTCGCGGCGCGCGTCCACCAGCAGGACGTCGGCGGGCGGCGCGTCGATGAGCGCGGACGCCTCGGCCGGGGCGACGCGCGTGGAGTGCAGCAGGAGGCCTAGTGCGGGCAGGACCTCGTCGGAGGGCTCTAGCGCGTTGGTCAGCAGGAGCAAGCTGCTCACGTGCCGCCTCCCGTCCCTGAAAAAGACGTTAGGACCCAGGCGGCTCATCCTCCAGCCCCGGCGACGGCCGGCGGCTCAAGGACGAGGCGGCCACGAAGGGGTTACTGATGAACTCCATGGCCTCGTCGCCCGGATCCCTTCCCATGAGCATAACCGAGCACCTCCCGGCGTCCAGGGAAGGCCCGGCCGTCGCCACGACCACGCGGCCGGCCTGATCGCGCAGCGAGCCGCCAGGCGAGACGTGGCGATGCAGCGATCGCATCGCGTTTCTCGACGATGGAGGGCCCCATAAGTGTCACGCTGTGATCCCCCAGGTAGACGGGGGTTCACAAGTGCACAAGACCTCTAGGGAGCCATCAGGGGAGCCGTGATCAACTTCCCCCCGGAACCCTGACGTTCGAATGACCGTTCGAATAAGTGAGGTCACGGCGGAGAGGCCGAACGCCACGAACGTCCGGCCTCCCCAAACGCCCACCACTCGGGAAACGGCGAGAGGCGAACGCAATGGCAAGCGTACTCATCAACGGGTACAACGGCAGCATTTACCGTGAGGGCAAGGGATACACGGGCGTGCTCGATCTCGGATGCCACCCCAACGGCAAGCGCAACCGCCCCAAGCGCAAAGCAGCGACAAAAGCCGCCGTCAAGGAAAAGCTGAAGAAACTGGCTGAATCGCTCGACAAAGGTCGTACCGCCACGAAAGACAAGACCGTCACCCAGGCCGTCACGGACTACATTGACGACCTAGAACGGCAGGGACGCGCACCGAAGACCATCGAAGGTCTACGGTCATGGAATCGCAATCACATCGTGAAAATCGGCGCGCTCAAAGTGGACGCCGAACTCACTCCCACACATGTGTCGGAATGGCTGATCGGCATCGCCGAGAACCTCGCCACGACCACAATCGCGAACGTTCACGGCCTGCTTTCCAGCGCACTTGACCGCGCGATCGTTCACGGCATCACCGACCGGAACGTGTCCCGAATGGTCGCAAACATCCAGGGCAAGAACGACGGACGAGAAAGCAAGAGTTTCTCACCGAGCCAGGTTCGCGCGATTCTGGCCAGGGCCACCGCCGAGGTTCCGTTCCGCGTGCGATTCGGCGCGTACGTGATTCTCGCCCTCACCAGCGGACTACGCGGGGACGAATTGAACGGCCTCAAATGGTACGGGCTCGACCTGGACAAAGGAACGGTATCGGTCTTGCGCGCCGACCGGCACAAGGGAAAGACCAAGACAGAACAATCGTTCCGGTCACAGGAATTGGCCGCCATCGCCATTCCGGCACTCAAAGCATGGCGGGAGATCCAGGCCAAAGAATTCGCCGTGTTCGGCGGAACGGTCACCGACGAAACGCCGGTATTCACGCGCCCGGACGGCACGCAGTACACGCAGCGGACCGCGCGCTACGAATTCCGGAAGGTGCTCAAATTCGCGGGCATCGAGGACCCGGAAGCGTGGACGGTACGGGAAACGCGCACAACATTCGTCAGCGTCATGTCACACAATGGCGTCCCTCGCGAAGTAATCGCGGACATCTGCGGACACACCGTCAAGACGCTAGAAAGGCATTACCGCAAGGTATTGCGCCCGGTTCACCGGCAAAGCGCGGACGTCATCAATAGCGTGTTCCGCGCCGCATAACCACCCACCCGCAAACCCGAAAGCCCCTGACGGCCACCGTCAGGGGCTTTCGCGTTCCTACCCTTCCCCCGGATACCCTGGCACCCTGCTAGGCCGTCAGCGTGGCTCTCAGAGACGCACAGGACCTACCCGTGTCAGCATCGAGCCAGCCGACGCGATCCGAGTCCGGCCGACACGCCAGCAAAGGGGAGCCCCAGGCCGACCCCCCGGATTCTCATAGAGAATTTAGCCAGGCGAATCGGAGGTCTGAGGGCCCGCCACCTGGGGCTTTAGGCGCTGGCAGTCTTCGCGCGAACGAAAGCGGACCCGAAAGCGGACGCGCAGGCCAACGCGAAGACGGGCAGGGCAGCGAACGCGGAACAACACCCCAGGCCCGCAGGCCCGCAGCGCCACCCAGACCCCCGCCCCCCGTCCATAAGAGAGTTCCCGGCAACTGGCGGACCCGCACCGCCATTGACTAGGGGAGGCTGTGAACCGTCCGCGTATCCCGAGAGGTACGCCGAAGGGCACGCCGAGGGATACGCCGAAGAGTGCATTAAGAGACGCACCGACAGATGCACAGGCCGCACCCGGAAAAGTCCGCGCCTTTTCTGCACGGCCGCCAAATAGGACGACGTCGCATATCAAATTCCCCAAAAGTGCCGGCAAATGATCACAATTTTGTCTATTCCTGGGCGGAAACGGCTGCAAATTTAGTGCCCCTCACCGTAGACAACCTTGCCCGCATTCTTGCTGTGATCGAATTCCAGTTGTGGAGCGCCTGGCCGCTGCTCAGCATTTTCGGCCTCCCGCCTAAGCATGTCGCTCAGTGCGTGTCTTTCCAGATCCTGGAGATTGTCGAAGTCGTCAGCGTCTATCAGCTGATCTATGGTCGTGCCGAATAGCTTAGCCAGATTGCCCAGCACAAAAATAGAGGGTCGCTCTCTGCTGTTTGGCCAGCGTTCAAAACACCCTATTCGAGTCCCCGATAGTGGCGCGGTGCCTAGCTTGTCGTGAAGGTCGTTATATCTACATGCCGTGACGTCTTGAGACCATCCGAAAGCGTGCCGCCATGCGACGCGAGGACGATAGCCAAAGCGGCGCATCATTTCGTCCTTAATCATGCGGCGCGTGGCTCCGTTTTGGAGCATTCGTTCTCGCAATGCGTCGCGTTCCGCCTTGCTCGCCAACACCGACCGCCTTATTTCCCCTGTGGATATTAATGGGCCTCCGCCGTCCCTTCGGAGCACTCGGGACGGCGGAGGCCGAGAGAGGGCGGGCAAAGGGTGCGGGACCTATTAACCGCACGCGCCAGCGCCATCTCTAGGAATGGGGAGGACGCCCGGCTCCCAATCGGTCGCCTCCCCGGATGGTCTTTCTAGCGGACTCGCGAAACCAGGCCGACACGCTTACGAACCCATCGGACAACCCGGCGGACACGCTTCTTGTGCTTGTCACCATTCCCGTTCTTCGGAGCGCCGATGTTTCGGTGGGTCAAGATCTGCGACATTGAACGCTTTTCCGGATTCTTTGCGTAGGGAACTGGACTCTTGTTGCACGGGGGTGCGACGGCCATTATGCGGGCTTTCTTGGGGGTTCAATGACCGCCGCACCCCCTGCTTTTACGGGAAGGCAGGCGAACGTCACGCGGACTTTCTCACGGGCCTCCGCCGCTTTCCGAAACGTGCGTTACCTGCTTAGCCGCCTCCGCGATCAGGTCATTAATCGTCTCGGCGAGGTACTTGTGTTCCTTCAACAGCCGTTCGAGAATCGGCCACACGACGCCCCACGCGAGCGTGAGCGCTTCTGTCGAGTCCCGTTCGGGCGCTTCGCGGAGGCGGAATTCGGCCTCCTCTCGCGCGCCAGTCGCCACGACATTCAACAGCGTTAGGGAGTTACCTCGCGAACGCCAAGTCTCTTCGAATGCCGCAACCGCGACGGGAACCAAATCCGCCGGATAAGACGTGAGCGACTCCACACTCGCCGACATTGCCCGTTCCTCCCCATTCAGTCGCGCATTGCCTTTTTGATCGCGGCCGCCGCTCTCGCCACATTGTCAGTCCGCGCGAACGTCGGCATATCAGGAGTGGCAAACCACCACTCGCCGCGCCAATAGATGCACCCGACCGTAAGCGATCGCGTTCCGTCCACACGAGTAATACTCAGCACGGGATAACAGTTCTCGTCCGCGATAACCGCCGCAAGATCCGTCGCGTCCGACAGTTCCACCTGTAGCGCGCGAAAGAACTCCAGACGCTCCCCGTGCACGGGTTCGAGAATGGCGAGCACGTCGGAAGTGCTACGGGGGACCACCCCCCGGCGTGCGCGCGGTACCGGGTAGGCCGTTCCGGCCGGTACCACCGATGCACGGTGCGTCCGTGTTTGTCGCGCATGTTCGCCCATGCCCGATATCACCTCACGGGCTAGATGTATGTGCCGTACGCCACACAGGATGAGCCGCCGCGCGGTACATTCGCTACGTTCATGAACCGATTGCAACAGACGGAGCGTGGCCAGTGACCAGCGAAGAGTCGCTAGACCCGGACCGTTCGATGTGGGACTACATAGCCGTTGAGCTGCGAAAAGAGCGCCGCGCGCGGGGAGTGTCTGGGGCTGCGCTGGCACGCCTTATCGGCCGTGATCGTTCAATCGTTTCACGCATCGAATCCGGCAGGATCCCCATGCAGCTTGATCACGCGGAGATCATTGACCGCGAGTGGAGCCTAGAACGCCGGTTCACAAGGCTTGTGAAGTTCGCCAAAGAGCGCAAAGACGACGAATGGCGACTAGGGGACCTAGCGGAGCAGGAGGCGCGTGCAACACGCGTCCGACTGTGGGAGATCGGACTAGTTCCCGGCCTGCTCCAAACCCCCGACTACGCTCGCGCGGTCTTCTCCGTTGGACTCGTCCGCAACCTGGACGAGGCGGTACAGACACGGCTTGACCGACAGGCAGCCGTGTTCAATCGGGAACAGCCCCCGGAAGTATCCGTAATTCTCAACTGGGTGGTCCTAGAACAACCCGTCGGCCCGTCCGCGATCATGCGCGAGCAACTCGGCCACCTGTTGGAACTCAGCAACCTTCCCCACGTCAACGTGCGGGTACTGGAAAAAAGCGCTGGAGTCCATGTCGGGTATGACGGCATGCTTGAACTTCTGACGGTGGACGCGCGAGACATCGCATACGCCGACGCGCCCCACGGTGGCGGACTCGTGACCGACCCGAAGGACGTGCAGGACTTCGAAGTAAGGTACGACCGTATCGGTCATATCGCGGCCCCCATCGGACCATCGCGAGCGGTGATCCAACAAGCTATGGAGATGTATCAATGATCCAGTGGCGCAAGTCGAGCCGTAGCGCTACGTCGGACAACACAAGTTGCGTAGAAGTTGCAGCGCTCGCGCGAAACATCGGCGTGCGGGACAGCAAGAACCCGGAGGGTCCCGCACTCGCGCTTCCCCCCGCGAGCTTCCGCGAGCTGGTGACCGCGATCAAGCGCGGAGACCATGACATGGCCTGACGAACGCGCGAGGGCCACGCCAGACCCCCGACCTACCTCGGTAGTCGGGGGTCCCGCATTGGGCACGCTCCGAGCGACCTGGGGCCCGCTGGGGGGTGCGGCGAGGTCCCACCAGGAGGGCCCACGAACGTCCGCCAGGGCTCCCCTGAGAACCGGGGGAGCCGTGCCGGGAGCCAACCCCCGCAGATTTGCCCTGATCGTCTCTGACCCGATGGGGAGCAAGCTCGGCATTTCCCCAGGTCAACCGCTATGGGACAGACTCCGTCCGACCCCGTGACCGGCGTGTTTGACTGAGGGCCCCTAGGGCCGGAAGGAGGAGAGAAAGGCAGTATGTAGAGCATGGCCAAGGGGACACTGCGTTATTGGGCGGCGGCGAAGGCGGCGGCGGGGACGCATGAGGAGCCCTACGACGCCGGGACGCTGGCCGAGGCCGTCGCGGCGGCGCTGGCGAAGGAGGGGCGCGGCGGCGAGTTCCAGCGGGTCGTGCAGCGCAGCTCGTTCCTTGTGGACGGCGAGCCCGTGGGAACGCGCGCGCACGATTCCGTGGTGCTGCCGGACGGCGCCGTCGTCGAGGTTCTCCCGCCGTTCGCGGGCGGCTGATCTCACCGTGGTGTGATTTTTCGGGCTATGAGGTCATTCTCCGGTGCGACCCGTTCATGGGCATCCGCGCACTATGGTGTGCGCGGACTGCCATGACGGGGCGCATGACGGAGCCCGAAGGAGAAACATGCGGAAAGTACTGCTGGCCCTGCTGGTCCTCCTGGCCGTCGGCGTGGTCGCCGCCGACCGGATCGGCGTGCGGGTCGCCGAGGACAAGATCGGCGAGCAGGTGGCGGCACAGTACAACCTGCAGCAGCCGCCCGAGGTCACCATCCACGGGTTTCCGTTCCTGACGCAGGCGCTCGGCGGCGACTACGACCACATCGAGGTGACGATCGACGACTGGACGCAGCGCGGCATCACCCTCAGCAGCGTCAAGGTCGACATGCGGGGCGTCAGCGCGCCGCTGTCGGAGGTCACGCAGGGCAGCGCCGCGAACGTCGCCGCCCGCACCGCGACCGCGTCCGCCGTCATCCCCTACGACGTGATCAAGAAGGAGGCGCCGCGGCAGGTCAAGCGGATCGGCCCGAAGGGTGACGACCTGGAGGTCGACTTCGAGAGCTCCGTCCTCGGCCGCCCCCTGTCCAGCACCGCGATCGTGCAGGTCAAGCCGACCGCGCGGGGCATCACGATCTCGCCGATCTCGGTCAGCTCCGGCGGCGGCCCCGCGGTCCCGCTGGCCCTGGTGAAGCGGCAGCTCACCTGGACGGTCCCGGTCGCCGACCTCCCGCTCGGGTCGCGGATCAGCGTGATCGAGCCGACGCCGGACGGGCTGCGCGTCGGCGCCACCGCCGAGAACGTCCGGCTGAACGATCTCCAGCAGCAGCAGAAGTGACGCGGGGCTGATGAAAATCACGCGGCGCTGGTGAACCGGTGCGCAAACGCGTACGTGACAGGGATGTGGGTCCCACCGCGGATGAGGGGTTGCTGCGCGCCCTGTACAGCGAGCACGGAGGTCCTCTCCTCGGCTACGTCCTGCGGCTGACCGGTGGGGACCGCACCCAGGCCGAGGACGTCGTCCAGGAGACGCTCCTGCGCGCCTGGAAGCATCCTGAGGCGCTCGCCGGGCGTCCCGTCCGGCCGTGGCTGTTCACCGTGGCCCGCAACCTCGTGGTGGACGCGCACCGCGCGAAGCAGGCGAGGCCCCCGGAGACGGGCATCGACGAGCATGTCATGATGACCGCGTCCGGCTCGGACGACATCGACCGGGCTCTGGAGTCCTGGACGGTCGCGGAGGCACTGGCCGGGCTGAGCCCGCCGCACCGGGCCGTGCTGGTGGAGACCTACTACAAGGGCCGGTCGGTCGCGGAGGCGGCCAAGACGCTCGGCATCCCGCCCGGCACGGTCAAGTCCCGGACCTACTACGCCCTGCGCGCGCTCAAGCTCGCACTGGAGGAGCGGGGGTTGGCGCCATGAACGGCTGCGTTGACATTCGCACCTCGCTCGGGGTGTACGTCCTCGGCGCGCTCGACCCCGCCGAACGCTCCCAGGTGGAGACCCATCTGGCGGGCTGCCCGGTGTGCCGGGACGAGCTCGCCGGGCTGGCGGGCCTGCCCGCGATGCTCGGCCGGGTCGACGAGGCCCAGCTCGCCGAGCTGGCCGGACCGCCGCCCGAACTCCTCGACGGCCTCCTCGCCCGCGCCGCCGAGCAGCGCGGCGGCCGTCTCAAGCCGCTGACCAGGCGGGCGAAGGCCGGGCACGGGGTGGGCAGGCGGGTCGCCAGGTGGGCGCCGCTGGCCGCCGCCGCGTGCCTGCTGCTGGTGATCGGCGCCCTGTTCGGCGGCCTGGTGTTCCCCTCCGGGTCGGACGAGACCGTGTCGCCTCCGCCGCCGTCCGCGTCCACGTCCACGTCTCCCGGCGTGGAGCGGATCGCCGCGGCGAACCCCAAGACCAACATCAACGGCTACGTCCTGCTCACGAAGAAGAAATGGGGCACGAAGGTCGAGCTGCATCTGGCGGGCGTCCCGAAGGGGTCGCACTGCCGGCTGCAGGTGATCGCGCGGGACGGGCGCCGGGACGCGCTCGGCAGCTGGTACGTCCCGTACGACAAGGGCTACGGTGAGTACACGGGCTCGACGATGTTCCCGCGCGGGCAGCTGTTCTCGTTCGAGATCGTCGGCCTGGACGGCAAACCGCTCCTCACCATCCCCGCCTGACCGCCTCGCCGCCTTCCGCCTGCGGAAGAAGTCGCCCGCCCCTGGGGTTGTCCATGTCGATGACCGGTGCATTGATCGCGGCCGCGGTGCTCGCCGCCGCCACGCTGTTCGGCCTGCTGTGGCAGCGCCGCGACGGCGTGCTGCGCGCGCAGCGGCGGCAGAACGGGGCCGACGCGGTGGACACAGCCCTCAACCCGGATGACCTTGGCGGCGCCGAACTCGGCGAGAAGGCCACGCTCCTGCAGTTCTCCAGCGCGTTCTGCGCGCCCTGCCGCGCCACCCGCCGCGTCCTCGGCGAGGTCGCGGACATGGTCGACGGCGTCGCGCACATCGAGCTGGACGCCGAGGCGCACCTGGACCTCGTCCGCAGGCTGAACGTCATCCGCACCCCGACCGTCCTCGTCCTCGACGGCGCCGGACGCATCGTCCGCCGCGCCTCAGGAGCCCCCCGCAAACCCGATGTCATCGCCGCTCTCGGCGAGGCCATACCTACATGACCTGCGCGAAGACGAATGTAACTGTCTCGCAAGGCGAGACGGATGTGACAGCGCGTGGATTGTCGGCTTACCATCGTGTCCGTGCGTGACTGGACAGAGCAGATGCTCACGAAGCGCCGGGCGGTCGACTTCTGCCGCCTGGCCGCCTCGCTCTGTCGCATGGCCTGAGGCATCGAGCCCGTCTGCCCCCGAGCACTTCCACTTCTAGCTCGTACGCACGCTTCCCTCCGCCAGGAGCACCCTGATGCAGGTTGACCCGCGTGGGCCGCGCTTCAACGCGTCGGTCACGACAGCGGTTCTGATCGCGGTTCTGGTGACCGGAAGCTGGGCATTGCTCGCCGCTCAGGCCGTCGTGTTCGCCATCGCGACCTTCCTCGGCCTCCGGTACGCCCCGTACGGCCTGCTGTACACAGTGCTCATCCGTCCCCGGCTCGCGCCGACCAGGGAACTGGAGGACGCCGCCCCGCCCCGCTTCGCGCAGGGTGTCGGCCTCCTGTTCGCCCTGGCCGGAACGGCCGGATACGCGGCGGGGATCACCTGGCTCGGTATCGGTGCCACCGCCCTCGCGCTGGCGGCGGCGTTCCTGAACGCGGCGTTCGGGTTCTGCCTCGGGTGCGAGATGTATCTGCTGGTCCGACGTATCACCGCGAAAGTCCGTTCCGAGAGGGAGGTTCCCGCATGAGCCGCTCAGACGTCCTGGTGGACACCGACTGGGTTGAGTCCCACCTGGACGACCCCGGTCTCGTTCTCGTCGAGGTCGACGAGGACGTGTCCGCCTACGACAAGGGCCACATCCGTGGCGCCGTGAAGATCGACTGGAAGACCGAGCTGCAGGACCCGGTCCGCCGCGACTTCGTCGACAAGACCGGGTTCGAGCAGCTGCTGTCCGCGAAGGGCATCGCGAACGACGACCTGGTCATCCTGTACGGCGGCAACAACAACTGGTTCGCGGCGTACGCGTACTGGTACTTCAAGCTGTACGGGCACGACAAGGTCAAGCTGCTCGACGGCGGCCGCAAGAAGTGGGAGCTGGACTCCCGCGAGCTCGTCACCGACGTCCCGTCCCGTCCCGCGACCGACTACAAGGCGCAGGAGCAGGACCTCACCATCCGCGCGTTCCGCGACGAGGTCGTCGACGCCATCGGCAGCAAGAACCTGATCGACGTCCGCTCCCCGGACGAGTTCAGCGGCAAGCTGCTCGCCCCCGCCCACCTGCCGCAGGAGCAGTCGCAGCGCGCCGGCCACGTGCCGACCGCGCGCAGCATCCCGTGGTCGAAGGCGGCCAACGACGACGGCACGTTCCGCTCCGACGAGGAGCTCCGCGAGCTCTACACCGAGGCCGGCGTCGACCTGAACAAGGCGACGATCGCCTACTGCCGCATCGGCGAGCGCTCCTCGCACACCTGGTTCGCGCTCCGCGAGCTGCTGGGTCTGCAGGACGTGAAGAACTACGACGGTTCCTGGACCGAGTACGGCTCGCTCGTCGGCGTCCCCATCGAGCTGGGCGCACCCAAGTAAACGGAGGAGCAATGACCACCACCCAGGGCTGCGCAGCCCCCGAGCAGACGGCGCACCTGCCCGCGACCGTCGACCTGACGAACGAGGCCGTCATCCAGGGCAAGGTCACCCGGGACGGCACCCCGGTGTCCAGCGCCTACGCCCGCCTGCTCGACTCGACGGGTGAGTTCACCGCCGAGGTCGTCACCGGTGAGGAGGGCGTGTTCCGGTTCTTCGCCGCCGACGGCGACTGGACGGTGCGCGTCCTGGCCGCCGGAGGCGTCAGCGTCGACAACGCCGTGACGGCCAAGACCGGCGAGGTCGCCGCCCTCGAGGTCGCCATCTGACCGAGCCCGTCCGGCCAAGGCGTCCATGCGGGCGCCCCAAGCGGTGAAACGGCCGCCGGACCCCGCCGTCCCGACCATCCGGGACGGCGGGGTCCGGCGTTTCCACCGTCCCGGCGGCCCATGGCGCGCGGGGACGCCGCCGATCCTCTACGATCAGCGCGATGTTCGGACTGTCGGGGCGGTCGCCGCTGATACTCCCGTGGGCCACGCTGAAGCTCGCGGGACGGTTCGTCTTGCCGCTCGCCCTGTGGTTCACGGTCGGCGAGCTGCTCCGCTCCGGCGCCATGTACGCCGGCTACCGGCTCGGCGAGATGAAGGGCACGGCGGCGACGGTCGCGCCGATCGCCACCATCGGCCTGCTGGTGGTCATCACCCTCGCCGTCGCCGTCCTGATGATCCACAGCGTCCGCGAGGGCCTGGACGTGGTCCACGCCCGCGAGGCGGACGGCGACCTGACGCCCTGGGCGGTCGGGAACGAGGAGTCGGTCATCGGCGCGATGGGCCGCGCCGCGCTCCCGTTCGTCGTCTTCTACCTGGCGTGGGGACTGCAGGGCGAGGACGCCCGCGAGTTCGCCGACCAGGCCGCGAGCCGCGGCTTCCAGGAGGGCGGCCTCCAGGGGCAGCTCGACGCCCTCGACATGCTGCTCTCGCTGGAGAAGCACATCGGCCTCGCGATCGGCCTCACCGCCGGGCTGTTCGTGCTGAAGGTCGCCGCCGAGTGGCGGCTGGAGGAGCGGCTGCCCCGCGCCATCGGGGCCCTCGTCGCCTTCCTCGAGGTCAACTTCGCGCTGTTCGGCATCTTCAGCATCGACCATCTGCGCAGCAAGGGCGTCGAGTGGTTCAGCGGCCGGGAGGCCTGGACGTGGGCGACCGACGTCGCCGGTCCCGTCCTCGAACTCTGGCCGCCGTTCAAGCACGCGGTGCTCGGCGCGCTGATCTGGCTCGTGATCGCCGGGGTGATCCTCGGCCTGGACGCGGGCGACGAGCAGGTCGTGCTCGGCCGGAGCCGGGCGGCGCGGCGGCTGGCCAGGGCGGGCGGCGTCGGCCGGGTGAACAGCCCCCGCGAGCTCCTCACCCGCGGCTTCCGGGAGATGTGGCTGCCCGCCTGGTACGGGCTGCGGCTCGTCCGCCGGTCCGGGATGATGCCGTTCGCGACGTTCTGCCTGCTGTTCGCGGGCCTGGACGTGGCGGCGGACGCGTCCCGCCGCTTCGTCTACGAGCTGATCGGCCCGCACGAGGTCACGTGGTGGATCCAGGTGCTGCCGTTCATCGGGTTCGGGACGTCGCTCGTCTTCGAGATCCTGCGGATCTGCCTGCTGGCGGCCGCGTTCAACCTCGTCATGGCGAGGGTCAGTGTTCGAACCGCAGCGAAGGCAGTGGAGCCTCAGGCTTCCGTGACGTCTTCGGTGCCTGGATCACCAGTTCCAGCGAGTCCGCCTTGGCACGGGGCACCGTCCCCTTGACGATGACGCGCATCGCGACACCCGCCCTAGGGTTCGTCGCGCCGGTCGCCATCGCCGACCATTCCCGGCCCTCATCATCGACGAGCCGATAGACGATTCCATAGGAACCGACCGACTTCGCGCTGGCGGCGTCCCTGGGACGGACGGCGAGCCCGATACGCAGGTCGACCACGTCGTTCGTTTCGTCTCTCACCAGAGGCGGGGCCTGCTGCCGCCCGATGACCTTCCACTGCGCGCCGATGAGCTCGCCGATCTGCCCCGGCTGGACGCTGGTGACCTTCTCCTTCGGCTTCAGGTGCTTCTGGATGCCGTTGGTCTCGTCCACCCACTGCACGACGAGGAAGGCCGGGACGACGCACAGGAGCGCGATCGCTTGCAGAATCCTTCTGTCGCGAGGCCGCAGCCGTTCCGCCCGCTCCTCGGGCTCGGCCGCGGGTTCGGGCTCGGCCTGGACGATCGGCTGGGGCCTGGTCACGGGCGCAGTCATGAACCGCCCACCCTGATGGGGCGCCTGCCATCCGCCCGTCATGGCTTGCCCGCCCGCACGTCGTAGCGCTCGGGGGCGTTGCGGATGAGCTCGTCCGCCCGGTCACCACTGAGACCCAGGTCGATGTCGGCCGCCGCCGACAGCTGCGGCAGCAGCCCGCCCGTCCCGACCACCAGATGCGCCCCCTCCAGGCGCTTCTTCGGCAGCTCGAACACGAACGCGGTCGGCGTCCAGATCATCGGCTGGAACGTCGGCTGCGCCCCGCCGGCCGAGGAGCCCGTCCGGGGGTCCTCCTTGAAGGTGAAGCCGCCCGGCGTCTCCAGCTCCGCCGTCCGCAGCTCCAGCGGCTCGCGGTGGCTCGTCGCCCTGACCCGGACGATGAGGTAGATCCCGTCCGTGCCGACCGCGGGCGGGTTCCCGAAGCTGAGACCGGGCGCCAGCGACTTCGCCGCCTCGACCTTCTCGACCCGCACGCTGAAGTCGCGGTTGCGGACCTCCTCGCCGACCGTGCCGCCGCCCCGGATCGGCTCCAGCTCCTGCGCCTCGACCTTGGGCTTCAGCGAGTACATCCACATCGCGCCGGCGAGCAGCACCGTCCCGCCGATCCCCGCCCCGCCCTTCAGGAGCACCTTCTGCACGTTCATCGCGGGCTCACGGCGGGCTGCGGCTGCGGGCCATTGCCGATGGACGGCTGCGGCTCCGGGCCAACGCTCAGCTCCGCGACGGGAAGGGTGAGACGGCCGACGAGCTTGTCGCTCTCACGGTCGACCTTCCAGCTGTAGGCGTGGTCGGTGAACCCGTGGTCGTACGTCCATTTGCGCAGCCCCACGGTCAGCTTCCGCGGCGCGTCCGCCGGGCCCAGCTTCCACATCACCGACACCTCGACCGGCAGCTCCGGCTGCGCCACGATGGTCTCCGCGCCCCCGGCGACGCCCTCGACCTCCTCGGGCTTCACCCATTTCCCGTCCTTGGTCAGCGCCGCGACGCCGTCCGCCAGCCCGCCGATGTGGAGCGACTTGGTCTCCTTGCCCTTGTTGACGACCCTCATCCGCACGATGAGGAAGCGCTCCTTCTTGCTGCCGAAACCGCCGTCCACCAGCCCGACCCGCGCGTCCCGGACGGTGACGGTGAACAGCCCGAGGTCCAGCGCCTTGCCCGCCGGCTGGGACGGCTGCTTCGGCGTCTCCGCGAAACCGCCCGTCACCCACAGCACCGGAACGAGGACGGCCACCGCGCACAGAACGCACAGGGGCACGACCCAGCGCCGCGCGGACGCGCGCTGCGGCCGACCCCCGGCGGGCTCCGCTGGAGGCGGCGGAACCGGTGCGTACGAGTACATCCGCCCGATGGTAATGCTTCGCCACGTTCCCGGCATGGCAGACATCACCGTCAACAACCGGATGCCTGGGCCCGCGCTGCACACTCGGCCCCGGCCTTCGCCACCGGCTCGGTGCGCTGAGGGCACCGCCCGGCAGAGCCCGGTAATGTGCTAGTTGTTCATGACGCGACCCAGTCTCTGGAGGAATGGTGCTGCGGCGTTCGTCGACATTCGCTCTCGCGTCGGCCATCGCGATGACCGCCCTGTTCGTCCCCCCGCTCCAGCAGCTACCGGCGTGGGCCGCCGCGCCCTGCGAGCAGCCACTGCCCTTCGGCAACCCCGCGACCGAACTCCCCAAGCAGCTGTGGCCGCAGGAACGGCTGAACTTCACCGACGCCTGGCAGCACACCCGGGGCAAGGGCGTGAAGGTCGCGGTGATCGACAGCGGCGTGGACACCGGCCACCCTCAGCTGCGCGGGCACGTCAAGGCCTTCGACGTGACGAAGGCCGGTCTTGAGGACTGCGTCGGCCACGGCACGCTGGTCGCCGGCATCATCGGCGCGCAGGACCTGCGCGGCCAGGGCATCCCGCTCATCGGCGTCGCGCCCGAGGCCGAGCTCATCTCGGTGAAGATGGCCGTCAGGGCGCAGGGCAACCAGCCCGGCTGGGCCGCCGCCGGCATCCGCAAGGCCGTCGACCTGGGCGCCAAGGTGATCAACATTTCGTCCCAGTCGCCCGACCTGCCGGACCTGCGCAGGGCCGTCCAGTACGCCCAGCAGCGCGACGTCGTGATCGTCTCGGTGGCCGGCAACCTCACCGACCAGACCAAGCAGACCCCGCAGAAGGCGTACCCGGCGAGCTATCCCGGCGTGATCTCCGTCGGCGCCCTGACCAGTGACGGCAAGCTCGCCGGCTTCTCCAACACCCTGACTCCGGTCAGCGTGACCGCGCCCGGCCAGAACGTCGTCAGCACCTGGCCCCGCAACTCCTACAAGCTCGACAACGGCACCAGTCTCGCCGCCCCCTACATCGCCGGCACCGCCGCGCTGATCCGCTCCTTCAACCCGAACCTGAACTACATGCAGGTCAAGCAGCGCATCGAGCAGACCGCGGACGGCGCCCAGGTCGAGGGCACCGGCTCCGGCGTGGTCAACCCGCTCCGCGCGGTCACCTCCGTCAGCACGGGCAGCACGGGCAGGCCCCCGGCCGCCGCGGGCGTCCAGCGCGTCTCCATCGACCAGCCACCCCCCGAAGACCGCCTCGGCCGCAACCTGGCTCTCTCCTTCACCGCCGCCTCCCTGGCGGCCGCCGCCATCGTCGCCGCCGCGGCCATAGCCGTCCCCGCCGCCCGCCGCCGCCGCAACCACCCACCCACCTGACTCCGCCGACCCCAGGCCTCCCAACGCCGGAAGCCCGCCCCCTCGTAAGGGGGCGGGCTTCCGGCGTTGCACTCGCTGCTCTCCGGTGACTTCGCGCGCGGCGGAGCCTTATTCGCACCGTATGCAGTTGTGGTTTCCCTCGTGAAGCCGTCAGCTCGTGAGGGTCATTGGGGGGTGTCGTTGCGGTGGGCGGTCTGGATCAGGCGGGTGCCGGTGCGGCGGTCGATGTGGTAGCCGCGGCCCGGGGGAAGTTTGTGCGGTTTGACGTTGCCGAGGAGGATGCCCTCGTCCTTGTTGCCGGACATGAGCAGGCCGGGGGAGGCCATTTCCTTGATGCGGGTGACGGCCGGGTCGAACATGCCGCGGCCGGCGCCGCCCATGGCGCGGGCCAGGATGATGTGCAGGCCGATGTCGCGGGCCTGCGGGAGCAGTTCCACGAGGGGGCGCAGCGGGTTGTCGGACGTCGCGACCATCTCGTAGTCGTCGATGATGAGGAACAGGTCGGCGCCCGTCCACCAGGAGCGGGAGCGGAGCTGGTCCGGGGTCAGGTCGGCCGGTGGCAGCCGCTGCATCATCGCGCCCCGGACGTCGTTGACCAGCGACGTCGCGGCCGGCGCCGACGCGCCGAACCCGATCTGGTGCTCGGTGTTCGCGACGTCGAGCAGGGAACGGCCGTAGTCGATGAAGATGATCCGGGCCTGCTCGGGGGTGTAGCGGCTGGTGATGCCGGTGGCGATGTGCCGCAGCAGGTTCGACTTGCCGCACTCGGCGTCGCCGATCATCAGGAAGTGCGGGTCCTGCGTGAAGTCGAGGTAGACGGGGGTCAGGGACTCCTCGTCGATCCCGATCGGGATGCGCATGCCCGTCTCGGCCGGGGACGGCAGCTCCGACACCGACAGGACCTCCGGAAGCATCCGGACCTGCGGGGCGCGCGGTCCCGACCAGTTCTCGGAGATCGCCTGGCACATCTTCAGGACGCCGTCGTTCATCGACTCGTCGGCGCCGCCGCCGTCGATCCGGGGGACGGCGGTGAGGAAGTGGAAGCCGTCGCGTGACAGGCCGCGCCCGGGGCGCCCCTCCGGGACGTTGTCGGCGAGCTTGCGGTCGATCTCCGACTCGTAGGGGTCGCCGAGCCGGAGTTCCAGCTTGGTGCCGAACAGGTCGCGGACGTTGGTGCGGAACTCCGTCCACTTGTTGGACGCGGCGATGACGTGGATGCCGTAACCGAGACCGCGGGCGGCGAGCTGGGTGATGGTGTCCTGGATCGCCTCGTAGTCCTGGCGGAGCGTGAGCCAGTTGTCGACGACCAGGAACACGTCGCCGTAGCCGTCGCCGGGGTGCTCGCCGGACGCGCGCATCCGCCGGTAGGTCGCGATCCCGTCGATGCCGCGCTCGGCGAACTCCCGCTCCCGCTGCTCCAGCAACTGGCTGACCTCGGCGACCGTCCGGCGGACGCGGTCGGCGTCCAGCCGGGTGGCGATCCCGCCGACGTGGGGGAGGTCGGACATCGAGGCGAGCGCGCCGCCACCGAAGTCGAGGCAGTAGAACTGCACCTCGGCAGGGGTGTGGGACAGCGCGAGGGACGCCATCAGCGTGCGGATCGTGGTGGACTTCCCGCTCTGCGGGCCGCCCGCGATGCCGACGTGCCCGGCGCCGCCCGACAGCTCCAGCCAGTACGGGTCGCGGCGCTGGTGGAACGGCTTGTCGACGATGCCCGCCATCGCGTAGAGCTTGCCGCGGCCCTCCCAGCCGGCCGTGGTCAGGCCGTACTCCGGGGTCACCTGGAGCTGCGGCATCATGTGGTTCAGCGCGGGCGGGTCGTCCAGCGGCGGCAGCCAGATCTGGTGCGCCTTCGAGCCGTGCCCGGCCAGCTGCCCGACCACCACGTCGAACAGCGACGCCTGGTTCTTGTTCTCCTCGGGCCGCTGCTCCTGCTCGGTCTGTTGCTGCTCGATGACCTGCGGCCGGATGTAGCCCGGCAGGTACGGGACGAGCTGCGTGGCGACCTGGCCGCGCTGCTGGTTGTTCTCCTGCTGGTTCGGCTGCTCGTCCACCGGGCCGGACACGTACGCGGCCTTGAACCGCACCATCGGCTCGGTCGCGAACTTCAGGTACCCGTTACCGGGCGCGGGCGGCAGCTCGTAGGCGTCGGGCACGCCGAGAACGACCCGGGACTCCATCGCCGAGAACGTCCGCAGGCCGATCCGGTACGACAGGTGCGTGTCCAGCCCCCGCAGCTTGCCCTCCTCCAGGCGCTGCGAGGCGAGGAGCAGGTGCACGCCGAGCGACCGGCCGAGGCGCCCGATCATGACGAACAGCTCGGCGAAGTCGGGCTTGGCGGACAGCAGCTCGGAGAACTCGTCGAGGACGAGGAACAGCGTCGGCATCGGCGGCAGGTCGGCGCCGTCCAGCCGGGCCTTCTCGTAGTCGCGCAGCGAGGCGTAGTTGCCCATGGACCGCAGGTACTCCTGCCGCCGCACCATCTCGCCGTGCAGCGCGTCGTACATGCGGTCGACCAGGGGGAGCTCGTCCTCCAGGTTGGTGATGATGGCGGAGACGTGCTCCAGGCCGTCCATCCCGAGGAACGTCGCGCCGCCCTTGAAGTCGACGAGGACGAAGTTGAGGATGTCGGGCGCGTGCGTCATGGCGAGGCCGAGCACCAGCGTGCGCAGCAGCTCCGACTTACCGGAGCCGGTCGCGCCGATGCACAGGCCGTGCGGGCCCATGCCGCCCTGCGCCGACTCCTTGATGTCGAGCTCGATGGGCCGGCCGTCGGCGTCCAGCCCGATCGGCACCCGGAACCGGTTGCGCTGCGCGCGCGGCCGCCAGACGCGTGCCGGGTCGACCGCGTAGGGGTTCTCGACGCCGAGCAGCGACGTCAGCGTCATGTTGCCGGACAGGACGTCCTCTTCGACCTCGGTGTCGCTCTGGCTGCTGCGGAACGGCGACAGCTGGCGGGCGAGGCTCTCCGCCTGGGGGATGTTCACCTTGTCGGGCGTGCCGATCGGGGACGGGACGTCCTTGCCGGTGCGGTCCTTCTTGAGCATGACGACCCGCTCGCGGGACACGTTCAGCCGCAGCGTGCCGGCCTCGGAGGTGTGCCCGACGGTCTGGCCCAGGTCGATGACGCAGACGCCCTCGATGCCGTCGGCGGCGAGCTGCGAGTCATAGGACGCGAGGCCGCCGTCCACCACGACGATGTGCAGCGGCAGCTCGCCGGACGGGCGCCCGGCGACGAACCGGGACCGGTCCTTGACCTCCTGGCCGAGCATGACCTCCAGCTCCGACATCGTCGGCGCGATCCGCCGGACCTGCCCGGCGGCGTCGTGCTCGGTGGGATGCAGGGCATGCGGCAGCCACTTCGCCCAGTCCCAGTACTGAAGGTGCTCCTGGGAGGTGCAGATGCTGATCTGGACGTCGTCGGGGGAGTGGAACGCGGCCGTCTGCATCAGCATGGCGCGCAGCATCGCCCGGCCCGCCGTCACGTCGCCGGACAGGAAGACGCGGGAGAACGAGCGGAGGTTGATCGCGACGGGGAGCGCCGGGACGGTCGAGTGCGTCCGGATGAACCGGCGGAGGGCGCCGGCGCTCATCGGCTCAAGGTCTTCGACCGGCTTGGTCTCGGGGGCGACGAGCTGGACGGCGAGCCGCTGCGGCCCGGCACCCACCCGCACCTGGCCGAAGTCGCCGTCCTCGGGGCGCCGTTCCCACAGCCGGGAGCTCATCGCGATCGACCACAGCCGCGACGGGTCCGGGTTGTACCATTCCAGGGCCTCGCGCTGCTGGGAGGCGGCCTTGCGGACCTTCGTCCTGACCTGCCCGAGATAGCGCAGGTAGTCGCGCCGCTCGGCGTTCAGCTTCGACTTGCGCTCGCCGGAGCGCTGGCCGACCTGGCTGAACATCATGCCGAACATCGACAGGCCCATCATCCCGCCCGCCACCATCTGCAGCGGGTTGGAGTTGGGGTTGAGGAACATGAACGCCATCGCGCCGGACCCCGCCGCCATCGGCAGGAAGGTGAGCACGTTGCGGAAGCCGTCGGTGCTGACCTCGGGCAGCTCGGGCGGGGACTCGAGCAGGACCTCCCCCCGAGGCATCTCGGGCGGCTTGCGGCGTTCCTTGCGCCGCACCAGTACCGTGCTCACTGGACTGGGCTCCCCTCCTGGCTGTCAAACGTCACAGGCCCCGACATCATACGGAAAAGTTCGCGTCGGCGGCTTTTGGGCCGCTGGGCCGCAACCCAACGGACGCTATCAATGGTGACCCGAACCACGGGATAGGGTCTAGCGTCACTAACTGAACCCCCTTCGCAAACCCAACGGACGATCATGGAACACGGAGACAGAAGATGTTCGGACCGGACGGCGTCGACCTCGAAGACCTAATGCGCCAGTCGCAGGAGCGAATGGCCAAGCTCGCTGCGGTCCGGGAACAAATGGCCGACCTCAAAGGGCGGGCGGAGACACCCGACGGCCGCGTCAGCGTGGTCAGCACCGCACAGGACCCGCTCGCCGAAATCAAGATCGATCCGCGCGCGATGCGGATGGGTTCGGAAGAGCTGGCGACCGCGATCAGGGAGACCGCCCGCCTCGCCCGGCAGGACCTCGACGCCCAGGTGCAGGAGCTCACCGCCGGGACCTACGGCGAGGAGGGCAACCCGCTGGACGCCCTCAAGAACCAGGACGCGCTGAAGAAGTCGCTCGACGACATGCAGGACATCTTCAAGGACGCCGGGCGCAGGTCCGAGCAGATGATGGAGGAGCTGCAGCGCAAACTGGGCATCCGGGACCCCGGGCGGTGATCGCGGACGCGTCCGGCGCGGCGGTGATGCCGCTGGCCCAGCAGGATCCACTGGACGGCACCGGGGGTCGGCTCGCGCTGATCTTCGTCCTGCTGATCGTGCTGGCCGGCCTCTTCGTCGCGGGCCTGATGGCCTTCACCGGGCGCTGGCGATCGTGGTACTCCGACAGCTGGCGGGCGAACTACAAGCCCCTCGCGGCGCCGTGGTTCGCAGGCGCCCTCTTACTGATGGCCGCGCTGGTAGGGCTGAACTTCCTGCTCGACCCGGCACCGGCTCCGGTCCTGGCGCTGGGATCGCTGCTCGCCATGGCCGGGATCATCGTCACCGGCATCTACGCCATTCACCCTCCGCGCCGGATGCTTCCCAGATGGATCAGGGCCATCGAGGACGACCCCCTCGGCCCCGAAGCCCGCGCCGAGCCGGCCCTGGACGAAACCTTGTCGAGTTGGAAGTCGAAATGGGAGCGAAGCGCCTTGAGAAACAAGCTCATGGTCGGAGTCCTGTGTGTGGCGATACCCCTGGGGCTCTTCTACCTGGCGCGGCCGCTGTGGTGGTACGCCACAGGCACGTCGACGACGGCGGTGGTGGAACGCTGCGTCGACCCCGGCAGGGAGCAACTCCAGTGCGCCGGACGGTGGACGCTCCCAGACGGTGAGAACGTCCGCGGGGACGTCGCGGGCGCCGGAAGAGGCGACGTGGGGCAAAGCGTCAAGGTGCGCGCCACCACGTCACACGCCGCGAAGCTCACGCTCCGGCTCCTCTACGGCCCCCTGCTGATGCTGCTCGTCATCGCGGTGCTCGGCTACACGAGCTACCGGCAGTACCGGCAGCGGTCCCGCAGAAGGGCGGGGCAACAGGAGGCCCCGCCCTCCTGACGGTCAGCGGTGAGGCTGGGTCTCGTCGACGTACTCCTGCCCGTCGGGCTTGCCGTCGTTGTCCCCGTCCTCGGAGCCGTACGAGGCCCCGACGCCTGAGAACGGAATGCCCAGGATGTTGCCCCCGTTCAGGGTGTCGGCCGTCATCAGCGTCCCGGCGAACTTCTCGGCCGTCGTCATCGCCCCGACCCGCGAGGACAGGGGGACGCCCAGCGCGGTCGCCGGATTCGCCCCGAAGACCCCCGCGGTCCGCTTGGTCAGCAGGTAGGCGAGGGCGCCCTTGAGCATGTCGTCCGCGCCGTTCATGGTCGCCTTCCCGAACGTGGCGAAGACGTCGGTGTTGCCCTTGAACAGCTGCCCGACCATGTTGGTGGTGAGGAAGGCGCCCCAGACGATCGCGGCCCCCTTCGAGACCAGCTCGATGGCCGTCGAGCTGACGTTGAGCACCTTGTAGGCCATGGCGGCGTACTGGTTCGCCTGCGCCTCCAGCTGCAGCGCGGCGGGCGCGCCGACGATCGTCCCGGCCGCGATGCAGATGGCCGTCGCGAAGATCGCCAGCAACGTCATGATGATGAACATGATGTAGATGAACACGGCGATGAGGACGGCCAGGATGTACAGCGCCACGATCACCGACCAGGCCATGACGATGGCGAAGTCGAGCTGGGCGGAGTAGTCGTCCATCTTGCTTTCGAAGGCGTCGCGGTCGTCGCCGGCCCACTGGCTCTCGGCGACGCGGCGCGTCAACTCCTCGATCTTCTGCTGGGACTGCTCCAGCTTGCCGACCATCTCCTTCCAGCCGTCGGCGGCCCGCCACAGCTTGCCCGGGTTCCCCTGGGCCTGGTATGCGATCGGCACGATCGGGATCGCCGCCGGGATCACCACCGATACCCAGAGAGATTCGAAGAAGGCCGCCTTCGCCAGGCCCTCCGCCGCGTCGAGTGCTCCGGCCGACATCAGATCCCCTTCAGCGTCGACATGCGCTCGGCCTCGTCCTGGATGCCGGCCGTCTTGATGAGCTTGTCGTTGATCTCCATGGCGTGCTTGCTCTTGTCGATGAGGTCCTGGTCGGCGAACTCGATCATCTGCGTGTAGGTCAGCGCGGCCGCGATGGCGAACATCGTGTAGGTGTCCGGCTGGGCGTCGCGGGGCTCGGCGTTGAGCTCGTTCCGCGCCTGCTTGAACAGATCCATGAGCTCCTTCTCGACGGCGGCGCCCAGCTTCTTCAGCTCGTCCGGGGAGAAGCGCACCTCACCGCCGGACTTGCCGCCGCCGTTCGGCGATGACTGCGGGGAGGGGGACGTCTGCGGGGAGGGAGACGGCGTGCCGGCAGGGGGCCCGCTTCCGGATGTTGTCGGCGATGGGGACGGGCTGGGCCCGTTCAGGGCTTGCGCGACTCGATTCTCACCCAATCGGTGCCTCCGTTCATGGGGAGCGGGCGCCGGGACCACCACTCGTCGCCCGGCTTCGGACGCGGGCGCCGCTGGATCTCGCGACGCCGCGGGCTGTCCGGCCGGCCTGAGTGGGCCGGATGACAGGCTGGTTCGGTCCAATCATGACACCTGGTGGCCAGATGCACGACAAACCGTATGCAATGACCCTTGGTGATCCTGCTACCGTGCTTTCCGCGGTGGAACAGTGCGGTACCCCGTGATGTCACAATGCATCTTGTTACGGTTTCGCCGGGTGTCCGGACGCTCCCCAAGGGGCCATGCCTACATGTGAGGAAGAACAGTGGCTTCAGTCACCGGAGCGGAGCTGTGCAGGGTCACGGTGGTGGCCCCAAAGCGCCGCATCGACATATCGCTCCCCGCGCACGTGCCGTTCGCCCAGTTCTTTCCGGCGATCCTGCACTATTCCGGCGCCCAGATGGCCGACGCCGGGCTCGCGCACGGCGGCTGGGTCCTGCAGCGGCTGGACGAGGCCCCCTTCGACGGGGGGATGACGCCCGCGCAGGCGAACGTCCGCGACGGCGAGGTCCTCTACCTGCGGCCGGGCATGTCCCAGCTGCCCGAGCTGGCGTTCGATGACGTCCCCGACGTCGTCGCCACCGCGGTCCGCGACCGCCGCGACCGCTGGCGGCCCGAATGGACCCGCCAGTTCTCGCTCTCCGTCGGCGGGGGCGCCTCGGTGGTCGCCGCGGCCGTGGTCCTGCTGGCCGGGCCGTCCTGGATCGTCCCCTCCATCGCCGCGGGACTGACCGGCCTGCTGTTCATCGCTGGGGCGGTCGCGGTGTCGCGGTCGACGGGCGACGAGCAGGCGGGCACCGTGCTCGGCTTCGCCGCGCTGCCGCACGCGTTCCTCGCCGGCCTGCTCGGCCCGGCGCGCGACGATCCCTTCTCCGCCCTGGACGCCCTCAACACCCTCGCCGGATTCGGCGTCCTGGTGCTGTTCGCGGTGATCGCCGTCGTCGGCGTCACCGGCGGCGCGTCGGTGTTCTGGGGCGCCGTCCTCGGCGGGCTGCTCGGCGCGATCGCCTCCGGCTTCGCGCTGCTGTTCGATGACCTGTCCGCCGCCGGCATCGCCGCGGTCACGGTGGTCGTCGCCATGATGATCACTCCGCTGACCCCGACGCTGGCGTTCCGGTTCTCCAAGGTCACGCTCCCGCCGGTGCCGCAGAGCGCGGAAGACCTCCGGCGCGACACGATCATGGTGGACGGGCAGCAGGTGCTGACCCGCACCGGCCGGGCGAACCGGTTCATCACCGGCTTCACCGCCGGGCTCGGCGTCATCGCCTTCCTCGGGCTCGTCCCGTCGGCGTTCGACGACGGCTGGCTCGGCCCGACCACCGCGGGCGTCATCTCGCTCCTGCTGCTGCTGCGGTCCCGGCTGTTCCGCGGCCGCGCGCAGCGGCTGAACCTGCTGGTGCCCGGCATGCTGGGCCTCGGCACGGTGGCGATCGGGCTGTCCTGGGACTCCTCGCCCGTCACGATGGTGGTGTCGTCGCTCGTCCCGCTCATCGCCATCGCCTCCACCGTGGTCGGAGTCGGCCTCTGGCTCCCCGGGCACAGGCCCTCGCCGTTCTGGGGCCGGGCCGGTGACATCCTGGAGATGTTCCTGCTGATCGCCCTCATCCCGCTGGCGCTCGGAGAGTGCGGGCTGTTCGCGTACATGCGCGGTCTCGCCGGTTAGGAGCGCCTCGTGCAGACTCGCAAGGACCTGCTGCAAGCCCACCGCCTGATGACCCAGCGCGCCTCGCTCGCGCTGATCTCCGGTGAGCCGGACAACCCCGAGCTTCCGCTGCGCCGCATGAACATCGCCGCGTTCAGCGGCATCATGATCGGCATTCTGGTCTGCGCCGCGTTCGGCATCTGGGGCGTCATCCGTCCCGGCGGCGCCACCGGCCTGGAAAAGGCCGGAATGCTGATCGTGGAAGAGGAGACCGGCGCCCGCTACGTGTGGTGCGAGAACGGGAAACTCTGCCCGGTCAGCAATTACGTGTCGGCGCGGCTGGTCGCCGGCGCCGACAAGGCCAGCCGCAAGACCGTCAACCGCGCGTCCCTCAAGGAATTCGAGCGCGGTCCCACGATCGGCATCCCGGGCGCGCCGAACACGCTCCCCGAACCCGGTGACCTGACCCAGGCGCCGTGGGCGGTGTGCGTGCGGACGGTGGAGAGCACCTCGCTCGGCCGCCAGCCGCTCGTCACGCTCACCGCCGGCCGCAAGGTCGGCGGCACCCCGTTGCGCGACGACCAGGCGATCGTCGTCAGCGCCGGCCCCCAGAACTGGCTGCTCTGGCGAAACATGCGGATGCGGATGACGCCGTACGCGCTGACCACGCTCGGCGCGACCGCCACCCCCATCGCCGAGAAATGGCTGAACTCGGTGACGCAGGGCCCCGACTTCGCCGCGCCGCGGATCCCCGGCCTCGGCCAGCCCGCGAACGGCCCCGGCGGAGCCGCACGGGTCGGGCAGGTCTTCAGCCTGAACACCGCGTCCGGCGCGGCCTCCTCGTTCGTGCTCCTCGCGGACGGGCTCGCTCCCATCACCGCGATCCAGCGGGACCTGCTGGTCGCCGACCCACAGACGCGAAAGGCCTACGGCGCGAACCCCGCCCGCCCGGTACAGATCGACGCCGGCCAGGTCAACTCGTTCGGACGGTCGGCGCAGCGGCTACATGACCCGAAGCTCGAAGGAAAGGCGCCGAGCATCGTCACCCTCAGCGGGCCGAGCCCGCTCTGCGCCCTCTACAACGACCAGAGCGGGAACAGCGACGCCGTCCTGACCCTCAACGGCGACCTGCCCTCGCCGCCCAGCGCCGTCAGCCCGCAGGGCGCGGACCAGCTCGTCTTCCCGCCCGGCAGCGCGGCCCTGGCCGGACAGGTGCCGAGCCCCGGGCAGGCCGAACAGGTCAACACCTACTACCTCGTCGCCGAGGGCAAGCGGTTCCCGATCAAGGACCAGCAGACGGCGGAGAAGCTCGGCTACTCGCTGCCGGGTGACGCGTCGAAGGTGCCCGCCGGCGTTCTGGAGCTCATCGCGCAGGGACCGGTGCTGGATCCGGATGCGGTGTCCACCCCGCCGACAACCGCGCAGGCAGGGAACTGATTTCAAATGATCTGCGCTTTGGCCGAACCACAATGGGATCTAATGCGTCTCTATCAGGTGAGAATGGTTGGACACTGGTGGATGAAGATCCTATGCTAGTGAGAACTCTGCGGTGCGACCCCCCGCCGTCCAGGCCACAGGGTGCATTTGCGCTGCCGAAACGGGGGCATGCGGTGTTGGCCCGGCACCTGTGTTCCGAAGATCACCCTCGCGGGTCATGACTACGAGTCACTGGAGGTGACCGATGGGACAGCAGTCTGCCGTCGACAGAGCATCGATGAAGCAGGCCGCGGACGACATCGACGCGTCCGCGAACATCATCAAGGGCCTGCAGAGCCAGCTCGAAGGGCATAAGCAGCAGGTCCGTTCGGCCTGGGAGGGTAATGCCTCCATGGCCTTCGAGTCGGTCTTCAACCGGTTCAACGAGGACTTCAACAAGGTTCTGAAGGCGCTGGAGGGCATGCACCAGAGCCTGGTCCAGACCAAGATCACCTACGAGTCCAAGGAAGAGATGTCCGAGCAGGCCGTGAGCAAGGTCCAGTCCCTGCTCAACGGCAGCACCTGAGGGTGAATCCCGCTAAGGGTGAATCCTGAGGGCTATTCGGATTAGGTGACCAGGGCTGGAGAAGGAGAATCATGAGTTACACCAGGGCCAATTTCGGGGGCCTGACCGAGGGTGAGGCGCAGTTCAGCCAGGCGGCGCGTGCGCTGATGGACGAGCTGAACGACCTGGAGGGCAAGCTCCGCACCAAGCTGAACCAGTGGGAGGGCTCGGCGCAGGAGGCGTACTGGGTCTTCCAGAAGCAGTGGGACGGCGCGGCCAAGGACATGCAGAACGTGGTGGCGCAGCTGGGTCTGGCGATCCGCGACGCCAACGACAACTACCAGCAGGCCGAGCGCAGCAACTCGGGCATCTGGGGCTGAACAGCCGACGATGACCGTCCCCGGGCATACGGGGCTGTCGCGGGCCCTGGCCGTCACCAACGGCCAGGGCCGGCTTCGCCGAAGTGGAACCGGCTCGGATCGGTGCCGTCTTGTCTCCCGGACAGCCGAAGAGGCAAGAGGCTGACTAGGAGGTAAGAACATGGGTCACCCCAAGTACCTGCCCCAGACCGGGGGCAAAGAGATCAAGGTCGACCACGACACGCTCGACGACATCGTGAAGCAGCTCGAAAAGGACCTGATCGACCTCAAGAAGTACCCGACGCACTCCCGGAAGGTCACCGAGGAGACGCCGTCCGAGGCCGCGATGGGGGACTACCAGGCGGGCCGCACCATGTACGGCACGATCACGGCTGCGCGCGACGCCATCGGTGGCACTTTCGACCAGTTCATCACCGCCTATGAGCAGACGATCGAGGCCCTCCGGGCATCGAACAGGAACCACCGCAAGGCCGACGACGCATCCAAGCGCGGCGTAGAGGCCGCTGGTAACCCGAACAGCGCCGTCTGACCAGCCACGAGTACGGAAAGGGGGCCCTTCCGTGGGTCAGCAAAAGATTCGGGTAGCTGAAATTCGGGATGGTGACGAGGGCACCGGAGGCCTGAACAAGCTTGCGTTCTGGAAGGACAATTTCGACAAGGTTCGGAAAATTGTCGATTCCATGCAGCCTAGCAAGATGCACAGCGGTGCGCTGGCCTACAAGAACATGGCCACGCGGATGGACACATCCGTCGACCTCATCTACAAGCAGGCGACGCGGCTGGTCGAGGCATGGGGTGGCGAGGACGCCAACAAGGCCATGATTCAGATGGACAAGGCCTTCCAGGCGGCGAAGGAAATCTACACCAAGGCCGACACCACCAGTAAGGCGCTGACGGCCCACGGCAATCAGCAGAGTAACTGGAAGCAGCAGTACGGCAGCGGCAGCGCCACCGACAGCTGGGTCAACAACACGTTCAACTGGGGCATGAAGCACATTGCGACCAGCCCCATCGCCGTCAGCACCTTCCTCGGAAACAACTTGTCGGCCGACGACGCCATGGACGCCATTCACGAGGGCACCAGGCAGTCCAACGAGAACTTCCCCGAGGGCATCCGCCAGGACATGCCGACGACGAACCCCAGTATTTTTGACGAAAAGCCTCCACCTGGCACGGGCAAGCCCCCGGGTTCTCCCAAGATGCCCGGTGGCGGCCCTCCTCCAGGTGGCCCCCCCGGTGACATTCCTGGCGGCCCCAACGACATTCCCAAGGGCCCCACGGGTCCCGGCGATCCCCCCGGTGTCCCCCCGGGCCCGGGCGGTCCCGGGGGCCCCGGTGACATTCCCGGCGGCCCCGGTGGTCCTGGCGACATCCCCGGTGGCCCGGGCGGTGTTCCCGGCGGCGGGACGGACCTTGCGAGCATGCCGGGTGGCGGCCCAGGTGGTGGCCCCGGCCTCGGCGGCGGTGGCATGCCCGGCGGTGGCCCAGGTGGTGGCCCCGGCCTCGGCGGCGGTGGCATGCCCGGTGGCGCCCCGGGCGGGCTCGGCACCGGTGCCGGTGGCATGATCGGTGGCCCTGGCGCAATGGGTGCCGGCAAGGCCGGCATGGGCAAGGGCGGCATGACCGGCATGGGAATGCCCATGGGTGCCGGCGGCGGCGGTCGTGGCGGCGAGGGCAACGAGCACGAGCGCAGCACGTGGCTGACCGAGGACGAGGACGTGTGGGGCGGCGACGACGACACGGCCCCACCCGTTATCGGCTGACGCAGAGACGTCGTGTGGCGAACATGACAGTATCGGCAGACCGGGCGACGCCCGGTCTGCCGATGCTTTGTGTAGAACCGCTTACTTAGGCGAGGAGTGCGAAATGCTGCGGCGGAGTCGAAAGGTCGTAAGCTCGGCCTTGGCCATGCTCGTTCTCGGAGCAGTCGCCTGGCCCGGCTCGGCCGCGGCGGCGCCCAACCCGCTGCCACAGGAATGGTGGTTCGAGAGTTGGGGCGTGCAGAGCCACCTCTGGCCGATCACCAAGGGCAACGGTGTCACCGTCGCAGTGATCGACACGGGCGTCCAGGCGAATCTGCCAGAACTCCAGGGCGTAGTGGTGCCCGGGGCGAACGCTGAGGACGGTACTGGGGACGGGAAGCAAGACCTCGACCGTTTCGGCTCTGGCCATGGAACGGCGATGGCGTCCCTGATAGCCGCACAGGGTAGCGGCACCGGAATGCTGGGAGTCGCTCCAGAGGCCAAGATTCTTCCGATTTATGCACACAGCAACCCCGGCTACGGTAAAGGCATTCGCTTGGCGGCGGACCGCGGCGCTCAGGTGATCAACCTGTCTCAGGCCATAGCCGGACCGTGCCCCCGCGATTTGCAAGAATCCATCGCATACGCGCTGGGCAAGGACGCCGTCGTCGTGGCCGGCGCGGGCAACGACGGAAATGGCGCGAACTCGAGCAATTCGCCAGCCAATTGCAAAGGTGTTCTTTCCGTTGGCGCGGTCGACCCGAAGTTCAACCCTTGGGAGAAGACGCAACGCCAGTCCTACGTGACCGTTGCCGCTCCAGGCGAAAATACCCTGGCGGTCTTCGGAGACGGGAAGATCCATTATGGTGGTGGGACCAGCGCTGCGACGGCGCTAACTTCCGGTGCCATTGCTCTTATTCGAGCCAAGCATCCGGACATGAAGAACCGCGAGGTTGTGCGGCAGCTTATCGCGTCCGCGAAGGACATCGCTGAGAAGGGTAGGGACAACCGGACCGGGTACGGCATCATCCGTCCCTACCGGCCGCTGGCGGGCCAGGCGCCGACGGGCACCGCGAACCCGGTGTTCGAGGAGTTCGACAGCTGGATGAAGACCAATCATCCAGAAGGCAGCAAGTCGGCCCCACAGCCGGGTAACCACGAAGCCGGCCTTGCGCCCATCCCGATCGTCCTCGCCGGGATCCTCGTCGTGGCTGCGATCGGTGGCGTGATCTGGTTCGTCATCTCCCGCCGGAAGCGCTCCGGCCCGCCCCCGCCCCCGTTCATGGGCCCTGGCCCGGGCGCGCCCCCGGGTTTCGGGCAGCAGCAGCCGCCCGGCCCGCCACATGCGGCGCAGCCGATGGGCGGGCAGCCGATGGGGGGCCAGCCTGGACAGCCCATGGGCGGACGCCCGCAGTTCCAGCCACCGCAGCAGCCCGAGGGCGCACCGCCGCAGCAATGGCGGCCGGAGGGCGATCACCGCCCCGGGCCGCCCCGCTAGCAACTCTTCCTGGAACGACGACCCACGGCCGCCACCGGCTCTGCGCACCGCCACCACGGCTAGCGCAAGCGGGTGGCGGCCGTGGCGGTTTCGATCCAGACCATGCAGATCCGCACGCTGCACGTCAGGTGACAGAGGCTGAGACCGGACTCACCGCGACGAAGCAACAGACAGGGCGAGTTCGCGGGGCCTAGGCGTGCCGGTGGCCACGGGCCAGCCGAGCCACCACCTCGCCTGTGCAAGGGCAACAGTCGCATGACCAAGGAAGCGTGACGCCATGACAGAGCCCGTTGGTGGCGAGTAGCAGACCCCGATGAACTGTGCGGTCTCCCGTGGCAGATGCAGCGGTGACCGCTCGACGCAGGGAGAGGCACGGCCGCCATGCGCTTCACGCTGCCGGCCGCGCCGGGCGCGAAGTGGTGACGCGGACGGAAGTATCTGCGGACCTTGGCGTCGGCGGTTTCGGTCCGAACATGACTGCGTCAGTGGTGTGTCCATTGGTCCCGCAGTGAGTGTCTCTGGGGCGAACCCACGGGCACGGTGGCCTAATCCGTGATCAGCGATGCAAGGACTGTGGCGTCGTGACCTGCAGTGACGCTGGGGCGGGCGCATTGAACAGCCTCGGTCGTCCCTCGTACGGCCTGCGGGAGAAGCACTGGCCCACGCCGTCCACGTGATCGAAATCGCGACCAGGCCGACGGCAGCGCCATACGCAGGACGAACCCGTTCGCGCTCCTGGCCTTCTGGGCTATGCCACGCCGCCTCTCAGGAAGGTCAGTGGGCTGACCACCTGTCCATGTGACCCACTCGGCGAGCCTTCGGATGCGCCGTTGGAGCGACCCCGAATAGTCGTGTTTGGGGAGGTGGGAACGGTTCTCGATGGTGTAGGGCTCTGCCGTCCCTTGATCAGAAACGGATTGATTGACACGTAGGAGACAGCGACATTACAGAATTGGTCCTGGTGTGTCTGTCTGGTAAGGGAATGGCTGGACAATCGGCAATCCGGGCCCTATGGTTGGGGAATCCTGTCGCGCGACCCCCCGCCGATCAGGCCTCAATGTCCTTTTGTGCTGCCCGAAACAGGGTGGCTGAAAGGGAGGCAGGTGGGAGTGGCCCGGCATCTGTGTCCCGAAGGATCATGTTTCGCCCGGGCTCACGGTCGAAGTCACTGGAGGTGACCGATGGGACAGCAGTCTGCCGTCGACAGAGCATCGATGAAGCAGGCCGCGGACGACATCGACGCGTCCGCGAACATCATCAAGGGTCTGCAGAGCCAGCTCGAAGGGCACAAGCAGCAGGTCCGTTCGGCCTGGGAGGGTAATGCCTCCATGGCCTTCGAGTCGGTCTTCAACCGGTTCAACGAGGACTTCAACAAGGTTCTGAAGGCGCTGGAGGGCATGCACCAGAGCCTGGTCCAGACCAAGATCACCTACGAGTCCAAGGAAGAGATGTCCGAGCAGGCCGTGAGCAAGGTCCAGTCCCTGCTCAACGGCAGCACCTGAGGGTGAATCCCGAAGGCTATTCGGATTAGGTGACCAGGGCTGGAGAAGGAGAATCATGAGTTACACCAGGGCCAATTTCGGGGGCCTGACCGAGGGTGAGGCGCAGTTCAGCCAGGCGGCGCGTGCGCTGATGGACGAGCTGAACGACCTGGAGGGCAAGCTCCGCACCAAGCTGAACCAGTGGGAGGGCTCGGCGCAGGAGGCGTACTGGGTCTTCCAGAAGCAGTGGGACGGCGCGGCCAAGGACATGCAGAACGTGGTGGCGCAGCTGGGTCTGGCGATCCGCGACGCCAACGACAACTACCAGCAGGCCGAGCGCAGCAACTCGGGCATCTGGGGCTGAACAGCCGACGATGACCGTCCCCGGGCATACGGGGCTGTCGCGGGCCCTGGCCGTCACCAACGGCCAGGGCCGGCCCGGCCAATCTGGGCCGGTGCCCGGCGGATGCCGCTCCCCTCTCCCAGACGGCCGATGAGCACGAGACCAACAGGAGGTAAGAACATATGGGCTACCCGCCCATGCCTCAGGCCGGAGGCAAGGAGATCAAAGTCGACCACGATGCGCTCGCAGACATCGTGAAGAAGCTCGAAAAGAATCTGCACGCGCTGGAGAACGCGCGGTTCACTCAGCAGATCCAGGACGCCACGCCGTCCGAGGGTGCGATCGGCAACTACAAGGCAGGACAAGGTCTCCACAGCACCGTCCGAGCGGCACGCGATTCCATTGGCATGACCCACGACCAGCTCATCAGGTCGTACAAACAAGTGATCGAAGCCATCCGGAATTCGGACAAGACTCATCGCAAGGCCGATGACGCCTCCAAGCGTGGCGTGGAATCCGCCGGCTCCCCGCAGACTTACATCTAGAAGGAAACGAGCGGACAGGGGTGCGCAGCAGTGGGGCATGAACTAGAGATTAGGAAGACTGTCGCAAAGGACGCCGAGGGCGTTGGCAACTGGTACAACGCTCTCGAGGTCTGGAATGACAATTACGACAAGGTCCGCGAGATCGTCGACAGCATGGACCCTGGCCAGCTGAAGAGCGGCGGACGCGTCTACGGCAATCTCGCAAAAGAGATGAACGGCGCTGCGAATCTGCTGTACAACCAGGGGATTCGCATGGCTGAGGCCTGGGGCGGTGAAGACGCAAAAAAGGCCTTAGAGGCCATGGACAAGACCTATCGGCAGATGCAGGAGATCGCGAAGGTCTCCGACCAGACCAGCAAGGCGATGACGTCGCACGCCCAGCAGCAGCACGAATGGAAGAACGCGTACGGCAGCGGCAGCGGGATGGCCGGCTGGATGGCCGACGCGGTCAACTGGGGACGTAACATCCTCAGAACCAATCCCATCGCCGCCCAAGCCGCCGTCAGTAACATGATCGGCAATAATGCCGGTGCGGCCAAAGCAATGGGCGCCATCAACGACGGCACTGAGCAAACCAACAACAACTTCCCGCCTGGCATCCGCCAGGACCTCGCGAGCACCAACTTCCGGGACGGAGAATTTCCCCAGCAGCCCGGCTCGGGTGGTGGTGGCCCTGGTTCCCCTGCAATGCCCGGCGGCGGTGCGCCTCCTGGCGGCGGTCCGGGTGATATCCCAGGTGGTCCTGGCCAGATTCCCGGTGGTCCTGGTGGCCCCGGCCATGTCCCTGGAGGCCCCGGTGACATTCCCGGTGGCCCTGGCGGCGGTATTCCCGGCGGCGGGACGGATCTCGCGAGCCTGCCCGGAGGCGGTCCAGGTGGTGGTCCTGGCCTCGGCGCCGGTGGCCTCGGCGGCGGCCCAGGTGGCGGCCCAGGTGGCGGCCCCGGCGGTGCTCCTAACCTGGGCGCGGGCGGTGCGGTCGGCGGCCCAGGAGGACTGGGAGCAGGGCCGGGCGCAGGCCCTGGCGGGCTGGGCGGTAGGGCCGGCATGGGAAAGGGTGGCATGACCGGGATGGGAATGCCGATGGGTGCCGGCGCCGGCGGTCGTGGCGGCGACGGCAACGAACATGAACGCAGTACATGGCTGTCCGAGGACCAGGACATCTGGGGCGGTGATGATGACACGGCCCCACCCGTGATCGGCTGACGGCGAGGTGCTGACAGCGAGCGCGAAAGTATCGGCAGGCCCGGTTCCGCCGGCCTGCCGATACTTGATGCAGAACCGGTCGTATAGGCAAGGAGTACTGATGCTGCGGCGGAGACAGAGAGTGGCCAGGTCCGCCTTGGCCTTGCTCATTTTCGGAGTGGTGGCCTGGCCTGGCTCGGCTGCGGCGGCACCCCAGCCGCTCTCGAAGGAGTGGTGGTTCAAGTCCTGGGGGGTGCAGAGTCACCTTTGGCCGTTGTCCACGGGCGAAGGCATCACGGTTGCCGTGATCGACACGGGTGTGCAGGCGGACTTGCCGGAACTGCAAGGGGTAGTGCTTCCCGGCATGAACGCGGAGAGCGGCGGCGGTGACGCTCGGCAGGATCTCGATAGCGTCGAAGATCCCCCAGGCCATGGCACTGCGATGGCGGCGCTCATAGCCGCCCAGGGGCGTGGCACCGGCATGGTCGGCGTCGCTCCGGACGCAAAGATCCTTCCGGTGGTGGCGCAGAGCATTGCCGCCTATACCAAGGGAGTCCGGTTCGCGGTTGATCACGGTGCTCAAGTAATCAACCTGTCGCAGGGAGTCCCTGGCCCCTGTCCCGAAGACCTACAGGAGTCGATCGCCTACGCGCTGAGCAAGGATGCGGTCATCGTCGTTGGTGCGGGCAATGATGGAAACGTCGGTAACGCCAGTAACGCCCCCGCTAACTGCAAGGGCGTGCTGGCAGTGGGTGCTGCTGACGCGCAAGGGAATCCGTGGGAGAAGACGCAGCGGCAGCCATATGTGATGGTGGCGGCTCCCGGCGTCCACACGGTGACGGTACTGAGAGACGGAAAGCTATACCCGGGAAGCGGGACGAGTGACGCGACGGCGCTTACGTCTGCTGCTGTGGCTTTGATTCGGGCCAAGCATCCGCAGATGACGAATCGTGAGGTTGTGCGGCAGCTCATTGCGTCTGCGGCGGATCTTGCTGAGAAGGGGAAGGACGACCGGACCGGGTACGGGATGATTCGTCCGTATCGGCCGCTGGCGGGGAAGGTGCCGAACGGCACCGCGAACCCGGTGTTCGATGAGTTCGATCGCTGGATGAAGACGCAGCATCCCGAAGGCGCCAAGTCGGCGGCGCCGAAGGCGTCGGACGGCGGCGGTCTGGGCACTGTCATCTTCTTCATCGCCGCGGCGGTGGGCATTGTCGTGGCGGGCGTCTTCGCTTTTGTGATCTCCCAGCGGAAGGGGCCTCGTCCGCCCGCGCCGCCGATGGGGCCCGGTCCCGGTGCGCCGCCGGGGTTCGGGCAGCAGTATCCGCCCGGTCCGCCGCCGGCCGCGCAGCCGATGGGGGGACAGCCGCAGTACCAGCCGCCTGGGCAGCCCGGTGGTGCTCCGCCGCCTGGGTGGGGTCCGCCGCAGGGTGGGCCTCCCGGGCCGCCTCCCCGTTGACGGCGGGACGCCTGGCCGTCCGCGGTGCGTGGGGGGCTGGGCGTCTCGTAGGCTTGCGGCGGAGAAGGGAGGCAGGTGTCGGATTCAACGTGGCAGCAGGCCGTCCTGCGCGATCTCGGTGTTTCACAGCGGGGATTGCAGGTGCTCGCGACGGTGCCGTCCTCCGCTGCCCAGGAGGCATGGGGAGCCGAGGCTCCACCGCAGCCCGCGCCCGAGCAGCGGGCGGCCGCCGCGCCGGTCGTGATGCCCGATCCGCCGGCCCAACCGCTTCCTCCCACCGAGCCGCACGCAGCCCCTGAGCCGACGCCTCCACCCCCACCTCCACCTCCGGCTCCCTTTGCCGCGCCGTCCCAAGGCGGTGCGGAGGCGCCTCCGCCTCCGCCGCCTCCGCCGCCTCCCCGGCCGGCGTTCCCGGCGCCTGGGCAGGAGGACCCGCCCGCGCCGCCTCCCGCCCCGCCGTTCCTGCAGCAGCCGGTGGCGGGCGAAGCCGCGGAGCAGCCGGCGGACGCCTCGCCCGAGCAGCAGGCGCCGCCCCCCGAGTTCGACTGGGCGGCGGCCGTCAACCCGCTGATCGGGGTGGACACGTCGGAGGCCCCGCTCGCCGAGCAGGTCGGTACCCATCAGCCGGCGGCGCCGCCTCCGGAAGCCGCGGCTCAGGCTCCCGCTCCGGGCCAGGTCGGTCCGGTGGGTGCGGGCCAGCCCATCCCGGCCGAGGATCTGATTCGCAAGCATCAGCATGGTGATCCGCTGGCCCGCCGGATGGGCCGCAGCGTCCGCAAGGCGGTTGGCGGCGGTACCCGCGAGGCGCGTGACATGGCCGCGTTCGTGGATTTGATGCAGCGGCCGGTGCCGAGTACCCGGCAGATCGCGGTCGCCAGTGTGCGCGGTGGCGCGGGCAAGACGACGATGGCCGCGCTGGTGTCGACCGAACTGGCGCGGCACCGGCGGGATCGGGTGCTGGCGGCCGACGCCGACGCCGAGCTGGGCTCGCTGCCGTTGCGGCTCGGTGTCCGTCCGCAGCTGTCGCTGTTCGATCTGGCCGGGCAGAATCCGCGGTCGTTCGAGGAGGCGGCGCGTTTCCTGGCCCCCACGCCCGAGGGGCTGCTCGTGCTGTCGTCCACGAGAGGCGGCCGCATCGCCGGCGAGTTCACGCTGGAGATGTTCCAGAACGCGGTCAGCCAGGTCGCCCGGTACGTCGGGACGACGGTCATCGACTGCGGCGCGGGGATTCTGACCGAGCTGAACCGGGGCGTGGTCGCGGCGTCACACGGTCTCGTCCTGGTGACGCCGGGGACGGTCGACGGCGCACTCAGCGCGCGCGGGGCGCTGGAATGGTACGCGGCCAACAACCAGCGCGACCTCCTCGCCCGGACGGTGATCGCGATGGTCTCGCACGCCCCTCAGGTGGGCGCCGACCTCCAGCGGGCGCAACAGATGCTGGCCGCGTGGGGCCTGCCCGTCGTGCCGGTCCCCTATGACCGGCACCTCGCGACCGGCGGCTCGCTGAACATGTCGATGGTCTCCGCGGCGGCACGGGCGGCCGTGACCCAGATCGTGCACGAGGTGTTCGCGCGCTCGCTGGGCGCCGGTGGCTGAGCGCGAAGGAGCCCTGCCGGGCCCGGCGTGTCCGGGCCCGGATCGTGCGGGTCAGTCACTCCAGATGAGGGTGTTCTTCACCTCGATGCCCAGTTCGCCGGCGGTGGTGAAGACGCTGCTGGTGCGGCCGCCGGTTGCGGCGCCGGTCGACCAGTACGACTGGGCGTAGACGACGCTGGAGCCCTGCGGCCACGAACGCGTCCAGTAGGCCGGGTTGGCGCGGGGCTGCGGGAGGCCGCTCGCGTCGGACGGGGTGAGCAGCAGCGGCCAGCCCTTGCTGGAGGTGAGCCGGCTGACGCTCGCCGCCGCCGTCGAGCTGGAGAACTTCGCGATCGACACCGCGGTGATGATGTTCCTGGACGGGTTGGCGTAGACGGCCGAGTGCATCACCCCGATGCACGGATACGTGCTCAGCGTCGCGCGGAGCTTGGTGTTGGCGCGGCTGGTGCAGGACGCGGTGCGGGTGCCCGCGCGGGTGAAGGTGTTGCCCTGCGCCGTCCGGATGGTCGGGCCGAGCACCGAGGCCGGGTCCGACCCGCCCCCGCTGGACGGCGTGCTCCTGGGCTCCGGAGTGTCGGCGGGCGAGGACGGAGTATAGGACGGGAACGAAGTCGTCCTTCGGGGTTCTTCGTCGTCGTCGCCTGCGACGACGACGACGAAGGCGCCGAGGCCGACCAGGGCCAGGAGGCCGACCACACCGAAGATCAGCAGCGGGACCAGCGCCCCGCCACCGCTGCGGCGCGGCGGGGGAGGCGGCGGGAAGCCGGACCCCCCGGGCATCGGCGGCCCCGGTGGCGCGGGCGGCGGGAAGCTGGGGCCACCTGGGGGCTGACCAGGCCATTGGGGGGAATTCATGGACGCTCCGTGCTAGGTCTCGCTGGCGGGTGGCGATTTCGGTCGGACCAGAGTAGCGGTCGAGAGCTGGCGTTTTAACAGGGGATGGTAGGTATGACGGGATGTGCGTGCCGGCCGACGGCGGCGGCGCGCGCGGATGTCTCATAGGGTTGCGTTGGAGAAGGGAGGCAGGTGTCCGACTCAAGCCGGCGAGCGTCCGCCGCGCGCGGTGGCGGCCCGCCCAGTCCGCCCGACGCTGGGATGACCCGATGAGCAGTGACCTGGTGGCGCTGGTGCGCCGCCGTCCCGATGTGCACGCCGTGGCCGACGGCATGATCGCCATGGGTGAGGCGCTGGAACTGCGCGGCGGGGAACCCGAGCCGACGCTCATGTACGACACCGAAGGGCGCCTGCTCGTCTCGATCGAGGACGCGGTGCAGGTGTCGGCGCAGAGCGAGATCCGGCGGCTGCTCGGCCCGGAGTTCGCCGAACGCGTGACCGCTCCCGTGTGGTGGGTCGACGTCCGCGCCGTCGCCGACCTGCCCGACGCGATGCGGGTCGCCCGTAGGTTCGCCGAATCGCTGGCGCACTGGGCCGGCGGGACCGTCTACCCGGACGGGGCGAGCGAGCCCCCGGCGCGCAGCTGGAAGGCGTCCGATCAAGGCGGCGGCCCGAGCGGCGGCGCGGTCCCCGGGCAGGACGGGGCCGCCTACCAGGGTGGCGTCATCGGCGGCTAGCCGATCGCCCGGTCGCGCGTGGCGGCTTATGGCCAGTCGCGGGTCAGGTCCAGGGCCCAGGGGACGGTGTTCCAGGGGCTGTCCGGCTCGGCGGCGAGGTTCTCGATGAGGCGCTCGTACTCCGACCGCGCCTTTCCGCCGCCGACCGACCAGAGCAGCCGACCCTGCAAGTAGCAGGTCGCCATGTCCTGCCAGGACGAATAGCGCCGCTGGATGTCGATCGCCAGCGGAAGCATCCGCTCCCAGCAGTACTCCTCTGTGAGCCAGCCGACCATGTGGCCCCAGCGGTAGAGCATGAGGGCTCGTCCGTAGTCCCAGATGAGGAAACGGCCCACGTTGGCCCGCAGCGCCGGGTCGGCGAGGGCCTTGAGGCGGTGCAGTTCCTCGGACGCGTGGTTGCGGTCGTTGAAGAGATGGTGGAGGAACTGGGCGAGTTCGGCGCCCTCCTCGCTGACGTCCGCGCCGGGCTCGTCGCGCAGCACCCGCGGGACGAGCCACGCGTACGAGCCGCCCTCGTCGCCGTACCGGACGCGCACCAGCTCGATGAGCCGCTCGACGAACGGGGGCTCGAGCTCGTCGCGGGCGATGAGGTCGTCGACCTCGCGCAGCAGCGTCCGGTACTCCTCCTGCGCGGCGGGGGAGCGGGCGGCGAGTTCGGCGTCCTGGGCGAAGTCGGCGCGGTGACCGTCCTGGACGAGCCAGTTGACGGCGCCGAGGAGCTGTTCGAGATCGTAGGCGCCCCACGGGTCCTGGAGGATCTCCTGGGCGGTGCGGCGGTCGGAGGCCGCCGCGTCCACGCCGGGGGCCGTGCCGAGCCGGTCGAGCCGGAACCCGTTGATCGCGCCGTACGGGGCGCCCGCCGCGATGATCCAGCGCTGGACGGGCGTGAGGACGCTGCCGTTGGCGGCAGGGGTGGTGCCGTCGGTGCCCGGCGGGTTCGGGGTGGAGATCAAGGCCCACAGGTGCCGGTGGAACTCCCTGGCCTGGCGCTCCTCGCCGTCCGAGAAGCCGACGAGCAGCTTGCGGAGGGACGGGTGCCAGAGGTACAGGCGGCGGAGGAACCGTCCGTCCTTCCAGACGAGGTGTTCGGGGCGCAGTTCACCGAACGGGATGCGGGTCCGCCGGTGCACCATCGCCTGTTCCGCGAACCGCAGTTCCAGGACGGACCACAGGCGCCGCAGCGGCGTACGGCTCAGGATGAAGACGAGCACGAGCAGGGCCGTGCCGGGTGCCAGGGCCCAGCGCGCCGCGTCCTGCAGGCCCGTGAGTGACAGGACGGCGCCGATCAGCAGCAGGCCGATTCCGCAGCCGCGGAGGACGCGGGACCAGCCGGTCGTCAGGGCGCGGGCGCTTTCGATGCGGAGCACCGCCGCGTCGCCGTCGAACTCGAACGATCCTTCGGCGCGCGTCCCCTTGACGGCCCGCTCGAGCGCGTCGAGCCGGCCGGCCTGTCCCATGGTCAGGACCGTACATCATCCTTTACGGGTAGATCATCAGCGGTGTCCGGAGTCTGTTGCGATGCTCGCCGAAAGCCCGTTTCGGTCGACGGCACGGCGGTCCGCCAATGGTCTGCCGAGGGTCAGGCGGATGGTCAGGCGGGTGGGGCAGGCGGGCGGGCGGTCCGGCGGGTGGTCAGGCGGACTGGAGGTGCTGCATGAGCATGCTGTGGCGCTGCCAGCCGTCCGGGGAGCGTCCGTCGCCGAGCGGGAAGAGGGTCAGCGGGGCGCGGGGCGGGCCGACCTGCTGGCCGGGCAGGCCGTTCGGGCCGCTGACGGTGCCCGCGACGGCGAGCGCGACGGGGGCCGGGGCGCCCGTCCAGCGGGGCTCGGTGGTGAGGTCGGCGCGGCCGGGCGTGACCTGCACGAACAGCGACGCGATCTTCTGGTCGGCGGCGAGCGCGCCGACGAGCGTCGGCAGGTGCTGCAGGGGCGGCGGGTCTTCCGGCATGTAGCCGACGGTGACGGTGCTGACCTCGGCGACGTCGCCGCCCGTACCGGCGGTGAAGTCGCAGATCGCCTGGGCGGGACGGGGACCGTCGCCGCCGACGAGGAGGCGGGCGGTGGAGCGTCCGCGCGCGTACTCGGTGAACCGGTCGGCGCGCCACGGGTGCTCCAGCGGCTCGGTGGCGCCGAGCGCGCCCGGGGGCTTGCCGGTGAGGAGCTGCAGGAGGCGCTCGACGGGCCCGCCGAGATCGCCTTCGGGGCCGTGCTTGGTGCGGTAGACGAGGGTGAGCTGCGAGCCGATCCGTGCGCTGGGACGGGTGGTGAACCCCGGCGCGTAGTCGCGCGCCTCGGGGACGGGGACGAACGTCGTGCCGCTCCACTTCAGCGGACGCCCGGTCAGGCCCTCGTAGTAGCCGTCGCCGTTCCGGACGACCCACTGCATCTCGTTCCCGGCCGCGACGGTGCGCAGAGGAAGGGAGAGCCGGGAGTCCAGAGGCGTGACGAGCTGCAGGGTCCGGCCGCTCGCGGTGCAGTCGCCGAGAGCGTTGTTCAGCCAGGCGCTCAGCGGCACCAGAGGCCTGTCCTGCAGCACGACCATCGCCTGGTCGGTCAGCGCGTCTACTGTGCTCATCTCCGGAGGAGTCTAGCGACCGGGGCCCGCCCGTGGCTGCCGTCCAGACGTCCCCGGCGTACCCCGACGTCCCGCGTTCCACCGTCTGGACGTTCCGCCGCCCCGACGGGCGCATTCGACTTTGCTGTGACGCCCGTGGCAACTGTCCATGATGTGCTGAAATGTAACGGATGCAGCGAAGCGCCGCGCCGTCCTCCGTGTACCTCGCGTCCAACGCCCCGCCCGCACCGGAACCGCCGGCGCGGGGGCGGGTATGGCGCGTGCTCGGCTGGCTGTCGATCGTGCTGTCGGTGGCGCTGGTCGGCACCAGCCTCACCGCCTACGGGTTCTGGCGCCGCCTCGACAGCCAGATCGACCGCGAGAACGTGGAGGACCGGCTCGGCGACAACCGTCCGGAGAAGCTCAACAACTCGCTGAACATCCTGCTGATGGGGTCGGACAGCCGGAAGGGCGAGAACGCCCGCTACGGCTCGGAGTCGGGGCAGCGGTCCGACACCACGATCCTGCTGCACATCTCGCCCGGCGGCGAGAGCGCCATCGGCATCAGCTTCCCGCGCGACTCGATGGTGCAGATGCCGCCCTGCAAGAAGAAGAACGGCAGCACCGTCCCCGCCCAGTTCGGGATGATCAACGTGGCGTTCTCCAACGGCGGCCCGGCCTGCACCTGGCGGACCATCGAGTCGCTCACCAGGATCCACATCGACCACTACGTCGAGGTGGACTTCTCCGGCTTCAAACGGGTCGTGGACGCGCTCGACGGCGTGGAGATCTGCGTGCCCCGCCGCATCGACGACCCCAAGGCCGAACTGCACCTCAAAGCGGGACGCCAGGTCGTGCGCGGCGAGCAGGCGCTCGGGTACGTCCGCACCCGGTACGTGCTCGGCGACGGCTCCGACCTCGACCGGATCAAGCGGCAGCAGGCGTTCATGGCGTCCGTCGTGCAGAAGGCCACCGACAAGGGCATGCTCACCGACCCGGGCCGGACGTACGAGTTCCTGTCCGCCGTCGCCAAGTCGATCAAGGCGGACGACAAGCTCACGCTCTCGGTGATGCAGAAGCTCGCGGGCAGCCTGCGCGGCATGAGCGCGGGGAAGGTGCGGTTCGTCACCGTCCCGGTGCAGGCGTATCCGCAGGACACCAACCGCGTCCAGTTCAACCGGGCCCTCGCCGAGCCGCTGTTCAGGGCCGTCCGGGAGGACAACAAGCTGCCCGAGCCCGCCCCTCCGGCGCCCGTCGCGGCGCAGGGCGCGCCCCAGCCCGTCCCGCCGGAGCAGGTCAAGGTCGCCGTCTACAACGGGACCGGGACCATGGGCCTGGCGCAGCGGACGGCGGACCAGCTCACCGAGCGCGGCTACAAGGTCGTCAAGGTCGGCACCAGCAAGAAGCGCTTCGCCCGCACCCAGATCCTGTACGGGGTGGGCGCCGAACGGCAGGCCGCCGCCCTGGCGCTCGCGCTGCCCGGCCGCAAGCCGCAACCCGGGTCGACCGCCAAGCCCGGCTGGGTCTACCTGGTCATCGGCAAGGACGGCGCCGCGCTCCGCGGCCAGAACGCGGCGGTCCCGAAGGTCGCCGGCGAGATCCGCGCCGACCGCGACGTCTGCGCGAAGACCTGACCGGACGGGTATGCCTGGATTGTCCACTGGCGCCGTGCCAGTGCCCGGTGTCCGGTCCCGGCCAGACCTCGCCGACCGTCCGATGCCGGCTGTTCGAGGACGAGGTTCCCGGTTGTCGTGATACACCGGTATTTTGACCCCCGCGTACCAACAGCTCCCCGCGCAAACCGATATCTCCGGTGAAGCGTCGAAGCTATGACAGCTCAGTCACATCTCCGACAACTCAACTGAATCCTCCCGACCTCTGCCCCGAGGAGCCGCCCCCCGCAACGGGCTCTACCGGGCGCTCACGCCCCCCTCGGAACGGACGCATGCAGCCCGAACCCTTCGCCCTGTTGATGACCGTCTACGGCGGTGATCGTGAGGAGCACCTCCGGGACGCGTTCCGCAGCGCCGTGCACGATCAGACCCTCCGCCCCGACCAGGTCGTCCTGGTGCAGGACGGCCCGGTCTCCGAAGAGCTGTCGGCCTGCCTGCGGGAACTCGTCGAAGGCAGCCCCGTCGAGGTGTCGTTCGTCCAGCTGGAGCACAACCGCGGGCTCGGCCCCGCCCTGGACGCGGGCCTGCACGCCGCCCGGCACGACATCGTCGCCCGGATGGACGCCGACGACATCGCCATGCCGCAGCGGTTCCAGATCCAGGTCCCATTGGTGCGCGCCGGCGCCGACCTCGTGGGCGCCGGACTGCTGGAGTTCGGCGCCGACCTCGCCGACATCGTCGGGCGGCGCATCCCGCCGAGCGACCCCGCCGACATCGCCCGCTACTCCCGGCTGCACGACCCGTTCAACCACCCGACGGTCGTCTACCGGCGCAGCGCCGTCATCGCCGTCGGCGGCTACGGCGACCTGCCGCTGATGGAGGACTACTGGCTGTTCGCGCGGATGATCGCGAACGGCGCGCGGGTCGTGAACGTCGCCGAGCCGCTCGTCTACTACCGGGTGGGGGACGGCGCCTACGAGCGGCGCGGGGGCCGTGACCTGCTCCGCTCGGAGCTCCGGCTGCAGCGCGAGATGCTCGGCGAGGGCTTCATCTCGCGCCCTCAGTATTTGCGCAACGTCGTCGTCCGCGGCGGCTACCGGCTCGTCCCGACCCTGATCCGGCGGCCCTTCTACCGGATGGTCGTCGCCCCGTACGGGGCGCGCCGCAACCGCTCGCGCGAGCGCGCCGTCGCCGCCGCGCCGCCGCCCTTGACCTATATCCCCCGGCATGGGCGCGCCCCGGAGCAGACCCGCCTGTCCGAGCAGACCCTCCTGCCGGAGGAGACGCGCGGGCCGGAGCAGACCCGCGCGCCGGTGGTGCCCCTCCCGGCGCCGACGGAACCGCCCGTCCCGCCCGCCCGCTGATCGGGCCGGCGCATCGGCCCCTCCCGGCCGGGTCGACCGCGATCAAACCCGGCGCGGGCCGCGATCAGTTCGTGCGTGACCAGAGGACGGGCTGGTCGCCGTTGCCGTCCACGCTGCGGCCCACGCCGAGCAGCGTGCTCTTGAAGGCCGCCAGACCGGTGATCTCCTGGTCGCCGACGCCGCCGAGGCCGGTGCCGCCGGGCGTCGCTGCGGTCCAGGTCGTGCCGTCCGCGGACGTCCACGACACCACGTCCGCGGCGCCCGCGGACCCGGTCGTGCCGGCGGCGGCGAATCCCTTCGGCGTCGCGGTCAGCGCGGTGACGGTGACGACCGCGTCGCCGCTCGGGGAGGGCAGCGGCCGCCACGACTTGCCGCCGTCGGTGGAGGCGTAGCCGAGCCAGTTCAGGCCCTGCGCCGTCGCCGCGATGCCGGTGGCGACGAGCGTGTTCCCGCGCGCGGCGACGTGGGTGAGGTGGCCCGCGGTCACGCCGCCGGGCAGCGGCAGCTGCTGCACCGCCCACCTCCTGCCGTCGGGCGACGACCACACAGAAGGCTGGTTGCCCTTGGCGTCCTGGACACCGCCCACCGCCGCGTACCCGGACGGAAGGGCGGCGACGTCGAACATCCAGCGCGCGGTGCCCTTGGCACCACGCAGCGTCTTCGGGTCGGCTCCGGCGCCCGCCACCCAGTTCTTGAGGTCCTTGCTGGTCCAGGTGGCGCCCGAGAAGCCCTGCGTGCCGACGATCACGTATCCGGCGTTCCCGGCCGCGGCGGCGTAGGTGATCGGTATCCCGGTCCTGTCGCCCGCGAAGACGGTGGCGGAGTCGGCGGCCTCCCACGTCGCACCGTCCTTGGAGGTGACGACGAGCGGGCGGCGCGGAGCCGCCTGGTCGTAGCCGACCGCCAGCCAGCCGGACGCGCCGCCGGCGACGTCGTTCAGCTGCTGCGGCCCGGGCCGGGTGAACGCGGCGCCGAGCCCTTGGGCGGGCTTCCAGGACGCACCGTCCTGCGATGACCAGACCGCCGCGTCACCGCGCACGCTGCCCACGGCGACGGTGAGCGCATCGGTCGCGCCGACGGAGCGGACCGAATGGTCGGGCCGGATCACGCCGGGGATCTTCGTCAGGTCGACGGGGACCGCGGTGCCGGACGCGTCCCAGACGCCGAGCATCGGGTCCATGTCGCCGCCGCCCGGCTCCCGGCCGCCGATGATCGTCTGACCGCCGGCCAGCGCGGCGCCCGAGAACTCGCGGCCGGGTTTCGCCTCGGCCGTTCCCGCGTCCTGCCACGCCGCGCCGTCGGCGCTGCGCGACAGCAGCACGTCCCGGCCCCGGAGGACGACGGCCGCGAACCCGGCGCCGTCGCCGAGGACCCGGCTGGTCCGCGTGTAGCCGGAGGTCTGCAGCGCGCCGGCCTTGGCCCAGGCCTTGCCGTCCTTGGACGTGAACGCCTGCCCGAAGAGCTTCCCGGACGCCTTGATCTCGCGTATCGCCAGGAACCCGGCCTGGCCGCCGCCGACCATGAGGCCGCGGCTGCCCTTGGGGACGGGCACATCGGAGGTCGCCCACGTCCGGCCGCCGTCCTCGGAGCGCCACACCACCCGGTAGGGGCCCTGCTTCCCGGACGCGGGCGTGACGAGCCCCTCCAGAAGGATCACGTTGCCGCTCGCGGCGGCCTCGACCAGCAAGAACGTGCCGCTGCTGACCTGGACCCCGATCTGGTCGCCGACCCGGGCCTCCCAGCGCCGGCCGTCGGCGGACAGCCACACGGCGGGCTCGGAGTCGGTGAAGTCGCCCTTCTTGGAGTTGTCGCCGATGGCGAGGAACCCGCTCTCGGTGGCGACGATCCGCCGGACGCGGTTGCCCTTGCCGAACACGTCGCCGACGGCGTCGGGCTGCCTGCGCCAGTTCAGGCCGTTCTCGCTGGTCCACACGGCGCCGCGGAGCCCCGGCACGGAGCCGATGGCGACCCAGCCGCGGGAGGAGCCGCCGACCGCGTCGGGGATGCCGCCGGGCGGTGCGACACCGCCGTCGGTGCCCTGCTGGGTGACGGGCTTGAACGTCCGGCCGCCGTCCGAGGAGGCCAGGAACATGCCCCGGGTGTTCTGCGCGTCGGTCTCGCCGCCGACCGCGACGACGGTGGTGCCGACCGCCGCGACGTCGGTGATCTTCTGGTCGCGGCCGTCGGTGCGGGCCGCGCCGCTCGCGGGGAACAACCCGGCGGCCAGCTTCGCGCCTTCGCCGCCGTCACCCTCGCCGTCGTCTCCGAGCAGGCCGGGCACGACGAGCACGCCCGCGGCGGCCAGGCCCGCCACGGCGAGCACGGCCACACCGATGAGCAGCGGCTTCTTGACGCTGCGGCGAGACCTCGACGGGCCGCCCGGCGTCCGCCACGGCTCTTCGATCGCCGGGGGCGGCACCGGCGGCTGGACGGCGTTCTGGCCCGATTGGCCCGGTTGGCCCGGCTGCACCGGCGCGGCGGGCTGCCCCGGCTGAGGCGCGCCGGGAACCTGCTGCGCCCACGGGAACGGTTCCGCGGCCGGCGGGCTGGGCGGTGTGCCCGGAATCTCCTGCGCCCACGGGAACGGCTCAGGCGCGGCGGGAGCCGAGGGACCGGGAGCGGGGGTGCTGGGAATCTGCTGCGCGTACGGGAACGGCTCCTGGGCCTGGGGGCTCTGGGACGGTGCCGCCGGTGGCCGGCCCGGCGGAGGCTGCGGCGGTGCCGATGGCTGCTGCGCCTGCGCGGGGAACGGCTGTGCCCTGGTCGCGTCCGGGATCTCCTGGGCGTAGGGGAACGGCGGCGGCGCCGGCGACTGCACCTGCGTCGCGTCCGGCATCTCCTGCGCGAACGGGAACGGCGGCGGCGCCGGGATGTCGGTGGACGTGGCCGGCGGGATGTTGGCGGGCGGGCTCTGACCGGCGGGCGGAGCCGGAGGAGGGGGCGGCTGCGCCGCGTCCCCGTCCGGGGCGTCCTCGTTCGGCGGGCTCTCGCCCGAGGGGGAGTGGCCGCCGATGACCACGGTGTGCATGGCCTCGTTCAGGCCGGGGCCGGGGCCGGCGTCGGAGCCGGGGTCTTCGGCTTCGGGTGCGCCGGTGGACGCGGCCTCGGCCTCCGGCTCGGCCTCGTCGGCGCCGTAGTCGGGAAGCAACTGGGCGGCCGAGCTCGGCCCTTCGTTCAACCACTGCGGTGGTGGCGGCGGTGCCTGAGCCGGTTCGGGACCCTCCACCTCGTGGTCGTCATCCGGCTTTCCGGTTGGAGTCACACCCGATCTCCCCGCATCAACTCATCCGCATGATCACTGTGCATTCACAGTCGCCAGCGATGATAGCGGCGCATAAAGGACACGATTCCCTCAGCGGCTCCGGCCCGCGGTGGTGCAGGTCTCGCCGGTGCAGTGGGTGAGCGCGTACAGCAGGTCCGAGAGGTGGCGGCGCCGCTGTTCCGGCAGCGTGCGGACGATGTTGTTCAGCTCGTGGGGGTCGCGGCGGCGGTCGTAGTACTCGCGCTCCCCGTTGGCGTACTCCACGTACAGCAGGTCGTCGTTGCGGAGCGCGTTGTAGGTGGTCGGCGCGCCGGGAAGGGAGTCCTGCCGGTCCGGGTCCTCGGGCGAGGGCGGCGGTTTGACGTGCTCGACCAGCGCCGTCTGCCGCCAGTCGGGCGGCCTGCCGCCGCGCAGGAACGGGACGAGCGAGCGGCCGTCGGTCGCGGGCGGCGGGCGGACGCCGCCGAGCTCCAGGAACGTGGGCGCGAGGTCGGTGTTCTGCGCGCTCTCCCCGACCCGGTGACCAGGAGGGACGCCCGGGCCCACGACGATGTACGGGACGCGGATGTCGGTGTCGAAGGCGGTCATCTTGCCCCCGGCCAGCCGGTGTTCGCCCATGTGGAAGCCGTTGTCGGAGCCGAACATCACATAGGTGTCGCGGTCGAGGCCGGACTGCTTCAGGGTTGTCCGGATCCGGCCGATCATCTCGTCCACGGACTGGACCATCCGGACCCGGTCGCGAAAGCCCGCGTCGATGCGCGCGATCCCCGGCTTGCGCAGCAGGCCGTGCGACCGCAGCCAGGACGGCTTGTCGCGGATGTCCGCCTCGTTGAACGAGAGCGAGCGCGGCGCGCGGAGGGTGGGGAACTTGCCGGCGTGCCGCGGCGCCGGGATGAACGGCCCGTGCGGCGCGAACGTCGAGATCTCCATGAAGAACGGCTGCGACGACGCCTGGGCCCTCCTGATGAAGTCCAGGCCCTTGGCCGCGAGAACGTCGGTCAGATAGTCCTGCGGCCTGCTGCCGTAGGGGACGATCCGCCCGTTCTCGTTCATGTTGTAGTTGTACTCGGGGTAGCCGTTGCCGGTGACGTACCACTCGGTCCAGCCCGGCGGGACGTACGGTCCCGGCCCGCCTTGCGTGTCGTGCGGCCGGTAGCCGTTCATGTACTTGCCGAGCAGCGCGGTGCGGTACCCGGCCTTCTGGAGGAGCGGCGCGAACGACGCCTGCTCGCCGCCGTTCGCCTTGAAGACCTGGTGGCCGCCGTCCGGCGGGAAGTTGGTGCGTACCCCGGTGTTGTGCGGATACCTGCCGGTGAAGATCGTCGCCCGGGAGGTGCAGCACAGCGAGTCCGCCATGAGGAAGTCGTCGAAGGTGAGCCCTTCGCGCTGCATGCCGAGCACCTGGGGCATGTGCGCGATCAGGTTCCAGGAGAGGTCGTCGGTGAGGACGAACACGATGTTCGGCTTCTTCGCCGGCTTCACCTTCCGCGCACCGTCGTCCGGCTTCCCCCGCGTCCCGATGCCGCTGCAGGCGCTGAGGCCGAGCACGGCGACGAGGCAGAACACGGCCGCGAGCCGCCGATGTCGGATCAACGTCCGTCTCCTTCGATGTGCAGGTGCTGATCAAGGGTAACGAGCATGGGGACGTTTCGCGCATGAAGGACGTTCTCCCCATCAAGGGAGGTCGTCCTCCCGATCAGGGAGGGTTCCGCGGGCGGTGGCGACCACATGGGTTCGCCGTCATGTGCGGGTTGTTGGCATGATTCGGAAGCTATGAGGAGGACGGGCGGGGATCTGCGGGCGCTCGCGCCGGTGTTGCCGCTGCTCGCCGGCGCCGGCATCAGCGCCCTGGTGGCGCTGATCGTCGCGGTCGCCTCCTGGGGGCCGCTGTCCGGTGGGGCCGGCGCGCAGCCGTCGCCCGGCGCCGCGAAGGGGCGCCCGGAGGGGCAGGGACCGCCGCTGCCGAGCCCGGCCGGGTCCCCGGTGCCCATCGACCCGCCCGGCTACTCGCCCGTGCAACCGGTGATCCGCACCTCGTTCGCCGACCCGACCGTGCTCAAAGTGGCGGGCGGGTACGTCGCGTACGGCACCAACAACTCCACCGCGACGATGCCGGTCGCGACGGCGACGTCCCCGACCGGGCCCTGGAAGGTGCTGCCCGGCGACGGTCTCGCCAGGCTTCCGGCCTGGGCGATGGAGGGACGGACATGGGCGCCCGAGGTCGTCCCGCCGGGCGGCGGGTCCGGCTCGTACGTGCTGTACTTCTCGGCCCGCCGCAAGGGCGGCGACGAGCAGTGCATCGGCGTCGCGACGGCGTCGTCCCCGGCCGGGCCGTTCATCCCGCGGGAGGGCGCACCGCTGGTGTGCCCGCTGAACCTCGGCGGCGCGATCGACCCGGCGTCATACATCGAGACGGACGGCACGCGCTACCTGCTCTACAAGAGCGACGACCGGCGGACGGCGGCGATCCACCTCGTCAGGCTGTCACCGGACGGGCTGACCCTGGCCGGTCCGCCGAAGCAGATCATGGCGCGGCGCGCGGACGAGCCCGTGCTCGTGGAGGCCCCCGACCTGGTCCGGCGGGGCGGCAGGTACGTGCTGTTCTACGCCTCCGGCTGGTACTTCAAGCCGAACTACCAGACCCGCTACGCGGTCGCGTCGTCGATCGAGGGCCCCTACCTGAAGGCGGCGTCGCCGCTCCAGTCGACCGGCGGCTACGGGGGGAGGATCGCGGGGCCCGGCAGCGCGGACGTCCTCGCCGACGACAGCGGCGACTACCTGGTCTTCCACGGCATCCTCGGCTACCACGGCGGGACCACGGTGACCCGGGGCATGTACGTCACCCGGCTCGGCTGGGACGGTGCGCGTCCCGCCATCCGGGGCGTTCCCGTCCGGTACGAGGCGGAGCGGGCGCGGCTGAACGGCTGCGTGGGCGCGCCGGTGCGGCCGACCGCGTCGGGCGGCCGGACGATCGGCCCGTTCACCCATGACGGGTGCCGCGTCGACGTTCCCGTGTTCGCGCCCGCCGCCGGGCCGTACTCGGTCACCGTGCGGTACGCCAACGCGACCGGCTACGACGCCGACCTGGAACTGTCGGTGAACGGGCACGCGGCGACGTCCCTGCGGCTGTCCGCCACGGCGGGGGCCGGATGGGCGGTGGTGACGGCGAAGGCGGACCTCACCGCCGGATGGAACACCATCAGCCTGCGGAGGGTGGCGGGGCAGGGCGAGATCGACTACCTGGAACTCCGGTAGGCGGCCGTCCGCCCGCGCCGCTCATCGACCGGGACATCGACTCCGACCTCGCGCAGGATCGCCGCGGTCGGCCTCGGCCGTCCGAGCAGCCCCGCCCTTGTTCCGCGGAGCATCGCGCGGCGCAGCACCGCCCGGTCCGAGGACCGGGCGAAGGTGCGGGCCCAGCGCCGCAGGGTGGAGCCCGCGTACAGGACGCGTTCCGCCGGTGCCAGCCCACGGCTCCCGGTGAACAGCCAGATCTTGTTGCGGACCTCGTAGAAGAAGCGGTCGCCGGGGTCGGCGTCCGTCCCGCCGAACTCCCTGGTCTTGTGCACGGCGACGCTCGCCGGGCAGAGCAGGCCGCGGCGCCCGCGCAGCAGCCGGGTCGTGAACTCGAAGTCGTCGTTCCAGAGGAAGTAGCCGGCGACCGGGAGCCCGCGTTCCCGCACGTCCCGCGCGTCCACCAGCACGGACACGAAGGACGCGGAGCGGATCGGGACGCAGCCGGCGGCGCGCGCGATCCGCGCCTCGGCCGCCGCCGGCCTGGGTTTCGGGCGCGGCGTGTTCATCGGATGGTGGCGGCCATCGGTCCACACGACGCGGCTCGCGACCAGCGCGGGCGGCCCGTTCGTGCCGGTCGTGGCCTGCCGCCGTGCGGCCAGCAGGGCTTCGAGGGCCCCGGGTTCGGGGACCGTGTCGTCATCGAGCAGCCAGAGGAGGTCGGCGCCGCCGTCCAGCGCGCGGGCGATGCCCGCGCTGAACCCGCCCGCCCCGCCCACGTTCCGGGGCAGAGTCAGCAGGTCGACGTCCGGGAACCGGCCGGCGACCATCTCGGCGGTACCGTCCTCGGACGCGTTGTCGATGACGACGACCCGGTCCGGGACGCGTGATTGCGCGGCGAGCGCGGTCAGTGCCTCGTCCAGGAGTTCGCGCCGGTTGTAGGTGACGACGACCGCCGTGACGGACGCGCCCTCTCCCGGCCCCGGGGTCACGGGTTCCGCCTGCCCGTGGCGCGCCGGGCGGCGCGCTGCAGCGCGGGCGGCGGGGCCGCGGCCGCCTCCAGGAGCCGCCGCAGGTTGTCCTGGACGCCGGCCATCTCGCTGCGCAGGTGGGCGAGCCCGATGCGCTCGCGCGCCGCCGTCAGCTCCCCGAGCAGGTGCGCCGCGACACCGACGGACGCGGTCGCGATCGACTCGTCGGAGACGTCGCCCGGCAGCATGCCCGGACCCGGGTCGCGCGCCGCCGTCAGCTCGCCGAGGTCGCCGCGCACGTCGTAGCCCGCGCCGCGCAGCGCGTCCGCGATCTGCCGCGTGCGGTTCGCCGCCCACTCCGCATGCCGCGCCGGCAGGCCCATCCGCGGCCGCCCGGTCGTGTCGGTGCCCGCGGTGAGGCCGTGGCCGACGAGATGTTCGCGGACCGTGCGCTCGTAGTCGGCGCCCAGCGCCGGTCCGATCCGCTCGTTCAGCCGGCGCAGCAGCTCCGCTTCGATCGCCGACAGCGGCTCGTCCGCGGGGATCCCCCCGACGTCGCAGGCTCCGGCGTCGACGCCGATCAGGGCGCGGAAGCGGTCCCACAGCGGGCTCTGGCCGCCGTCCGGCGCGGGCAGCGTCAGCACGTGGACGCGCTCCTTCGGGACGGCGGACTCCCAGACCCCGAGCACACGCACCGGGTCGTGCAGCCCCCAGAACATCTCGCCGTACGGCTCGGGAGCGTCGATGCCGCGCGCGACGAGGTCGTCCACGAACCGCTCGAACGTGATCGTGTGGGCGTGCCGGAGCTGCTCCTGCCAGTCCAGGATCAGCTGCCAGCCGAGGTCGCGGGTGGCGAACACCACGTGCACTTCGGCCGGTTCCAGCGCCGCCACGGCACGCTTGACCTGCTGCTCGGTCGCCCCGCCCAGCAGGCCCTGGGAGAAGACCACCGTGGGGCCGTCCCACTCGCGGGCACGCTCGGCCATCCGGGCCCATGCGCCGTCCCAGCCCGGCTCGCGCCGCCCGCCCCAGCTCATCTCCCGCAGATCCATGACGGCCGCGAAGTGCTCCTGCGGGGCGGTGACCGGGTAGCAGACACCGGCGTCGGCGAGGCGCCGCCGGTTGTCCCACAGGGCCCGGTGGAGGAAGGCGGTCTCCGCCGTGGGCGCCCCGATGTGCAGGTAGACGGACTTTCCGGACCCCCGGCCGTCCATGCGCGCGTTCACCTCGTTCTCGTCTCGCTCGTCTCGGCCGCGGACCGTCCCGTCCGGTCCTGGATCTTCCGGTCCTGGATCTTCCGGTAGGCGCCGCGCAGCCGCCGCGCCGCCGGATAGCGGTCGCTCGCGGTCCGTACCGCCCGCCGGACGAGCGGCGCGGCGTCGTGCACGAGCCGTCCGGTGGTCTCCGCCAGGCCGGCGGAGTCGTGCCGCAGCAGGTCGACCTGGTCGCCGACCGGTGCGTCGGCGCCGGGCACGGCGGCGGCACGGCCCTCCGTCTCCAGGACGCGCCGCAGCAGCGCCGCGACGGCGTCGACGCCGGCATCCGCCATCTCCGCCCAGCGCGGTTCGTCGGGCGGGAGCGCGGGCACGGCGCCGGAGCCGGAGCCGGACGGAGCCATGGGCATCAGCTCGTACAGGTCGCCCACGACGTGGTAGCCGGCCGCGCGGAGCGCCTCGACCGTCTCGATGGACCGCTCGGTTGCCCAGGGGACGTGCTCGGCGGGCAGCTCGATCCGCCCCGGGGACGGCCGCGCCGCCAGGACCTGCTGCGCGAGGAAGTGCTTGACGTCCTCGTTGTAGGCGTACCAGGTGAACCCGTCGCCGAGCGTCGCGTTGAGCCGTCGCAGGAACTGGGTTTCGGCCAGGCCGAGCGACTGGTTGGTGAAGACGAGGGACTGGTCGTAGGCGTCCGGGTCGAGCCCGGTCACGGCGCAGAACCGCCGCCACAGCAGGTCGCGGGGCGCCCCCGGACGGGGCAGCGTGACGACATGGACGCGTTCCGGCGGCAGATCGGCGCCCCAGCGGGCCAGCACGGCCACCGGGTCCTGCAGCCCCCAGAACAGCCGGGCTGTCTCGTAGGCGTCCGGGTCCTCGTGCCGCAGCGCGGTGACGAAGTCGCCGAAGCCGGTCGTGAACCGGTTCTTGACGTCCTCCTGCCAGTGCGCGGGGATCTGCCGGCCTAGGTCGCGCGCGGTGAAGATCACATGGACGTCGGCGAAGTCGAGGTCGGCCATGGCCCTCTGGACGTGCTCCGGCGCGGCGGGCGCGAACAGCTCCTGAGAGAGGATCACGGTGCCGTTCCAGTCGCGGGCCTCGTCCACGAGGCGCCGCCAGGTCCCGGGCGTCCTCGGATCGGACGCGTCGCGGAAGAACGTCCTGCGAAGGTCGAAGGCCGCCCGGACGTGGGCGGCGACGTCTCCGCCGGGGTAGAGCACGCCGTCCTCGCGCAGCCGGTCACGGTTGTGCCACAGCATGTACTGCAGGTACGTGGTCCCGCTCTTGGCGGCTCCGACGTGCAGGAAGATCGTCGGCCGCGCACCTCGCGCCGCACTCCGCGCCGCACCGTCCGTGCTGTGCGCCGCACTGCCGGAAGTGGATGGGGCCACCGCGATCCCTGGACTCCTGCGCCGGTACCGATCGAACCCCGGGTATCTTAGCTCCATTCGGTACATACAGGCCGGTCGGCGCCGGGCGCGCGGCCAGGTCTTCCGCTCCCCCCGCACGGGATGGACGCCGTCCAGTGAATGTTGATCTCGTGGTGGCCGGTTCCGGTTTCTTCGGGCTCACGGTCGCCGAACGATGCGCGGCCGAACTGGGGCTGCGCGTGCTGGTGCTCGACCGGCGCGACCACATCGGCGGGAACGCCTACAGCGAGACCGAGCCGGAGACGGGCATCGAAGTCCATCGCTATGGGGCGCACCTGTTCCACACGTCCAACGAGCGGGTCTGGGAGTACGCGAACCGGTTCACCGCCTTCACCGGCTACCGGCATCGCGTGTACTCCACGTTCAAGGGCCGCGTCTACTCGATGCCGATCAACCTCGGCACGATCTGCGAGTACTTCGGCCGCGCCTTCACCCCGGACGAGGCGCGGGCGCTGATCGCCGGGCAGGCCGCCGAGGTGACGGACCCGGCCAACCTGGAGGAGAAGGCGATCTCGCTGATCGGGCGCCCGCTGTACGAGGCGTTCATCCGCGGCTACACCGCCAAGCAGTGGCAGACCGACCCGCGGGACCTGCCGGCGGAGATCATCACCCGGCTCCCGGTGCGGTACACCTTCGACAACCGGTACTTCAACGACACCTACGAGGGCCTTCCGGCCGACGGCTACACCGCCTGGCTGGAGCGGATGGCCGACCACCCGAACATCGAGGTCAGGCTGAACACCGACTTCCTCGACCTGCGCGACGACGTCGCCGGCAACGTGCCCGTCGTCTACACCGGGCCCCTCGACCGCTATTTCGGGTACGCGGAGGGCGAGCTCGGCTGGCGCACCCTGGACTTCGAGCTGGAGGTCAAGCCGACCGGCGACTTCCAGGGCACCCCGGTCATGAATTACGCGGACGAGGACGTCCCGTACACGCGGATCCACGAGTTCCGCCATTTCCATCCCGAGCGGGACGCCTACCCGTCCGACAGGACGGTCATCATGCGGGAATTCTCGCGCGCCGCCGAGCGCGGAGACGAGCCGTACTACCCGGTCAACACCGCCGCCGACCGCGCCCGCCTGGTCGCCTACCGGGACCTGGCCGCGCGCGAGGACGGCGTGTGGTTCGGCGGCCGGCTCGGCACCTACAAATACCTCGACATGCACATGGCGATCGCGAGCGCGCTCGGCATGGTCGACAACAAGCTGCGTCCCCATTTCCGCGGGGATTCGCGTCTAACGAACGGGGGCCTCGGGGGCCCTTCCGGCCCCGGGGGCTCGTCCTCCCGGGAGGAACACGGAGGTGTGGACGAGTGAGCCGATCCACCGCGGACGCCGGCGACGCGGGTACCGACGCCGCCGGCCTGCGCGTCCTGCAGCGGGTCGTGATGCCCGTCGACCGCGACCTGGACGTCCTCAAGCTGTACGTCGAGGGCGAGATCGCCAGGGGCGCGGAGGCGTTCGCCGCCGAGGCCGCCGTCGAGGCCGGCCTCCTCGCCGGGCTCGCCGAGAACGTGGGCCGCCGCAGCGTGGTCGTCCCGGTGGGGCGGCGGGTGTCGTTCGCCACCTACTTCAACGCTTTCCCGGCCAGCTACTGGCGGCGCTGGACGACCGTGGAGGAGGTGGTGCTGCGGGTCCGGCTGCGCGGCCAGGCCACCGTGATCGTCTACCGGTCCAGCGCGAAGGGCCACATCCAGCGCGTCGACGCCGTCCGGATCGATTCCGAGGAGCCCCGCGAGGAGACGGTCCGGCTGACGCTGCGCCCGTTCATCGACGGAGGCTGGTACTGGATGGACGTCCTCGCCGGTGAGGGCGACGCCGTCCTGGAGCGGGCCGACTGGTGCGCCGATCAGGGCACGGCCGGTGAGGTCCCGCAGGGGCGGGTCAGCCTGGGCATCACGACGTTCGACCGGCCCGGCTTCTGCGTCGACCAGCTCCTGGCGCTCGGCCAGGCGCCCGAGGTCCTGGACGTGGTGGACGAGATCTACGTCGTCGACCAGGGCACGCAGCGGGTCCGCGACGACGGGAACTTCGCGCGTGCGGCGGAGGCGCTCGGGCCGCGGCTCCGCGTGATCGAGCAGGGCAACCTCGGCGGGTCGGGCGGCTTCTCCCGGGCGATGGACGAGACGGTCCGCGCCGGGAAGAGCGACTACGTCCTCCTTCTCGACGACGACGTCGTCACCGAGACCGAGGGCGTGCTGCGCGCGGTCGCGTTCGCCGACTTCGCCCGCACGCCGACGATCGTGGGCGGGCACATGTTCAACCTGTTCGCCCGTTCGCAGCTGCACGCCTACGGCGAGACCATCGGACGGTACCGCTGGTGGTGGGAGGAGGCCCCGCACACCAAACGGGAGCACGACTTCGCCGTCCCGCCGAACCCGTTCCCCGTCCTGGACACGAACTCGAACTCGACCAAGCGGGTGAAGAAGAGCTCGGGGAGCCTGCGGCAGACGAAGTGGCTGCACCGGCGCGTGGACGTCGACTACAACGGCTGGTGGATGTGCCTCGTCCCCACCGACGTGGTCCGCAAGGTCGGCCTGTCCATGCCGATGTTCATCAAGTGGGACGACGCCGAGTACTGCGTCCGCGCGGGCGCGGCCGGCTTCCCGACCGTGTCCCTTCCCGGGATGGCCGCCTGGCACGTCCCGTGGCAGGACAAGGACGACGGCATCGACTGGCAGGCGTACTTCCACGAGCGCAACCGGCTGGTCACGGCGCTGCTGCACTCCCCGTACGAGCGGGGCGGCAACCTCCCCAAGGAGAGCTTCATCATCTCGGTGAAGCACGCTCTGGCCATGCAGTACTCCACCGCCGAGCTGATGCTGTCGGCGATCGAGGACGTGCTGACCGGACCCGAGCACATGCACGCGGGGATCGCCACGAAGCTCCCCGAGATCCTCGCGTTCCGGGCGGCGTTCCCGGACGCGCGGAACCGCGTCAGCCACGAGGAGTTCCCCCAGGTCCGGATGACCAGGCCGCCGAGACGGGGGCGCGGGTTCAAGCCCCCGAAGGGGACGGTGAACGTGCTGGCGAGCGCGATGCTCGGCACCGTGAAGCAGCTCCGTCCGGTGGACGCGGCGGCGCTCGGCAACCCGCAGGCGGTGGTGCCGCACATCGACCGGCACTGGGGCCTGCTGTCGCAGCTCGACAGCGCGCTGGTCTCGTCCGCCGACGGCACGAAGGTGGCGTGGTACCAGCGCGACCCCGAACGGTTCCGGACGCTGCTGAAGCGGACGTCGGTGCTGCACGCGCGGCTCAGCCGGGAATGGCCCGAGCTGAGCCGCCGCTACCGGGCGGCCATGGGCGAGATCGCCTCACCGGAGGCTTGGCGCGCGACGTTCGACGCGTCCACGCCCGCCGGCTCCGCCGGCTCCGCCGAGTCCGGGGACGGCGCGGAATGACCGTCCGGTCGATCCGCGCGGACGAGGGGCTCCGGCCGCCCGGAGGCGACGGCGGCCTGCTGCGGACGTTCCGGAGCACCTACCTGCTGCGGCTGCTGGTGCGCCGGGAGCTGCGGGCCCGCTACAAGGGGTCGCTGCTCGGCCTCGGCTGGTCCTACGTGCGGCCGGCGGTGCACTTCGCCGTCTACTTCTACGTCATCGGCGTCTTCCTCGGCATGGACCGGCAGATCGAGCACTTCCCGGTGTACCTGTTCTCGGGGATGATCCTGATCAACCTGTTCACCGAGACGCTGCACTCCGCGACCCGCTCGGTGAACGGCAACGCCGCGCTCATCCGGAAGGTGTTCCTGCCCCGGGAGCTGTTCCCGATGGCGTCGGCGCTGGTGTCGCTGGTGCACTTCCTGCCGGGCCTGACGATCCTGCTGGGCGCGTCCGTCGCCACCGGATGGCGGCCCTCGCCCGGCAGCGTCGGCGCGGCCCTGTTCGGGTTCGCGATCATCGCCGTCCTCGGGCTGGGGCTCGGGCTGCTGTGCGCGGCCGTCAACGTGTTCTTCCGCGACCTGGAGCAGGTCGTGGACATCCTCATGATCGTCATCACCTGGTCGGCACCGATGATCTACCCGTGGACGCACGTCCGGGAGCACGCGCCCGGCTGGGTCCTGGACGTGTATCTCGCGAACCCGCTCGTCAGCGCCGTGTCCCTCTTCCAGCGGGCCTTCTGGTACCCCGGGACCGGCGGCGACTTCGCCTTCCCGCCCGACCTGTACGCCCGCGCGGGCATCTCCCTGGCCGTCAGCCTGCTGGTGTTCGCCGCCGGGCACGCGGCCTTCGCCCGCATGCAGAAGCGTTTCGCGCAGGAGCTTTAGCCGTGACTTCCTCGATCGTCATCGACCGCGTCACGAAGAACTTCACGCTGCGGCACGCGCGCTCGATCAAGGAGATGAGCGTCCGCGCGTTCCGCCGGCAGCGCCTCTCGGACCGGTTCCGTGCGCTGGACGAGGTGAGCCTCACGATCGGCCGGGGCGAGACCGTCGCGCTGATGGGGCTGAACGGGTCCGGCAAGAGCACGCTGCTCAAGCTCATCTCGGGGGTCATGCAGCCGGACGAGGGGTCGGTGCTCGTCCGGGGCCGCGTCGCCGGGCTGATCGACGTCGGCGCCGGCCTGCACCCGGAGCTGACGGGGCGGGAGAACGTCTTCCTCAACGGCGCGATCCTCGGCATGTCCCAGGCGGAGATCACGCGGAAGTTCGACGCGATCGCGGAGTTCTCCGGGGTCGAGCGCTTCCTGGACGACCAGGTGAAGTTCTACTCGTCCGGCATGTTCATGCGGCTGGCGTTCTCGATCGCCGCGCACACCGAGCCGGACGTGTTCCTGATCGACGAGGTGCTGGCGGTCGGCGACCCGCCGTTCCGGGAGAAGTGCCTGGAGCGCATCCGCGAGCTGCGCGGCGAGGGCCGCACGATGGTCATCGTCGCGCACGACATCCGGATGCTGATCGGGCTCTGCGACCGCGGCATCACGATGCGCCAGGGCAGGGTGATCTTCGACGGGCCGACGGAGGAGGCCGGCCGGCTGGTCCGCGAGGACCGCGCCGCCCGCGCCACCGCGGCCGTCACAACGGCCCGTACACAGGGAGAAACCGGTGGATAGGGTGTCCCGGACCATGGCCGGGGGCGGCCATGGACGCCGATGCGGAACCAGGGGAGAGGTGCGGCGTTGACCAAGCAGGTAACCGGGGGCCCGTTGCTCGAGGACGTTCACCGCGTCATCGCCGACCGGGCGTGCTCCGTGCTGTCCCTGGACATCTTCGACACGGTGCTGTGGCGGCGCGTACCCCGCCCGGCGGACGCGTTCGCGCTGCTCGGCTCCCGGCTGCGGGACGCGGGCCTGTGCCCGCCCTGGGTGACGGACGCGACGTTCCGCCGGATGCGGATCGCCGCCGAGGACGCGGCCCGCCGCGGCCGCGACGCCCTCGGCACCGAGGTCTCGCTGTTCGACATCTGGCGCGCCATGCCCGCCGGGATCTTCGGTTCCGCGCCGCTGGAGCAGCTCGTCGGGGCGGAGCTGCGGCTCGAACGCGAGCTGACCGCCGTGGACCTCGACGTCGCCGCGCTCGTGCAGGCCGCGCGGAAGCAGGACGTCCAGGTCGTCCTCGTCTCCGACACCTACTTCACCGAGGACCAGCTCGCGCACCTGCTCGACCGTCCGGAACTCGGCCCGATGGAGGACGTGCGGATCTTCCGGTCGAACCAGCACGGGACCGCCAAGGCGACCGGCCTCTGGGAGATCGTGCTGCGCGACCTGGGCCGCAGCCCGGAGCAGGTGGTGCACGTCGGCGACCACGAGATCGCCGATCACGAGGTGCCGTCCGCGCTGCGCGTCCGCACCGTCCACTACAGCCGGTTCGACGAGCCGTACCTGGAGGTCCTGAAGCGCGAGCGCGAGCCCGTCGCGCCCTTCGGGGACCACGCCCCCGACCTGGACGACCGGCACGGCGACTTCGGCCTGACCAGCCTGCGCGCCAAGGCCGTCCGGGCGGGCGTGCCGTTCACCACGTCCGCGCTGGACGTCGCGTGGCGCTATGGGGCCGGCGTCCTCGGCCCGGTGCTGACCGGCTTTGCGGAATGGGCCGCCGGGAAGGCGCACGAGGCGGGCGTCCGCAGGCTGTGGTGCTCGATGCGCGAGGGCGAGCTGCTGTCCCGGCTGATCAACGAGGCGGCCCGGGCGCGCGGCTGGGACGTCGAGGCCAGGCCGATCTGGCTGTCGCGGTTCGTGACGTCGCTGGCCGGGCTCGACCCGCACGACACCGATGCCGTGCACGCGTTCATCCGGACCGGCTACCGGCTGTCCGTCCGGCAGGCGCTGGCCGTGCTGGAGCTCCAGCCGGGCGACGTGCCGAGCCTCGCGGCCGAGCTGGACACCGTCATCGACAACGGCGACATCGCCGACCGCGTGGCCCGCGCGCTGACCGAGACGCCGCACCTGTGCAACCGGCTCGCCGTGACGGTCACCACCGCCCGCGAACGCATGATCAAGTCGCTGCGGAAGGCGGGCGCCCTCGACGGCGCGGCGGCCCCCGGCGCCCCGGACGGCGGGGACGCCGAGCTGACCCTCGTCGACCTCGGCTGGGGCGGGACGATCCAGCTGCAGCTCGCCAAAGCCCTGGAGATCGCGCGGATCGGCGTCCGGGTGTCCGGGCTGTACCTGGCCACCGGCACCCGGGCCGAGCGGGTGTATCTGGCCGGGCTCCGCGCCGAGGGGTATCTCGCGCAGGCGGGGCACCCGGAGCACGTCGCCGCGACCGTCACCCGCAGCCCCGAGATCGTGGAGCAGTGCGTCAGCGCGCTGTGCGGGTCGCTGCTCGGCTTCACCGAGGACGGCGAACCGGTCCTCGGCGAGACGTCCGACACGCCCACCCAGAACGCGGAGCGGCGGACGGTCCAGGACGGCGTTCTGGCATTCCAGCACCTGTGGAACAGGTACGTCGCCGCGGCCGACGGCGGCTGGCCCGACCTCACCCGTCCGGGGCCCGGCCGTGACCGGCTGGCGCGGATCCTGGTGACCGCGCTCCGGTCGCCGACCGCCGACGAGGCCGCCGTCTTCGGCAACTGGACCCATGAGGACAATTTCGGCTCCTCCCTCGTCACGACGCTGATGCCCGCCGACCTGAAGCCCGTCGTCCCGTACCTGTCGCCCGGCGACCTCGACGACCTGGGCATGCGCGACTCGTTCTGGCCCGCGCTGATCGCCGCGTCCGACACCGGGCTCGGCGCCATGGCGCGGGCCATCGCCGACGACGCGATCGGCCCGGAGGCGTTCGACCCGGCGGGCGAGCCGTACGAGACGCGGCTGCGCTACCGGACGGCGGACGACCAGTGGCACGACCCGATCCGCCGCCGGGTGCGGATCAACCACAACGGGCTGTCGTTCGCCCGGATCGCGTTCGAGCACCACGACACCGTCGACATCTCGCTGGCGATCCCGGGCCGTCCCGCGATCGTGCGGGTCGACTGGATCGAGGCCGTGGTGATCGCCGGCGGCCGCCGCCGGGAGCGGGTGCTGCGCTGGGACCGGCCCGAGGACTTCGTCGGCCTGCACTATGCCGACTGCCGGTATCTCGGCGGCAGCCTGATGGAGTTCGACACCTCCTACGCGGCGGTCTGGCTTCCGCTCGCTCGCCGCGCCGGGACGCCGACGGTGTCGTCCGCGCAGGTGACCATCGCGTTCGCGATGCTCCCGCAGTCCATGACCGGAATGGCGCCGCGGATGCCGGTGGACCGCAGGGCCGAGCGGGCCGCGCGGGCCGCGCGCCTGTCCGAACGGCTCCGCGCGGAGTACCGGACGGCCGGCGTCAAGGGCGTCGCGGCCGGCGCCGGACGAGTTGCCAGGAGGAAGCTCGGTGACACCAGATGAGCTCGCACACGAGCCGGGCGACCGGCCGGGGCGCCGGATGACCCAGGTAACCGGATCCCGCGAGGACCCGCACGCGCAGGCCCGCGCCGCCCGCGAGCGGTCCCTGCTGCTGCACTCGATGTCGGTGTTCCGGGAGCTCTTCGAGACGATCTTCGCGCACCGCGAGATCGCCACGGTGGTCGAGGTCGGCGTGGAGTCCGGGCAGGTCAGCTCGGTGTACGCCGATCTCGGCGCGACGGTGCACTGCGTGGAACCCGCGCCGGACGACGAGCTGCGCGCCGTCCTCGCCGCGGACCCGAGGCTGAACCTGGTCGAGGGCCTGTCCCCGGCGGTGCTCGGCGATCTGCCGGTCGCCGACCTGTACGTCCTGGACGGCGACCACAACTACGCGGTCGTCCGTGCGGAGCTCGCGTGGATCATGGAGAACGCGCCCGACGCCGTGGTCGTCCTGCACGACGTGCTGTGGCCGTGCGGGCGCCGTGACTTCTACTACCAGCCGTCCCCCGTCGCGCCCGAGGACAGGCATCCGGCGACGAAGGACGGGCCGACGGTCTGGCACGACGACGTCACGCCCGCCGGCCTGATCGGCGACGGCGCGTACACGGTCGCGCAGCACGCGGGCGGGCCCCGCAACGGCGTTCTCACGGCCGTCGAGGACGCGCTGGACGGGGCCGGCGGCGACTGGCGGCTCGTGATCGTCCCCGCCGTGTTCGGGTTCGGCGTCCTGATGAGGGATTCCGCGCCCGGCGCGGAGGAGATCGTCGAGGCGCTGCGTCCGCTCACGTCCTCGACCCTTCTCGCGGCCATGGAGGACAACCGGATCGCGCTCTACACGCGCGTCCTGCAGTTGCAGTACGAAGCCGAGGCCCGGACGGACGACGCGACCCGCCTGGCCGAGACCATCACCGCCCAGCAGCGGGAGATCGCGGGCCTGCGGTCCGAGCTCGACCGCGCCCGGGCCGAGAACGCGACCGTGCGCCAGGAGGTGCGGAGCCTGCGGGAGGCGTCCGCCCCATCGTCGGCCCCGGCGCCCGTTCAGGAGCCGGAGCTTGGCGAGGCCGTGTCGCACCTGGGACGGGCGCTCTCCGCCCGCATCCGCAAGAACTCCGGCCGGTCGCGCCCGGCGCGCTGACCTGGCCGGGCCGGCGGCCCGGCGGATGCCGGTACGCCATCGTCAAGAGAGGTATCCGCTAATGACGGACTACATCACGAACGTTGCGATGCACGAGGCGGACTGGGGGACGTTCCTCGCACCCGACCCCGCCCTCGAGGACGCGGAGAACCTGCACGACGTCCTCGGCATCACCATCCTCAGCGGACACCACGCCGACCTGACCGTCTTCAAGGGCAGGAATCCGGTCTTCGACCGCATCGCCTCCCGGTCGACCGGTGTGGACCTCGCCTACGAGGACCAGTGCAGCGCCCAGCACTACTACGACGTGTTCGGCTGCGTGGAGCGCGAGCACGGCGCGCTGACCAGGCTCGTCGACGTCGGTGTGTTCATGGGCGGCTCCGCCGCGGTGCTCGCCGGGTGCGTCGAGCCGATGGGCCTCGAACTCGATCTGGTCGACGTCAACCCGGTGTATCTGCAGTTCGCCTACGAGCGGGTGCGCCGCATCTTCCCGCGCGCCATGACACGCGTCCGGATGTTCCACGGCGATCTGCCGACCTACGTCGCGAAGGTGCTGCGCGCCGAGCCGCAGACGCGGGCGCTGATCCACCACGACGGGGCGCACGACTTCAACCAGGTGGTCAAGGACCTGAGCTCCCTGTACTTCGCCCGCGACCGGGTCCACGGCGTCGCGCTGCAGGACACCCACCTCCGCGGCGACATCGGGTACTTCAACTTCGTGGACGCCGCCGTCTACGCGATGTTCGGCGCCGACGTGAAGTACGAGGCCCTCGGCTCCCGGTACCCGAAGGACTCGCCCGTGACGAACCCCAACCAGTGGAACGGGAACTACTTCCTGGCAGACACCCCGGAGGGCATGTACGTGCAGTTCGACGGCGTCGAGTGGAAGTACCCGCATCCGATGATGGAGCTGGACGACTTCCTCCCGGGGAAGGCACCGTCCGACGGCTGACTCGGGAGGCACCGTCCGGCGGGCGACTCCCATCTTTCCCCGGCGGTTGACCGTGCTGGCCGGATGTGGCCACGCTCTCTGGGAGCGGGTGTCCGATCTTTCCCGCAGGTTGGCCTGGTGACCGAATTGGCGAGGGGAGTCGGAGATCTGGCGGCCTGTTCCATTGAATGAGACGCGGGGATGCCGCAAGCTCTTTACCCTGTGCTGTGTAGACCGATGTAGGAAACCAACCGGCCACCCCCGGCGTTCCATACATTCCCGCGACTCCAGGGGTCTCTCGACGTGACGGACATGGCGAGCGGGTCCGCGATGGCGCGGCTGACACAACCCGACCGCGTCTACGTGGGCTGGCGCTACGCGCAGGTGCACCCCGATCCGGGGCCGCCTCCCGGGCGCCCCGAGCGGCCCGAACAGCCGCCGCCGGCGGCTCCGGCGCGGCGGCCGGGCGAGCACATGGCGGCCAGCCCCCTGCGGATCGTGGTCGGCGGGGCCCTGGTCTGCGTCGTCCTGTTCCTGCTGTGCGGCATCGCGGGCGTCATCCCGTGGTCGTTCGTGGGTGTCGCGCTGCTGGCCTTCGCGATCGTGCTGGGCATCACCGGCGGCGCCCTGTGGCGGGACGAGCGGAGCGTCCGCGAGCGGATCGCGCACGAGCAGGACATCGCAGAGCGCGCGCGGGACGTCCGCGAGCGGGAGCTGGACGCGGCCGAGCAGGAGTACGCGAAGGCCCGCTCCGACTGGGAGCGCCGCAGGTCGGCGTACGAGGGTCAGCGTGAGTGGTATCCGGTCGCCGTCCCGCCCGGGGTCGACCGGGTGGACGTCGTCGGCGGCACCCTGGCGGGCTGGTCCGCGGCCGTCACCACGATGGGCGCGGCCCGGCTGGCGGTCGGGGCCCGGCTCACCGTCATCGACCTGTCCGAGGGCGCGGTCGCGCACGACCTGCTGCGGCTGGCCGCCGACCGCGGCGACGACCCGCTGGTGTGGGTGCTGCCGAACGATCTGCCGCGCCTGGACGTCACCCGCGGCCTGAACCCCGAGGCGCTCGCGGACGTGCTGTCGCTGGTCGTCAGCGCGGGCGAGGAGGAGGGCGGCACCCGCGACCTGTCGTTCGACAACTCGATCCTGGAGCGGATCATCGACGTCCTCGGCCCGGACGCGACGATCCCGCGGATCACCGCGGCGCTGCGCGTGCTGGCCCAGGTCGGCGACCCGCGCGACGATCTGCGCAAGGGCCTGCTCACCGACGACCAGCTGGAGCGGATCGCGACGCTCTTCGGCCGCGACGCCACCGACCGCATCGTCGTCCGCCGCGCCTGGGCCCTGGAGGCGCAGCTCCGGAAACTGGAGAAACTAGCCACCGAACCCGTCCGGCTGCCCCCGTCCCGCCTGCACGTCGTCTCGATGGACAGGCGCGCAGGCGTCCTCACCAACCGGATCCTGGGCACCTACGTCACGACCGCGCTCACCCACCGGATCAGGGAGGCCCCGCCCGGCGGCCGCTGGGACCACACGCTGTTCCTGTGCGGCGCCGAGAAGCTGCGCGGGGACGTCCTGGACCGGCTCATCGACGCCTGCGAGGCCACCGGAACCGGACTCGTGCTGATGTACCGGTCGATCCCGGGCCACGTCCGCGAACGCCTCGGACGCCGCGGGCACGCCGCCGTCGGGTTCATGCGGCTCGGCAACCCCGAGGACGCCCGCATCGCCGCCGAGCACATCGGCGCCGGACAGCCGCTGCTCGTCGCGGAGATCACCGACTCGGCCGGCGAGACGCTGTTCGACGTCGCGGGGGAGAGCTACGCCAGCACGGTCGCCTACGCCCGCCCGCGCGGCGACGGCCTCACCGACCCGGCCTGGTCTCCGCTGCCCGCCCCCGCCGCCGACGACTCGGTGCTCGTCGAGGGCATCAGCTCCGCCACCGCCTGGGGCCGCACCGTCGCCGACCGCCGCGACGACGGTGACACCAGCGCCAAGCAGCGTTTCCGCGAACTCATGGTCGAGCCCCCGCAACTCCAGGAACTGCCGCCGACCGCAATGGTCTTCACCCATTCGGGCGCGACGGGCCGCCGCGTCCTCCTCGTGGACGCCAACCCCGGCATCATCACCCTGCCGACCGCCCATTCCATGGAGTTCGAGGAGTACCTCCGCGAACAGGAGACGCACTCCGAGCCCGCCGACGAGGCCCCGGCGGAGGCCCCGGCCCCAGCTCCGGCTCCCGAACCGGCGGCACGGGCGGCCCCCGCTCCGCGCCTCCGCCAGCCGTCCCGGGCCCGCCACGCCCTCCCGCGCGGCGCGGCGGCCCAGCGCCCGGTCAGGATCGTCCCGCCCCTGAAGCCGAATGGCCGCCACAAAGCCGACCCTCCGCCCTCGCCCTGAGGGCCATACGACCACATCCGGCCCAATGGCGATAAGCCTTGTGAACGCTGCCGAAACGTGGCAGGTAGCGCGGCTTTTCCAATTCTGGCGCTCTCCAAACCTCCAGTTCCGGAAGCGTCGAGTCGCGCAGCGTGACGTCCGCGCTCAGGACGATTTCTAGAAGTCGCGCAGCTCGATCAGCGAGTTTACCGACAAGCGTGTGATCTATGTCACAGCGTGAAGATCAATCGGGGATCTTCCGCTCCTTCAACCGCCGGGTTACTTTAAGGCGGATTTAACTACCCTTTACATCGAGGGGTTCATATGGGTCGCGATGCGGTACGCCGTTGGGCGTCGATTCTTCCGTCGTTATTGTGGCGGCGGCCGGGATGGATTGCCCGTCTTGCGACCTTGACAATGGTCGCCGGATTGGTGCAGGTGCCATTGTCGGAGGTGACCCATGAAACCGCAGCTCAGGCCGATGAACCGGCGAAGCCGACGAAGACGGCGGTGACCGAGGAGAAGGCCGTCGCCGCGGCGCGGCAGGCCGGTGAGCCGGTCGAGATCACCTCCAAGCGCGGGGAGGACCGCACGGTCCGGGCGCTGCCCAACGGCCGTATCGAGGTCCAGCAGCATCTGCGCCCGATCCGGACCCGACAGGACGGCAAGTGGGTCGAGATCGACACCACGTTGCACCGTTCCGGCGAGGCGATCGTCCCGGCCGCGAGCACGGTCGGGCTGCGCTTCTCCCCTGGCGGGAACGCTCCGATGGTGCGGCTGACCCGGGCCGGCCGCGAGCTGGCGCTGTCATGGCCCAAGCCGCTGCCCGCACCGACCCTGGACGGCGACACCGCCGTCTACCAGGGCGTCGCCGGCCCCGACGTCGACCTGCGGCTGCGAGCCGAGCGGGACGGGTTCGCGCACGTCCTGGTGGTCAAGACGGCCCAGGCGGCACGGGACCCACGGGTGGCGAAGCTGGCGCTGGGGCTGTCGGCCAAGCGGCTCGCGGTGAGCAAGGAACCGGGCAGCGGGGTGCTGAAGGCCGCCGACACCGGCTCAAGGTCGGTGGTGTTCGAGGCACCGTCCCCGATCATGTGGGACTCCTCCCAGGCCGGCACCCAGCCCCCGCAAACCCGGGCCGCGGTGGCGCGGGGCGACGAGCCCGCAGAAGGCGCCAGGACGGCCGCGATCGAGGTGGCCGTGGCCGACGGCACGCTCACCCTGACACCCGACCAGGCCCTGCTGACCTCGCCCGACACCAAGTTCCCGGTGTACATCGACCCGGTGTGGACGACGAGCAAGGCCTCCAGTTGGGGAATGGTCTCCTCGGGCTGGCCGACCCAGTCGTATTACAAATTCGCCGGAAAGAGCACCGAGGGTGTGGGGCGCTGCGAGGTCGCCAAGGACCCCAACTGCGTGAAGAACCAGACCAAGCGCCTGTTCTACCGGATGCCGCTGCCGGCGATCAAAGGCCGCTACATCCAGGCCGTGGAGTTCACCGCCTACGAGACCTACGCCTACGACTGCGGCAACGACACCTCGATCGAGTTGTGGCGGACCTCGACGCTGAGTTCCGGTGCGACGTGGAACAACGCCACAAGCTCATCGGTCTGGAGCCAGCAGCTGGGCTGGAAAGCGGTGTCGTACTGCTCGAGAGCGCCGGTCGAGTTCGGCGGGACGTTGCTGCGGTCACATGTGCAGGACGCGGTCAACAAGGGCCATTCCACGATCACGTTCGGGCTGAAGGCCTACAACGAGTCGTCGATGTCATGGTGGAAACGGTTCGCCGATGACGCCTATCTGCGGGTCCAGTACAACAACCCGCCGTCGCAGCCCAAGACCGACAGGATGTACGCCGACCCGGGCACCGCGTGCCTGCCCAGCGGCCAGGCCAAGTCGGTCAACGACTTCTCCAGGTTGTACGCCTACCTCGAGGACCCTGACGCCGAGGACGCCAACAAGGTGTACGGCCAGTTCACGCTGCACTGGGCGAACAACCCCGACGGGTCGGACTGGGGCGAGAAGTGGACGTCGCCGCTGATCGGCCCGAAGACCACGGGCAGCAAGTTCGATGTGGAGGTGCCGCACACGATCCCGGTCGGAACCAAGATCGGCTGGGGTGTGCGGGCCTGGGACGGCGAGCAGTACAGCGCATGGAGCTACAACGGCGCGCAGACCGGCTGCTACTTCTTCTACGACCCGGCGATTCCGGGAAAGCCGACCATCACCTCGCAGGAATACCCGGAGGGCGGCGAATGGCGCGGCGGTGTCGGGGAGGCAGGACGGTTCGTCATCTCCGACTCGGCGGGGGTCGCCAGCCGGTACGAGCTCACCCTGAACAGCGCTCCGATCAGAACGCTCGCCACCACCAACGGGGCGGCGCAGGTGGCGAGTCTGGCACCGACCCGATCGGGCCCGAACGTCCTGGAGGTCGAGGCGTTCTCGGCCGCCGGCCAGAAAGGCGCCACCGTCTCCTATGAGTTCCTGGTGAATGCCGGGGCCGACCCCGTGGCGCGGTTCGCCCTGAACGAGGGCGCCGGAGCCACCGCGGTGACCTCGACCGGTCCAGGGCTCGCGGCGACGGTGGCCGGGTCCGCGACTCTCGGCGGCGCGGGCAAGCACGGCACCGGTCTGTCGATGGACGGCGTTTACGGCTTCGCGGAGAGCACCCTTCCGCTGGTCGACCCGACCAAGAGCTTCACCGTGTCCGCCTGGGCGAAGCCGACCCAGTACGGAATGGTGAACGTCCTGGCCCAGAACTCCACATTCCAGAGCGCGTTCCAGCTCGGAATCGATCCGGCGGGGATGCCGCAGTTCAAGAAGCCCGCCACCGACACCGACGGCGGTGGCGGAGCCTGGTCCAAGGCCACGGACGACACTCCGCTTCCCCTCGGGGAATGGAGTCACCTGACCGGCGTGTACGACCATAGCGCCGCACAACTGCGACTTTATGTGAACGGGCAGTTGCAGGACACCGTGGCCGCGGGCGCTCCATTGGTGTCACACGGCGCCTTCGAGATCGGCCGCAGCCTCTACAACCGGGCCTTCGCGAACTATTGGCCCGGCTCCATCGACGACGTTCAGGCGTTCACCCAGGCGCTGTCCGGCGAGCAGGTCCAGCAGCTCCTCGATGGTGCGGCCCCGGCGGGGGCGGACATGGCCGCGCATTGGAACATGGACGAGCCGGCGGGCAAGATGCGGGTGTACAGCCCCATGGATCCGTGGCAGGCGACCCTGCACGGCACGGCGACGCTCGGTGCCCCAGGGCAGGCGGGCAGCGCACTGAGGCTCGACGACACCACCCAGGCGCACGCCGGAACCGACCGTCCCGTCATCAACACCATCCGCAGTTACGCGGTATCGGTGTGGGTCCGTCTGGAAAAGGGGGACCGCACCAGGACGGTCCTCAGCCAGGACGGCGAGAGCAGGAGCGGCTTCTACCTTAAATACGATCACGCCTATCAGAAGTGGGCCTTCTCCAGGGTGAAGGTCGACAACGGTGATGACACCACCGCCTACCAGGCATTCTCGAAAGAGCCCGCAATCCTGAACTCCTGGACCCACCTGGTAGGGGTGTACAACCAGCACTCCGGAAAACTACAGATCTATGTGAACGGCCAGCCCGGGACGGAGAGCCCGCAGGTCGCCTCGTCCTGGCTCGCCGCAGGCGGATTCCAGATCGGCCGGAGCAAGTGGGCTGGTATGCAGGCCGACCACTGGCCCGGCGTGATCGACGACGTGCGCGTCTATGACCGGATTCTCGGCGACCGGGAGGTCGAGGAGCTGGTCACCCAGCACCCTGTGCTCAAGGCTCGGTGGGTGCTGAACCAGGAGCCGGTTGGCGAGGCGTTCGAGGGGCCGGCGGGGTCGCCCGGGCTGGCTCTGCACAATGGCGCGGCGATCGTCGGTGGCGCCGGGATCGGGCTGGACGCGGTCGCGGGTCTCCAGCTCGATTCGGCCACCAAGGCGTTCGCCGAAAGCGCGGCGAACGTCGTGGAGACCGATCAGAGCTTCACGCTCGCGGGCTGGGTCCGGCCGCCCGCTGGTGGACGTCCCCAGCAGCCGGTGACCGTGTTCTCCCAGGCCGGTGCGAATACGAATGCGTTCCAGTTGCGCTACGTCCCCGGCGCGGACCCGGCGCTGCAGGGGAGCTGGCAGATCGAGATGCGCAACGCCGACGACCAGGCCGCCGCACCGATCACCGCCGTCCACGGGGACTTCGATGAGCACGGCTGGATGCACCTGGCCGTGGTGTACGACGCGCTGCGCGACCGCGTGAGCCTGTACGTCAACGCGGAGCTGTACCAGAACAGCGACGGCGTCTCGCAGGTCGGTCAGGTCCAGGGCTTCAAGACGCCGGGCAGCCTGCTCCAGGTCGGGCGGACCAAGTTCGGTGCCACCGACGGCAACGGTACGGAGTTCTGGCCCGACGCCGTCGATGACATCTGGGCGTACCAGGGCGCTTTGACCCCGGAACAGATCGCCCGCCTGGCCATCAACGACGACATACCAACCGACGCCGGCCCGTAGCCCGGCACCCGTCCCTGCCCTTGACCCGCTGGATCCGTGATCCCCCCTTGCCAGGGGCGATCGGCGATGGAGGATGTCGTGAACGCTGGCCGGAAGGTATCTGGTCGGGCCACTAAGGCGCTGGTGCTGGACCCGGGCAGGGGCCTGACCACGATCGCGGCCGTGACGGCGGTCGTCATGGCCATGGGGCTGATGTCGGCGCCGCGCGCGCTGGCCGAGCCGCCGAACCTCGGCCGTCCCAAGGTGGACGACCGGCAGGAGCCCGTCGCGGGCCGGAACCTGAAGGTCAAGCCCCGCAAGACCGACACGGCCGCCGCCGACCCCGGCCCGGCGGCCCGCGCGGCCTGGCCCGCGCCCGGCAGCGCCGAAGTCGGCGTCGCTACAGGCGGACGGAAGGCGGGCACCCTCCCCGTCGAGATCCTTGAGGCGCCCAGCCGGAAACGTGCGTCCGGTGGCGCCGAGCCGGCCGGCCGGGTGCGGGTTCAGCTGCTGGATCGCGGCGCCACACGCGCGGCGGGAGTGGACGGGCTGGCGTTCACCGTCGCCCGCACCGACGCCGCCGCCCCGGGACGCGTGCGGTTGCGGCTCGACTATTCCAAGTTCGAGCAGGCGTTCGGCGGCGCCTACGGCGCTCGGCTGCGGCTCATGACAATGCCGCAATGCGCGCTGACCACCCCGTCCCAGCCCGGCTGCCGCACGCCCATTCCGCTGGACACGGTCAATAACGGCAAGGCGAAGACGCTCACGGCGGAAGTGGAGGCGGCGCCGGCATCGGCCTCGACAATGGGCAACGCAACGTTGCTCGTCGCCGCAGCCGGTTCCGAAAGTTCTCAGGGCGACTACAAGGCCACATCGCTGGAGGCGTCGGCCACGTGGAACGCCGGCGGGAACACCGGTGACTTCACCTGGTCGTATCCGATGCGCGTTCCACCCGTTCCCAGCGGGCTGACGCCGAAGGTTGCGCTCTCCTACTCCTCGGCGAGCGTGGACGGCAAGACCGCCAACACCAATGGCCAGCCGTCCTGGGTCGGTCAGGGATTCGACCTGTGGCCCGGCTACATCGAGCGGCGCTACAAGTCCTGCGAGGACGACGGCGCCCCCAAAGACGAGTGGGGGAACTCGCCGGGCGACCAATGCTGGGGTTACGACAACGCGACCGTCACGTGGAACGGCAAGGGCGGGGAACTGATCAAGGCCGCCGACGGCTCCTGGCGGATGAAGGGCGACGACGGCACCAAATTCGAGAAGCTCGCCAGTTCGTCCACCGCAAACGGCGACGACAACGGCGAGTACTGGAAGGTCACCACGACCGACGGCACGCAGTACTACTTCGGCCTCAACCGCCTTCCCGGCTGGACGAGCGGAAAGCCGGAGACCAACTCGACGTGGACGGCCCCGGTGTTCGGCGACGACGCCGACGAACCCTGCCACGACTCCACCTTCGCCGGATCCTGGTGCCAGCAGGCCTACCGCTGGAATCTCGACTACGTCGTCGACCCCGCCGGCAACGCCCTCAACTACACCTACGGCCAGGAGACCAACCACTACGGCCGCAACCTCAAGGCCGCCGACGAGACCCCTTACGTCCGGGGCGGCTACCTCAAGACGATCTCCTACGGTCTCCGCAAGGACGCGCTGTTCGCCAAGCCGCCCGCACAGGTCGTCTTCACCACCTCCGAACGCTGCATCCCGGACGCGACCTTCGACTGCGCCCCGTCCAAGATCGGCGCCAACCCGGACCGCTGGTGGGACGTCCCGTGGGACCTGAACTGCAATTCCGGCCAGGAATGCAAGGACGACCACGGAGCGATCTCGCCGACGTTCTGGTCCCGCATGCGCCTGACGAAGGTCACCACCCAGATCCTCACCCCGGACGGGTCCGCCTACCGGCCGGTGGATTCATGGTCGATGGACCACGAATGGAAATTCGCCGACGTCGAGCGGGACCTCGTCCTGAAGGAGATCACCCACACCGGTCACGCCGCGACCGATGGAGGCGGCGCCGTCACGCTGCCGAAGGTCACGTTCAACCACGTCCAGCTGCCGAACCGGCTCGACAAGACCGGCGACGACATCCTGGCCTACGTCCGGTACCGGCTCGGCGCCATTTACGACGAGTCCGGCGGCCAGATCGACATCTCCTACTCCGAGACCGACTGCTCGCTCAGCAACTTGCCGACCCCCGAGACCAATACGACGCGCTGCATGCCGGTGATCTGGACGCCACCGGGCCGCGAAGACCCGATCACCGACTGGTTCCACAAATACGTTGTCACGTCCATCATCCAGACCGACCGCACCGGCCTGTCCCCCGACATGGCCACCAAGTACGAATACGTGGGCGGCGCGGCCTGGCATTTCGATGATGACGACGGGTTGACCAAGGAGAAGGACAAGACCTGGTCGCAGTGGCGCGGCTATGGCCACGTCCGCACCCTCACCGGCGACTACAACACCCCGTCCACCCAGGCCGACGCCTATTTCATGCGCGGCATGGACGGGGACCGCCAGACCACGTCCGGCGGGGAGAAGAACGTCTCCGTCTCCGACGGGGAGGGCGGCACCCACCCCGACCACGACGCGCTGTCCGGGTTCGCGCTGCGGACCGTCCAGTACACGGGGCCCGGCGGCGCCGTCCACGCCAAGACCGTCAACACCCCGTGGCGGCTGCAGACCGCCTCCCGGTCCCGCTCCTGGGGCACCACGACCGCGAACCTGGTCACCGTCGACACCACCCGCACCTGGACGGCCAAGGACGGCGGCGGCTGGACCGAGACCAAGACCGACAACACCTACGCCGACACGGGCCCGGGTGCGGGCCGGATCACCGAGGTCAACGACTTCGGTGACACCGCCACCAGCGACGACGACAAATGCACCCGCACCACCTACGCCGACAACGACGACGCCTGGATGGTGAGCTTCCCGTCGCGGGTGGAGACCGTCTCGGTCGCCTGCACCGTCACTCCGAACCGTCCCGCCCACGTAGTGACCGACACACGCGCCTACTACGACAACGCGGGGTTCGGTGCCGCCCCGTCCAAGGGCGACGTCACCAAGGCGGAGAAGCTCGCCGGCTACGAGGGGACGACGCCGGAGTACGTGACCGAGTCCAGCACCGTCTACGACTCCTTCGGCCGCGCCATCCAGGTCAAGGACGCGCTTGGCGCCACGACCACCACCGCCTACACCGACACCCAGGGCCTGACCACAAGGAAGCAGACGACCACACCACCGGCGACCGCCGGGAAGGCCGCCACGGCGTTGACGACCATCGAGGAACTGGATCCCGCGTGGGGGTTGCCGACCCGCACCACCAACGCGAACGGCCTGAGCACGGACCTGGTCTACGACGGGCTCGGACGGCTGCGCAAGGTGTGGCTGCCCGACCGATCCAAGGCCAACGGCAACGATCCCAGCTACGAACACCAGTACCGGTTCACCGAAGGGAAGATCGTCGCGGTCACGTCCAAGGCCATCGTCGCGGGACAGTTGCGCGTCACCGGCATCGAACTGAGGGACGGATGGCTGCGGCCCCGCCAGACACAGGCGCCCGCAAGCGCGCCGTTGCGGCTGATCAGCGACACCTTCTACGACGACCGTGGCCAGACCGTCAAGACCTACGCGCCCTACCCGGCCTCGGGCGAACCGGAACCGGAACTGTTCGGCGTCGGCACTCCCGGCGCGGTCGAGTCACAAACCCGCACCGAATATGACGGGCTGGGCCGCAAGACCGTCGAGAAATCGACGAAGGGGAACGGCTCGCAACCCGACCAGGAACTGTGGCGCACCACCTACGCCTACGGCGGCGGCAACCGCGTTTCCGTCACCCCGCCTGAGGGCGGCATCCCCATCGCGACCCTGACGGATGCCCGCGGCCAGGTGATCGAACGCCGCCAGTACAAGGCCGCGACCCCGGCCGGTGAGTTCGACGCGACCCGCTACGCCTACACGCCCGCCGGGGAGATCGCCTCGGTCACCGACCCGTCCGGCAACGTCTTCACGACCACCTACGACCTGCGCGGACGCAAAACCAAGACCACCGACCCCGACAAGGGCACCACCACCTTCGGCTACGACGACCTCGACCGGGTCGTCTCCACCACCGATGCCCGCGGCAAGAAGGTCTTCACCACCTATGACGGCCTGGGCCGCAAGATCGCCACCCGTGAGGGGGCGTCGGACGGGCCACTGCTGACGTCCTTCACCTATGACACCGCGACGCGCGGGAAAGGCCTCGCGGCCAGCACGACCCGTCATCACAACGGCGCCCAGTACACCAGCAGAGTTCCCGAATACGACGTGCTGGGACGTGTCCGCAGCGCCACGGTCACCATTCCGCAAGCCGAAGGTCCGCTCGCCGGGACCTATTCCACGGTCTCCGAATACAACAGCGACGGAACCCTGCGAACCTTCAGGCCACCCACTGCCGGCGGACTGCCCTACGAAACCCTCACCCACACCTATGACGCGCTCGCCCGTCCCACCCGGCTGACCAGCGATCTCGGCACCTACATCGACAAGGTCACCTACCGCGACACAGGCGAGGTCCAGCTGATGGACTTCGGCCCGGTCGGCAAGCGAGTCTTCCAGGCCTTCCACTACGAGGAAGGCACGCGGCGCCTCGAACGCGCCAACACCACCCGCGAGGGCATCAACGGTTCTCCCCGCAGCGCGTTCTACCACTACTCCGATGCCGGGACGGTCACGTCCATCACCGACACCTCCGACGACGGCGTCGACAACCAGTGCTTCACCTACGACCACCTCCAGCGCCTCACCCAAACGTGGACACAAGGCACCACCGATGCCTGCGCCGCCTCCCCGACCGCCGCACTGATCGGCGGTCCGGCGCCGTACTGGCACACATTCACCTACGACAAGGCCGGCAACCGCACCGGCGAGACGCGCCATGGCATCGGCGGCGTCGCCGACACCGTCCGCACCTTCACCTACGCACCGCCTGGGCAGGGCAACCGCCTCAACCAGCTCACCCAGACGGGACCCACCGGCCAGCGCACGGACGGCTACACCTACGACGCGACAGGCAACACCACTGCCATCCAGACCACCGACGGCAGCCCCGCCCCCAGCACCCAGACCTTCGACTGGAACACCGAAGGCGAGTTGACCAAGGTCACCGAGAACGGCAACGACACCACCTTCATCTACGACGCCGAGGGCAACCGCCTGATCCGCAAGGACCCCGGCGGCGCCACCCTCTACCTGCCGGGCAGCACCGAGCTCCGCGCGCTCAACGGCGCCTCCACCGCGACCGGCACCCGCTACTACGACTTCGCCGACCAGACCGTCGCGATGCGCACGTCCGACGGCGCCGTCACCTACCTGACAGACGACCACCAGGGCACCGCCCAGGTCGCCATCAACGCCGTAACCCAAGCCGGAACAATCCGCCGCTTCACGCCCTTCGGCTCCATCCGAGGCATGGACGAAGACGCGACGTGGCCGAACGACAAGGGGTTTGTCGGAGGCACCCAAGACCCCACCGGCCTCACCCACCTTGGCGCTCGCGAATACGACCCCGAAACCGGCCGCTTCATCTCCGTCGACCCCATCCTGGACCAGGCCGACCCTCAGCAGATGAACGGTTACACCTATTCCAACAACAACCCCGTAACGCACGCCGACCCTGACGGCCAGTGCCCACCCGACATCTGCGGTAAAGGCGTAATGAACGTCGGCCACAGCAAACCGGCCACCACCGGCGGCTGCGGCCATGACGTCTGCGGTCCGGTGAAGCAGGTCGCGCGCTACCTCAAGACGTGGTGGAAGCCGGTTCGGCACAAGATCGGCGCTACCGTCATCGAAGCCCCTTCTGGCGCCGCTTATCACGCTGCCCTCCTGAAGGCGATGCTCGAGAGGTCGAAGAGCGGCTACTGGGTCGATAAGCACGATCCGCTGCCCAACTGCACACCTGGGGGCGCGGGCGCCGCGAATGGTGCCTGTATGGCCGGCGACATCGACATTCTCACGAGGTTCGGTGACCTGATTTGTAAGGTAGGGGGCTTCAAATGCGGCCACCTCTCCCGCTTCAGCCTCGGCCTCGCCGGATTCGTGCCAGGCATGGGCACCGGCGGTCAGGCCGGCGGCATCGGGATGGGCAGGTCGGCCCGACCCGGAAGAACGTCGGGCCCGGGCTGCCGCAGCAGTTTCGTGCCCGGAACAACGGTTCTCATGGCGGACGGCCGCCGGAAACCGATCGAGGACGTCAAGGTCGGCGAGGAGGTACTCGCCACCGACCCCGAGACGGGTGAAACCAGCGCCCAACCCGTCCTGGGCACGATCACCGGTAAGGGCGACAAGAACCTCGTCCAGATCACGGTCGACGGCACTGCCGCCTTCGTGCCCTTGAAGGCTGAGGATCGCGAGTCGGCCAAGCCCCACATCGACAAGTCCGGCGTCGTCATAGCCACCGACACACACCCCTTCTGGGTCGCCGGGGACATCGACGCCTGGGTCAAGGCCGCCGACCTCAAGCCCGGCATGTGGCTCCGCACCAGCGCCGGCACCTACGTCCAGATCACCGCCACCGAACACTGGACCACCCACCACCAACGCGTCCACAACCTCACCATCGCCGACCTCCACACCTACTATGTACTCGCTGGTCAGACGCCGGTGCTCGTTCACAACAGCCCCGGCAACTGCAACTCGCTCACGCGCGCACAGTCCGACGATATTGCGAAGTACTTGGGGTATACAAAGACCAAAAAGAGGTCTGCAGGCGGGGCCCCGATTTGGGAGAACAGGAATGCTGGAGCTGGTCAACCTCGATTTATCACCTACGATCGGACCGGGCATAACAGGCAGGCGGTATTCAAGGGTGCCAACTTCCGTAATCCTTTCCAGTCGGCGAGGGATTCGGCTCGGGACGGAACGTATGGGCTGGATATATCCTCGACAGGAGAGTTGTTGGGACTCAAGTGGCTAGCCAAATGACAGCCGAGCTTGTCGTCAGCCCGAGCGACCATCATGTACGAGCCTTCCTGGCAGAGGTGTCGGCCTGGAGTGCCTACGCAGTGGATTTGCGGAGGTTGCTCAATGTGGTAATCGAGGAATGCGGAGCTGACCGTCTTGAGGTCAGTGAGTTGCTGGTCAGTCAGCCGCCCCCTGGCCGGTATTGGAGGCTCCGCAACGGGATGCAGGCTAGCCCTGCGGAGGCGATCGATCTCGCTGAGCGGATGGCGGCTGGGTTGGGACCGTACTGCCGACTGATCACACCGGGACGGCTTCGCGTCGAGTCGGGATGGGATGGGGCGATTCATCTCTCAATGGATCCAGCGGTAGCCAATTCGCTTACCCGGCTCGCTGGCGACAACCTGTCTCTTGAGTGGCGCGCCTCGGAACCGGATCCTGAGGAGGAGGAGGAGCCAAGACTTGTCGATGACGTCGTGAATGACGAGTTTTGGAGCTCGGTTCGAGCGGCGGCTGATGGGCTGCTGCTCTTGTGTGAGCGCTGGGCGCACGGTGCTTATGGTAGCCGATGGTTCCGGGTGACTTTGGGAAATGTAGCGGAGGTGGCACAGGCTGTACGGCCTCGCTCGCTCCTCTGCGTTGTCGTAAACCCGGACCTGCGGCTCGACGCAGGGCTATTGGACGAAGATTTCACTGCGTTCGAAGGTCCGCTCACGCCTGGCCAGCTCATCTACCGCGCTTACCCAGGAGGGGCCGATAGTCTCGCCGAGGTAACGGACAGGGGATTGTCGTTCATGCTGGCAGATGCGGTCTTGGCTGGGTGGTGCGCCGTGGTGCCGGATTCAGACGGCGTAGCCAGAGCGGCATGGGAGAGTCCTGGTGAGGGGTGAAGGGGCTATCTCTAGGAATAAATCGATTCGCGATCGAAGTGATCCGCTTGTTACCGGTGGTGACCGAGCTTCGTGTCCGATCAAGAGCCCCATAGATGGACGGGGTGTTCCACCAATAATGGTCAAGAGTGTGAGCGCCCCATCGCGGCCCGAAGGGCGATCGAACTAGGTATCGTCCCCGACGGAGTCCTCGGAGACCTTCGATGAAGGTTGCCGCTGCACGGCGGGGTTCGAGACCTGCATGGAATCCGTTCCGATCCGGCCAAGCAGGGGATGGATGCCGGGACAAACTGGAGTGCTTTCGTGCGCAATCCAAGTAGAGAGGTCCAGAGGTGTCGTGTCTGTGGACTTCTGCAAGCGGAGCCGCCATGGGGTTTGGACGAGTGCACGCCGTCATTTGAGATCTGCACATGTTGCGGGGTGGAGTTCGGCTATGAAGACGCCACGTTGGAAGGGGTCAAGCGGCATCGGCGAGAATGGCTGGCCTCCGGATCGGTGTGGTGGGACGCCACGGCCGGGCTTGATGGCTGAGATCTAGAACATCAGCTTGCGCAGATTCCATCTGGATATCGTGACGGCTCGGCCTGACCGATCGCCTGCGTCGGGCTTGGCGGGCGGCTGTGCCCTCGGGTGGGGTGGTGGGCGTTTTTGGGTGGGTGGTGGCGGGGGGAGTGGGTGGCGCGGAAGGATGTCGGGGTGACATCGCCTCCTGGTCCGCCGTTTCCTGAAATGTCGCCCTACCAACCGCCGGCGAGTACGCCGCCGGTCGGGTTGCGCGGGCCCGGCGGGCGTGGGGTGCCGGACGCGCCGCGGGGGGACGAGTTCGTCCTGCCTGGGCCCTGGTACCGGATTCAGGCGATTCCGGTGCCGCAGCGGGAGGCGTCCGCTGAATGGGACTTTGTGAGCGTGCTGCCTGCGGCGTTGTCGGCGGCGCGGTTGGGGCGGCCGTTCGTCGTGGGGTGGCTGTCGGCCGGTGGCGGGGCGCCGCTTGAGCTGATCACCAATGCGGGGCCGATCAGCGGGGCGGGGGACGGGCTGCTGTTCCCGAGTGGGGCGCGTGGGGTGCCCATCGGGGACGGGTGGTTGCGGCAAGCCGAGCGGATGGCGTGGACGCGTTGTCCTGGGCGGCTGGCTCCTCAGGTCGGGCGGGCCGATGTTGGGCCCGGGCTGTTCGAGTCGACGCTCGTGACGTTGATGGAGCGGCCCTTCGGGTGGTTCGTGGTGGCCGATCCGTGCGATGAGCGGCTGATCGACACCGAGATGCGCGAGCTGCATCACGAGCTGCGGATGCTGCGGCGCGGTGAGGACGAGCAGGCCAGGCTCGCGGTCGCGCGGGCGGACCAGCGGCTCGGGGAGCTGGACGCGTTCCGCGAGGCGGGGCTGTGGCAGGTCAGGGTCGTCGCGGGGGCGGCGACGCAGGCCGAGCTGGGGCAGATCGCGCCGGTGCTGGTGGGGTCCATGGAGCTCGGGCACCATCCTTATCGGCTTAGGTCGGGGCAGGGCGGCGGGTCCTTCGCCGGAACGCTCCGGCCCGGGATCGAGGCCGCGCCGGTGCGGTCGGTCGTCGAGCCGGACGAGCGGTTCCCGTTCGTCGCCACCGCGGGGACGCTGGCGGCGCTGGCCGGGTTGCCGCGCAGGGAGGTTCCCGGGCTGCGGGTCCTGGACGCCGGATACTTCGACGTCACGTCCGAGACCGACGGACTGCCCGAGAAGGCGGAGGAGGCGCAGATCGAGCTGGGCGCCATCCTGGACGGGCAGGACCGGCAGGTCGGGCGGCTCACCGTGCCCCGGTCGACCATCAACCGGCATGTGTTCGTGACGGGCGCGACGGGCGCCGGCAAGTCGCAGACCGTCCGGCATCTGCTGGAGCAGCTGACCCGGGCGGGGATTCCGTGGCTGGCGATCGAGCCGGCGAAATCCGAGTACGCGGCGATGGCGGGGCGCATCCAGGACCTCGGCGGGCCGGTCACCGTGGTGAATCCGTCCGACCCGGGGTCGGTGCCGCTGTCGGTGAATCCGCTCGCGCCCGAGCCGGGGTATCCGGTGCAGGCGCATATCGACATGGTGCGGGCGCTGTTCCAGGCGGCTTTCGACGCCGAGGAGCCGTTCCCGCAGATCATGGCGCAGGCGTTGCAGCGGGTCTACGAGAACAACGGGTGGGACGTGGTGACGGGCGCGGGCGTGCCCGGGTCGCTGATTGAGCCCGCTGTCCCGACTTTGGAGCAGTTGCAGAACGCCGCGCTCCAGGTCATCTCCGACGTCGGGTACGGGCGGGAGCTGATGGCCGACGTCCAGGGGTTCGTGGACGTGAGGCTGCGGTCGCTGAGGATCGGGTCCGCGGGACGGTTCTTCGAGGGCGGGCACCCGGCCGACATCGGCGGCATGCTCCGCGACAACATCGTCCTCGCCATCGAGGACGTCGCGAACGACGAGGACAAGGCGTTCCTCATGGGAACGCTCATCATTCGGATTGTTGAACACTTGCGCATGCGGGAACGTCGCCGCGACCGCACGGACGGTCCCGCCCTCCGGCACGTCATCGTGATCGAGGAGGCCCACCGGCTGCTGCGCAATCGCGGCCCGGAACGCACCAGCTCGCACGCGGTGGAGCTGTTCGCCGGGATGCTCGCCGAGATCCGCGCCTACGGCGAGGGGATCATCGTCGCCGAGCAGATCCCGACCAAGCTCGTCCCCGACGTGATCAAGAACACCGCGCTGAAGGTCGTGCACCGGCTGCCCGCGTTCGACGACCGGCACCAGGTCGGCGCGGCGATGAACCTGGACGACGACCAGTCCCGCGAGGTCGTGTCGCTGCGTCCCGGTGTCGCGGCCGTGTTCGCGGACGGCATGGACCGTCCGCTGAGGGTCCGCGTCCCGCTCGGCGAGGGCCGCGAGGCGGAGCTGCCGGGCCCGCCGCCGCCCGTGGACGGCCGCCGGTCGGCCGCGTGTGGCTGCGAATGCCGTTCAGGACGGGCCTGCACGCTGTACGAGCTGCGGGAGGCCGATCTCGTCGCCGGGCATGCCGACTGGGCCTGGCTGCGGCTGTGGGCGGACACGCTGGTGCTCGCGCATGTCGTGAACCGTCCGATGCCCGCGGTGCCGCCCGAGCTGGGCCGCGCCTGGTCGCGGCTGACTCCCCGGCTGCGCGAGTGCGCGCTGGCGACCGTGGTGGAGCGCGCCGTGTCGCGGCGGTCGCGGGCGCTGCGGACGGCCTACCCGCCGTCCGAGCTGACCGCCGCCGTCGCGAAGGTCGCCGGGCGGCTCCTCAACCTGGACGTCCCCGTCACGGCGCCCGGCCCGAACTGGGTCATCCCGCAGGTCAGATGGCTGCACGAGCTCGACCGTCTCTTCCCCTACGGGGACGATGACCGCGTCCCCGACAAGCACGCGCCCGCCCCGCCGCTCGACTACCAGCTGCCCGGCCTGAAGCAGCCGCCGGACCCGAAGCTCGGCCACCGCCTCCGCGCGCTGCGCCGCCATCCGCTGTCGATGGGCCTCGAACGCAACCGCCCGATCGCGCTCACCGCCCTCTACGGCGACGACGACCAGGCGGGCTTCTACCAGGACCTCCCCGTCGTCGCGATCGGCTTCGAGGAGGACGAGCAGGTCGACCATGTCGCCGAGACGATGCGCGTCGGCGAGTGGCTGGAGCCCGTGCTGAGCTGGTTCGAGCGCTTCGTCGCCCCGTTCGAGGACCCGTCCGCCGGGCTCCCCTTCCTCGGCCGCCCCGACGGCGACACCGAGTAGGCCGATCGCCTGCCCGGTGGTCAGATGTCGTCGGCGGTGCGGGCGGGGAGGCCGGCCTGCTGGGCGATCGGGGTCCAGTAGCCGATGAACTCGTTCTTGGCGTCGCTGGCCCGCTGGTTGACGTCCGAGACCTCGCCGTCGGACGGGCAGCCGGGCGCGACGTCGAGGTAGCGCTGGTTCGACTCCGAGGACGCCTCCAGCGCGCGGACGAGCGCGTCCTTCAGCTGGGCGCCGTTGTCGAGGGCGGTCACGTCCAGGGAGCGGGCCCTGCCGAGCTGGGAGCGGCGGGCGTCCAGGACGCGTCGCAGCCCGCTCTCCTCGCAGCCGTCGACCACCACCGAGCCGAGGTCGGAGCGGGTCGTGCCCATCTCGGCCAGCAGGCCGTCGACCGCCTTGGCCTGCTCGCCGACGTCGCCGCTGGGCGTCCCGCTCTCGGGGACGCCGTTCTGGCTCTGCTGCGTGGACGGCCCGCCGCCGCCCGCGGGATCGGCGGACGTGCCCGACCCGCTCGGCCAGAACACGATGCCGAGCGCGAGCCCGAGGAGCAGGACGACGCCCGCCGCCACCAGGAAGTACGGGGTCCTGCTCGGCTTCGGCGGCGGGGGCGGCCGCCAGATCGCGGGTTCGGGCGTGCCGGGCCCGCCCGGCGGGACGGACCACGGCTCGGGCGAGAGCAGCGTCGACGTCTCGTCGGACGGCGGCATCGGCGTCGTGTACTCGGGCGGCGGCGGGGTCTCCCACTGGACCGGGCCCTGAGGTGACGCCGCCCACGGCGGCGCGGGCGGCTCGTCGGGAGTCGTCGCGTCGCCGCCCGGAGGCGGCGCGCCGAGCGGTGCGTTGCAGCGCGTGCACCGGGGCAACGCCGACGTGGTGTCGCTTCCGCAGCCCGGACACCGCATGAGGCCCCCTACCCATCGGTTTCGACGGTGCCAAGATACTTGCGCGGTCACCGGCCGGGAACCGTCTGTCAGAAGGTCGCAACCGGGTCGTGACCGGCCGTCACACCCTGCGCCAGCTCCGCGGCGGCTGCCCGGTCTTCTTCGCGACCGGATTCCACAGGACGACGAACCGCTTCTTCGCCGACGTCGCGCGCTGCTCGATGGCCGCGCGTCCGGGCACCTGCGCGGCGCTCGGACGGGGCTTGCCGCGGCAGTTCGCCTGGTTCTGCTGCGCCCACTGCAGCAGAACCTGGTCGACCTGCAGCGACGCCGTCAGCGCCTCCGCCAGCGACCGGCGGAGCCGCTCGCCGTTCGCCAGCTTGTCGACCTGGAGGGCCCGCGTGCGGTTCAGCTGGCTCTGACGCTGCTGCGCGACCGTCTGGAAACCCTGGATGGCCTGCGGCAACGTCTGGCATTTCGCGGCCCTGCCGAGCGCCCCGGCGAGGACGCGCCGCGTCCCCACGCTGTCGTTCAGCACCCCGTTCATCGCGTCGGCCTGCTCCTTCGTCGCCGCCGGGATCGGGTTCTTCTCCGCGACCTGCTTGTTCGACGGCGATGGGCTCGCGTTGGGGGTCTTGGACGAGTCGTCCCCGGACGGCCACGCCACGAACACGATGGACCCCACCGCGATCGTGACCAGCGCGGCGACGGCGGCGATGAGCGGCTTGCTCGGCCCGCCCCCGCCCGGACGTCCGCCCCCCTGACCCGGCGGGTAGCCGCCGTAGGCCGGGTCGCCCGGACCGAACTGCCCCATCGGCCCCATCGGCATGCCGCCGCCCTGCCCCATGTGGGGTGCGCCCATCTGGGGGGCGCCCATGTGGAACGGGCCCATGGCAGAGCCGGGGTCCATTCGTGTCTGGTCTGGGGCGGCGCCGAAGCCCATCGGCGTGGGGTGCGCGCCGGGCATGCCGGGATTCATCGTTGCCGGGCCGGGCGCGTACTGGGTCGCGTCGGCGTCCATCATCGTGGGCGGCTGGCCGCCGACGACCTGCGTCGCGTCCGCGTCCGCGGCGTCGGGCTTGCGCGGACGGGCGAACCACGAGTCCGGGACGATCGATTCCGTGCGTTCGGGCAGCGGCTCCAGCCCGAACCCGCCGGGGGCGGACTCCGAGGTACCGAACGCGCTGGGGGCGGCGCCGGCGGAACCGGCGGCGGGCAGTGCCGGCGGGCTCGCCGACCAGGCGGACGGCGCGGGTGCGGGCGCGTTGAAGGCGCTGAAGCCGCCGGACGTGTCGTCGTCCTCGTCGGGGTTGAACGTCCACGCCGCCGTGTCCTCGGGGTCGGCGGGCGGGAGCGACCCGGCCTGCGCGGGCGCCGGGGACGGCGGCGATGGCGGTACGGGCGGTGCGGGCGGTTCCACCGAGAGCCGGAGCGGCGGCTGCGCGGCCGCCGCCGGGGGCTCGGGCGCCGTCTGCGACGGCGACTGCGGCGATGGCGACTGGACGGGCGGCGGCTGCACGGGCGGCGGCTGCGGGGGCATGGCCAGGTCGGGTGTCACGGGCGGTGGTTCGCTCGGGGCCCAGGACGGCATGGGCGGCGGGACGCGCATCGTCCGGTCGAACACGTCGGCAGCCTCGGCCGCGGGCGGCGCCGACAGCGGAGCGACGGGGCCGGCCGAGTACACGTCGATCGGCGCCTCACAGTGCGAACACTTGCCGAGCGTCCCGGGCGTGTCATTGCCGCACGTCGGACACTGCATCGCTCAGACCTCGCCTTATAGCCGCTTGTCCCACGCCTGCGAGCGGTCCGCCGTCGCGGCGGGCGTCGCCTCCCCGCGAATCAGCAGGGGTCCCGACAAAAGTAGTGGGTGACGCCGTTCTCAGGCGCGTGGTTGGGAATCTGGCGCACCGCGGTCGGAGGACGCACCGAATCACGACATGTCGGCACAGGTCAAGATTGTCCTGATTGGTTTACCGGTCATCGTGTGATGATGGTCACATCATGCCCGGCCGGATCCGAGGCTGTCCCGTAACCCCGCCGGTGACGCCCTCAGCGTTGCGCGCAGCGGCTAGGCTCGGAGCGGTTTCCCGGCGCATCCAGAGAAGACGGAGTCCATGAGCGATCTTCCGCTGCGTTCGCAGCTGGCCGTCGCGCTCGGTCGTACGGCCGCCAAGATGTCCCGAATGGCGGGCCGCGGGGACGGCTCGGTGATCGGCGGTAAGGTCGGCCTCCGCCTCGATCCCGAGCTGCTGACCAGGCTCGCCAAGGACCGCAAGCTCGTCCTCGTCAGCGCCACCAACGGCAAGACGACGACGACCCGGCTGATCACCTCGGCGATGACGCCGCTGGGCGAGGTCGCGACCAACGCGTTCGGCGCGAACATGCCGACCGGCCACGTGTCCGCGCTCGCGGCGGCGCCGACGGCCCGCTACGGCGTGCTGGAGTGCGACGAGAAGTACGTCCCGATGGTGCTGCGGGAGACGGGCGCGAACCTCGTCGCGCTGATGAACCTCAGCCGCGACCAGATGGACCGTGCCGCCGAGATCTGGCTGCTGGCGGGCAAGTGGCGCCGCGCGCTGGAGGCGTCCCCGCAGAGCCACGTCATCGCCAACTGCGACGACCCGCTCGTCACCTGGGGCGCGTCCACCGCGAAGAGCGTCACGTGGGTCGCCGCCGGCCAGCACTGGCGCGAAGACTCCTGGTGCTGCCCCGAATGCGGCGGCCCCCTCGACCGGCAGGACACCGACGAGGACAGCGACTGGGCCTGCCGCCAGTGCCATTTCCGCCGCCCCCAGCCCGACTGGACGCTGCGCGGCGATCTCGTCACCGCGCCGGACGGCCGGACGTTCGGGCTCACCGAGCTGTCCCTGCCCGGCCGCGCGAACCGCTCCAACGCGCTGATCGCCCTCGCGGTCGTCGCGCAGTTCGGCGTCCCGCCCGAGCAGGCGCTGCCGCTGCTGTCGCAGGTCACCTCCGTCGCGGGCCGCTACACGACGGTCGAGCACGAGGGCCGTTCGATCCGGCTCCTCCTCTCGAAGAACCCGGCGGGCTGGCTGGAGGCGTTCGACGTCCTGCAGCCCGCGCCCGGCCCCGTCGCGCTGTCGATCAACGCGCAGGGTCCGGACGGGCGCGACACGTCCTGGCTCTGGGACGTCGACTACCGCATCCTCCGCGGCCGGCCCGTCTGGGTCTCCGGCGAGCGCCGCATCGACCTCGCCGCCAGGCTGGAGGCCGCCGACGTCTCCTTCACCGTCGTGGACGACATCGACCAGGCGGTCATGGCCGTCCCGCCGGGCCACCTCGACGTGATCGCCAACTACACCGCCTTCCAGACCATCCGAACGAGGTACGGCCGTGTCGTCTGACCGCATCAAAATCGTCTGGATCTACCCGGACCTGCTCAGCACCTACGGCGACCAGGGCAACACGATCGTCCTGGAGCGCCGCGCCGCGCTGCGCGGCATCCCGACCGAGACGGTCAACCTCCGCTCGGACGAGCCCGTCCCCTCCGACGGCGACATCTACCTGCTCGGCGGCGGCGAGGACCGGCCGCAGATCCTCGCGGCGCAGCGCCTCGCGGGCGACGGCGGCCTCGCGCGGGCCGTCCAGTCCGGCGCGGTCGTCTTCGCGGTCTGCGCGGGCTACCAGCTGCTCGGCCACGAGTTCGGCGGCGAGGAGGGCCAGCCCGTCGCGGGCCTCGGCATCCTCGACATCCGCTCGGGACGCGGCGAGCAGCGCGCCGTCGGCGAGATCGTCGGCGATGTCGCGGGCGAGCTGAACGTGCCCCGCATCACCGGTTTCGAGAACCACCAGGGCGTCACGCAGCTCGGCCCGAACGCCCGCCCGTTCGCGAAGGTCCTGCACGGCATCGGCAACGGCGACGGCTTCGAGGGCGCCTACAGCGGCCGCGTGCTCGGCACCTACATGCACGGCCCGGCGCTCGTCCGCAACCCCGGCCTCGCCGACCTGCTCCTCCGCTGGGCGGTCGGCCACGACCTGCAACCCCTGGACGACTCCTGGGCCGGCCGCCTCCGCGAGGAACGCCTGAACGCCGTGGCCGCCAGCTGATCCGCCTGACCTAGGGTGTCCCGTTTCCAATGGCCGGGACCGGGACGGGGCGTGAGCCCTCGCTGAGCGACTCCGCCCCGGCGACGCCGACCAGGGACGCGGCCACCGCCGGGCGGACGGGGATCAGCGGCGGTTCGCCCCGCTCCACCGTGGCTCGAAATCCTTGGAGTACCAGCACGGTGCCTTCGGCGCCGCGCTCCACCGTCTCGCCGTCGAAGCTCAGCGTGGGCGGCGTGCGCTCCTCCTCGTGTGCGGCGCCGTCCGGGCGCGTCCAGCTCTCCGCCTTGAGCCGGACGGACCAGGATCGCTCCGCGGGCCCCCGGACCGCCTCCGCCAGGGCCCGCGTCCCTCGGGCCGACACCCAGCTCCAGTGGCTGCCGGGTTCGCCCTGAAGGAAACCGTGCCGGGTGACGGCGAGGGCCCCGCTGGAGAGCCGGACCACCAGGACGGCCGCGGTGCGGCGGTCGGTCTCGTCCACGAGGAAGGCCGACACCTCGACCGGCCACGCGCCGGTCAGCGCCAGCACGGGCGAGATCGTGTGCGTGCAGTAGGCGGTCGGCGGGATGCGCCCGCGCCAGTGCGCCGGATCGCCGATCAGCGCGTCGATGTCGCCGGGCGACATCCCGTGCAGGTAGTCGGCCTCGGCCAGCGTGACCGCGCCGTGCCGCGCGGGGTCGCTGTCGCAGGCGACGGCCACGTCCATGCCGAGGCGGCGGCACCAGGTCGCCAGCTGGAGGCCCATCTTCAGCCCGACCACACCGATGCGCATTCCCGTAGCCTCGCGCAGCGGCGTTCAGCTGGGCAAACGACTTTCCCGGGGTGCCGGCGATGAGTTCGCGCGGGCGCGCGAGTCAACACCGCGTACCGAGTGAGGAGATCCCATGGACTTTCCGCAGGGTGATGTGTGCCTGCTCCAGACCGATATCGCGCAGCGCCTGTTGCATTCGACGATCCCGGCCCGGTTCGCCTACACCGCGACCGACGGGACGCCCCGCGTGATGGCGACGTGGTTCACCTGGACGGGCGACGAGCTGGTGATGGCGACCTACATCCATTGCCCGCCGATGGGCATGCTGCGCCCGGCGCGCAGGCTGAAGGCGCTGCGCGAGCGTCCCGACGTCGCCGTCACGATCGACACCGAGCCGCAGCCGCCGGAGGTCCTGCTCCTGCGCGGCCGGGTGTCGATCACGGAGGTGGACGGGATGGTGCCCGAGCAGGCGCAGGCGGCCCGCCGGTTCCTGGGTGAGGAGGGCGGCGCAGGCTACGTGGCCGGGGCCGAGCATCCCGAGACGCGCATGGCCCGCATCGCCCTGCGTCCCACCTGGGTGGGCGTCCTCGACTTCCAGACCCGGCTGCCGGAGATCATCACGCCCTGACGCGAACGTCAGCCTTGCTGCTGCTGCCAGGCGGCGATGCCCTTCCGCATGTCGTCCGCGTTCATCACCGGCTGGATCTCGATCCTCGCGCCCAGCTCCTGGAAGAGCGGCTCCGCGATGGTCGGCAGCGTCGAGCTGTCCTGCATGTCGAAGACGATGGTGCAGGAGCGTCCGCCCTGGCTGGGGCCGAAGTAGGCGGCCTCGGGATTGAGCTTGGCCATCAGCGACTCCATCACCTCCGGCAGCCTGCCGCTGGCGAGCGCCTCGTTCGCGAGCCTGATGTCGTCCAGATGCGCCCTGAGCATGACTCTCATCGCACTGCCCCCCGTACGGGCCGGGCCGAGCGCGGGCCCGTCCGCGTTCGTTGGAGACCCGGCGCCGTTCCGGTGAGTCTCCCCTGGTGCTCCGGGCAAAACATCGCCGGACGGTGGCGGAGTTGTAGCAGGTCGGGCACACATAGCGACGAAAGGGGTTCCTCTACGACTTCGTATTTGTTTTCATATACGGAGCTCCCTGCACGGCGCGCTTATCGAGGAGGCGCATCCGGATGCCCCGTACCCCCGAACCCCCACCCGGCGAACACGACCTCATGATCCAGCGGCGCAAGCGCGTCGTGCTCGGCTCCGCGGCGGTCACCGTCGTGGTCTTCATGGCCTTCCCGATCCTGACCTCGTTCACCGGCGTCCTCAACGGCGTCGCTGGCGGGGTCGGGGCCGCCTACGCGGCGGGTCTCGCCGTGATCCTGCTGCCCCTGGCCGGCGCGGCCGCCTACCGCAGGTGGACGTCCCGCATCGAGGACGGAGAACGGCGGTGAACGGCACGGCCGTCGCCATCGTCGGCGCGCTGGTCGCGGTCACGCTGGCGCTGACGACGTATGCGTCCCGGCGGAACAAGAGCACGGCCGAGCACTACGTCGCGGGCGGGCGGATCGGCGGGCTGCAGAACGGGCTGGCGCTCGCGGGGGACCAGCTGTCCGCCGCGTCCTTCCTCGGCATCACCGGCGCGGTCGCGCTGACCGGGTTCGAGGGCTTCTACCTGGCCGTCGGCGTCCCCGCCGCCTACCTGCTGATGATGCTCGTCATCGCCGAGCCGCTGCGCAACCTCGGCCGGTACACCCTCGCCGACGCCGTCGCGGCGCGCTTCGACGGGCGCGGGCTGCGCGCCGCGATGGCGGTGGCGAGCCTGGCGATCAGCGTCATCTACATGGTGATCCAGTTCGTCGGGGCGGGGCTGCTCGCGCAGCTGCTGCTCGGCGTGGACTTCCCGGTCGCGGTGATCGTCATCGGCGCGCTGATGACCGTCTACACGATCCTCGGCGGGATGGTCGGCACCACCTACATCCAGGTGTTCAAGGCCGCCGTGCTGATCGTCACCGCGCTGGCGCTGCTCGTGCTGGTGACGGCCGACTACGGCGGCAACCCGCTCGGACCCATGCGGGACGCCGCCGCCCGCTTCGGCGACGGGGTGATCGCGCCGCATCAGGGCGGGCTCATCGCGTCGCTGGACACGGTGTCGCTGACCCTGGGCCTGGTGCTCGGCATGATGGGCCTGCCGCACGTCATGGTGCGGTTCCTCACCGTCCGGGACGGGCGGGCGGCACGCGACTCCGCCCAGGTCGCGATGGTGATCTTCTGCGGGTTCTTCGCCGCGCTGCCGATCTTCGGGTACGCGGCCCTCGACCAGGTGGGCAAGGCGGCCATCGTGGCCGACAACAAGGCCGGCAACCTCGCCGCGCCCCGCCTCGCCGAGGCCATCGGCGGCAACCTGCTGTTCGCCATCGTCGCGGCGGTGGTGATGGTGACGATCCTCGCGGTGCTCGCGGGGCTGGCGATCGCCACGTCCGGCGCGATCGCGCACGACCTCTACACCGTCGCGCTCAAGCGCGGGGAGGTCTCGCCCGAGCGGCAGCTCCTGGTCGGGCGGTTCGCCGGGGCCGGTATCGCGATCGTCGCGATCCTGATCGCCCTGTGGGCCAAGACGCTCAACATCGCCTTCCTCGGCAACGTGGCGTTCGCCGTCGCCGCGAGCACGACGATGCCGGTGCTGGTGCTGACCATCTACTGGCGGCGCTTCAACCGGACCGGCGCGGTCGCGGGCCTGGTCGGCGGGCTGGTGTCGTCGATCGGGCTGGTGCTGGCCGGGCCGGACGTCATGGGCGACGCGCACCTGTTCCCGCTGACCGTCCCGGCGCTGGTGTCGGTGCCGGCCGGGTTCCTGTGCGCCTGGACGGGCACGCTCGCCGGCCGCGGCAACGCCGATGCCGCCGGTCACCCGTACGACGAGCTGACCAGGCGCGCGTTCCCGGTCGGGCGGGACCGTATGATCGCGCGATGAGCGTCGACCTGTACGCGGGGATCCCGGTGGCCGGCTACGCGGCGGCCTGAGCTGGTACGAACGGCTGCTGGGATCTCCGCCGACGTTCGTCGCGAGCGACACCGAAGCGGTGTGGGAGCTCGCGGAGCACCGGTCGCTGGCCGTCGAGCACCGGCCCGAGCACGCGGGCCACGCCATGGTGACGATCTTCGTCGACGACTTCGACGCCCGCGTCGCGGGAATCGCCGGCCGGGGGATCGAGCCGGCCGAGCGGGAGACCTATCCCAACGGTGTGCGCAAGGCGATCTACCGCGATCCCGACGGCAACGAGATCGGCTTCGGCGGTGCTCCCGTCGAGACGGGCTGATCAGCCGGGGCGGTTCACCTGCTCCCTGGACGATCCGGACACCTGGGCGTAGCCGGCGACGATGGCCTCCAGCTCCGCGGGGTCGATCACGTCCGCCAGGCGGGTGAAGCCGTCGGGGGCGCGGCGCTCGACCTCGTCGATCACGTTCTCCGGCCCGCCCTTCCGGTTGCGGAGCACCACCTCGGCGGTGACCGGCAGGCGTTCGTCCTGGTAGGCGAGGAGCGCCGCGGCGGGGTCGGTGGGATGCCGGGCCAGGTGCTCGCTGAGGCTGACGGCGTCCATGATGGCCTGGCCCGCGCCGTTGGAACCCATCGGGTACATCGGGTGGGCGGCGTCGCCGAGCAGGGTCACGCGTCCTTGCGTCCAGTGGGGGAGCGGGTCGCGGTCGCACATCGGCAGCTCGTAGCAGTCCCGGGTGGACGCGACGAGCGCGGCGTGGTCGACGAGCGAGGTCCGGAACCGGGCGGCGTGCGGGCCGAGGCCGGACGGATCGGCGCGGCGGGACCAGTCCTGGCGCTGCGGCGGCGGGTCGCCGGGCCGCCCGGTCCGCAGGCAGATCGCCCAGTTGGTGAGCCGCGTGCCCGGCCGCTCGCCCGGCGCGATGGGGTAGACGACCAGCTTGGTGTCCGTGCCACCGGCGATCATCATCGTGCTGCCGGTGCCGAACTCGGGCCAGTCGGTCGCTCCCCGCCACATCATCACGCCGTTCCAGCGCGGCAGCCCCTCGTCCGGAAAGAGAATGGACCGGACCGTGGAATGGATCCCGTCGGCCGCCACCAGCACCTCGCCCTGCGCTGACGCCTGCATTTCGCCGCCGCGGTCGGTGAAGCGGGCGTGGACGCTCTCGGCGTCCTGCTCGAAACCGGTGAGGCGGTGGCCCGTCCTTATCGCGTCCGGGCCGAGCCGCTCGCGCACCGCCCGCAGCAGGACGCCCTGAAGCCGCCCGCGATGCACGCTGATCTGTGGAAAGTCGAAACCCGCGTAACGCCCGCAGGGCCTGCGCATGATCTCCTGGCCCAGCCGGTGCGCGTAGATGAGTTCGCGGGCCTGGATTCCCTCGTCCTCCAGCCGGTCGAGAAGCCCCACTTCCGCCAGTTCCCGGACCGCGTTGGGCAGCGTGTTGACCCCGACGCCCAGCTCGCGGATCCGCTCGCTCTGCTCGTAGATCTCGCAGCCGATGCCCTTGTGGTGGAGCCGCAGTGCCGTGATCAGCCCGCCGATTCCCGCGCCCACGATGACGACCTTCATGGCTCTCCCACCCGATCCAAGCCGCGTGATCACTTCAAGTCTGCCACCACGGCCGCACTTCGGCTCCATCAGCCGAATGCGACCGCGCGGTGACGGCAAATAATGCCATTCAGAGAATGGTATGGGCTCCTGATATGTGCATTGCCTGTCTTTATAAGGCTACGCTCCATCACGTCGGTGTTCGTAAAAACGCCGGCGGAACGGGGGCAACCGGTTCATTGCAACCTACGAGAAGGAGCCGGAGTTGTTCCCCACCCGATTGGTCGCCGCTGTTCTCGGCGGCATTGTCGCGCTCGTGCTGGTCGGCGTCGGTGCGCCCGGCGCGGCCGCCGCCCCCGCCGCCCCCGCCGCGCCGCAGCGGGCCGCCGTGCAGACGACGATCTACTACGACTCGTCCCGAGCGGCCGAACTCGCCCCCCAGGTGGACGAGGCCGCCGAGATCTGGAACACGCGCGTCACGAGCGTCAAGCTGGTCAAAGGTACGGCCGGCATTACGGTGATCACCGCCCAGAACGGTTCGGCGCCGGGGACGGCCAGTTGCGTCGGCTGCACGCGCGGGCAGATCTACTTCTACCGCAACCAGATCCAGCAGTCGGGCGCGGCGGCGCTACGCGTGATCGTCCACGAGTTCGGGCACATCCTCAGCCTCAACCACCCACCGGACATCGGGAACTGCGACAAGGTCATGGCCGGTGGACGGTGCCAGAACGCCATTCCGAGCGCGGAAGAGATCGCGGCGGTCGAGCGCTTCTGGGCGCGCGGGTGGCGTCCCGCCAAGCCCGGCCCGAACCCCGCCGACGAGCGCGAAGTCCTCGGAGCGCCCGCACTGGTGACCAGGTAACCGGTCACCCGTTCCGTCCGTACAGGCAGCCGGACGTCAGCTGCTGGGGCCGCTGGCGTCCGGCTCGCGCTCGCCTATGCGGCGCCGTCCGCGCCGTTCGTGCCGGTGTGCTGCCTGTAGCGCTGGACCCACGGCAGGACGTCGCGTCGCCAGGCACGGCGCGCGACGTGCACGAACACGCAGGCCGTGTAGTCGCGGCGTTCGGCCTCGGAGGGGGAGTCGAGGGCGACCTCGTCCGCGATCGCGTGCGTCCAGCCGACGGTCTCCCGCCACCACCGGGCCTGCGTGGCGGCGGTGCCGGGATAGTCCTGGACGCGCGTCTTGAGCTCGGCGGCATGTTCGGGACGTACCGCCGTCGCGGCGCGGGACCGGAACAGGCACCGGTGCGCGCAGCCCTCGCATTCGGTGAACGGCGCGATGGCGGCGTCGAACTCCGGGACGGCGGCGCGCAGCGTCCGGAACCGTCCGGCCAGATCCTCGTCGGTGGCCAGTGGCGCGCGTTCCAGCCCGGCGGCGCGGGCGGCCTCGGCCCGGACGTCCGGGACCCGGATCAGCGCCGGACGGTCCATGCCGCCGTGATAGGCGAACGCCGTGAACGGCTCAAGGGTGGCCGCGTAGCGCTCCTGGTCGGCGGACAAGCGCATGGTGGAGCCGATCACGGCCCGGTCGTCCTCCGCCGGGAGGCGGTGCATGACCTTGAGGTTGGTGTTCTTGTAGGCGTCCTCGACGAGCTTGCCCGGAACCTGCTCCACGATCACGAGCGCCTCGCCGTACTTGCCGTTCTCCGCGAGCGCGCCGGCGAACGCCTGCGCGGCGCGGGCCTGCGCGTTCCCCTCCGTGGTCCCGCGGTGGACGGTGCGCCGTCCCAGCAGGCGATGGGCCTCCTCGACCACGGTGACGTGCGCGAGGTCGCCGCTCTCCCGCCCGGCCTTGTAGTACTCGGTCATGGTTTGCAGGATCAGCGCGGTGAGCAGCGACTGCTCCTTCTCGTTGTCGCCGGCCTCGGCGAGCTCGATGACGACGGGGCGGCGCAGCAGCTCGGCGACGGGGTAGGAGGTGGCGCAGTCGAGCGTCCCGGCGCAGGCGCCCTCGGCCAGCGACTCGGCGCGCAGCCGGGACGCGGCCATGATGGTGGACCGGACCTCGCCGGAGTAGTCGAGCCGGTCGGTCTGCTCGTGCATCCGCGCGACGAAGTCGCCGAGCGTCGGCCAGTTGCCCTCGTGCCGGGGGCCCGCGCGGTCGGTGGGGACGATGCCGCGGCGGGCGTAGGTGTCGCGCAGCGCGCGGTTGAAGATCGCCGGGAGCGGGTCCCAGAGGCCGAACGCGGCGTCGAAGCAGGCCAGCAGCCCGGCGATGTGGGTGCCGATCCGGACGCCGGGCGGCACCGCGAACGGGTTGAGCCGGAACGGCGCGGTGTTCTCGTCGCCGACCGTGAAGACGACGAGGTCCTCCATCCCGGGACGCGTCGCCAGCCACCGGTAGTCGTCGAGCGTGGTGCTGGTCGGTTCGAGGACCAGGAACGGTATCCGGTGGTCGCGCCACAGCTGCTCGCAGAAAGCCAGCGTGCTGTTCGTCTTGCCGGACCCGGTGGTGCCGGTGAACAGGGCATGCCGGGTCAGGTCGGACAGCTCGATGCCCAGCGGCCCGGCGGCGCGGTCGGCCACCAGCTGGCGTCCGAGCACCACGTGCGGCCCGGACGGCTGGTACTCCGCCTCCAGCGCCATTCCGGGGCGCCGGACGGGAAATCCAGGCATGTGGCCGTGCACCGCCAGCGGGAGCCGCATCGCGGACGCGGCCTCGCGCGGGTCCGCGAGCTCCGCCGCCAGCCGCACCACCGGGGGCGGCCGCACCGGCAGGTCGCGCAGGTACTGCGCGTCCCAGCGCAGGTGGTCGAGCGTCGAGACGTTGTGCCAGGCGGTCGCGAACTCGTGCGGCAGCGGGCGGACGACGACGTGCGGCGCGCCCTGGAACGTCGAAGTCAGCGCGGAGGCGCCGGTGGGGCGCTGCGGCGGGGAGATCGTCGCGGCGACCAGTTCGGTGAGCGACGGCGGCAGCGGCTCCGGTGACGCGAGGGTCACGCGGAGCCGGAACGCCTGCGACCGGTAGCGGCGGGCGGCGTCGGCGAACAGCCGGGCGGCGTCCACGGCGAACGCGTCCGGCGCCAGCTCCACGCCCGACGACCACAGCCCGCCGCCGGGCAGCGTGCCGGGGGCGGCGAGGCGGCCGTACTGGGTGGCCAGCATGTCCAGCTGGGCGGCGACGCTGCCGGACCCCGGATACGGCGCCACGCCCACGGTGAGCATCGCCGGATCGGGATGGGCGGCCAGCGCCTGCCACAGCGGTTCCCACGACGGCGCGGCGACCGTGAACGGCTCGACGGCGAGGTAGTGCGCGACGCCCGCGTCGGGCCGGTTGGGAAGCGCGAACCGGATCCGCCTGCGGATGTCGGCCATTCCCGCGAGGGACGGCCGGAACGGTGCCAGCCACCTGCCGACCTCCGCGGTGGCGGTGATCGCGGTGGCGTGCACGTGCCGGGGGAGCCCGGCCAGCCGCTCGCGCAGCCGCAACGCCTCCGGCACGACCGCGCGCTCGTCGGTGCCGTACACGCGGCCGAGCACCGCGCAGGAGAGCCGTCCGGCGGACGGGTCGACCAGGTAGCGCAGCTCGACCCGGGTGTCGGCCGCGGTGTCCAGCTGCCCGGCCAGCCACGCGGTCTCCGCGACGGCGGCCTTGCGGAGCCGTTCGGGTTCGGGCAGGCCGGCGTACTCGCGGGTCTCGATCAGGTCGGCGGCGGCGTCGATCCGGACCGCCACCCACGCCCACGTGCCGCTCCCGTCGGTGGCGACCAGCACACCATCGTCCGCCATGCGCCCGCCCTCAGTCGTCGCTCTGCCGCCGCCCTTGTTGCTCGTCCGTTTCGCCGGGCCCGTCCGGAGCGGGCGCGGGCGGGGCAGGTGCGGGCGGAGCGGCGGCCGGTGGCGCGGGCGCCGCAGGGGCAGGGGCAGGGGCAGGGGCAGGGGCAGGGGCGTACGGGACGGGGGCTGGCGGGGGCGCCGCCGTCATCAGGTCCTGGATCGGGAGGTCCTGGCCGAAGGTCGCCGCGAGCGGCACCTCGATCCCCTGCACGGCGACCTCGACGCCCTCGCGGACCGCCGAGTGCACGGCCTCACGCGTCGCGCGGACCCGCTCGGTGCGCAGCATCTGGTTGACCAGCCCGCTCCGCCCCAGGATGTTGCCGACCAGATCCTTGATGAAGGTGCCGATCAGCACGTAGCCGCGCCTGTTGCGCCACATCATCCAGCCCACGTAGAGGCTGGTGCCATAGGCGAACACCGAGATGAACGCGGCGTAGTGGCGCTCGGTGATGACCAGCCGGTTGTTCACCACCTCGGGGGCCAGGAGGTCGCTGCGGATCCGCATGGCCGTCACGTTCACCGGGATCTGCCGCCGGGCCAGCGAACCGTAGATCGCCGCGTACGACGAATCGGCGGCGGGCGCCTTGTTCTCCAGCAGCGTCCGCCATTCGGCGATCGGCTCCTCCGTCTGGGAGAGCAGCAGGACCAGCCAGAACACGGCGGACGCGACGAAGACCCCGAGCCACCCCATCGACATCAGCCCGAGCCCCGAGGACTCCTCCTCCTGGAACGCCTCCGCCGACACGATCCAGTCGACGAAGCCGATGAACGCGAGGAAGCCGAACGGGAGGTACACGGCGAACGAGACGATGAAGGCCCGCATGAACAGTGCGAGGAGCGAACGCCACGGGACGGACTCGTCCAGGGAGAGCTCGACCGGCACGAATTTCAACGACTGCGTGCGGTAGGCGATGTCGCCGCCGCCCGGCCCCGCGGCGGCCCATCCGCCGCCCCCTTGGGCCGTTCCCGGTTGGGTGGTCACGAGTCCTCCATCGGATCGTCGCAGAGTCTGGCTGGGGTCGCGGGTCTGCCTGAGTTCGCAGGGTCTGGCCGACTCGCGGGGTCTGCTCGCGGGTCTAGCTGATGGACACGGTGATCTGGCCGCCCGTCGCCGTCGCCGACCCCTGCACGCCGAAGCGGACGTCCCCGGTCTGGGTCTCGGTGCCGCCGCCGAACAGGTCGGTGACCTTCGCGACGTAGTGCGCCACCCCGTCGTAGGACTCCGAGGAGATGACGGCCTGCTGCTCTTCGGACGGGTAGGACGACAGCGCCACGGTCACGGTCGGGTAGGCGGTGATCGTCCACTTCACCGATTCGTCCGAGCCGAAGAGATAGGTGCTGAACGGGCAGTTGGGGGGCTGGCTGCTCGTGCTCTGCGCGCAGGTGTCGATCTGCTGCTTGACCATCGTCTGGACGGCCTCCTGCGCGCCGGGCGCCAGGGTCGGCGTCCCGAAGTCGACGATGGCGACCGCCTGCTCTTCGATGCCCCCGGACCGCACCGTGGCGTTCGCCGTGGCACCGGCGATCAGTGGAGTGCCCTGCGCGCCGGCCGTGTAGGCGCCGGGGAAGACGTAGGTGTAGTCCTCGGCGCCGAGGGGCGTCGCGACTCCGTTGACCGTGAGCTGCCGTCCTGCCAGGGACGTCACGCCCAACCGCAGGAACGGCTCGTAGAGCACGTACGCGGGGTCGCCGTCCGTTCCCCTGGTCGCCAGAATCGCCTGCGTCACGGTGGCGCCGCGAATCTCGTACGAGACCCGCACGGACGTCACCTTCCGCTCGGCGCCGGTGAAGAGGTCCGTCCCCAGGATTCGCAGGTTGCGCGGCCGGCTATCGGCCTCGGAGAGGACCTTGGGGACGAGAAGCGGATTGCTTTCCGGCGAATATTCGGACGCGTCGGAAACGAGTTCGAGTGCGGCCGCCGTGTCGCCGTCGGAGAGTTCGTCGAAATACTGCTCCACCGTCGACTCCGCGGTCGGCGGCTTGAGGACGGTGTAGGCGGCGAAAGCGCAGCCCACCAGCATGATCGGCACGATGGCGAGAACCACCAGCGTTCGCTTCCGCGGTCGGCGAAATTGCGCGCCACCCGCCGTCCCGGCACTGACGGCGATGGCCGGAAGGGTCACCACCGGCGTGCTGAGCACGGGCCCGGTCGGCGTGGACGGAGCCACGGGCACGGGCGGGGGCGTAGGCATGGGCGCGGCCGCGGGTGCGGGCGGAGCCGGGGCCAGAGCCGTCGCCGCGGTTATGGCGCTCGGCAGAACCGCCATTCCGCACAGCGCGCAATACGCGGTGCGCGAGCCTAATTCAGAACCACACTGATAACAGATATTCATGACAGAAGTGGTCGGGGGAGAATGCGCGGGCAACGTTCATGATCGTTAAAGCCGTAAGCGACGGCGTAAGTGTAGCGCTCGTGAACCGGGTCCGCCATGGCCAATCCGAACCCCGGCTCTCCGGTGTCGAAAAAGGGTTCTTCCAAGTGGCCGGGGAGAAAGCCGTACTGCGGAGTATCACAACGGTGCCTCGCCTCAAGACAAGGACCGGCCGAGCGACTAGCGTCGGGAGTCATGACAGCAGCCAAGCCGCTCGACGGGAAGCGCGCCCTGGTCACGGGCGGTTCACGCGGAATCGGGAAGGCCGTCGTCCGGCGGCTCGCCAGGGACGGCGCACAGGTCGTCTTCGGCTACCGGGAGAACGAGGACGCCGCCGACGCGCTCGCCCGGGAGGTCGCGGGCACGGTCGCCGTCCGCGCCGACCAGGAGGATCTGGCGAGCCTGGACGCGCTCTTCGAGCGCGTCGAGCGCGTCGAGGGAGTCCACAGGGGGCTGGACGTTCTCGTCAACAACGCCGCCATCAACCCGCCGACCCCCATTCGCGACATCACCCCGGAACTGTTCGACCGGGTCATGACGGTGAACGCGAAGTTCCCCCTGCTGGCGATGCGCCGCGCGGAGCCCCTGCTGCGCGACGGCGGGCGCATCGTGAACATCTCGACGCTGAACACCGTCCTGCCGATGCCGGGCCTCGCGCTGTACTCGGCGAGCAAGGCCGCGCTGGAGCAGTTCACCGCGGTCGCCGCCCGCGAGTTCGGCGCGCGGAACATCACGGTCAACACCGTCTCGCCGGGCGCGACGGACACCGACCTGCTGCGAGACACCAATCCGCCCGAAGCCCTGGAGCAGACCGCGGCGTTCACGGCGCTCGGCCGTGTCGGGACGCCCGAGGACATCGCCGACGTGGTCGCGATGCTCGCCGGGCCGGACGGGCGCTGGATCACGGGCCAGAACATCCGCGCCACCGGCGGTTTCGTCCTCTAGCCGGAGTCTCTGGCCGGTGCCGGGGCGACTCGCTCGGGCCCGGAGATGTCACGCAATCGAGGGCTGCGTCGTCCTTGGCGTATGAGCTACCGGCGGAACGTGGTGAACGAGCTGGCGCAGGCCTTCGAGGTGGAGCGCCCGCGGCTGGTCCGCGTCGCTTACGCGACGCTCGGGTCGCTGGCCGAGGCGGAGGACTGCGTGCAGGAGGCGTGGCTGCGGCTGCGCGGCCTGGACGACCCGGGCGAGATCCGCGACCTCCGGGCCTATCTGGTCCGGATCGTCGGGCGGCTGGCGCTGGACGCGCTCGGCACCGCCCGGGCCCGCCGGGAGCGCTACGTCGGGACGTGGCTGCCCGAGCCCCTGGTCGGGGACGCGCCGCCCGCCGCCGACCCGGCCGACCGGGTGACGATGGACGAGCAGGTCAGCATGGCGATGCTCGTCGTCATGGAGAGCCTGTCGCCCGCCGAGCGGATGGCGTTCCTGCTGCATGACGTGTTCGGGCTGCCCTTCGACGAGGTCGCGGAGGTCGTCGGACGCTCGACGGTGGCGGTGCGGCAGCTCGCGTCGCGGGCCCGGCGGCGCGTGGCGGAGGGCCGGCCGCGCTTCCCGCCCACGCAGGACGAGCAGCGGGCGCTGGTCACCGCGTTCCTGAGCGCCTGCCGGAACGGCGACCTCGACCGGCTGATGGAGCTGCTGGCTCCCGAGGTCGTGCTCCGCGGCGACGGCGGCGGCAAGGTCAGCACGGTGCCGCGCGTCATCCGCGGCGCGGACGGCGTGGCCGCGGCGATGCTCGCCTTCAGCGGAGCCCCCGTGCCCGAGATGCGGGTGACCACGATCAACGGGGCGCCGGGGGTCGTCGCGCGGGGGATCGACGGCAATCTGTCCGTGGCGGCGATCACCGCCGATGCCGGACGGATCGTCGCGATCGACGTCATCCGCAACCCCGACAAGCTCACCACCGTCCAGGAGCCGCACACCGGCTGACCTACCGCCCCCCTCCGCTCCACCGCTGATCGCGCACGCTCACGTCCAACTACTGAAAGTAATCAAACGTAAGGAAAAGGTCATGACACTGACAGAAGAATCACCGGCCAAGGCGGTGCGGCCGCCCGCGGGCTTCTTCGCCCGCGTCGCCGGGTTCGCCCATCGGCGGCGCTGGCTCGTCCTGATGCTCTGGGTCGCGGTCCTCGCCGGGGTCTGGGGCGCCGCGACGGTGAGCGGCAACGACTACCGCAACGACTTCTCGCTCCCCGGCACCGAATCCCAGGAGGCCGCCGACCTGCTGTCCGCGCACGGGCTCGGCCGGGCGGGCGACACGATGCAGATCGTCCTGAGCAGCGACGCCGGGCTGGCCGACCCCGCCACCCGGCGGCAGGTCGAGACCATGCTGGCCGACGTCGCCGCGGTCCCGAAGATCGCCCAGGTGCGCAGCCCGTACGCGGACGCGTCCGCCATCGCCCCCGGCGGCAAGATCGGATACGCCACGGTGGTGCTGGACGTCCCGTCCAAGCAGATGACCAAGCCCGACAGCGAGCTGGTGTACGAGGCGGCGGCCAAGGCGGAACGCGACGGCCTCCGCGTCGAGCTGGGCGGCGAGGCGGCGCGGCTGCTCGCCGCGGGCGAGGGCGGTACGGCCGAGGGCATCGGGCTGCTCGCCGCGATGGCCATCCTGGTCCTGATGTTCGGCACGTTCATCGCCGCCGGGCTGCCGATCATCACCGCGGTGTTCGCCGTCGGGTCGACGCTCGGCGCGATCGTGCTGGCGTCGCACCTGTTCACGGTCGCCGACTGGACGCCGTACGTGATGATGCTCGTCGGGCTCGGCGTCGGCATCGACTACGCCCTGCTCGTCTTCGCCCGGTACCGCGGCGAGCTGGTCAAGGGCACGCCGCCGGGGCAGGCGGCCGTCGCCGCGCTGGACGTCGCGGGCCGGACGGTGTTCTTCGCCGGCTGCACGGTGATCCTCGCGCTGCTCGGCCTGGTCGCGCTCGGCCTCGGTTCGCTGCAGGGCATGGCCCTGTCGGTCGCGCTGACGGTGCTGGTCACGATGCTCGCGTCCCTCACTCTCCTGCCCGCGCTGCTCGGCGTGTTCGGGAAGCGGTTCGCGCGCCAGTTCACCGACCGGGCCGCGCGGCGGGCCGCCAAGGGCAAGGCGGACGAGGGCGCGCTGTGGCGGCGCGTCGGCGGGCTGGTGCAGCGCCGCCCGCTGGTGGCGCTGGTGGTCGGCGGCGTGCTGCTCGGGGCGCTCGCCGTCCCGGCGCTGGGCATGCGGTTCGGGTTCGCCGACGCCGGCAACGACCCGCAGGGCACGACCAGCCGCGAAGCCTACGACCTGCTGTCGCAGGGGTTCGGCCCCGGATTCAACGGGCCGCTGCTCCTGGTGGTGCAGGGCGGCGAGGGAGGCCCGGCCCGGGCGGGCGCGGCGGTCTCGCAGGCGCTCCAGAACGTCGAGGGCGTCAAGGCCGCGGGCGCGCCCGTCGCCGCGCCGGACGGGCGGATCGCCACCATGCTCGTCTTCCCCACCACGTCCCCGCAGGCAGAGGAGACGTCCGAGCTCGTCTCGACGCTCCGGAACGACGTCCTGCCCGGAGTGTCGGCCCGGACCGGCGCCGACGTGCTCGTCGGCGGGGCCACGGCCGCCGCGGAGGACTTCTCCGCGAAGGTCGCGGACCGGATGCCGCTGTTCATGGCGATCGTCGTCGGGCTGTCGGTCGTCCTGCTGATGGCGGTGTTCCGCTCCGTGCTGATCCCGCTGAAGGCGGCGCTGCTGAACCTGCTGAGCATCGGCGCGGCGCTCGGCGCGATGAAGCTGGTGTTCCAGGACGGGCGGTTCGGCACCGAGGCCGCACCGATCGAGGCGTACCTGCCGGTGATGGTGTTCGCGATCGTGTTCGGGCTGTCCATGGACTACGAGATCTTCCTCGTGTCCCGGATGCGCGAGGAATGGCTGCGGACCGGGGACGCGGCGCACGCCGTCCGCGAGGGGCTGGCCCACACCGGGTCCGTGATCACCGCGGCCGGCGCGATCATGGTCGTCGTCTTCGGCGCGTTCATGCTCAGCCCGGAACGGCTGCTCCAGCAGACCGGCTTCGGGATGGCCGTGGCCGTCTTCGTGGACGCCGTGATCATCCGCTGCCTGATCGTCCCGGCGGTGATGCGGCTGCTCGGACGGCACGCCTGGTGGTTCCCGCGCCCGCTGGCCCGCGTGCTGCCCGAAGTCCAGGTCGAGAAGGCCTGAATTCGCTGTACGAGCCCGGCGCATGGACGAGCCCGCCGCCCGCGTCATCGGGTGGCGGGCTCCTCCTCGCTCCGCTTCTTCTCGCGGCGCTTGCGCAGCGTCCCCGGACGCGCCTTCTCCTCCGGGTGGTGATGCACGCGGACGAGGCTCGCACCCGTCGTGAACAGCAGGATCGCCAGGATCACGCCCAGCGACAGCGGCGTCGGGATCTCCGGGACGGACTTGCTGACGTCCTCGTGCAGGAAATGCAGGATCAGCTTCACGCCGATGAACCCCAGGATCGTCGACAGCCCGATCGTCAGGTAGACGAGCCGTTCCAGCAGCCCCTCGATGAGGAAGTACAGGGCGCGCAGGCCGAGGAGGGCGAACGCGTTGGCGGTGAAGACGATGAACGGTTCCTTCGTCACGCCGAACACGGCGGGGATGGAGTCGAGCGCGAACAGGACGTCCGTGCTGCCGATCGCGACGAACACCAGCAGCAGCGGCGTCGCCACGCGCCGGCCGTCCTCGTGCGCGATCATCCGGCCGCCGTGGAAGTCGGTGCTCACCGGGAAGAGCTTGCGGGCGCGGCGGACGAAGAAGGTGTCCTCGACGTCGGGCTCCTCGTTGCGGTGCCGGACGAGCTGGACCGCCGTCCAGATCAGGATCAGCCCGAAGAGCAGGAACGTGAAGGAGAACAGGTTGATCGCCGCGGCGCCGATCGCGATGAGGATCGCCCGCAGGATGAGCGCCGCCGCGATGCCGAACAGCAGCGTCTTCTGCTGGAACTCCGCGGGCACGGCGAACCGCGCCATGATGATCACGAAGACGAAGAGGTTGTCGACCGACAGGCTCTTCTCCACCACCCAGCCGGAGAAGTACTCGGTGCCCGCCGTCGTCCCGGCGAGGGCCCAGACGGCGAGCCCGAAGATGATCGCGACGGCGATGTAGAACACCGACCAGAACGCCGCCTCCCGGAGCCCGACCGCGTGCGGGCGCCGGACGGCGACGAGCAGGTCGAACACGAACAGCGCGATGACCAGGGCGATCGTCGCGCCCCAGGCCCATGCGGGTATGTCGACCATCCGGCGGCTCCACTCGGTCGGGGCGTCGGCCGTCCCCGTCTACGTCCCATGATCTATATCCGTTCTGCGGCACTTATACCTCGGCGTGCCTTCGCGTGCTCTCCCGCCCCGATCGTGATGGCACTCAGGCCGATCTGAGTATCCGCGCCGATGTGCCCGCACCCCGCGGGCGGAGAGGCTGGCGGCATGAACACGTCCCGTTGGCTTCCCGCCGCGCTGCTGGCCAAGGCGGCCCTGGCCGCGCTCCTCGTCCTCGCCGTCGCCTTCCCCGAATGGGACCGGTTCGCGGACAAGGCGATGGGCGCCCGCGTGGTCGCCTACCCCGCCGCCGTCATGGTCGTCGCGCTGATCTGGGCGCTGCGCGGGCGGCGGCGGGCGGCGAAGGCGTACCCGTGGGACATCGACCTCCTGGTGACCGCGCCGTTCCTCATCGACGTCGCGGGCAACGCCGCCGACCTCTACGACACCGTGAGCTGGTTCGACGACGCCTGCCACTTCGGGAACTGGGCCCTGCTGAGCGCCGCCGCCGGGCTGGCCCTGCGCCGGTGGGGCGGCCTCGGCGGCCGGACGCTGGCGCTGGGCTGCGCCGGGCTCGGCGCGATAGCGGCGATCGTCTGGGAGTTCATCGAGTACCGCCTGTTCATCCTCGACACCCCCGAGGCCGTCACGGCCTACAGCGACACCGTCGTCGACCTCATGCTCGGCCTCAGCGGGGCGGTCGTGGCGGGTGTGGCGCTGGCGGCGGCGTCCAGCCGCAGGTCAGTACACGAGCGCCTGGACGTCGTCGCGGGTGATCTCCTCGACGAACGTCGGCGCGCCGGCGATGCGGACGCCGGGCAGGACGTCGTCCGGGCCGATGTCACGGCGGGCCGCGCACTGCGTGCACAGGGTGACGCGCCCGGCGGTGAGGACCACGGTGAGCAGGTCGTCCAGCGGAGTGGCGTGCGGTAGTGAGAACTCCGCCGCGCGCCCCGGCAGCGCGAACCACGCGGACTCGCCGGTCAGCCACAGCGAGATCGGCACCCCGCTCGCGGCGGCCGCCGCGGCCACGGTGAACGCCTGGTTGCAGCGCTCGGGGGCGTCCGCGCCCGCCGTCACCTTGATCACCAGCGGTCTGGCCATGGTAGAACTCTAGCCCGGCGGAGCCGCGTAGCATCCTGCGGTATGGGTGGGATGCTGAACGCGGGGATCCTCGTCGTCTTCCTGGGGCTCGTGGTGGTGTCCGCGGTCCTGCTGGTGATCCGGCTCGCCCGCCTCAAGTGATCGCGGACGGCCCCAAGTGATCGTCGGGCGCCATCAAGTGATCGGACGCCGCTACCCTCGGTGCCCATGGATCCTGAGCTGCATCCGGACCTCGAGCCGCTGAAGTTCCTCCTCGGCACCTGGGAGGGCGCCGGCGTCGGCGGCTATCCCACGATCGAGTCGTTCAACTTCGGGCAGGAGCTGTCCTTCACCCATATCGGGAAGCCGTTTCTGAGCTATGCGAGCCGGACCTGGCTGATCGAGGAGGACGGCACGCTCGGGCGCCCGCTGGCCACCGAGACGGGCTACTGGCGGCCGCGTCCCGACAACCAGGTCGAGGTGACGCTGGCGCACCCGACCGGCATCGTCGAGATCTACGTCGGCACCGTCGCGTTCGGCCGGGTGGAGCTGCACACCGACGTCGTCGCGCGCACCGAGTCGGCCAAGGAGGTGACGGGCGGGCACCGGCTGTACGGCATGATCGGCGAGGACCTCGGCTGGGCCTACGACATGGCGGCCATGGGCCAGAAGCTCCAGTCGCACCTGTCCGCACAGCTCAAGAGGGTCGGCTGAGCGTCGGCGCGGCGGGGACGCCGGACATGAACGATCCCCGGACCTTCCCGCGTGGGCGGGCGATGGACAGGACGGGTCCATCGGTCCGGGGACCGGGTAACTGCCTGGGATTCGCCGGTCACCGTCGCGACCGGTTGCCACCGCCGGGGGCGGCGGCGCCGAGGCGGAACGGCGACTAGCGGACAGTCACCTCGCGAGTCCTACAAGAAACCATTGTTTAGGACCACCTCCTTTCGCGCGTACTTCGCACGCTATGCGAGCCTCCCGCGATCGGGCAAGCAGGTTTTCCGAGGGCCGAACCCGCGGCGTTCCATGGCCCGGGACGGGACGCGCCGGACGGGATCTAGACTCGGACCATGGTCGAGTCGTGGCAGGAGGAACTGCGGGCGAAGGGGTATCGGGTCACCCCCCAGCGCCAGCTGGTCCTTGAGGCTGTCACCAACCTGGAGCACGCGACCCCCGAGGAGATCTGCACCGAGGTGCAGCGCACCGCCCGCGGCGTGAACATCTCCACCGTCTACCGGACGCTGGAGCTCCTCGAAGAGCTCGGGCTGGTCAAGCACGCGCATCTCGGGCACGGCCCGCCGAACTACCACATCGCCGCCGAGGCCGAGCACATCCATCTCGTGTGCCGGGGCTGCCACACCGTCCAGGACGTCGACCCGAGCGCCGCGTCCGGGCTCGCCGAGGGCCTCCTCCGCGACTTCGGCTTCGAGACCGACGTGCACCACCTCACTGTCTACGGGCGGTGCAAGGAGTGCCGCGCCACATAACCTGGTGGCATGGAGAGCCCGTTGCTGCAGTCGTCCGGAGCCGTCCCCGCCGATGCGCCCGACCAGGAGGTCGCCGCGCACTACGGTGAGCCCGCGCAGGAGCAACGAGCTTTGGAGGAGGGCACGGCGTTCGTCGACCGGAGCAACCGGGGCGTCGTCCGGGTCTCCGGGCCAGACCGGCTGAGCTGGTTGCACAGCCTGCTGAGCCAGCATCTGGACGCGCTGAAGCCGTTCGACCCGACCGAGGCGCTGCTGCTCGGCCCCCACGGCCACATCGAGCACCACCTCCACCTGATCGACGACGGCGAGAGCGTCTGGGCGCATGTCGAGCCCGGCGCGGCGCCCGCGCTGGTGGAGTTCCTCGACCGGATGCGCTTCATGCTCCGCGTAGAGGTCGCCGACGTCTCCGCCGACTATGCCGTGATCACCGTCCCGGGGCCCGCCGACCCGGGCGCTGTGGCCTGGCCGGACGTCGCCGGAACCGTCACCCGGATCGTCCCGCGAGCGGAGCCGTTCCCGGCGGAGCTGCGCCCGGCGGGGCTCTGGGCCTACGAGGCGCTCCGGATCGCCGAGCACCGCCCGAGGCTCGGCCTCGACACCGACCACCGGACGATCCCGCACGAGGCGGGCTACGTGGAGACGGCCGTCCATCTGAACAAGGGCTGCTACCGGGGGCAGGAGACGGTCGCGCGCGTCCACAACCTGGGGCGCCCGCCGCGCCGCCTGGTCTTCCTGCACCTGGACGGGAGCGTCGACCGCCTCCCGGCCCGGGGCGCCCCCGTCGAACTCCCGGACGGCGGCCGCACCATCGGTTTCGTCGGCACGTCGGCCCGCCACCACGAGCTGGGCCCGATCGCGCTGGCGCTGGTCAAGCGGAACGTCCCGGTCGACGCCGAGCTCCTGGCGGACGGCGTCGCGGCGGCGCAGGAGGTCATCGTGTCGCCGGAGACCGGCGCGAACGCGCAGATCGACCTCCGGCGGCGCCCGGCCAAACACGGATAAAATCGGCTGAGTTAGGCGATTTCTAACCGGCTGTGCCCCGGGGAAGGCGGTTTCCTCCCGTATGGTCGTGAACCTGGGGAAAGAGGAGCCTCCGGATCCTCCACCGGCCAGGAAGGGCGCCCGGCGCCTCCCGCGCAGGGAGTCCGCGCTGGTGTGGTGGGCCCTGTTCGCCGCGTTCGCCGGTGCCGCCCTGTGGCTGCAGTCATGGCGCGTCGCGCTGCTCGGGCTCCTGTCGTGGTGCCTGTACGAGTTCGCCCTGGTCCCGACCCTGTGCCGGGTGCTGAAACGAGAGGGCTACCCCTGCGCGGATCGCGTCCGCGGACGCCTGTTCGCCTGCGCCCCAGACCATCAACGCCTGAAGAACGACGCACTCTGGCGCCTGATAGGCCTCCGCGACCCCTTCCAGAAGAGCGTTGAGGGCGCCGAGACGGGCGGTGTGGTCCACTCCCCGTACGTACGCGGACGCCTCACCCAAGCCGACCGCGCCCTCATCCTCCTGGCCGCCGTGGGAACGCTGGTCACCCTGGTAGGCATGATCTACGGCTTCCGCTGATCGGGCCGTTCGACCAGATCGTCCTCCAGGCCGTCGAACCCGCTGAGGCCCCCGGGCTCGAAGACGGTGTCGCACCGGCCCTTGATGTAGCCGCTGTGGGTGGCGATGATCACGGCGGATCCGGTGTGGCTCAGCTGCCGCAGGGTGTCGATGACCACGACGGCGTTGGGGTAGTCCAGCGCGCCCGTCGGCTCGTCGGCCAGGATCAGCGGCGGTCGCTTGACCAGCAGGCGGGCCAGCGCGACACGCTGCTGCTCGCCGCCGCTGAGGTGGTGGATCTTCTCCTTCTCCCGGCCGGCGAGGCCCACCCGCTCGAGCGCGTCGCGGTGGCGGGAACGGCGGTCGCGGCGGCTCGCGGACACGATGTCGAGGTTGTCCGTCACGGTCGCGTTCTCGATGAGCGCGTAGCTCTGGAACAGGTAGCCCAGGACGTCGCGGCGGAAGCGGCGCGCGGCGCGCCTTCCGAACCGGGTGATGTCGGCGCCGTCGTACAGGATCTGCCCGCTGGTCGGTGATTCGAGCAGGCCGATGCAGTTGAGCAGGGTCGACTTGCCCGATCCGCTGGGGCCGGTCACGGCCAGCATCTCGCCCACCCCGACCGTGAGGTCGAGGCCGGACCAGAGCGTACGGCGCCCGAACGTCTTGGACAGGCTCTTGATGGCGATCATGCATCGGCTCCCGTCGTGGTCAGGCATCGGCGGCGCGCTCGCGCACGATGCGGCGGTGGGCGAAGGCGAGCGCGGTCGCCAGCAGGGCGGTCGCCAAAGCGGCCACCCCCGCCGCGGGTACCAGCGCCCACCAGTTCGCCGCGGGCAGGCCCGGTGGTGGCGGGACGCCCATGTCTGTGAATCTGGATATGGCCGCCGACCGTCCCAGGGCCTCCCGGGCGACCCAGGCCAGCAGGCCGCAGGCGACGACGGCGTCGAGGACGAACAGGCGCCGGTGGATCGTCCAGAACGACCAGCCGCTGATGTGCTTGGCGAACACGGCCTGGGCGTTCCTGCGGGCGTGGATCACGCACGCCCCGATCCCGGTGATGAAAAGGACGATCAACGCCGCCGCGAGGCTGACCCCGTTGATCCGCAGCTCGTCCGCGGATCTCGTGCGGTCCTGGGCCGCGCGCTGGGCGACCGGGGTCATGGCCGCGATGTCCTCCTGCGGGATTTCCCGGCAGGCGGCCTGGAGAATGTCCTCGGGATTCTTGAAGATGATCCCGTTATGAGTCGCCCTTGCGGTGTAGTCGCCGTCGGCGATGAGGCGCGATCCGTTGGGAATGACGACGATCACGGGATCGTGGACGAGGGGTTTGGTCAAGCCTTCGCTGGTGACACCGAACGTGAAGACGGTCTGGCCGTTTTTGGACCATGCCTGCTTCACACCGGACCGGCGAACCAGCGTCCCCTCGTCGCCCGGATGGATCGCTACCGGGACGTTATGGGTAATTACCTGAGCGTGCTCACGCAGCCGTTCTGGGATGATGACCCGCACTCCGGCACGAGGGTCAGGAGCGTACCGTTTGCCGGACGGCCCCAGGATCGGCTGCTCGGTGAGAAAGGTATCGTTGACGAACAGCACCTCCCCTCCCCGGGGCCCTTTCCGCGGCGGGCCGAACTGCTCCAATCTCCATCGATAGACCGCGATGACCTGCCCGCGTTCGTCGGCCCGGCGTAACCATCGCCCGACCCGGACGGACATCTCCTCAGCGGCCTTTTCCGTACGGCTGCCCGGCAGCGCGACGTTGCTCGCTTCGCCCAGTGCCTCGAAGCGTTTCTCGCCCGCCTTCTTCTGCGTGAAGTCCTGAAATGACGCAAGGGTGGTCCCGCCGATGGCGAGGACGAGAAGCGCGGCCGCGATCCGCAGCGAATAGACGGCGGTCATCGCCGGACCGGCCGTCACCTCCCCTTTCAGCCCCCGAGCCACGCCGGTGCGTGCCAGCAGGGCGAGCGCGCCGAGATGGGTGACGAGGGCGAGCAGGCCCAGGATCCCTGCGAGACCACCTGCGACGACGGCGAACAGCCCCAGCCGGGCGAACCCGTTGTACCAGCCGAGAAGGGCCAGCGTGACCGCCGTGGCCACTGCGGCCTCGATGAACCAGAAGGGCGCCAGCCGGCGGAGATCCCACCGGAGAATCGCCAGGTACGACATGCCTTGCAGGCGCAGCACGCCGTATCCCTTGGCGCTCAGGAGCACGCTGGCGCCCACGGTCAGCACCACGCTGAGCAGCACGACGAGATAGGCCGACCCGAGCGAGGAACGTGCGTATCGTTCAACGTCCTCGCCGAACCCGGTGGGTCGAACCGGGTCACCGGAGAGGCCCAGCCTGGCGAACTCGGCCTGGAGCTCTCCGACCGATCGGCGGGAACCGTATACCTGGTACATGGCTCTCGGATCGAGAGCGGCGGCCTGCTCGAACGGGCGGGTGTCGGTGCGCACGCGATGGCCGAAGTCCGGATACCCCCGCCGCAGCCAGGACGCGGGCGCCGATCCCGCGTCGCCCGCGGCGATGTAGAGGTGCCGATGGCTGTCCGGCCTGCGGGGATCGTGGACCTCACGCACGATCGACACGCGCTGCCCGCGCGCGAAAGTACTGATCATCCGCGCGGTCTCGGCGCCGCTCACGCCGTGCCGGGTGTCCTGGATCCAGATCACCGCCGTGGCCCCGGGAGGCTGTCTCCCGTCCAGATCCTGGAGGACGAGGAAAGCGAGTGTCACCGAGACGGCGAGCATCAGACCGTGCAGGATTTTCAATCCGGGGTGGCGCATGGAGGCATCCCTCTGAATCCAAAGGTCGTTCGCAGACGCACAGGGGTGGGGTCTTCCGCTGATCTCGTCCTCCTGGTTCACCAATCGGTGTTCAGAAGGGAAGTGTTTCGGGGAGCGATTCGACCCTACAGCCGTCAACGAGCAACTGTAAACACCTTGTTGACGGCGAGTCGGAATGGCTGATGGTGTCGCCGACTTCCGGGCTTTAACATGATGGCGATGCCGCGGTACGTGTGGTATGGGCGACTGTTACCCAGGGCATTGTTGACGATGCTCTACGCAAATGAACGTGGGAATCCTCTGCCGCCCTCGGTACAGACGTCAATACTGTTCGGCATGGGCCTGCGGAATCCGCTGACCGCCACGGCCCGGCATTGGCCGGATCAGATGTCCACGATCAGCGTGATGGGGCCGTCATTGACGAGGGCGACCTTCATATCCGCCCCGAACTCGCCGGTCTCGACCTTGGCGCCCAGCGCCCTCAACTCGTGCACGACCGCGTCCACCAGCGGTTCGGCGACCGGGCCGGGGGCGGCGGCCGTCCACGTCGGACGGCGCCCCTTTCGCGCGTCCCCGTAAAGAGTGAATTGGCTCACAACGAGCAGTGGCGCGTTCAGGTCCGAGCACGACTTCTCGTCGTGCAGGATCCGCAGCCCCCACAACTTCGCGGCCAGCCTGCGGGCCTTCCCGGCGTCGTCGTCATGAGTCACGCCCACGAGGACCAGCAGCCCGGGCCCCTCGATCGCCCCGACGACCCGCCCGTCCACCGACACGCTGGCCTGGCTCACCCGCTGGACTACAGCACGCATGACATTGCATTCTGCCGCCATGGGAGCAAAGACGCTCATCACGGTGGCGCCGACGGGGGCCGAGTCCGCGAAGGCGGACGTTCCGGCCCTCCCCGTCACCCTGGATGAACTGGTCCAGACGGCCAAGGAGTGCGAGGCGGCCGGCGCGGCCGTGATCCACGTGCACATCCGCGACGACGACGCACGGCCGACCCTCGACCCGGCCCGCCTCCGGGACACGGTGGCGGCGCTGCGGGAGAGCACGGGCCTGATCGTCCAGCTGTCCACGGGCGGCGCGGTCACCGACCCGTACGAGGACCGCCTCCGCGTCCTGGACGCCGAGCCCGACATGTGCTCGCTCACCTGCGGCACGGTCAATTTCGGCGACGACGTGTTCATGAACCCGTGGTCGTTCATGGTGGAGCTCTACCAGCGCACCCAGGCCCTGGAGATCGTCCCGGAATTCGAGCTGTTCGACCTGGGCCACATAGCCGCCCTGCACCGCCTCCTGGACAAGCACGGGCTCCCTTCCGGCGGACACGTCCACTGTGACCTGGTGATGGGCGTCCCGGGCGGCATGCCAGGCGACGCCCGGACCCTGGTCGCCGCCGTGGAGGCCCTCCCGCCCGGCGCAACCTGGTCGGCCACCGGCATTGGCCGCACGTCCCTCCCCGTCCTCCTGGCGGCCCTCTCGGCAGGTGGCCATCTCCGAGTGGGCATGGAAGACACGGTCACCTATGCCAAGGGAGAGCCGGTCACGGCGAACGTCCAGCTTGTGGAACGCGCGGCCCAGGCCGCCCACCTGGCTCAACGCCCACCCATGCCCGCCGCAGAAGCGCGCACTCTCCTGGCCACCAAACCCCGCTGATCAGGGGTTCTCTCCGGTGGTGCCGTCGAGGTAGGCGAGCACCGCCCGCACGCGCCGGTGGCCGGAGTCGTCCGGTGCCAGGCCGAGCTTGGCGAAGATGTTGCCGATGTGCTTGTGGACGGCGTTGTCGGAGATCCGCATCCGCTCGGCGATGGTGGCGTTGTCGTGGCCCTGCGCCATGAGGGCGAGCGACTCCCGTTCCCGGGGCGTGAGGGTGTCCAGCGGGGTGCCGGTACGGCGCGCGATGAGCTGGGCGACCACGTCGGGGTCCATGGCGGTGCCGCCGGACGCCACGCGGCGCAGCGCGTCCACGAACTCGGCGACCCGGCCGATGCGGTCCTTGAGCAGGTAGCCGATGCCGCCGCGGCCGTCCGACAGCAGCTCCCCGGCGTATTCGCGCTCGACGTACTGCGACAGCACCAGGATCGGCAGCGCGCCGTGCTCGCGCCGGGCCCGCAGCGCCGCGTGGATGCCCTCGTCGCGGAACGACGGCGGCAGCCGCACGTCGACGATGGCGATGTCGGGACGGTGCTCGGCGACGGCGTCGAGGAACGACTCCCCGTCGGCGGTGACCGCCGCGACCTCGAAGCCCTTCGACGCCAGCAGCAGCTCCAGCCCGCTGGACAGCAGAACGTTGTCCTCGGCGATCACGACCCGCACGGGCCCGCCCTCCTTGACGATCATTGTGCGCACGGAATCCGGACGGCGAGCGTGGTGGGCCCGCCCGGCGGGCTGTCGAGGCGGACGGCGCCGTCCAGCGCGGCGACCCGGCGGCGCATCCCCGTGATCCCGGAGCCGCCCGCCTCGTCCGCGCCGCCCTGCCCGTCGTCGGTGACCTCGATGGACAGCACGTCACCGGTGCGCTCGACCCGGAGGTCAGCGCGGGTGGCGGCGGCGTGCTTGGACACGTTCGTCAGCGCCTCGGCGATCACGTAGTAGGCCACCGCCTCCACGGCCGCCGGGAGCGTCCCGAGGTCGCCGAGCCCGATGCGGACCGGCACGCTCGACCGCGCGGCCAGCGCCGTCAGCGCCCCGTCGAGCCCGCGGTCGGCGAGGATCGGCGGGTAGATCGTCTGGAGCACCGCGCGGAGCTCGGCCATGGCCTCCTCCGCCGTGTCGTGCGCCTGGTCGATCAGCGTCGCCACCATGTCCGGGTCGTCGGCGAGGGACTCCCGGGCGATGCCGAGCTGCATGGCGATGGACACCAGGCGCGCCTGCGTCCCGTCGTGCAGGTCGCGCTCGATCCGCCGGAGCTCCATGCCATGAGCGTCGACCACGCCGACGCGGCTCTTGGTCAGCACGTCGACCCGCTCGGTGAGCCGCTCGCGGGCTGACCGCGCAAGCACCGCCAGACTGAGCCGCGCGTGGAGCCGCGCCAGCACCGGGAGCACCCACCAGGCCGCCGCACCCAGCACAGCGATCTGCACCGAGCCCAGAACCAGTGCGGTCGCCCAATTGCCCACATGGACGTCAATGAACAATCTGGGACGCTCGTCCGCGGAAAATGCCCACCAGAATGGCAGCGCCACCGCGGCGACCACGATGTTGCCAAGGCACACCAGGGCGGCCAGTCCGAACGAGAGCCCGACCCCTATGTGCGCGAACGTCCAGGCGAGAACCCGCCGCCGCGACGGCCGCCCGTCGGCCGGAACGTCGAGCAGCCTGCCCGCCCGCCGCCGATGCCAGCCCGCCCAGCCCCGCGCCGCGGCCGGTACGAGCAGCACCGGCAGTGCGAGAAGGGAGGCCGCAGCGGTTGCGAGCGTGCTCAGCAGATAGGCCGAGCCGGAGAACGCTCGATCACGCATTCTCCCTTGTGGCATGGAGATGATTATCGGCCACCAGTGCCCGATCGGGCACTACAGCGGGCTGTACCACCACATCGGCGGCCAGCTGTATCGGCTTGGACGCCCCGCCGAAATAGCGTCCCCGACCATGAAATCAACACGCCTGATCCCCGCCCTCGCCCTGATCGCTCTCTCCACCGCCGTCGCGCCCCTGTCCGAAGCCGCCGCCTCACCCCCGCCTCTCGACTGGAAACCATGCGCCCAAGGCCCCGACGACGCCGAAGGCATGAATCTCGACCAGGCAGGCGCACAGTGCGCGGAACTCACCGTCCCGCTCGACCACTCCAGGCCGGGCGGACGCACCATCAAGCTCGCGCTGTCGCGCCTACCGGCCACGGACCGCGCCCATCGCATCGGCACCCTGATCCTCAACAGCGGCGGCCCTGGCGAGCCCACGCTGTCCATGCCCCTGGAGACGGCCGCGGCCATGAAGAACGTAGCCGCCCGGTACGACGTCGTCGGCCTGGACCCGCGCTTCGTCGGGCGCAGCACACCGCTCGACTGCGGCTGGCCCATCGGGCTGTTCCTCCGCTCGGCGGGCGCGACCCGCGCCGGCTTCGACCACCAGGTCGCGGTGCAGCGCGACCTGGCCGAACGCTGTGCCCAACGGCACGCCGACGTGCTCCCGTACGTCAACACTCGCGACACGGCCCGCGACATCGACCTGGTGCGCCGCGCCCTCGGGGAGCGCCGGATCTCCTTCCTCGGCTACTCCTACGGCGCCTACCTGGGCGCGGTCTACACCCAGATGTTCCCTGGGCGCACCGACCGCGTCGTCCTCGACAGCGCCGGTGACCCGAGCAAGTGGGGCCCCAGAGCACTACAAGGCACCGAAGATGAGGCGGATCGCGCGCTGCGCGGCTGGGCGGCCTGGGCCGCGGAACGCCACAGCACCTACAAGCTCGGCCCCACCCCGGCCCGCGTCCTCGCCACCGTCGACAGGATCGTGGCCGCCTCAGCAGACCGCACGCTGCGCGTCGGCCCCCACGAGCTGGACGACCAGGTCATCCCGTACCTCCTCGCCAATGGCTCCGGCAACGACAGCCCCTCGTCCCGCGCGGACTTCACGGCCACCATCCAGCTCCTGGACGAGGCCGCCCACGGCCGCGAGGTCAGCCCCGGCCCGGACCTCGACGGATTCCTCCGCTTCGTCCTGACCCCCGCTGGATCCTCACTGGCCAGCCCGGTGGCCGCGATCACCTGCGGCGACCGCGCCGCGCCCCGCGATCCCGAGACCTACTGGAACGACATCCAGCGCAGCCGCGCCCGCCATCCCCTCTTCGGCCCTCTCAAGCAGAACATCTGGCCGTGCGCCTTCTGGCCGAACCCGCCGCGCGAACACCCCACCCACGTCGGCAACCCGACTCCTGCGCTGATCGTGTCCGCCACCGGCGACACCGCCACCACCTACGAGGGCAGCAAGGCCATGCACCGCGCACTGACCGGTTCCCGCCTTCTCACCCTGCGCAACACGACCGCCCACGGCATCTACGGCGAGAACGGCAACCCCTGCGTAGACGCCAAGGTCAACGCATACCTCGCCACCGGCACCCTTCCCGCCACCAACCCAACCTGCTGATGGCGCTTCTCAAGAGCCCTCTCGGTCGCCGTGAGGGTTCTTGAGCAATTGCTCGACCTGCTGGCGGCTGTACCGCCGGTGCCACCGGGCGTGCGGACGAAGGCGAGCCATCCATCGCGGGCCCAGTTCAGCACGGTGTCCGAGCTGACACCGAACGCCCTGGCCACCTCCATGGGGGAAAGGAGCTGGTCAGGGCTGAAGTCCCAGCCGTGCAGATGCGTCTTGGCCACTGGAGGATTTCCCTCGGGTTGAATGCCACCGCGACGGCGGGGGAACGGTGTGGGGTCCACATTCCGCAGCGCGAGCATGACCCGCGCGTGCTCGATGCGGGCGGACGCGCGGTTCCGCTCGCTGCTGCACGAGCGGCTGGAAACCGTCCAGCACTTCGAGGGGCTGTGCACTGAGACCGGCATTCGGGCGCCACGCCTGCTGGACGCGGGAACGGTCGGGGAACCGTGGTGGGCTGTCCTGGAACGCCTCCCCGGCACCCATGCGGACTACCCGACACCCGCACGTCAGCGAGAACTGGGCCGCCAGCTCCGGCTCTGGCACTCCCGGCCGCCCCGCGACGGCCTGCGCCTGGACGCTCCCGGCGCGCTCGGCGTCCCGCTGGGCTGGGCACGGACCGCCGTCTCGGACGCCTACCAGGACATCGCGGAGCACTTCGCCGCGGCCTGCCGGGGGCTCCCCATGGCCGCGATCCACGGCGACGTCGCGGTGTGCCACAACACGCTGTTCGACGGCGACGTCCTGACAGGGCTGCTCGACCCGGGCACGACCGAGTCCGGACCGCCGATGATCGACCTCGCCTGGTCCCTGGCCATCGACATGCCACGCGGCGCAGACCCAGGCCCGCTCATCGAGGGCTACGGCACAGATCTGGACGTGAGCATGTCCGCCGCTCGGTGCGTACCGCGTGCCGAGCCGTCCTGTCGTGGACGACCTGGTCTGACCGATGGCTGTTTGCTGTGGACGGGCGCGTCAGTCGACTGGGGTGTCTAGCCATTGGCCGTCGCGCATGACCGTGCGTCCGGCGAATTCGTGGAGGCCGTTCCAGACCTGGATGCGCGTTGGGTGCAGGCATAGGTAGACGAACGTGCCCTCCGGGTAGGTGCGAGGGTCTGTGGAGACCTTGGCGTAGCGCTCGGCGATGTCGGCGGCGATGTCGGGGACGTTGATCAGCGTGGCGCTGGTGTCGATCATGACGACATCGGCGGTGTCGCCGAGAGCGACCCGCGCTTGTGGGTGGCCCTTGATGTTGGCGACGGTGCGGCTCTTCACGAAGGTCGCGGTATTCAGAGCCGAACCGTCCCAGGCAAGGGCCACGGGGATCAGATGCGCACCGTGGCCGTCGCTGCCGGTGGCCAGCCACATCTGGAAGCTGGATTCGAGTCGCTTTCGAGCAAAGGCCTGCCGCTCGGCCAGGCTGCGCGAGACCGGGATCGAGGCGATTTCTACGTCGGCGTGCATGACGCTCCTCCTTCACGTGGGGCCTTGTTGGGGCTTTACCTCTAGACGCATGGCGCTGCGCGCGTTTCGACACATCGCCGGACCTTTTCCACTGTCCGAACCGGCCGCAAGGTCATTGAATGAGGGGTATGGAGGCCGGGGCGTCCGGGGCGGTGCCCGCGACGGCCTCGGCGTTCGTCGTCGGGCTCAATGACGGGCCGGGACGGCACCGTCCACGCCGGTGACGTGCACAGCCTCCAGCTCCACCTGACGCCGCTCGGTGCGTACCGGGTGCTCGGCGTGCCGATGCAGGCGCTGAGCGGCGGCGCGGTGGACCTCGCCGACGTGCTCGGCCGTCCCGTGGTGGACGAGCTGGTCGAGCGGCTCGCGACCACCGATGACTGGGACGCCCAGTTTCGGCTGTTCGGGCAGACGCTCGGCGAGCGCACGGCCGCCACGGCCCCGCCGGACCCGGCGGTCGCGTGGGCGTGGCGGCGGCTGAGCCGGTCCGGGGGCGGCGTCGGGGTCGGTGAGCTGGCCGCCGAGCTGGGGGTGAGCCGCCGGCATCTGACCCGCAGGTTCCATCACCAGGTCGGCCTGCCGCCCAAGAGCCTCGCGCGGGTCCTGCGCTTCCGGCGGGCCGTGCGCCTGTACGCCGAGATGCCGGGACGGTCCTGGTCGCGCATCGCCGCCGAGTGCGGCTACTACGACCACGCGCACCTCGACGCCGACTTCCGCTCGCTGGCCGCCTGTACCCCCACGGAATTCGTGACCAGGTCAGATGGGTTCTCGCTTCCGTCCTGAACGGCCCGTCCCAATTTTCCAAGCCTTGCCGGTGTGCGCGTCCTTAGCGTCGCGCTATGCCCCTCACCCTCCGTGCGGCCGTTGCCGTCTCCGTTCTCGCCGCCCTGCTCCCGAACGCGGCGATGCTTCTCGATCAATTCGCCGGAGCGCCGCTGCGCACGGCGTTCTGGCCCCTCATGTGGTCGGCGGCGCTGCTCTTCTTCGCCGCCATGGCCGACCGGCAATGGGGACGGACGATGCTCGCGGTGCAGGCCGGGCTCACCGTCCTGATGTCGTCGACACTCGTGTTCGCCGAGCCGGGCGAGCTGGACACCCTGGAACGGACGGACGCCGCGGTCAGGCTGGCGCTGGCGAGCGCGGCGGGCCAGATCATCGCCGCGGCGCTCGCATGGCTGCCGCCGTCCACGGCGTACGTGCGTGGTGCCCGTAGCCGGGAGCTGTCCCCGAGGGTGCGCAAGATCGTGCTGGTCGTCCATGTGACGAGCTCGGTCGGGTGGCTCGGGATCATCACGGTGCAGGGCACGCTCGGCATCACCGCCGTCACCGCCGACGACCCCGGCATGGCGGGGGCCATGTTCACCGCCATGCTGTTCATCGACGCCGTCTTCCTCGGCCCGGCCGCGTTCCTCGCCCTCTTCTCCGGCATCGTGCTCGCCGCCGGGACCCGCTGGGGCCTGCTGCGCCGGTGGTGGGTGGCGACGAAGTTCGTCCTCATGCTCGTCCTGATGGTGTTGCCGATCAGCGCCTGGCAGGCGGTCCCCGTCGACGGCCACGCGCTCGTCGAGGCCGGACGTCCGATGGCGGACATCCGCGACGCGCTCGGCGCCACCCCGTACCTCGCCATGATCTCCCCGGTGCTGGCGCTGTCCGCGGTCATCCTCTCGACCACCAAGCCCTGGGGCCAGACCGCCCTCGGCCGCCGCACCCGCCCGACGCGGGCCCGAAGCGGCGTGTGAGCGACTAGCCGGTGGGGTGCCTTACTGGCTCCAGCGGTTGTACGAGCATGACGCGACCGCATAGGGACCGGTGGAGGTGTTACTGGTGACGACCTTGCCGTCCACCCTGATACGGCAGGTGACCGAGCCGCGTTCGCCTGAGTTCTGGGCATTGACCTGAAGGAGGTCAGAGCCGCCGACGTTCCGGGATTCCGCCTTCCGCCACGGAAGCGGCTGGCCGTTGGCCTGTGAAGGGTCCTTGCCGAACGAGTAGGTGATGTCTGCTCTGGTCGCGCCGCCGGAGCCGCTCGCCTCAAGCGCCACGCGCGTCCGCTTTTCCTCGATCTCGTTGCCGATCTCGTTGCCGAGCGCCACGAAGAAGACGACGACGATCGCTCCGGCCAGGATGCCGATGTAGCCGAGGATCAGTCCCGCGATGGCCATGCCCCTGCCGCTCTGGCCTGTCCGCTTGATCTGCGACAGCGACACGTGTCCCAGGACGACCGCGAGGATGCTTCCGATCCAGCACAGCCAGGTGATGCCGAGGACCAGCGACGCGATGGCCAGCGTGTTCGTGCCGTCCGGACGCGGTTGCCCGCCTGGTGCCCCGGGTGGCCCTCCCCCGTACGCCCCGCCCGGCACGGACATGACAGCCTCCCAAAGATCAGAACTATCGCGGACCGTTACCCTCGGCATCGAGTTTTCACACTCTGTTACTGGGCGCGTCGTGTAGGGGGCCGATTCCGTCGCTTGAGCTGGGTAGTCGACGATGGGGGTAGTGGGACGCGGAGGAGGGGGAGCGGTGGAGAGCAATCCTGTGCTCGTCGAGGTGGAACGGTCCGGGTTCGTGGAGTCGCGGCATCGCGGCGCGGCCGTCGGGCTCGCCGCCGACGGGACGGTCGTGGTGCGTGCGGGCGATCCCGATGTGCCGATCTTCCCGCGTTCGGCGAACAAGCCGGTGCAGGCCGTCGCGATGCTGCGGGCGGGGCTCGATCTGGACGGCGAGCTGCTCGCGCTCGCCGCCGGGAGCCATTCGGGCGAGGACTTCCACGTCGAGGGGACGGAGAAGATCCTCGCCGGGGCCGGGCTGGGCGCCGATGACCTGCGCTGCCCGGAGAGCTGGCCGCTCGACCCCGAGACGCAGCAGGACGTCGCCCGGAGCGGCGGCGGGGCGTCAAGGCTGCGGATGAACTGCTCCGGCAAGCACGCCGCCATGCTCGCCACGTGCGTCACGGTCGGCTGGCCCACCGAGTCCTATCTTGAGGCCGGGCATCCGCTGCAGGTCGTCATCCGGGAGACCGTCGAGGAACTGGCCGGGGAGCCGGTCGCGGCGGTCGGGGTCGACGGGTGCGGGGCGCCGTTGTTCGCCGTTTCCACGGTCGGGGTGGCGCGGGCGTTCCGTGCCCTCGTGCTGGCCGGGCCCGAGACGCACGAGGGGCGGGTCGCGGAGGCGATGCGGACGCATCCGCAATGGACGTCCGGCACCCGGCGCGAGGAGCGGCGGCTGATGGACGCCGTCCCCGGCCTGCTGGTCAAGTGCGGTGCGGAGGGCGTCGACGCGTTCGCGCTGCCCGGCGGCCGGGCCGGTGCCGTCAAGATCGACGACGGTGCGATGCGGGCCCGGACGCCCGTCACCGTCGCGCTGCTGCGCGCCCTCGACGTCCACGAGGGCGCGGACGACGGAGCGCTCGGCGAGCTGTCGGTGGTCGAGGTGCGCGGGGGAGACGGCGTCGTCGGCGCGATCCGTCCCGCCCCGGACGTCTTCGGCCGCTAGGCGGGGCCGCGGCTCTTCGGCTCCTCGTCCTTGAGCTCCTCGAACTCCGACCTGAAGATCGTCTGCTCGTACATGACGCCGTCCGGCCACGGGTTCTTCGGCTCCCGGCCGGGCTGGGGGTTGTCGCGGCGGAACTCCTCCCACTGCGACTCCCGGCTCGGCGGGTAGCTGTGCGAGAACATGCCGGGCCGGTAGGTGTAGGTGCCGCCCTGCTCCATCCCGCGATGGTTGTGCTGGTCGTTGCGGCGCTCGGGGTGGATCTTCCGGGATGACGCCAGCACCGTCATGGACAGGCGTCCGACCAGCGCCATCACGGCGACGACGGGGATGATCCACGCCCACCAGTGGGCGCCGCGCGGGGCCGTCTCCGCCAGCACGGGGCTGGTCAGGGCGGGGTCGGCCAGGATCGTGGCGAGCATGTCGGACCACCTCCCGGTGGTGTATCGGCCTGGGCACGGGTCAATTAGGGATGTGTCCGCTTATTTACGCGTTAACCCCGTTTGGTGTTGGTTCGGGGGTACTGCCGGTGTTTCCGCCGACCGCGCGGTCGCGTCCGGCCGCCAGTCCGGGCAGCGTCATGACGGCGCAGGCCAGCAGGACGGCGGTCATCGGGACGGTCCAGCCGTCGGTGGCGTCGTGCAGGGCGCCGATCGCGAGCGGGCCGAGCGCCGCGATGACATAGCCGACTCCCTGCGCCATCCCGGACAGCTGCGCCGCGACCCGCGCGTCGTGCGCGCGGAGCCCGATGAACGACAGCGCGGTCGCGAACCCGAGTCCCTGCCCCAGCCCGAGGACGACCGCCCACCCCCACACGGACTCGACCGGCGCCCACGTCACGCCTACGAACCCCAGCAGGGTCAGCGTCACCGTGACGACCACCAGCGGACGCTGGTCGCGCGCCCGCCGGGCCAGCACCGGGAGGGCCAGCGACCCGACCGCCTGGATCCCGGCCGTGAGGGCCAGGGCGAACCCGGCCGTCGCCTCGTCCATCCCGCGGTCCTGGCAGAGCGTCGGGAGCCAGCCGAAGACGACGTACGCCAGCAGCGACTGCAACCCCATGAACACCGTGACCTGCCACGCCAGCCGGGACCGCCACACCTGCGCCGCCACCCCGCGCGCGGACGCCACGGGTGGTGCGGAGCGGGCGGCGTGCGCGGCCCGGCGGGCGCGCGGGAGCCAGATCAGGCCCGCGAGCGCCGCCGGGATCGCCAGCAGGCCCAGCGGAAGGCGCCAGGTCGCGTCGAACGCGTCCTCGATCGGGACGGCCAGCCCGGACGTGATCGACGCCCCGCCCGACACGGCCACCGTGTAGATCGCCGTCACCGTCGTGATCCGCGCCGGATGGTCCCGCTTGATGATCGTGGGCATCGCGATGTTGCCGATGCTGATCGCGACCCCGGCGGCGAGGGAGCCGGCGAACAGCGGGAACGGGGCGTCCAGCAGCCGCAGCAGGAGCCCGGCGACGAGCAGCGCCATCGCGGTGACCAGGAGCGTCTCGCTGCGCGGCGGGCGGCGGAGGAACGGCGCGACGAGCCCGTAGGAGCCGAAGAAGACCAGCGGCAGCGTGGTGAGGGCCCCGGCCGCCGTCCCGGACAGGCCGAACTCGTCCCTGATCTCGGTCAGCACGGGCCCGACCGTCGCGATCGCGGGCCGGAGGTTGACCGCCACGAAGACGATCATCAGCAGGGCGGCGACCGTCTCCGCGCGCCGGTGCCGCCGGGTGGGCGCCTGCGTCACCGGTCAGCCCGCGACGCCGGACGCCCGCCGGGGACCGGGCGCCCGCCGGGGACGGGACTCGAATCCACCGGAACCTCCCAAAGACGACGCCTGACATCGTACTTGGCCGGATCCGGACGGCCCCGTCGCGGGGACCCGCGGCGACCGCCGGGAGGGGTCTCGGCGATCACCGCGGGCGCGGACAACGCCCGCCGGACCGGGGTGTGGGGCATGGGAACCGGATCCGGCGGGCGTCGCATCCTGGGGGCGCGCGCCGTCAGCGAGCCGTCAGCGGGACGGCGGGGACGCGGGCGGGGGCCGGGGCGGGACCGGGTCACGGCTCGTCCGCTGCGACGGGCTGCCCGCGATCACCCCGCCCTGGACGGGGCCGCGATGCGGCAGCCCGGAGGCGCGCCTCGGCCGGTGCGGCGGCCGCTGCGCCGCGACCAGCGTCACCACGACCCACCCGAGCACCGCCACGAAGATCACCGCCGGCCCGATGGCCAGGAAGAGCGCGTCCCCGAGGCGCGTCGAGTCGGCGAGGACGGAACTCGCGAGGACGGAGTCCGCGGGGGAAGGGCCTGCGAGGTCGGGGCTGGGGAGCATGAGGAACACCTCCTCGCCTCAGCCCTTACCCCTCGTCAGCCCCTTAACCGCCGGCCTCCGTTTCGGCGGGCCGTCAGCCTCCGTTTCGGTCGCCACGCGGTGCGGAACGGGGCCTCACAGGCCCCGGGACTGGGAGATGGAACCGGAGGTCGCGAGCGTGAAGGTGCGCATCGACTCGGCGAACTTCGACAGGTCCCATTCGGCCGGGCCCTCGTACCAGTACAGGTTGTCGGCGCCCTCGGCGCGCTCACCCGCGTCCTTCACCGTCTCGGCCCACTTCGGGACGGCGTCGAACACGACCGCGTACGGCAGGAACCGCGAGAACAGCGCGATCCGCTGCCGGGACTCGACCGCGGCGCCGTCCGGGATGGCGCCGCGCTCCAGGAACGCGCGGAAACCGATGGTGTGCGCGAGGACCGTGGCGCCGCGCGCCGTCTTCGCCGGCATGTACTGGCCGCCGTACGCCAGCGCCGCGCCCGCGATGATCAGCGCGAGCCCGGCGAGGGCCCATTCGGTGGTGAGGGCGAGCGCGACCGTCCCGGCGACGCCGAGCAGGGTGATCAGGATGCCCGCGACCGTCCACCGGGACCGGACGGTGTCGGGCCGCCGCGCGAACCAGCCCTGCTTCACCACGTCGTCGTACATCGCGGACCTGACCTGCGCGAGCTTCGTCGCGAACGTCCCGCCGAGTTCCGACAGCTTGACCGCGTCGCGGCCGGTGCCGTCGGGGGCGGTGAGCAGCGCGTCCAGCAGGATCCGCTCGTAGGGGAGCAGATCGACGACGGGACGGCCCAGGCGCCGCAGCGTCCAGTCGAGGCGGCCGGAGGTGGCCCTGTCCTCCTCTTCGATCAGCAGGTAGCCGCGGACGGCGAGGTCCACGATCGTCGCGGTGACGTCGATCACGTCGGCCTGCTCGTCGATCAGCGTGCCGATCTGGCCGGGCCGGACCCCGTCCGGCGGCTCGAACTCCGCCCCGGCGAGCGGCGGATGGTCGCCCTCGGCGGCATGCTTCCCCACGACGCGGGCGTCGCGCCCGCGGAGCATGTAGAGCGCGGCCAGCCCGCCGCCGAGCAGCACCAGCAGCCCGACGAGCGCGCCGCCGGTGACCGCGTTGACCGAGAACGCCGTCGCGATCGTGTGGCGCCGCTCGTAGAGGGCGTGGCCGCCGGTCGTGCCCGCGGGGAGGCCCGCGACGACCGTGAGGTACTCGCCGGGCAGCAGCCCCTGCTCCGCGAAGACGCCCTGCGTGTGCGTGTGGTTCGTGTAGTACTGCGTGCAGCCGATCGTGCTGCCGATCGGCCCGGTGAAGCAGTTCACGTTGCGGATGGCCGCGCCGCCGTCGACGGTCGCGCGCGCCTCGTCCACCGGGACCTTCCAGCCGCCGATCACCGGCCAGCGCAGCTCCTCCGCCGCCGCGCCCATCCGGGTGATCGCGCCGCGCACGTCGTACTCCAGGACGATCGTGCGGTTGCCGGTCAGCTCCTGGTCACCGCTCACCGAGACGATCGTCGTGATGTCCTTGCCGGTCGAGCCGACCCTGGTGGGCCCGCCGTCCGGGCTGCTCGCCCGCAGGTTCTCGATCTTGTAGACGCGGTCCTCGGTGAGGCTCTCGTGGTCGCGGGTCGGGAATGTCCGGTCGAAGCCCTTGCCGCCGTCGAAACGGTAGACGATCGTCTCTCTCACCCGGGTCACACCGCCCTTACCCGTGGTGAGGACGGCCTCGTCCTTCAGAACGCGTTCCGCCGCGGCCGCCTGGACCCGCGCCGGTTCCGCCGCGGAGGCGGAAAACCAGGTCGGGGCCGACAGAACGGCCGTTGCCGACAGGGCACCCGATACCACCGCAACCACCGGCCGCAACCGGAACAACGCCGCAAGAGCAGACATGGCCGCAAATGGTATCGGGAATGCGTGCGATGATGACCTGCTATGGCAGGTCAGTACCCCCCGCCGCCCCCCTCGCGGCATCCGGCGCAGCCTTACGGGCAACCCGGTTACGGGCCGTCCGGCCACGGTCCGCCGGGTCACGGGCACCCCGGATACGGGCCGCCCCCTGCCTACGGCCCGCCGGGACCGCCCGGCCCGCCGCGCCCTCCCGGGCCGCCTTACCCGCCGCCCGGCCCGTACGGGCAGCCGCAGTACCGGTACGTCCCGATGCGGCCAAGGCCGCGCCGCAGCGCCGGCGGGACGATCGCGGGCATCTTCGGCGGCCTCACCGCGATGATCGTCCTCGGGATCCTCGGGCTCACCCTCTTCGCCGGGCAGGACGGCCTGTCCGGCACCCGGACCACCACCTCACCCGACGGTCGGACGTCCCCGCGTGCGCAGGCCACCGACAGCAAGCTCTACAAGACGGGCGCGCTGACGCCGGTGAACTGCACCGTGCCCCGCATCCAGCCGAGCGCCGAGTCCATGCGCCGCTTCATGGACGCGCTGAGCGACTGCCTGGACGCCTCCTGGACGAGGCAGTTCGAGAAGGCCGGGATCGCGTTCCAGAAGCCCGACCGCGTGTTCTGGCTGGAGCCCGGACGCAGCCCCTGCGGCACCTACCCGGCGCCCGGCGCGTCCGCGTTCTACTGCCCGGCCAACAACACGATGTACGTGGGGCTCCGGCACGTCGTGGAGACCTCGGGCGGCGAGCCGCTGTCCCACTACGCGGTGTTCGCGCGGATCATCGCCCACGAGTACGGGCACCACGTCCAGGACCGCGCGGGCATCCTGCTCTACGCCGACCGGCAGATGGAGTCGGGCAGCACCGGCGTCCGCAACGAGGCGAGCCGCCGCATCGAGCTGCAGGCGCAGTGCTTCGCGGGCGCGTTCCTCGGCACGGAGCGCGCCACGCTGCCGATGACGCGGGAGCAGTACAACGCGATGATCATCGACCTGCGGGGCCGCGGCGAGGACCGGCTGCCCCCGGACGAGCGCGACCACGGCCTGGGCCGCCACTACGCGGGCTGGGTCGTCACGGGCTACGACGGACGCCGCCTGACCCTCTGCAACACCTGGACGGCCCCGCCCTCCAAGGTCAGCTAGTGGCCGGGCCCGCCTCCTGCTAGAGGCGGGACAGAGACGGGCCCGGTGCTTGGAGAGCGTGTGATCTGCCGAGCACCGGGTATTCGCCGCCCGGCGGCGTCCGGATGAAGGCCGACGCCAAGTTTCGGCCATGTGAGGGGACTCACCCGGCAAGTGCTAGCTATCGTGCTTGCAATTGCAAGCACGATGACGCAGGGTGGAGACATGGCTGGTTCGAAGGTCGGCTCGATCGGGGAGTACATCCGGGAGCAGCGGACGCGGGCGAAGATCTCGCTGCGTCAGCTCGCGGACGTCTCGGGCATATCCAACCCGTACCTGAGCCAGATCGAGCGCGGCCTGCGCAAGCCGAGCGCCGAGATCCTGGCGCAGATCGCGAAGGGTCTGCGGATCTCCGCCGAGGCGTTGTACGTCCAGGCCGGGATCCTGGAGGCCCGCGAGGCCGACACGGACCTGCAGGCCGCCGTCCGCGCCGACGTCCTCCTCACGGAGCGGCAGAAGCAGGTCCTGCTCGACATCTACGCGTCGTTCCTCAAGGAGAACGAGGCCGACGGCGTCCCGCCGTCCGACTACGCGGCCCCCGACGAGGCCGCCGCTGCGGACGGGCCCGCCGCCGAGCAAGCCATTCCAGAACGAACACCAGAAGGAAAGGAAGAGGTCGGATGACGCTGGCCAGCAACCTGCGAGAGAACAAGGCCGTGTACGCCGTGGCCGGCGCGGGCGACTTCGCGGTGCAGAAGCTCCGCGAGATGCCCGAGCAGATGACCAGGTATCAGGGGCGCGCCCTGGAGACCGCGACGAAGTACCAGGGCGAGGTCCGCGAGACCGTCGACCGCTACCGCGACCAGGTCCGCGGCACCGTGGACCGCTACCGCGGCGAGGTCGCCCGGTACCAGGAGCGCGTCGACGCCAAGGACCTGCCCGGCGCCGCCGTCGCCTACGCGACGCACGTCGGCACCCTGGCGTTCGAGGTCTTCGAGGAGCTCGCCGAGCGCGGCAAGAAGGTCGTCCACCGCGAGGCCGCCGAGGTCGCCGAGATCACCGACACGAAGCCGGCCCCGGCTCCGGCCCGGGCCCCGAAGCCCCGCGCCGCGCAGCAGAAGCGGAACGGCACGCGGACGCGGTCCACGACCAAGAAGAACGGCGCCTGAGCGCGACGTCCGCGAAGAGCCCGGCCGGGTCGCCCGGCCGGGCTCTTTCGCCTTCCCGCCCTCCCGTTCCGGGCTCATCGGTGGACGGCACGCATAGGGTTGGGGTAGTGAGGCCCCGTGTGGGCGACGTGGAATCGCCGTCCGAGACGAGCAGGAGAGCTGATCGCCGATGTCGGACTTCAATGTGCTGGACTACTTCTTCTGGCTGCTGCTGATCATCGCGTTCGCGATGGAGGCATGGGCGCTGATCGACTCGCTGACCGTCCCGGAGAGCGCGTTCAGCGCCGCCGGCAAGTGGCGCAAGAAGATGTGGACGATCGTCCTGATCGTCACGGTGGTCGTCGGCGGCGCGTACGCGGTCGCGCCCGCGGCACTCGGCGCCAGCCCGATCGCCCTGCTGCTCGGCATCCTCCCGGTGGCCGCGTTCATCGCCGCCGCCGTCTACCTGGCGGACGTCCGCCCGGCCGTCGCCCCCTTCAAGAAGCGAAACGGCGGCAACTCCCACTCCGGCCCCTACGGCCCCTGGTAGACCCCGCGGAACATGGACGATTCGACCGCCGCATCACCCTCGAAGACTGAGCGCCGGCCGACCCCTCCGGGCGGTGCAAGGTTTTACTGGGTCTGGACACCTTGATCATCTTTCGTTACGTTGCGGCCCATGAAGCCGATGCGGGCGCTGGCCCGGAAGGTGTCGCTCACCGGAGTGTGCGCGGCGATGATCGCGGCCTCGCTCGCGGTGCCGGGCACCGCGCACGCGGAGACCGCCGAGGGCATGCGCGTCTGGACGGCCGGGCTCGGCTGGCGTGTCACGCCGACCGGATCCGAGGCGCGGTTCCGCGGCCTCGCCGCCGTCGGGCGGAAGGTCGCCTGGCTGGCGGGCAGCGGCGGGACCGTCCTGCGCACCACTGACGGCGGCCGCACCTGGCAGAACGTCGCCCCGGCCGACGCCGCCGGGCTGGAGTTCCGCGACATCGAGGCGTTCGACGCCAAGCGCGCCGTCGTGCTGGCGATCGGCGAGGGCGAGGCGTCCCGCGTCTACAGCACCTCCGACGGTGGCCGCACCTGGACGCTCGGCTTCAAGAACGACGAACCGAAGGCGTTCTACGACTGCATGACGTTCTTCGACTCCCGCAACGGCCTGGCCATGAGCGACCCGGTCGACGGCCGCTTCCGCATCATCTCCACCAAGGACGCGGGACGCACGTGGCGGGTGCTGCCGTCCAAGGGGATGCCCGAGGCCCTGGAGGGCGAGTTCGCGTTCGCCGCCAGCGGCCAGTGCCTGGTGAGCCATGGAAAGCGCGACGTGTGGCTCGCCACGGGCGGAGCGTCCCGCGCACGGGTCTTCCACTCCGCTGACCGCGGCCTCACCTGGACGGTCGCCGACACGCCGCTGCCGTCCGGCGCGTCCATGGGCGTGTTCTCGGTGGCGTTCCGCGACTCCCGGCACGGCGTCGCGGTCGGCGGCGACTACCGTCCGGGCGAGCCGTCGCCGAAGGCCGCGGCCACGACCAGCGACGGCGGCCGGACCTGGCACCCCGCGCAGCGCCCGCCCGCCGAATACCGCTCCGGCGCCGTCTGGCCCCGCTACACGGGCCCGATCGCGATGGCCGTGGGCCCGACGGGCAGCGACCTCACCTTCAACGGCGGACGCACCTGGACGCGGTTCGACGCGGGCAGCTTCGACACCGTCGACTGCGCCCACGACGGCGGCTGCTGGGCGGCCGGCGAGAAGGGCCGGGCCGCCCACCTCACCGTCGACCACCTCGGCTGACGGCCGAGGAGTTCAGGCGAGGACGGAGCCCCGCGGCTCGCGTTCCGTCCCTCCGCGAACCCGGAACACGCCCTCGCCGATCTCCTCAGAGTGCCGTTCCACCAGTTCTCGCATGCTCGCAGGCCACGTTGTGCCCCGATCCCACACGGCACCCGCGAGCACTTCGAGATCCATGTCCTGGAGATGGGAGACGTCCACGCCGGACAGGTCCACCGACGCCGCCTCAAGCGCTGAGGCCACCGCTCGGACCAGGGCGAAAACGCTCTTCGACGTCCAGACGAGCCTGCCGTTGAGGTCGTTCTCGATGACCTCGGAGACCACGCGGGCGTGGTCGCCGAGGCCCCTGACGGGGTAGATGGCGTGGCGAAGGGCGCGGTAGAGGGCCTCGAAGAGCGCGAGCGTCCGGGCGACCGCACGCGTGGAGTTGGGGTCCCGGGCGAGTTCCCCGGCGATGGCGCGGGCGGAGTCGAGGTCGGTGGCCAGGTCGAGGGCGCGGGCGACGGCGCGGGCGGAGTCGAGCTCTCGGGCCAGGTCCCCGGCGGCGGCGCGGGCGGTGTTGGGGTAGCGGTCGCTGACCGTGATGAGCGCTTGCGTGAGCGTCATCAGGTACGTCAGATGCTGGAGATAGGGATCGGGAAGGTCAGCGCGGAGCAGCGCGTCACGGAGTTCGGGGACGCCCTCAGGCATCCGCTTCTGAGTGCGGTGAGTGAGGGCGCGGAGTTCGAGGACGACCAGGTCATCGCTGGGGTCCTCCATGAGCGCCAGCAGGCCGATCGTGGGATCTGTGTGCTCTCGAGCGTGGCGCAGCAGGTCGTCGTGGGCCGCCAGCAGCAGGCGGTCGAGTTCGGTGTCGCTGAGGGCGGCCGGATCGTGGTCGCTCATCGGGCCGTCCCTCCTTCCTGCGCGCGGCTGGACGCCAGGTGCCCGCGCAGCAACGTGCGGGCCTTCGTGCGCAGGTTGCGGACCTTCTGCGTGTCGAGGTCCAGGTGAGCGGCGATGACGCTGTCCGGGTGGCCGTCCAGGGTGAAGGCCATCACCGCGCGCGCCAGGTCGTCGGGAATGGCGTGCAGGGCTTCCAGCACCCTCATCGTCCCGGTCGCGAGGTCGGCCGGGTCGGACTGAGGGCAGGAGCAGTCGGCGAGAAGGCCCTCCAGGCCCGAGACGGTGGGCGGTTCCCGGCGGCGGGAACCGCCGGGGCGGGCGTGGCGGCGCAGCGCGATCGTGCGTATCCAGGCTTCCCGGTTTCCGACCCGCTCCCAGGCCCCGGGCTTGTGCGCGGTGTGCCATGCCTCGATGAACGCTTCCTGGGCGGCGTCCTCGGCGGTTTCGAGGGTGGCCCGGCGGGCGATCATCACGAACCGCACCACCTGCGGGTACTGCTCGGCGTAGAAGTCCAGGAAACGGTCGCGCACCTCGGACACTTTGGCCCCGGGTACCGGGACGGGGTCCGGCGAACGCCGCAATTGGTCTGCGTCGGCCTGACGGGGCGGCGGGTCGTTGCGGGTTTCATCGGGGGTCATCGCCGCCCCGCCCGCTCCGGGCACGGCCGTACCCGACCGCGAGGGGCAGTAAGGCGCTGATCAATCCCAGCACTGCCGTCAGCAGGTTGATCGCCGTGGCGACGGTCATGGGGCTCCTTCCGCCCACGAGGTGTGTCGTCCACCTAGTGGGCGGGGACCGCCATGATCGGTAAGGGTGGGGCTACTTTTTGCGGCCCTTCTTCTTTTCCGGGGGCTTCGGGAGGGGCGGTGTGGGGGCCGCGGGGGCTGCGCCCTGGTTTCGCACGGCCTCTATGGCGGCCTTGGCGGCGGCCGGGTCGAGGTAGTCGCCACCGCGCTTGAGAGGGGCGAAGTCGTCGTCCAGCTCGTAGACGAGAGGGATGCCGGTGGGGATGTTCAGGCCGACGATCTGCTCGTCGGAGACGTCGTCCAGGTGCTTGACGAGGCCGCGGAGGGAGTTGCCGTGCGCGGCGACGAGGACGGTCTTCCCGGCGGCCAGGTCGGGGACGATCGCGTCGTACCAGTACGGGAGCATGCGGTCGACGACGTCGGCGAGGCATTCCGTCCGGGGAATGAGCTCGGACGGGAGTTCGGCGTAGCGGAGGTCGTTGACCTGGGAGAGGGGGTCGTCGTCCTTGATGGGCGGCGGCGGGGTGTCGTAGGAACGGCGCCAGGTCATGAATTGCTGCTCGCCGAATTCCTCACGCGTCTGCGCCTTGTTCTTGCCCTGGAGGGCGCCGTAGTGGCGCTCGTTGAGGCGCCAGGAACGGCGGACGGGGATCCAGAGCAGATCGGCGACGTCCAGGGCGATGTTGGCGGTGCGGATGGCTCGCTTCAGCAGGGAGGTGTGCAGCACGTCGGGGGTGATGTCGGCGTCCAGCAGCAGGTCGCCGCCCTTGGTCGCCTCGCTTTCGCCCTTCGCGGACAGGTCGACGTCCACCCATCCGGTGAACAGTCCTTCCGCGTTCCAGACGCTTTCGCCATGCCTGAGCAATACCAGGGTCGCCATGGGACCAGAGCCTAGCGGCGTCAGGCGGAATCGCGGTTGGCCGGGTCGGCGAAGGAGGCGAAGGCCTGGAGGTTGGCGAGGCTCTCGCCGCGCTTGACGCGCCAGTCCCATTCACGCTGGATGGACGATTTGAACCCGCGTTCCAGCGCCTTGTCGAAGTTCTCGTCGGAGTAGGTCAGGACGCAGCCGAGGAGGCGGTCGATCTCGTCGGGGGAGATGGAGTCGAGGGCGACCCTGCCGACCAGGTGGACGTCGCCGACGTCGTCCAGCGCGAACGCGACCCCGTACATGCGGCCGTTCTTCTCCAGGAGGAAGCGGTAGAAGTCGGCGTGGTTCTCGTCGGGACGGCGGCAGAAGAACGCCTCGACGTGCAGGCTGTGCTCGCCGACGATCAGCCAGGTCATGGTGGCGAGCTTGTGCTGGCCGGGGAGCTTGACGAAGAACGCGTTCGGGCGGGGCTCGTCGAACTCCAGGCCGGTGGCCCGCAGGGTCTTCCTGATGACGTCGACCGGGTCGGGGGCGCTCATGCGGTGACCTCGGCGGCGCGGTGGGCGACGGCGGCGGGGACGGGCGCGGTGCGGATGTCCACGGCTCCGGTATACACCTCCAGCAGGTTGTCGACGGTGGCGTCCCAGCCGAAGGTGTGCGCGTGGCGGACGGCGCCGCGGGCCAGGCGGGCGTGGAGGCCGGGGGCGGCGCGCAGGCGGCGCAGGACGGCGGCGTAGTCGGCGGGATCGTGCCCGGAGATCAGGACGCCGGACTCGCCGTCGTTGACCGCGGTGCGGAGACCGCCCACGCGGGACGCGACGACGGGCGTCCCGCAGGCCTGGGACTCGACGGCGACGAGCCCGAACGACTCGCTGTGGGACGGGACGACGGTCACGTCCGCGGCGCGGTACCAGTCGGCGAGCTCTGCCTGCGGGCTCGGGGGCTCGAACCGCATGACGTCGGAGATGCCGAGGTCGGCGGCCAGGTTCTGCAGCCCCTCGGGACGGCACAGCCCGGATCCGCTGGGCCCGCCCACGACGGCGACGACGAGCTCGCGGCGCAGGGACGGGTCGTCCGCGAGCATGCGGGCGACGGCGCGCAGCAGGACGTCGGGGGCCTTGAGCGGCTGGATGCGGCCGACGAACAGCAGCACGTACGCCTCGCGGGGAAGCCCGAGGCGGCGACGGGCCGAGCCCGTGCGGTGCGGGAGGAGGCCGGTGCTGTGCGCGATGCTCGCGCCGTGGGCCAGCCCGGTGCCGTGGTCCACGGCCGGCTCGGGGTGGAACAGCGACAGGTCCACGCCGGGGCTGACGGTCGCGACGCGCGACGGGTCGGCGCCGTACAGGTCCACGAGCTGGCGGGCCTCCTCGGCGGTGTTGGCGACGAGCTGGTCCGACGACGCCACGACCTGCTCCTCGCCCAGCACCCGCTCGGCCGGTTCGGGCTTGTCGCCGTCCGCCAGCGCGGCGTTCTTCACCTTCGCCATGGTGTGCATGGAGTGGACGAGCGGGACGCCCCACCGCTGCTTCGCCGCCCATCCGGCCTGACCCGAAAGCCAGTAATGGGTGTGCAGGAGGTCGTAGTGGCCGGGCTCGTGGGCCGCTTCGGCGCGCAGGATGCCGGACGTGAAGCCGCACACGTGCCGGGGGAGCTCCGTCTTGTCCAGCTCCTCGAACGGCCCGGCGATCACGTTGCGGACGAGCACGCCGGGGGCCAGCTCCACGACGGGCGGCATGGCGCGGCACGTGGCGCGGGTGAAGATGTCCACCTCGACGCCCCTGGCGGCCAGGCGCTTGGCCACCTCGACGATGTAGACGTTCATGCCGCCCGCGTCGCCCGTACCCGGCTGGTCGAGGGGGGAAGTATGAACACTGACCGTCGCAACTCGGTTGATACGACGCGACACCGGACACCACCTCCGGTAGTGCAACCTATCGACCGCGTTACCTGTTCCCTCAACATGGGTGACGATCGTGACTTCTCGCCACGGTGACGGACTTCACCGGCGGCCCCCCGCCCCCTCTTGCGCCGGTACCTGGAAGGCTGGGGACATGCGCAAGACCGCGGTAGTGACCGGAGCGAGCAGCGGGATCGGAGCGGCCACGGCCAGGCGCCTGGCGGCGGAGGGGTTCAACGTCGTGCTCGCCGCGCGGCGCCGGGACCGGCTGGACGCCCTCGCCAAGGAGATCGCCGAGCGCGTGCCGGGCGCCGCGAAGATCGCGCCCGTCACCCTGGACGTGACCTCCCAGGAATCGGTGGACGCGCTCGCCGAGGCCGTCAACGGCTGCCACGTGCTGGTCAACAACGCCGGCGGCGCCCTCGGCCTCGACACCGTCGCGACCGCCGATCTGGACGAGTGGCGGGCGATGTACGAGAGCAACGTGCTCGGGCTCGTCCGCGTGACGCAGGCGCTGCTGCCCAAGCTGATCGAGAGCGGCGACGGCCATGTCGTCAACATCACCTCGCTGGCGGGGCACGTCCCGTACGAGGGCGGCGGCGGGTACAACGCGGCCAAGTTCGCCGCCTACGCGGTCAACGACGTGCTGCGGCTCGAACTGGTCGCCGAGCCCGTCCGCGTCACCGAGATCGCGCCAGGGCTGGTGAAGACGGAGGAGTTCTCGCTGGTCCGGTTCCACGGGGACGAGGAGAAGGCCGCCAAGCCGTACGAGGGCGTCCCAGAGCCCCTGGTGGCCGACGACGTGGCCGACTGCGTCGCGTGGGCGGTGACGCGTCCGTCGCATGTGAACATCGACCGGATCGACGTCCAGCCGCGCGTGCAGGCCGCGCCCCACAAGCTGCACCGCGAATAGTCACCGGGTGGCGGGGGCGACCGCCGTCCAGGGAAGGGTGACCTCGCCGAGCCGCCACCGGTTCCTGCCCCCGTGGGGCGGACGGGTGAGGACGGGATGCGTCCGGGCGAGGAGGGCGACCGCCGCCACCCAGCGGGCGCGCGGGCCGAACGCGGAATGCGGGGCCGCCGTCGCCCAGCAGCGATCGAACGCGGTCAGCAGCGCGTGCACGGGCTCGCCCGGCACGTTCCGGTGGATCAGCGTCTTCGGCAGCCGTTCGGCCAGGTCGGACGGGCGTTCCAGGGTCGGCAGATGGGCCGCGAAGGTGATCGTCTGCGGGCCGTCCCGGGTGAGCGTCGCCCAGACCGCGCGGCGGCCGATCTCGTCGCACGTCCCCTCGACGAGGACGCCGCCGGACGGGTCGAGGCGCGCGGTCAGCTCGTCCCAGGCCCGCCAGGCCGCCGCTTCGTCGTACTGCCGCAGCACGTTGAACGCCCTGATCAGGACGGGCGGCCGCGGAACCGGCAGCTCGAAACCGCCGCGCCGGAACGACAGCCCGTCGAGCGGGCCCGTCCGGGCGAGGAGGGCGAGCCCGGCGGCCACCCGGCCGGGGTCGATCTCGATGCCGACGACCTCCAGGCGCGGCGACACGGCGCGCAGCCGGGTGTAGAGCTCGACCGTCGTGACCGGCGACGCGCCGTACCCGAGGTCGACGGCCAGCGGGCGCGGGCCGGACCGCAGCGGACCGCGCTGGGTGGCGGCGATCCAGCGGTCCACGCGGCGCAGCCGGTTGGGGGCGGTCGTGCCGCGGGTCACCTCCCCCCGCGGCCGCTGCATGGGGGGCACCGGCCAATTCTTCCGCGTCGACCGCGATGCCCGGTACGCCATCTTCCGCTGGGCCCGGCGGCTGAACGAAATTCTGTTCGGGTCTGTACGGGGCCCGGTGGGACGGTGGATCCTGGCGGAATGCCCGATATGCAGGCCCTCCTCGCCGACCTGGCCGCCGAGGGCGCCTCCCTCGACGCCCTGGTCGCGCCGCTGCCCGCCGCGCGCTGGGCGGACGCGACCCCGGCCGAAGGGTGGACGATCGCCCACCAGATCGCCCACCTCGCCTGGACGGACGCGCAGGCCACCGTCGCCGCCACCGACCCCGCCGCGTTCGCGAAGCTCGTCGAGCAGGCCCTGGCCGCCCCGGACGACTACGTCGAGGCCGGGGCCCGGGAGGGCGCGGCCGAGGATCCCGCCCGCCTCCTGGCCCGCTGGCGCGACGGACGGCACCGCATGGCCGCCGCGCTCGCGACCGTCCCGTCTAGGCACCCGATCCCGTGGTTCGGGCCGCCGATGAGCGTGGCGTCGATGGCGACGGCGCGGCTCATGGAGACGTGGGCGCACGGCGAGGACGTCGCCGACGCCCTCGGTGTACGGCGGACGCCCACGCACCGCCTCCGGCACGTCGCGCACATCGGCGTCCGGGCGCGCGACTTCGCGTTCCGCAACCGCGGCCTGGAACCCCCGGCCGACGCGTTCCACGTCGTCCTGGAGGGGCCGGGCGGCGAGGAGTGGACGTGGGGCCCGGCGGACGCGGCGCAGTCCGTCACCGGCCCCGCGCTCGACTTCTGCCTGCTGGCGACGCAGCGGCGGCACCGCGACGACCTGGCGCTCACCGCCGTCGGCACGGACGCCGACCGCTGGCTGGACGTGGCGCAGGCCTTCGCCGGACCGCCCGGCCCCGGCCGCGCGCCGGCGAACCCCTGAGTGCCCGGTCACGTTCAGGCGGCCCGATCACGGACATGTCTCCGGGTATGACGATTCTCATCGCCTATGACGGGTCCGACGACGCGCGGGCCGCGGTCGGGTACGCCGCCCGCCTGGTCAGACCGGAACCGGCCGTGGTCATGACGGTGTGGGAGCCGCTGCTGATGCAGGTCGCCTGGGCGCCGCTGGCGGCGGCGACGCCGCTGGCCGGTGACCCCGGGCCCGGCGAGAAGTTCGAGGAGGAGCGGCAGGCCGAGCGTCTCGCTCGGCAGGGCGCCGACCTCGCGGCCGCCGGCGGGCTGGCGGAGGTGACCACCCGCACCGAACGCGGCGCCGGACCCGTCTGGGCCACCATCGTGGACGTCGCCGACCAGCTGGACGCGTCCCTCCTCGTCACCGGTTCCCGGGGCCTCGGGCGAGCCCGGTCGGTGATCCTGGGGAGCGTCTCGACCAGTGTTCTTCGTCACGCAGGCCGCCCGGTCCTCGTCGTCCCGCCGCCGAAGGAGCAGGACTGACCGAGCAGGGCCCTGCCGTCAGGGCGTGCCGATGGCGCGTTCGAACGCGGCGTAGGCGTCCGGCGTGAAGAGGACGAACCGCGCGTCGGTCACCTTGCTCGGCGTCGAGCGGACCGTGCCGACGGCGATGCGGGCCGCGTCGTCCATGGGCCAGCCGTAGATGCCCGCCGACACCGCGGGGAAGGCGATCGACTCGACGCCCAGCTCGTCCGCCACCCGCAGCGACTCCCGGTAGCAGGAGGCGAGCTGGTCGGAGCGGTCTTCGGCGGCCGAGTAGACGGGGCCGACGGTGTGGATCACCCATTGCGCGGGCAGCCGCCCGGCGGTCGTCGCGACGGCCTGCCCGGTCGGGAGCCCGCCGCCGTACTGGGCCGCGCGCAGCCTGCGGCAGTCGTCCAGGATCTCCGGGCCGCCCTTGCGGTGGATCGCGCCGTCCACCCCGCCGCCGCCGAGGAGGGAGGAATTGGCCGCGTTCACGACCGCGTCCACGTTCTGCTCGGTGATATCGCCCCGGACGAGAGTGATCTTCATGTCCGCCGTTCCTCTGCTGTGGCCGGAACCCGTCAGAAGAGAAGAATTCTCCCCCGCGCCGTGCGCGAAACGCGTTCGGTTGCTTCCCGGCGGTACGCTCATGGCGGACGGGACTACTGGGGTGGGACGCCCGTCCGATTCGTCCGGCTGATGCCGTGGGGGGCGCCCGAACGGGAGGGCCGGGCGTGACCGCCAGATGACCGACTACCTATCCTGCCGTCGAGACGACCACAAAGGCGTGCAAGTCGTGGAGGTACCCCCTTGAAGATTCTCCTCGCCGGAGCGACCGGAGTCGTCGGTCGCCGGCTGATCCCGCTGCTCGTCCAGGCGGGCCACGAGGTCGCAGGGACGACACGCCGATCCGAGCGCGCCGATGTGCTCCGCGACCTCGGCGCCAAGCCCGTGGTCGTGGACATGCTCGACGCCGCCGCCGTGCGCGAGGTCGTCGCCGCCGAGCGTCCGGACGCGGTGATCCACCAGCTCACCGATCTCAGCGATGAAGACTTCTCCGCCAACTCGCATCTGCGCATCGAGGGCACCCGGAACCTGGTCGACGCCGCGAAGGCCGCCGGCGTCGAGACGATGATCGCGCAGAGCATCGCGTGGCTGTACGTCCCCGGCGCCGCCCCGGCCGTCGAGACCGACCCGCTGGACGCGTCGCTGCCGCCCTACGAGGGCGTCGCTGCGCTGGAGGCGGCGGTCGCCGAGATGCCGCGCGGCGTGGTGCTGCGGTACGGCGCCCTGTACGGGCCCGGCACCTGGTACGCGCCGGACGGCGCGATCGCCGAGCGGGTGCGCGCGGGCACCATGCGCCCGGCGCCGTCGTGGACGTCGTTCGTGCACGCCGACGACGCGGCGTCGGCCGCGCTCGCGGCGCTCGAATGGCCCGCCGGCGCGGTCAACGTCGTGGACGACGAGCCCGCGACCACGGCCGACTGGCTGCCGGTCTACAGCGCGGCGATCGGCGCGCCCGACCCGGGCAACGCCGGGAAGCACGCGGCTCCGATGGGCCGTCCGGTGTCGAACGCGAAGGCGCTCGGCCTCGGCTGGAAGCCGCAGGTCGCGTCCTGGCGTACCGGCTTCTCCCAGAAGGGCGCCGGCCCGAACGGCTCCGCCCCGAAGCCGGACGCCCCGAGCTCGGACGGCCCGCGGCCGGACAGCGCGAAGGCCGACGGGAAGGGCGACGGCGCGAAGGGCGACGGTTCGCGCATGAACGGCACCGCCCGGACGAGCTGACCCGACGAACCGGATGCTTCAGGACGGAACGTGACAACCGTCAACCGAACTGGAACGACCGCTTCGCGAGCCCGAACCAGTAGCCGTCGATGACGGATCGCCGTTGCGACGCATCGCCGGTGTGACTTTCCACACCCGCGCCGAGCGCCATGAAGAGCGGCGCGAAGTGCTCCGTCCGCGGGTGGGCGATATCGGCCGCCGGGGCCTTGGCGCGGAAGTCGAGGAGAGCGTCGACGTCGCCGCCCCGCACGGCCTGGTCGGTCCACGCGTCGAACTCCGCCGACCAGGCGGGCGGCGCGTCGTCCGCGCCACCCGGCATCTCGCGCAGGTTGTGCGTCGTGAAACCGCTCCCGATGATGAGGACGCCCTGGTCGCGCAGCGGCGCGAGGGCCCGCCCGACCTCGAAGAGCCGCGCGGGCTCCAGCGTCGGCATCGACATCTGCAGCACGGGGACGCCGGCGTCCGGATACATCTCCACGAGCGGCACGTAGGCGCCGTGGTCGAGGCCGCGGGTCTCGTCGCGGTGCACGCCGGGAATGAGTTTGGTCACGTCAGCGGCCAGTTCGGGGGCGCCGGGCGCGTCGTACCGGACGCGGTAGTAGCGCTCCGGGAAGCCCCAGAAGTCGTAGAGCAGCGGCGCCCTGCGGGTGGTGCCGATGCTCAGCGGCGCCTCTTCCCAGTGCGCCGACACGATCAGGATCGACGCCGGCTCCGGTAGTTTCGCCGCCCAGCGCGCGAGTTCGGCCGTCCAGACGGGGTCGTCGGCGAGGGGCGGGGCCCCGTGGCTGAGATAGAGCACCGGCATCCTGGACATTCCGCCCCCCTTAATTCACATTTGAACCATAGTGAATCATAGTTGAAAGTTCAAGTCTTGAGGGTTCAATCATTTGGGTAGCATGTCCGGTATGACGGACACACGATGGCTCGACGCCGACGAGCAGGAGACCTGGCGCGCCTTCCTGTGGACGTCGCGCCTGCTCAACGAGGCCCTCGACCGCCAGCTCCAGCGCGACTCCGGCATGCCGCACACCTACTACATGATCTTGGCGATGCTGTCGGAGTCGCCGGGCCGCGCCCGCACCATGACCGAGCTGGCCGAGATCGTCCACTCGTCGCCGAGCCGCCTCTCGCATGCCGTCAACCGGCTGGAGGAGGCGGGCTGGGTGCGGCGGATCAAGAAGGGCGCCGACCGCCGCACCACCGTCGCCGAGCTCACCGACGAGGGCTACGCCATCCTCGACAAGGCCGCCCCCGGCCATGTCGCCGAGGTCAGGCGCCATCTGTTCGACCCGCTGACCCGCGAGCAGATGCTCGAGTTCCGCGAGACGCTGCACGCGCTGCTCGCGTCCCTCGACCCGAACCAGGAGGCGCCCTGCGCCCGTGGCGAGGGCTGACCGCCGCGCGAGCTAGGGGCCGGCGAACTCCACGCGGTGCGTCTTCGCCTCCGGATGCCCGGCGGCGAGCAGCCGCAGGCCCTCCTCCTCCAGCGCCGCGCGCTCCCGCTCCGGGACGGGATCGAACGGATCGATCCGCAGCACCGCCTCGCCGCGCTTCTTCTCGATCTTCCACATGCCGTGGACGAACCCGTCCACCAGGAACGTCGCCCGGATGATGCCGTTGACCGTGAAGACCCGCCTGCGGTGCTCCTCGGTGATGATCCGGGCCCGGTCGGCGTGGGAGAGCAGCAGGTTGTCGAAGTCCGGGACGAACCGCACCGGCGCCGGGACGTCCGGACCGGGACGCGGCGCATCGGGCAGGTCGTAGAGCGTGCGGCCGTTCTCGTCCTGGAAGGCGACCAGCCGGGGGGCCAGCCGCTCGACGACCTCGCCGAGCCGGGTCAGGCCCGACCAGTGCTGCACGTCCTGGACGCTCGCCGGCCCGAACGCGCCCAGATAGCGCAGCACGAGATCGTCCAGGGAAGGGGCGGGCGAGGCGTCGCCGTCCAGCCAGGTGTCGAGCGTCGTGTGCCGGGCCATGCCCGACGCGCCCCAGATGCCGCGCGGCGGGACCTGGACGAGCGGCAGCCGCAGCCGGACGGCCCAGCCGAGCAGCGCGACGTCGTCGTCCGGCCACCGCTCGGCCAGCAGCGCCCGCAGCTCCTTGTCGGTGCGCGGCTCGTCCGACAGCAGCCGCCGCGCCTCGGCGACGACCGCGTCGAGGTCGATGCCGTCCAGTTCCGAGGCCCTGGACTTCAGGTGGTTGTCCAGGACGGCCTGCGTGTGCGGCCGCAGCGCGCGGGCGTCGCGGGCGCTGACCAGGTGCAGCGTCCCGCGCATCAGGACGATCCGGAGCGCGCGCCGGGTGGTCATCAGCTCGCCGACCTCGCCGAAGTCGAAGTCCGCGAGGCGGCTCCACAGCCCGATGTACGGCGGGTTCGGTGCCTGCGACTGCATGCCGACGAGGTGCTCGATCGCGTCCAGCGCGGGCATCGCGTGCCGCTCAAGCAGCAGCTGCCGGGCGAGCAACGCCCGGTTCAGCGCCCGCCGCCCGAGTACCGGCCGGTGCTCAGCCGTCATAGCGCCCCCGAAGCTCCTGCCAGGTGGGAGGAGGGCCCGGGAGCTCCTCCTTGCCGGTCAGGTGCAGGGCGTCGAGCATGAGCGCCAGATAGCGGTGCTGTAGCCGGTTCATGCGATCATCGTCGCCGATCCGGATGGCGTGCAGGTACTCCAGCATGACGGAAATGTCGCCGACCTCGATCTCGGGACGCAGCGCGCCTGCCTCCTGCGTCCGCTCCAGCAGCCGCTTCGTCGCGAGGTGGATCGCCTGCCCCTTGCGGCTCATCTCCTCGGTGACCTCGAAGCTGCCCGCGAGCCGCATGGTGAGCGACCCGGCGCCGATGTCGAGGCAGCGGCGCATGAATCCGGCGAACGCGTCCCAGGGGTCGCCGTCGTCGTCCAGCGCGGCCTGCACCTGGGCGAGGTAGCGGTCCATGCCGTCGTCGGCGAGCTTCTGGAGCAGGTCCTCCTTGCTCTTGTAGCGGCGGTACAGCGCGCTGATCCCGACCCCGGCATGCTCGGCGACGGCCGAGATCGGCGCGCCGGGGTCGGCGGTGAACACCGTCCGCGCCGCCTCCCGGATCAGCTCGTCGTTGCGTGCCGCCTGTGCTTTGCGCCCGCTCATGGGCGCCGATGCCGTGGTCTCCATGCCTCCACTCTAAGGGAACGAACAATTCCGTTCTATCCTCCCCGCCGGCCTTGACGGCGACCCCGTTATGAACGTACGTTCATGAACAAGCGTTCACAACCCTAGGGGGATCGATGGTGGAGATCGTCAACGTCCATCAGGCGGAGGCGTGGAACGGCTACGAGGGGCGGCACTGGGCCGACCACCACGACCGGTACGACGCCGGGAACAGCGTGTTCAACGAGCCCTTGCTGGACGAGGCCGCGATCGGCCCGCACGACCGCGTCCTCGACCTCGGCTGCGGGAACGGGCAGCTCACCCGGCTCGCCGCGCGCCGCGCCCGGCTCGGCGGCGCGACCGGCGTGGACCTGTCGGAGCCGATGCTCGCCCGCGCCCGCTCCCTCGCCGCGGAGGAGGACGTCCAGAACGTGACGTTCGAGCGGGGCGACGTGCAGGTGTACCCGTTCGCCGAGGGCGCCTTCGACGCGGCGATCAGCCGGTTCGGGGTCATGTTCTTCGCCGACCAGGTCGCCGCGTTCGCCAACGTCCGGAGGGCGCTGCGCGAGGGCGGGCGGCTGGCGTTCGTGTCGATGACGCCGCTCGGCGACACCGACCTCGGAGCCGTCCTCGGGGCGCTCGCCTCGCTGCCCGCCCGCGGCGCGCCCGCGTCCGGGGACCACGGCCCGCTGTCGCTGTCCGATCCCGACCGGGTCGGCGAGATCCTGACGGCGGCCGGATTCACCGACGTCTCCTGCCGCCACGTCGAGGCCGAGCAGATCCTGGGACGGGACGCCCGCGACGTGGCGGAGTTCTACGCCGGCTGGGGCCCGATCCGCTACAACTACGGCGAGGGAGACGAGGTCGCCGACCTGCTGGAGGAGGCGATACGCCCCTTCGAGCGGGACGGCGCCGTCCGCATGCGCGGCGCGGCCTGGCTCGTCACGGCGCGCCGATGAGACAGGCCGAGCGCTCTCATTACGATTCGGGGTGATGTCACCCCGAAAAGCGGCCGCGCTGCGCGCCGGAGACCGCACCCTGCGCCAGCACCTGATCGCCACCGCCGAGCGGATGCTCGCCGAGCGCGGCGCGGCGGTGCCGACCGTCCGGGAGATCGCCCGCGCGGCCGGGGTCGCCGACGGCGTGCTCTACAACCACTTCGCCGGCAAGGAGGAACTGCTGGCGCACGCGCTGCGCGCCCGCGCGGAGTCGGCCGGCGCCGGGCTCGGCCCGCTGCCCGAGCCCGGCACCGGGACGGTCGAGGAGAACCTGCGCGCCTACGTCCGGCACGGGCTGATCGTGCACAACGCGCTGCTGCCCGCCCTCGCCGGGCTGCTCGCCCAGCCGGACGTCCTCGCCAGGTTCGCCGAGCTCAGCGGCGGCGAGGAGGACTGGAACCGCCGCCTCGCCGCCTACCTGCGCGCCGAACGCGACCTCGGCCGCCTCGCCACCGGCGCCCGGGTCGACGCCGCCACCTCCATGATCGTCGGAGCCTGCCACGAGTCGGTGCTGTCGGTCCTGTTCCAGGGCCGGGGCATCGCGCGGGAGTTCTCCGTGGACGTCGTGGACGATCTGGTGACAGCCGTCCTGCAAGGCCTGGCCCCGCGTTGACGACGCTAGGAGGCCATGGCGGCCCTGACCTCCTCCAGAGTGCGATTCGCGATCTCGTTGGCGCGCTCCTCGCCCGCACCGAGGACGCGGCGCAGATACGCCGGGTCGGCGGTGAGTTCGGCGCGGCGGTCGCGGATCGGGCGTAGGAACTCGTTGACGGAGTCGGTCACGACCTTCTTGAGCGCGGCGGCGCCCCCATCGCCGATCTCGGCGGCGACGGCATGCGGATCCCGGCCCTGACACAGCGCGGCGATCTGCACCAGCGTGGACACCTGCGGACGCGTCTCGGGCTCGTAGGTGATGTGCCGGTCGTCGTCGGTCACCGCGCGCCTGATCAGCCGGGCGGTCTCGTCCGGCCCGGCGGACAGGGCGATGGCGTTGCCGCGGCTCTTGCTCATCTTCTGGCCGTCCGTGCCGAGAAGGCTCGGCGCGGCGGACAGCAGCGCGTCCGGGACGGGGAACACCGGCGCGTAGCGCTCGTTGAAGCGCCGCGCGATCGTCCGGGTGATCTCCTGGTGGGGGAGCTGGTCCTTGCCGACCGGGACGAGGTTGGCCTTGCAGAACAGGATGTCGGCGGCCTGGTGGACGGGATAGGTGAACATCAGCCCGCTGACCGACGCCTGCCGCGACGACGCGATCTCGTCCTTCACGGTCGGGTTGCGGTTCAGCTCGGCGATCGACACCAGCGACAGGAACGGCAGCATGAGCTGGTTCAGCGCGGGCACGGCGCTGTGCCGGAAGATCGTCGCCGTGGACGGGTCGATCCCCGCCGCGAGATAGTCGGCGACCAGGCCCTCGACGTACTCGTCCAGGTGGTCGGCGACGTCCCGGTCGGTCAGGACCTGATAGTCCGCGACCAGCACGAACAGCTCAACACCGGCCCGCTGGAGCCGTACCCGGTTCGCGAGCGTGCCGAAGTAGTGGCCGAGATGCAGCGGCCCGGTCGGACGGTCGCCGGTCAGGATCCGGAACGCGCCGGGCTCGGCGGCGATGCGCTGCTCAAGCTCCCGGCTCCGCTCCTCGGCGGCGCGCAGACCGCCGCCATCGGGGGTGGTTTCCATGGGTTCTCTCCTCGATCGATGGGGCCGTCCCGCCGGAGCGGCCGCGTCACCGAGGAAGAGAAAGGGCCGTCCGGTGGACGGCCCGATGGCGTGCGTGAGGGTCGGCCGTCCTAGGACGGCCACCAGCCCTGAAACGCGCTGCGGTTCATGCCGTCAAGGATAGACCACGCGATGCGGACGATCGCAGATTATCTAGAACGAAACCATTGGGTAGGCTGGCGGGCATGACGTCGATGGCCCCCACCCGCACCAGCCCTGACCTGTCGTTCCTCCTCGACCGCACCAGCTTCGTGCTGCGCAGCCGCATGACGGCGGCGCTCGCCGAGATCGGGCTGACGCCGCGGATGCACTGCGTCCTGGTGCACGCGCTCGAAGAGGAGCGCACCCAGATCCAGCTGGCCGAGATCGGCGACATGGACAAGACGACGATGGTCGTCACCGTGGACGCCCTGGAGAAGGCGGGCCTCGCCGAGCGGCGGCCGTCGTCCAAGGACCGGCGGGCCCGGGTCATCGCGGTCACCGACGAGGGCGCCCGGGTCGCCGCGCGCAGCCAGGAGCTCGTGGACGGCGTCCACGAGGCGGCCCTGGGCTCCCTCTCACTCGAAGATCGCGAAGTGCTCCTCCGCGCGCTGAACGCCCTGGTCGCCGGCCACCTGGCGACTCCCTCCGAAAGCCGGAAGCCGGTGCGCCGGGCCCGCGAACGCACAAAGTAGATCCTATAAGGATCGTCTGTAACAAAACTATCTGCTACGGTCTCTCTCATGACCGTTCCCGCACTGCTCCGTTCCCGCTGGGCCGCCCTCGGCGTGCTGTCGTCCACCATGCTCATGGCCATCCTCGACGGCTCCATCGTCACGGTCGCCATGCCCGCCATCCAGGACGACCTGGGCTTCACGCCCGCCGGCCTCAGCTGGACCATGAACGCCTACCTGATCCCCCTCGGCGGCCTGCTGCTCCTGGCCGGGCGCCTGGGCGACCTCATCGGCCGCCGCACGCTCTTCCTCACCGGGAACGCCGTCTTCACCGCGGCATCCGTGCTCGCGGGCGCGGCGACGACACCCGGCCTGCTGATCGCCGCGCGGTTCCTGCAGGGCATCGGCGGCGCGCTCGCCACCGCCGTCGTCCTCGGCATCATGGTCACGACGTTCACCGACGCCCGCGAGCGGACGAAGGCCATCGGAATCTTCAGCTTCACCGGCGCCGCGGGCGCGTCCGTCGGATCGGTCCTCGGCGGGGTCCTCACCGACGCGCTGAGCTGGCACTGGATCTTCCTCATCAACCTGCCGATCGGCCTGGCCACGATCCTCCTGGCCCTCCCGGCCCTCCCGCGCGACCGCGGCCTCGGCCTGTCCGCCGGGGCCGACCTCGCCGGGGCGCTGCTCGTCACGTCCGGGCTGATGCTCGGCATCTACACGATCGTCAAGGTGGAGAGCCACGGCTGGATCTCCACGCACACCCTCGGCCTCGGAGCAGCGTCGCTCGGCCTCCTCGCCGCCTTCGTCATCCGCCAGGCCCGCGCCGCGACCCCGCTGATGCCGCTGCGGATCCTGCGCTCCCGCAACGTGTCCGGCGCCTACGTCGTCCAGTTGCTGTCGCTCTCCGCGATGTTCGCGTTCCAGGTCGTCGTCGCCCTCTACATGCAGCAGATCCTCGGCTACACCGCCCTCGCCACCGGCCTGGCGATGCTCCCGGCGGCCGTGCTGATCGGCGCGGTGTCGCTGCTGGCGTCCGCGCGCCTGTCGAACCGCTTCGGCGAACGCACCGTCCTGATGGCGGGCCTGGCGCTCCTGATAGCCGCCATGACATGGCTGACGACCATCCCCGTGCACGCCGGCTACGTCACCCACCTGCTCCCGGCATTCGTGCTGATCGCCGGGGCCGGTCTGGTCCTGCCGTCGCTGACCGGACTCGGCATGTCCAGCGCCCGCCCGGACGACGCGGGCGTGGCATCAGGTCTGTTCAACACCGTCCAGCAGGTCGGGATGGCGCTGGGCGTCGCCGTCCTCACCACGCTGGCCGCGTCCCGCACCGAGATCCTCCAGTCGCAGGGCCGGGACGCCGCCTCCGCACTGGCCGGCGGCTACCACCTGGCGTTCGGCGTCTCCGCGGGGCTCCTGACCGCCGCACTGGCCGTCTCCGCCCTCATCCTGCGCCGCCCGCCGCAGGCACCCGCAACCCCCGCGGAGGCGCCCGCCGCGACGGTCAAGGCGTGAAATGCGCTTGGCCGCCGCTCCGATCCGACACTACGTTGCCGAAGTGGATCTCTTCTCGCGCTCCTGGACGGCGCTCCGCGCGGCGGTCGAGGACCTCTCCGGCCAGGACATGCAACGCCCGTCCGGCTGCACCGGCTGGCTCGTCCGCGACCTGGTGTGCCACCTGATCATCGACGCCCAGGACGTCCTTATAACGCTGGTCACCCCCGCCGACACGGCCCCCACCGCCGACGCGACGACCTACTGGAACCTGGTCGACCCGCCAACCGGCGACGACCCGCTGGACGCACTGATCCCGCGCCTGGCCGCCGCATACGGCGACCCGGGACTCCTGAAGTTCCATCTCGACGACGTAGGCTCCGCCGCCGGCCGCGCAGCCGAACTCGCCGACCCGTCCGCCCGCGTCAGCACCCAGGACAAGGTCCTGACAGCAGGCGACTACCTGACCGCGTACAACCTCGAATGGACACTCCACCACCTGGACCTGACCGCACACCTGCCCAAAGCCGCCGCCCCACCCTCCGAAACCCTGAGAGCCGCCCGCACCGCCCTGGAAAACATCGCAGGCACCCAATTCCCCGAACAGTTCTCCGACAAGGAAGCCCTCTTGATCGGAACCGGCCGCCGCCCCCCGACGACCGCCGAGAAGACCGCGCTGGGCGACGAACTCGCCACCAAGATCCCCCTGATCCTCGGCTGAGCGAGGTACCACCGGCCAGGACAGGCCTCAAGCGGCCTTCACTCCGAGCGCAACACCGCCCACGCCTGGACCAAACACGAGCCGCCGCCCGAACGTGAGCAGCCCGGAGGGGCCCGCTGGCCCGATCCCCGCCGCGCCGGAGTGGTCCGGGGATGGGCTGGATGGTTAGTGGGGGAGGAGGACCAGGAGGAGCGGGACGCCGGCGATCACGGGAACGGCCACCGTGGCGGCGAAGCGGGTCATGCGGGGGAGCTCCTGCGGCTCCAGCAGGCGATTCACGCGGGCCATCACCGGGATGTCGCCGTGGGATGCGACGCCGAGAGTGCCGGACGGGGCGGCGGCCGGGCGGGCGGCGGCGAAGCGCAGGAGCGCGGTCGCCAGCTCGCGGGGCGGGCGGCCGTGGCGGGCCCGGTCGTCGGCGGCCATCTCGATCAGCAGCTCGACCGCGTCCAGGCACCGTCCGACCAGCCGGAGCTGCGGGAACACCTGGCGCAGCGACGCGAACGGCAGCAGCACCAGGTCGTGCCGCGCACGCGCGTGGGCGCGCTCGTGCGCGAGGACCGCGGCCAGCTCGCCGCGGTCGAGGAGCTCCATCGTCCCGGCGCTGACCACGACCTTCGACGACCGGACGCCCGGCACGCAGTACGCCGCCGCGCCGGGGTGGTCGAGGACCAGGGTGCCGGGGACGGCCGAGTCGTAGCGCGACACCAGCGCGAGCAGCGCCCGGTGCCGCCGCCGGGCCCGGACGACCCGCACGACCGCGTACATCAGCATGACCAGCAGCACGCCGGTGAGGCTGACGGCGGCGAGCAGCGCCGCGACCTGGACGGCGTTCAGGCTCGCGGCCTGATCGTCGTACAGGCCGGGCAGCCCGCCGAGGACGCCCTTCCCGTACGGCAGCAGCGCGAGCCCGAGCAGCGCGCCGATCGTGGCGACGCCCCAGCACAGCCCGAGGGCCTGCCAGAGCGCGATTCCGATGCGCGGTGTACGCCATGTCCACCGGGCCTGGGACAGCCAGTGCGCCCCGCCGACGGTCCCCAGTGAGATCAATGCGAGCAGGGCGGTGCCGGTCATGCCGGAGGTTCCTTGCCTGTGGTGAGGCCGGCGAGGGCCTGCCGGATCACGTCGATCTCGTCCTCGGACACGGACTGGACGAAGTGGACGAGCGCCGCGTCACGGTCGCCCGTCTCGTTCAGCGCGCCCAGCATCAGCTCGGTGACGTATCCCTCCCGGCTCGCGACCGGGCGGTACCGCCAGGCGCGGCCGTCGCGCTCGCGCGCGAGGAAGCCCTTCTTGGCGAGCCTGTCGAGCACCGTCATGACGGTGGTGTGCGCGAGGTCGCGGTCGCCGGCGAGCGCACGGCTCACGTCACGGGCGGTCGCCGCGATGTGACCGGCGTCCTCCCGCGCCCACAGGACCTCCATGACCGTGCGTTCAAGCTCTCCCAGACCCTTCACGCCAGCCAGGTTATCCGACGCCCCGGACGCTGACCACGTCAGGTAGTACTACCGCACGTCGTTGTGGGTGGACGACCCCCCCGGCTCACTCGGGAGAGGGCGTGACGAGGCCCATCTCGTAGGCGACGATGACGAGCTGGACCCGGTCGCGGGCGTCGAGCTTGGCGAGCAGCCGCGCCACGTGCGCCTTCGCGGTCGCGACACTGATGAACAGCTCTTTGGCGATCTCCTGGTTGGACTTCCCCCTCCCGATCAGTGTGAGGACTTCGCGCTCCCGCTCTGTGATGCCATCGGCCGGGCGGGACGGCTTTGCCGCTGCTCTCGGCCGGGTGGCGGGCATGGCGGCGAACTCCTCGATCAGCCGTTTCGTCACGCTCGGCGCGATCAGGGCGTCCCCTCCGGCCACGACGCGGATCGCCGAGAGGATCTCCTCCAGAGCCATGTCCTTGACGAGGAACCCGCTCGCGCCCGCCCGGAGCGAGCCGTACACGTACTCGTCGTCGTCGAACGTCGTCAGCATCAGCACGCGGGCCGTGGTGATCCGCCGGGTCGCCTCGATGCCGTCCATGTCGGGCATGCGGATGTCCATGACGACGACGTCAGGCCGGACGTCGTCAACCAGCCGGACCGCCTCGGCGCCGGTCCCCGCCTCCCCGACGATCTCCAGATCGGGTGTGTCGGCCACCAGCACCCGCAGCCCCGCCCGGATCAACGGCTGATCGTCCGCCAGCACAATGCGAATGCTCACGCCACCACCACCACCGGGGCGGGGATCCGGGCCGCCAGCGCCCGTACCCCGGCTCGGTTCAGCGGCGGGTCGTCCGCCAGCACGATGCGGATGCTCATGCCACCGCTACCGCCGCCGTCTCGGGGGCTGGGATCCGCGCCGCCAGTACCCGCAGCCCGGCTCGGGTCAGCGGCTGGTCGTCCGCCGCCACCGCCACCGCCGTCTCCAGGGCGGGGATCCGCGCCGCCAGTACCCGTACCCCGGCCCGGATCAGCGGCGGGTCGTCCGCCAGCACTATGCGAATGCTCACGCCGCCACCGCCACCGCCACCGTTTCCGGCGCCGGGATCCGCGCCGCCAGTACCCGCAGCCCGGCCCGGATCAGCGGCTGATCGTCCGCCAGCACAATGCGGGTGCTCACGCCACCACCACCGCTACCGCCGCCGTCTCGGGGGCCGGGATCCGCGCCGCCACCCGGAACCCGCCGCCTGGACGCGGTCCCGCCGCGAACTCGCCGCCCAGGAGCGCGACCCGCTCCCGCATGCCGATGATGCCGTACCCGGTGCCGATCACGCCGCCGCGCCCGTCGTCCTCGACCTCGATGGACACCTCCTCGGCCCCGTATTCGATCGTCACCTGGCAGGCGTGCGTGCCCGCGTGGCGCACCACGTTCGTGACCGCCTCCTGGACGATCCGGTAGGCGGACAGGTCGACGTCCGGTGGCAACGGCCTCCGCTCACCCTTCCAGTGGACGTCGACCCGTACGCCCGCGTCGTTCGCCGACTCCGCCAGCCGGTCGAGATCGTCCAGGCCGGGGGACGGGCCGAGCGGCGCGGCGCCCGGGTCGTCCTTGCGGAGGGCGGTGAGCATCCGCCGCAGCCCTGACAGCACATCGCGGCTGGTGGCCTCGATGGCGTCGAGCGCGTTGCGGGCCTCGGCCGGTTGCGTGTCGATCACGCGTCCGCCCACGCCCGCCTGGATCGCGATGATCCCGATGCTGTGCGCGACCATGTCGTGCAGCTCCCGCGCGATCCGCAGCCGCTCCGCCGCGACCGCCTGCGCCGTCGCCTGGACGCGCATCATCTCGGCGTTCACCCGCCGCACCTGGATGGAGTTCCCCGCCAGCCAGGTCACGGAGGCTGCCAGGACGATGATCAGGAGCAGGAAGTCGTTGGGAGTCAGGAACACGGCGGCCGACAGGGCCTGGACGGCGAGCGTCCCGGCGAGGACCGGAACCGACACCCTGTGCCGGCGGGTCGCCGCGGTATAGCCGACGCCGATATTGGTGATCGCTATCTGCAGGGCGGCGATGCCTCCGATGGGCATCTGCACCAGTGCCCAGGTCCAGGCCAGCAGGAGTATTCCCTGGCCCGGCAGGGGGTGCCGCTGTAGCAGGGCGACCACCAGCACCGTGAGCATGGCCGACACGAAGACTTCCACGCCGACGAACCCGCTCGTGCCTTTCATCACCGTGGCGACCAGGACGAAGGGGTACGCGACGGTCGCGGACCAGAGCACGGCCGCCCAGACGACGCGGCGCACCCGGCGTATGCGGCTCAACGGCAGGGCGGGCATACGCCGATCGTAACCGCGTGCCCCTTCCGGGCACATTGGCCCGCAGGCTTAATCCCACGGGCTAACCCGCCTTTTGTGATTGTATTCGGAGGCCCGATGCCTTCCGGGCCTAGCTCACGCCAATGTTATTCGCATGAAGCGCTGGCTGGCATTGGTACTGGCAATCGAGGTCTTGGGAATTGTGGCGTTCTCCCTCGCATACGACTCCCTGGATTTTCGTATCTATCGCCTGGGCGGCCACGCAATTACGGACGGTACGAGCCTCTACGACGAACAGCTGGCCGAGCACTGGTACACCAACACGCCGTTCATGGGCGCACTGTTCATGCCAATGGCGGCGTTGCCGCTGACCCTTGCCCGGCTCCTATGGCAGCTGGCCTCGTTTGCGGCATTCGTCTGGGCGTGCGCGACGACATTGAAACTGAGCGGGCATCACGCGTCCTTGAAAGCCGTCGTGGCCGGCGGGCTTCTCCTGGCGCCGGTCCACCACACCTTCTTCCAGGGGCAGGTCAACCTCTTCCTGCTGGCGCTCATCGTCGCCGACATGCATCGCGTCGCCAAGGGCCGTCCCGCCGGAATCGGAATCGGCATCGCGGCCGCGATCAAGCTGACCCCGGCCATCTTCGTCGTCCTCCTCCTCGTTTCGAGGCGGACCAAGGACGCGTTCACCGCCGCCGCAACCTTCGCCGTCTGCACGCTCCTCGCATACGCCATCGCACCTGACGCGTCCCGCCTCTACTGGCTGCACACCTTCTACGACACGTCCCGTGTGGGCGTCCCGTACATCAGCAATCAGTCCCCCTACGGCACGCTCACCCGCATACTGAGGAGCACCGCCGAAGTCGGCGACTGGTACACCGCCATCCCGCTCACCATCGGCGTTCTCGGCCTGACGCTCGCAGGCCTCTGGGCGAGGCGCGGTGACTGGCTGACCGCCACCGCCGTCACAGGCGCGACCGGCCTCCTGGTCTCGCCCATTTCCTGGGCGCACCACTGGGTGTGGATCGTCCCGGCCCTGGCCGTACTGATCCGCAACAACAACCGGGTCATCGCAGCGTGCGGCTACGTGCTCTTCGCCCTGGCTCCCATGTGGTGGACGCCCCACAACGGCCACCCACTCCAGTACGGCTTCCACCCACTCCTCACGCCCGTGGCCAACTGCTACCTGCTGGCGGCCCTGTTCTTCCTGGCCCACACAGCCGTCCGCCTCCGCCACGAGCCACCTGACCGCGGATCCACGACCACGAAGGAGCCGAGAATGCGCCCAATCCAGCGAACCCAGAGCCGCCGCTCCGAACCCCTGACCCGAACAGCCTGACGAGACGGCGTCCTAGAGCCACGGCCGGACGCGAGCCCAAGGCGCGGGGGCGCTACGCGTCCGGCCGTGCAGTCCGCGCGGCCCAACCCGCCCAGGCCTCACCCGCCCAGCCCTCAACTGAGCCTGTGCGGCTCTACCAACCTGTGCGGCTCTACCAACCTGTGCGGCCCTACCAACCTGTGCGGCGCGTGCAGTCTGTGCGGCGCGTGCAGTCTGTGCGGCGCGTGCAGTCTGTGCGGCGCGTGCAGTCTGTGCGGCGCGTGCAGTCTGTGCGGCGCGTGCAGTCTGTGCGGGTTCTAGAGGGGCGACCAGAAGGGCCGGTCGTGCAGGGCTCAGCGGAGACTGGGCGGCGTGATGGTTCTGTGACCTTTTTCGGGGGAATACACACTCGGAGGGGTCGGAGTGTGTATCGTGAGGGCCATGGCGAGAATCAACATCACGCTCCCGGACGAGCTCGCCGCAACGTTGCAGGGGCTGGCCGAGGAGAAGAAGATCGCCTCGGTGTCCGGGTTCCTCGCGGACGGGGCGCGGCTCAAGCTGGCGTTCCTGCGGGACGCGTCCACGATCGACGACCTGTTCGGTCCGCCGAGCCCGGACGAGCAGGCGATGGTCGACCGGCTCGTCGAAGGCGGCACCCCGAACCGCCGGGACGTCGCGTGATCACCGGTCACGTCTTCGACGCGACCGCACTCCTCGACCTCGCCACAGGCAAGACGATCTATGTCCGCGCCCGGCTGCGTGCTTCCATCGCCCAGCACGCCACGATCGTCATCCCCGCCACCGCCCTCGCCCGCGCCTGGCAGCTCGTCCCCGACCATGGGCGCGCCGTGCTGGAGCGCCTGCCCGGGATGCAGGTCGTCCACGTGGACGACCTCGACGACGTGATCGCCCAGCAGACCGGCCTGCTCGTCACCGCGAACCCCACGCTCGGCATGGACGCGGCGCAGGCCGCCTGGTCGGCGCGCTGGCGCCGGTGGCCGCTGATCACCGCGGAGCCGGGCGTCTACGAGGACGTTCCCGGCGTCCGCGTCGAGCAGATCCCCTGACGGGTCAGGAGTCGTTGATCTCTTCGGGGCGCTGGCCCGTGACCAGGTAGACGACGTTCTCCGCCACGTGGACGGCGTGGTCGGCGAACCGCTCGAAGTAGCGGCCGGCCAGGGAGATGTCCACCGCGGGCTCCACGCCGTGCCGCCACTTGGGGGAGAGCATCACGTCGAAGAGGCGGCGGTGGAGGCGGTCCATCTGGTCGTCGTCGGCGTCCAGTTCGAGGCCCATCTCGACGTCCTGGGACGCGATCACGCTGCCCGTCTTCGCGATCATGCGCTCGGCGATCTGGCCCATCTCCAGGACCGTGGCCTGCAGCTCGGGCGGCACCGCGGACTCGGGGTGCCGACGCCGGGCGGTCTTGGCGATGTGGACGGCGAGGTCCCCCATGCGCTCGAGGTCGCCGCTCATCCGCAGCGCGGTGATGAGGGTGCGCAGATCGCCCGCGACGGGCTGCTGGCGGGCCATCAGATCGAACACGGTCTCCTCGATCTCCGTGTCGATCTTGTTGACCAGCTCGTCGCCGCTGATGACCTCCTCGGACAGCCGCAGGTCGGCGTCCAGCAGCGCCGTGACCGCGCGGGCCATCGCGGATCGGACGAGGCGGGTCATCTCCACCAGCCGGTCGGAGAGGGAGTCGAGCTCCTCGTGATAGGCGTCGCGCAATTCGGGATCCTTCTGTGCTGAGGGACGGCATGCGGGAGGCAGCCGGATACCGGAGATCGTGCAAATAGGGGCGAAACGGGCGAGTTTTGTGCTGTCCGGGCGGACTCGCCCACGTCACAGCATGCCGTGACGCCATGAACGCGTCCGGGAAATGAGGTGAACTTTCGGGGAACGCGACCGCGATGACCAGGGCCTCCGGGTGGAGCTGTGCCGCTCGCCGCTTACGATCCGTGGTGTGGAGGTCGAACTTGTCGCGAGCCTGACCGGGCTTGCCGGGCTCGCGATCGGGCTCGCGACTGGATTGGCGGTGCGGGTGAGCGAGCGTGCCCAGCAGGCTGCGGTTCCGGCGGCGCCGGTGGGCGGCCTGCCGCCCGGTGTCGCGTCCGTGCTCAGTGTCCTGCGGTCGTCCGCCGTCGTGGTGGACGCCGAGGACCGTGTGCTGCGCGCCAGCTCCGCCGCGAGAGCCTTCGGTATCGTCAGCGGCGACCGCCTGGTCGTGGACGAGGTGCTCGCGATGGCCCGCCTGGTTCGCCGGGACGGGGAGATCCGCGAGACCGAGATACAGGTCGGGCCGCAGAGCGTGCGGAGCCGGGCCGACGGGCGCTGGTTCGCGGTCCGCGTGGCGCCGCTCGGCTCGCACGGGCTCGTCCTCGTCCTCGCCGAGGACCTCACCGACATGCACCGCACGGAGGCGATCCGCCGCGACTTCGTCGCCAACGTCAGCCACGAGCTGAAGACGCCCGTCGGCGCGCTGTCGTTGCTGGCCGAGACCGTCGAGGTCGCCGCCGAAGACCCCGAGGCCGTCCGCCGGTTCGCGGGACGGATGCAGTACGAGTCGGTCCGCCTGACCAACCTCGTCCAGGACCTGATGACGCTGTCGCGCGTCCAGGGCGACGAGCCGCTGCCCGCGCTGCGTCCCGTCATGCTCGACGAGGTCACCGCGGAGGCGCTGGAACGTTGCCAGACCAAGGCGTCCGGCAGGGACATCGAGCTGACCTCCGGCGGCGAGACGGGCCTGCGGGTGCGGGGAGACCAGGAGCTGCTGGTCACCGCGCTGCGCAACCTGGTCGACAACGCCGTCGCCTACAGCCCCGAGAACACTCGCGTCGTCGTCGCGACCCGGCGGCGCGACGACGGGCACGTCGAGGTCAACGTGACCGACCAGGGCATCGGCATCCCGGACGGCGAGATCGAGCGGATCTTCGAGCGCTTCTACCGGGTCGACCCGGCCCGGTCCCGCCAGACCGGCGGCACCGGGCTCGGCCTCGCCATCGTCAAGCACGTCACCAGCAAGCACGGCGGCGACGTGACCGTGTGGAGCAAGCAGGGCCACGGCTCGACGTTCACGCTCCGGCTGCCGCTGCTCGACGCCCCGCCGCGCCCGTCCGGCGCGACCGTCAGCCGGGTCGCGAACGCCGGCAAACGGGGCCTTGACGGGCAGGCGGGCGTGGCCGGCGCCGATGGCGTGGACGGCGCGGACGCGAAGCGACAAGCCGCAGAAGAGACCGGCGCGGACGCGGGCAAAGACGCGGACGCGGGGAATAACACAGATGACACCGCCCAGGAGGCAACACCGTGACCCGCGTGCTCGTCGTGGAAGACGAAGAGTCGTTCAGCGACGCACTGTCGTACAACCTCCGCAAGGAGGGCTTCGAGGTGGCCGTGGCCGCCACCGGTCCTGACGCGCTGGACATCTTCGAGCGCAACGGTGCCGATCTCGTCCTGCTCGACCTGATGCTCCCCGGACTCCCCGGAACCGAGGTGTGCCGGGAGCTGCGCGCCAAGTCGAGCGTCCCCGTCATCATGCTGACCGCCAAGGACAGCGAGGTCGACAAGGTCGTCGGGCTGGAGCTCGGCGCCGACGACTACGTCACCAAGCCGTTCTCCACCCGCGAGCTGATCGCCCGGATGCGGGCCGTGCTGCGCCGCCAGGGCGAGGTCGAGGAGCTCGCCCCCGCGACGCTGGAGGCCGGGCCCGTCCGGATGGACGTCGAGCGGCATGTCGTCAGCGTCGGTGGCGATCCCGTCCAGTTGCCGCTCAAGGAGTTCGAGCTGCTGGAGGTGCTGCTGCGCAACGCGGGCCGCGTGCTGACCCGGATGCAGCTGATCGACCGCGTCTGGGGCGCCGACTACGTCGGGGACACCAAGACGCTGGACGTCCACATCAAGCGCCTGCGCGCCAAGATCGAAGAGGTGCCGTCCTCGCCGCGCTACATCGTCACCGTCCGCGGCCTGGGCTACAAGTTCGAGCCCTGATGACATGGAAACGGGCCGTCGAGCGGAGCTCGTCCGTTGAATGGCGGTGGGTGGGGGCTGGAGGACGGTCCGTCCCAGCCGGGGACGGGCCGTTTGCTTTTGCGGGACCGGCTTCCTTACGCGCGGGACCGGCCTCAGTGGCCGCCGGAGCCGCCCGGAGACTCGCCGCCGCCTGCACCTGCGCCAGGCGACTGCGTTGCACCCGGCTCCGGCGAACCGTGTCCGGGCGAAGCGGGCGGCGTGGACGGGTGAGTGGCGCCGCCCGGCGTCGGCGATCCGGGCGCCTGCGGGACCGGCTCGGCCAGCGGGAGGGACTTGTACTCGTCCTGCTGCGAGACGATCGGCACCTGGAACTCGACGGTGCCCGCCTTCTCGAACAGCATCTGCACGGGCACCCTGGCGCTGGCGAGCAGCTCCTGCTTGAGGCCCGTCAGCACGACGAGCGCCTGCCGGCCGTCCGGCGTGGTCGGGGCGGCGCTCTGCTGCGCCGGGCCGGTGGGCCGCGCCGGAGTGGCGCCCGCACCCGTGGGCTCGGGCGTCGCGCCCGTGCCGGTCGGTGCGGGGGTCGCGCCGCCGCCGGTGGGCTGCGGGGTCGCGCCGTCCTGCGGCTGCCCGGACGGCGTCGTCCCGGGCCGCGTGGTCTGGTTGCCGGCGGGAGGCGCGGCGGGCGGGGTGGCCGGCTTGGACGGCTTGCCCAGCAGGTTCACTGGGGCGCCGACGCCGTCCGGCGCGGCGCCCGGCAGCGCCAGGCCGCCGCCGTCGATCTTCGCGGTGCCGAAGAGCGGGGAGGTGACCGAGACCAGCCGGTCCTGGCGGCCCTTGACCTGGTTGATCAGCATGCCGTAGAGCGCCAGCGAGGACCCGGCGGAGATCGGCTTGTCGGGCGGCGGGGCCAGCAGGAACACGTTCCGCAGGGCGATCTGCGGGTCCGCCGGCTTGTCCAGCGGGACCGAGACGTTGACGCCCTCGGTCAGCTGCGTGGGCGCCGCGGACTGGGGCTCCTGGCCGGCGCCGCAGCCGGTGATCACCGGCGCGATGGCGACGGCGCCCGCGACGGCGAGCGTGACCATTCGGCGGCTGTTACGGATCACGGCGTCGGGTCTCCTCGCGAAAAGGCACGGAAGTTGGTGAGAGCGGCGTCGCAGACGCCAGGGGAAGCGTAGCGACACCCGGCCGCAAGCCCCGCCTCGGGGTACCAGACAGGCTCGCGCGCACGTACCTGACGGGCGAGCGCCCGCGTACCTGCGCGGGCCCGCGGACGGTCGCACGGTCACGCGCGGGAGGGTGCGGGAGGGTTCCGTCAGCCGGTCTGGAGGGCCTTGACCTTCCCGGTGAGCTCCGGCCCGGCCCGCGGGGCCCGGACGACCTCCCTGACCACGCCGTCCAGCTGGACGAACACGGCGGTGAGACCGCCGGCGGCCGGTCCCGGTGTGCCGGGCGGCGGCGCGTAGGCCGTGGCGAGCACGCCCTTGGGATCCTCAAGGAGTTGCGGCACCCCGTCGTGGGCGGTCCCGGCGCACGCCTTCAGCTCCTTCAGCGGCGTCCCCTTCTTGCCGCCGGCCGGACGAGGGTCGGCGACCAGGTAGAACTTCAGCTCGTTCTCCTGCGTCCTGCCCGCGAGCTCCGCGACGACACCTTCTTCGCACTCGTAGCCGGGCGGGACGATGCCGACGACGCCCGGCCGCAGGTCGCGGATCTGGATGGCCGCGCGCTGGCCGGTCACCAGGTCGATCTCGCCGGCGGGCAGCAGCCCGCCGACCTTGCCGGGGCTCGCGGACGGTCGCGGCGCGAGCTGGGCGCCCGTCGGACGCGGCGCGGGACGCGGCCCGAACGTGGTCATCAGGACGCCGCTGAGCAGCGCGACCAGCAGCGCGCCCGCGATGATCGGGATGGCGACGCCGAACCGGGTGAGCGGGCCCCCGACGCGGCGGAACCGGTCGCGGCGCCGGCGGCGGCGCTCCTCGCGGCGGTAGGCGACGACGTCCCGCTCCAGCTCGCGGGCGTCATCGGGCACGACGACGTCAACGCGCGGAAGCCCGTAGTCATCGGGCTCCGGGTCGTCGCCGTCCGGCCTCACGCCGCACCTCCGTTCTGGCTTCGCCGAGGCGCTCCACGGCCCCGTCCGGCGGGGCCGTGCTCCGGGCTGGCCGCGGTCCTATTCGGACCCTTCCGGGCGCTTCGTACCCGGACCACCCGGCATGTTCACCTCCAGTATGGAACGCATCTCGGCACTCGGCAGGAGGGATGCTTGTAACGAGGACACCCTTACCGGTAATGGCGGCCGGGCGGGAGCACGGTGGTCCCTCGGCTACCCTGAGTGGGGGGAACTGGCGCTGGATGCACCATTAAAGGCCTTTGTCAATACCCCAATATGCAGCTTGACCTGGGCATTTGTCTGGAACGTCGGTTCAGCCACCCTCGTTTCCGTGGTACCCTGGTTCTAGCGGAAGGGGTACTTGTCACATGACTTTCCAGGTCGGCGACACCGTCGTCTACCCCCACCATGGGGCTGCTCGGATCGAGGCCATCGAGACTCGCACCATCAAAGGTGAGGAAAAGACCTATCTGGTCTTGAAGGTCGACAAGGGCGACCTGACAGTGCAGGTCCCGGTCGAGAACGTCGAGGACGTGGGTGTCCGCGACGTCGTCGGCCAGGAGGGTCTGGAGAAGGTGTTCGAGGTGCTGCGCGCGCCCTACACCGAAGAACCCACCAACTGGTCCCGCCGGTACAAGGCGAACCTCGAGAAGCTCGCTTCCGGCGACGTGAACAAGGTCGCCGAGGTCGTCCGCGACCTCTGGCGGCGCGACAAGGAGCGCGGCCTGTCGGCCGGCGAGAAGCGCATGCTCGCCAAGGCGCGGCAGATCCTGGTCAGTGAGCTCGCGCTCGCGGAGAAGACCAACGAGGACAAGGCAGAAGCTCTGCTCGATGAGGTCCTGGCCAGCTGAACGGCCGGACGGATTGAGCGCAAGACTGCCACGGGTGGGCGTCGGAACCGACGTCCACCCGTTCTCGTCCGAGCCGCGCCCGCTGTGGGTCGCCGGGCTCGAATGGCCCGGTGAGGGCCACGGCCTCGCCGGCCACTCCGACGGCGACGTCGCCGCGCACGCCGCCTGCGACGCGCTCCTGTCGGCCTGCGGCCTCGGTGACGTCGGCTCCGTCTTCGGCACCGCCGACCCCCGCTGGTCCGGTGCGTCCGGTGTCGCCCTCCTCCGCGAGGTCGCCCGCCTCGCCGGCGAGTCCGGCTTCACCATCGGCAACGTCGCCATCCAGATCATCGGCAACCGCCCCCGTATCGGCAAACGCCGCGCCGAAGCCGAGAAGACCCTGACCGACGCCTTGGGCGGCGCGCCCGTCACCGTCTCCGCCACCACCACGGACGGCCTGGGCCTCACCGGCCGCGGCGAGGGCCTCGCCGCCATCGCCACCGCCCTCGTCCTCCCGCCCGCCTGACCGGCACCCGCGATCGCCCCGCGCCACCATCCGGCCGGCGCGTCTAGCTGCTGCGCGGACGTGCGCGGCTCGCCACCGCACTGGCGCCGCCACCGCACCGGCGCCGCGAGCGTGACGGTGGGCTGAGCGGTGGATCGTGTGCCGTGTGCGGAATTGGACCGATTTTGCAGACCATCGAGGATCTACCTTCTACCTACTACGGTATGTATTCAGATCACTACTCTTCGCATATGTTCGAGAAGTGCACGGACCATGGGCATTTCGGAAGGAGTTCACTCCCATGCGCTTCTCGCCACGTCCCATCGCCCCGCTCGGGGCCCTTGCCGTAGCCGCCGCGGTGGCCACGGGCCTGATGCTCGGCCCCACCGCCTACGCCGACACCAGCAGCGACCAGGGCGCCGCCACCGCGGCCGCCTCCGGCAGCCTCCACGCCTGGCAGGGTGATCCGGTCGGCCCGCCCGACCAGGTCTTCGAGGGCTTCGGGTGCCAGAGCACCGACTACCGGTTCCTGTCCTGGCAGGTCGTCAGTGATGGGCCGCCGGAGCTGTGGATGGGCTTCGACGACCCCGAATGCCAGGAGCCCAGCGGGTTCTTCGACCCCGGCGGCGAGCCGCAGCAGCGGCCGGGCGTCGGCTCCGTCCAGCGGTGGCGGTGATCGCCTGATCGTGTCCGCCTGACCGCGCCCCGGCGCTCTGCTTCGCGCAGAGCGCCGGGGCGCCGGTCTGTCAGGGCCGCTCGCCCGAGCCCGCGGGGCGGATCGGGAGGTCGTAGTAGCGGCGGGCGCTGGAGCCGATGGCGTTGAGGTCGGTGCCGTAGATGTGCAGGGAGACGGCGACGTCGAGGCTGACATTGCGGACGCGGTGGATGTCGCCCGGCGGGGCGAAGCCGCTGACCTCGCCGACCGGGGCGTGGTTGCTCCCGGCCTCGATCAGGGCGGTGCCGTCCGTGGAGAGCGTGTAGAGGTCCTCGTACTCGACGCCGGCCAGGACGCCGAACACGCACCACGTCACGTGATCGTGGATGCGGGTCACCGCGCCGGGCTGCCAGACGATCGCCACCATGGAGAACGAGCCGTCCGGCTCCACGTGCAGGCGGTGGCTGCGGAAGGTGCCGCGTTCACCGGTGAGCTGGTCCGGGTTGAGCAGGGTGGGCGGTGGGAGGTGCTCGCGCAGCGCGTCCGCCACGTGGGACGCGGTGTCGCGCCATCCGCCGGGGCGGGCCACGGCGCCTCGTACTGCGGTGACCAGTTCGTCCAGGTCCGTGGTGGGGGGCGCGGTTAGGGTGTTCATGGTGTCCTCCTCGTCTGCCGGGCGTGTCTCCAGCGTCCGGTGTGAGGGGTGGCGCAGTCATCCGTGGCGCCCGCAGAGCACCACGGACGCCGCCACGGAAAGGGGCCGCGACGGTGGCGGAGCGGATATCCGAGCGGGAGGCCGAGGTGCTCGCCGCGCTCGGCGCGCGGCTGTCCAACGCGCAGATCGCGAACCGGCTGCATGTCTCCGTCCGGACGGTGGAGAGCCATGTGTCCTCGCTGCTGCGCAAGTACGGCGTGGCCGACCGGTGGGCGCTGGCGGAGCTGGCCCGGTCCGCGGCGCCGGACCCGGGGCGTGTCGTCGGGCTGCCCGCTTCCGCGACGACGTTCGTCGGCCGCGACGCCGAGCGCGCCGAGGTGCTGGCGGCGCTGGAGGAGGCCCGGCTGGTGACGTTGCTGGGGCCGGGCGGCGTGGGCAAGACCCGGCTGGCGGCCATGGTCGCGGCGGACGCGGGCGCGCTGTTCCCGTCCGGCGGGGCCTTCGTCGACCTGGTGCCCGTGCGCGACGGGTTCGTGGCGAGGGCGGTCGCGACCGCGCTCGGGGTGACGGAGGGGTCGCACCAGCCGCTGGCGGACGCGGTCGCGGCGCGGCTCGGCACCGGACGGTCGCTGCTCCTGCTGGACAACTGCGAGCACGTCATCGACGAGGCGGCCGCGTTCGCCGAGCGGATCCTGGCGTCCTGCCCCGGTACGCGCGTGCTCGTGACCAGCCGGGAGCGGCTGGGCGTCCCGGGCGAGCGGAGCGTCCCGATCTCCCCGCTGCCCGGCTCGGACGCCGAGGCGCTGTTCCATGACCGGGCGCTGACCGCTGACCCGCGGTTCGTCGCGGACCCCGCGGCGATCGCCGACCTGTGCGCGCGGCTCGACGGCGTGCCGCTCGCGATCGAGCTGGCGGCGGCCAGGGGCGCGTCGCTGGGCGCCACGGGCCTGCTCGCCGCGCTGGAGGACGCGCTGCGCCTGCTGTCCGGCGGGCGCGGCGGCGACGAGCGGCACCGGTCGCTGCGGGCGGTCCTGTCCTGGAGCCATGATCTGCTCGACGGGGAGGAGAAGGCGCTGTTCCGCCGGCTCGGGGTGTTCGCCGGGGCGTTCGACATGGACGCGGCGGCGGCCGTCGGCGGTGACCGGGCGGGCGTCGCGGACCTGCTCGGACGGCTCGTCGACAAGAGCCTCGTGGTGCACCTGCGGGGACGGGCCGACCGGTGGCGGCTGCTGGAGACCGTCAGGGCGTTCGCGCGGGCGCAGTTGTCCGCCGCCGGTGAGGACGGCGAGATCGGGGAGCGTCACCTGCGCTGGGCGGCGTCGGCGGCGTCCGGTCTGGAGGGACGGCTCGGCGATCCGGCGTGGCGGGAGGACTTCGACGCCATGGCCGCTGATCTGCGGTCCGCGCTCGCCTCGTCCGGCGGCCCGGGCGAGGTGACGCACCGGCTGGCGAGCGCGCTGGCGCACCTGACCTTCGCCCGCCGCCATCTGCTGGAGTCGTTCGCGCACTACCGGACCGCCGCCTCGGTCGCGCCGGACGCGGCCTCGGCCGCCGAGGTCCTGCGGGCGGGGGCCGGTTGCGCGCATGTGAGCACCACGTCCAACCAGCATGTGTTCGAGCTGCTGCTGGAGGCGGCCGAGCAGGCGCGGAGGGCCGGGGACCGGCGCGGCCGGGCGATCGACCTGGCCCGCGCCGTGGAGACGGCGTGCCGGTTCCCGGAGGCGTTCGAGACCGACGTCTCACGCGAGCGCCTGCACGGCCTGCTGGACCAGGCGGCCGACGCCGCGGGGCACGACGCTGCCGGTTCGGGCGATCCGGAGGTGGCGGCCTGCCTGGCCGTTGCGCGGGCCTGGCTGGACGGGCCGGGACGCGGCGCGCCGGACGCGGAGTCGGCGCCGCGGGCCCTCGCCGCCGCCCGGGCGACCGCGGATCCGGTGCTGATCAGCTCCGGGCTGTGCGCGGCGGCGACCACGGCACTGCTGGCCGGACGCCTCCGCGAGGCGAACCGGATCACCCGGGAACGGCTGGAGCTGCTCCCGTCCATGGACCGCGACGACCCGTACTGCGCACCGGAGATCTGCAACACCTACGGCCGCGCCTGCATCTACGCGATCATGGCGGGCGATCTCCCCGGCGGGATGGCGGCGGCGCGCGCGGGCATGGACGACGACCTGCTGAGCGACACCCACATCACGGCGAGCCGCCTCGTCCAGCCGCTCGCCCTGACCGGACGGTTCCGCGACGCGATCGAGCACGCGGAGCGGATGTGGGACCAGTGGGAGCGGGCCGGACGGCCGGCGCCGCGCTGGATGCTGCCCGCCGTGTGCACGACGGTGCTCGCGAGCGGGATGCTCGGCGAGCCGGAATCGGTCGCGCTGTGGCGGTCCAGGGCCGCGGAGGTGGCGGGCGGCGCCGGGACGCTCGCTACGGACGCGGTGGCGGTGTTCGTGGACGCCCGGCTCGCCGTCCACGACGGGCGGTTCGGCGACGCCGAGACCCTCGTGGGCCGGGCCTTCGCCGCCGGAACGCCACTGGACCCGTACCTGGCGTACGCGCGGGCGGCCGGGGCGGAACTGGCCGTCGCGGCGGGGCTTCCCGAGGCGGCGGATCGGCTGGCGTCCGCGACCCCGTTCGGCCAGGAGAACGGCTGGGCGGCGGCCTGCCTCGCCCGCGCCCGCTGGCGCCTGCACGGCGACCGCGAAGAGCTCGATCGCGCGCTCGAAGGCTGGGAGCGCATCGACGCGCAAGCGGAACGAGCCTGCACGCAAGCGTCATCGTCCTAGGGCGGTGGGGCGGGCGAGGGGGCCTGAACGGCGTGGTCCTGGCCGACGACCAGGTCGCACCATCCCGCCTTGACCAGGACCGGCGGGTCAGCCCTGAACAGCCATGTCTCCTGGGTCGGGGACGGCGGGCACTTGACGTTCCGCGGGGCGCGCTTGGCCTGGTTGAGCCCCAGGGCAAGGCGCACCGCCTCGTCCTGGGGCACGACCTTGCGTCCCGTGGAATGCCAGACCGAATCCCGCCATCGGTAGCGGCACACCAGGATCTGCGACGGCCGGGTGGGGACGAAGGCGCCGTCCGGCGCGCGTCCCGACGGCTGTGGCATCGTCGCCGGGCAGTCTTCGCCGGGCAGTCTTCGCCGGTGGGCGGAGGACGCGCACCGGGGGGCCGGCGGCATCGGTACCGAGGGCTGCCCTGCGGGTGGGACGTTCGCGGAGCCCGAGGACGAGGACGCGGCGGACCCGGCCCGGCCCCCGCAGGCAGGCGCGGTCGTGGGCCGCGCCGCGCTTGACGGGGCGGGCGCGCCTGACGAGGCGGGCGAGGGGGCGTCGCTGCACCTGCGGTCGGTCCACACGCCGGGATTCGCGCCGCTCACCCAGTGGCGATAGGGCGGATGGTCGGCGTTGGCCTCAGGCGCGGGTGGGGTGGACGGTGCCGGTCACCTCGCCGAACGTGACGCGCGAGCCGGACGCGCCCGGGGCCTGGGCCCGGATCGTGACGGTGTCGCCGTCCTCCAGGAACGAGCGTCTGGTGCCGTCGGCCAGCTCCAGCGGTTCCTGGCCGTTCCAGCTCAGCTCCAGCATGCAGCCGCGCTGGCCGTGCTCGGGGCCCGAGACCGTCCCGGACGCGAACAGGTCCCCGGTGCGCAGCGGAGCGCCGTTGACCGTGGCGTGGGCGAGCTGCTGCGGCGGCGTCCAGTACATCGAGGCGAAGCGCGGACGGCTGACGACCTGGCCGTTGATCAGGACCTCCAGCTGCAGGTCCAGGCCCCACGGCTCGTCGCAGCGCAGATAGGGGAGCGGAGCCGGGTCCTGGACGGGCGGCTCCACGCGGGCTGCCTCCAGCGCGGCGACCGGCACGACCCACGAGGAGATCGACGTCGCGAACGACTTGCCGAGGAACGGGCCGAGCGGACGCGACTCCCACGCCTGGAGGTCGCGGGCGCTCCAGTCGTTCAGCAGGACGAACCCGAACACGTGATCGCGGAACGCGCCCGCCGGAACGCCGCGCCCCGCGACGGACGGCACGCCCGCGACGAACGCGACCTCCGCCTCGAAGTCCAGCCGCTGCGACGGCCCGAACGACGGCTCCGGCTCGCTGGGCGTCCTGCGCTGCCCGGACGGCCGGATGACCGGCGTCCCGGACGGGTACACGGTGCCGCCGCGCCCGTGATAGCCGATCGGCAGCCGCTTCCAGTTGGACGGCAGCGGCTCGTCGCGCGGGCGGAAGATCCGCCCGGTGTTCCTGGCGTGGTGCTCGGAGGAGTAGAAGTCGACGTAGTCCGCGACCTGGAAGGGGCGCTGGAGTTCGACGTCCGAGACGGGGATCAGGTGGGGTTCGACCCGCTCGCGGTACGACTCGTCGGTCAGCACCTCGACGAGCCGGGCGCGGTTGGCCTCCCAGACGGGGCGCCCGGCCACCATGAAGGCGTTCAGCGAACCGGAGGCGAAGTAGTGGCGGTCCTCGACCAGGCCCGCCGCGGACATCGCCGCGAGATCGAGCACCTGATCGCCGATGGCCGCGCCGACGCGGGGCAGCTCACCGGGACGCGAGAAGATCCCGTACGGCAGGTTCTCGACGCCGAAGCCGCCGTCCGGATCGACCTCGACCCACGAATCGGTGGTCATGCAGCGATATCTTCCCCGGTAAACCCCTTTCACCCGGTGGCGCCGGCGGGGTCAGGCGGCGGGCGCTCTGATCAGCGACAGCGCGGACAGAGCGGCGTCGAGGCCCGGCACGCCGAACGAGAGCAGCAGGCGGCGCGTCGCCCGCGCCTCGGCGCCGGGCAGCGCCAGCAGGTCGGCGGCGAGGCCGGAGGCGTCGGTGCGTTCAAGCGCCGGCCGGGCCTCGTGCCCGTGCGTCGCGGAGGCCGTGGCGAGAAGGATGTTCAGGAAGCCGTGGCGGTCCTGGTGCCGGACGGCGCGCTCCGCCCCGGCCGTGCACGTGAACGAAAGGCTGCGTTCGGCGCACGCCGAGATGAACGCCGCCGCCTCGACGGGCGGGCCGTCCATGCGATGAGCGACGCCCAGCGCAGCGCCATGCTCCTGGGCGGCGGACATGCGGTCGAGCACGTCGCGCCATCCGGGCGAGTGCCGCACCTCGATGTGCGCGGGCACGTCGCCGGGGAGCTGCGCGATCGTCACGGCGGCGGCCCGCGCCTGGTCGGCCTCTTCCGGGAGCGCGATCCGCACCGCCGATATCCGGACGCGCGGCTCGGCGCCGACGGCGTCCAGTGTCTCCGGCAACTCCTCGATCCCAATGTCCGCGATCAGGCCGAGATCGAGCAGGTCCTCCGGGACGAGCAGCGCCCGCAGCTCGGCGAACCGCGACGCGGGGCACAGGAACCGCCCCGTGGCCGGGTCCCGGGCGGCCGCACGGTGCGCCGCCAGCGCCCCGTCCATCGGGACGCGGTCGCGGTCGCGGTCCGGCGGGCCGAGCGCGGCGTCGTCGATCAGCCGAGCGAGGAGATCGCTCATGGCGCCTAGGTACCCCGCCGCGCGCCCGCGTCACGCCGTCCGCGGCGCGGTTCAGTCGGCCGGAGGCGTGGGGCTGCTGCGGAAGCTGCTGGCCGGCGGCGGATTCACGTCTTGGGCGGAGCCGTCGTCGGCGTCAGGGTCGTCGGCGCGGTCGCCGGGCCGGGCGTCGGCGTCCTCGCCAGTATCGGAGCCGGGGCCGGGGGAGCCGGGCATCACGATGTCGGGACGGGTCGTCGACGCGACCGGCCGGTCTTCCGTGGCCGGACGCTCGCGCGTCCTGACCAGCTCGACATCGGTGGGCAGCAGCGCGGGCGGGCCGATCGCGGGGGTCGCGGGCGGACGAGGCTCCGGGACGGTGTCCAGCGGCGCCACGGGCTCCTCGGGGGCGAAGGGGATCAGCGGCTCGGTCTCGTCCAGGAAATCGAAGGGCGACTCTGGCTGAGGCTCGGCGGGGTCGGCCGGGGCCTCCAGGGCGAGCGGCCCGGCCGCGGCGGGTTCGAGGACCTTCACATGGCCGCGCTGATCGGTGGGCGCGACCTCCTCGGCGACGGGACGCGACACGCGGATCTGCTTGAACATCGTCAGCCACAGCCACACGCCCAGCACGAGCATGATGTGCGGCGCCACCGCCACGCCCGCGCGGACCGAGTCGCGGGGCAGCTCCGTCATGCCCCAGACCGAGTTCTGGACGGAGACGGCCGCGCCCCCGGCGACGAGGACCAGCAGCAGCGCCCAGCGCAGCAGCCGCGTCCACCAGCGGGCGTTCCGGGTGATCACGAGGGACAGGATCGTCAGCGCGGTGAGGGTGTCGGCGATCGCCGGGTAGAGCGGCGCCCAGCGGTCGCCGACGCCGCCGTAGCGGGCGAGGTCGCGGAGCACGTCGTAGGTCAGCGCGTACGCGGCCCCCGCCAGCGCTGCGACGATGAGGCCGGCGAGCGCGGTGAGCAGCCGCCGCTGCACCGGGGTGAAGGAGGGCCGGGTCGGGTCAGATGGCATGTCACTCGTTCCGGGGGAAGTCGCGCCTGTGAAGGTCCACAGGCGAGATTAGCCAGCGCGGCCGGTGGCGGCCCGTCCATTCCAGATGATCACATCGCGCTGCGAGCGATATGGGCGCCGACGTACGGTATGGACGACGACATCCCGAGAGGAGGCTTGATGACCGCAGCGAAGCGAGGATCATCAAACCGACCGTCTCGGGGGTCTGGGGGTCGCCCCCCAGTGCGGCAGAGCTTGATGACCGCAGCGAAGCGAGGATCGTCAAGCCGACCGTCTCGGGGGTCTGGGGGTCGCCCCCCAGTGCGGCAGAGCTTGATGACCGCAGCGAAGCGAGGATCATCAAGCCGACCCCTCTTGGGGGTCTGGGGTTGCTCCTCGGTGGGGCAGAGTTTGATGATCGCAGCGGAGCGAGGATCATCGGATCGGCCTCTTCCGGGGCCGGGGGTCGCCGCCGGGAAGGCAGGGTCGTGATTCCGGGGGATCGTCTTGGCGAGCCGGTCCGGACGTTCGACGGGCGGGCCGCCGGCCGCCGCACCTGGGCCTGGCTCGCACTGCTGGTCCCGGCCGTGCTGTCGCTCGTGCCGGTGGCCATCCTCTATCTGCGCGCCCGCGTGTGGTGGGTGGGCGTTCCGGCGCTCGTGATCGCGATGGGGTACGGCGGCGCGGTCGGCTGGATCGTCGGGCACGCGCGGCCGGCCGTCCGCGGCCGGGTCGTGGTCCTGCACACCGGCGGCCTGTCGGTCTCCGGGCGGGGCGGCAAGACCGGTTACGCGTGGGACGAGCTGACGTCGGTCACCGTCTCCGGCGTCCAGGACGAGGCCGACGACCGCACCCGCTGGTCGTTCACGATCGTCGCGGCGGACGGGCGCGTGCTGCGGCTCGGCGACGACATCCCGGACGTGCGGGCCCTCGGGATCGCCGTGGCCGAGGAGGTCACGGCCCGGATCGTCCCGCGGCACCTGGCGGCGGTGAAGGCGGGGGAGAGCGTCCGGATGGGGCCGTTCACCGTCGACCTGAAGGGCGTCGAGAAGGACGGCGAGCGGCTGCCGTGGCCGGTCGTCCGCGAGGTCGAGATCGACAACGGCCTGGTGATCGTGCGCGCCACGGCCGGCTGGACGGATCTGCTGACCGTCGCGGCCCAGATGCCGGACGCGCCGGCGTTCACGGCACTATGTCACCAGGTCAGAGACCTGACCGAACTTCCCTGAGGTTTTTTTCGCGGGGTATGTCGAGAAGGCGTCCGCCGCTCCGATCCATGGGTGACGGACGTCCCGCGCAGGGGCGCATCAACGACACGAGGAGCAACGACCGTGAAATACATGCTGCTGATCTTCAACCGGCCCGGGTTCGTCGAGGAGCTGACGGAGCAGGAGCGCGAGGCGCTGTTCGCGGAGGTCGACGGGCTCATGCAGGAGCTGTCGGAGTCCGGCGAGTGGGTCGCGGGGGAGGGGCTGGCCGACCCGTCCACGACCAAGAACGTCGTGTCGAAGGGCGGGCAGCCCGCGGTGACCGACGGGCCGTTCCTGGAGGCCAAGGAGCACTTCGCGGGCTATCTCACCGTCGACTGCGAGTCGGAGGAGCGGGCCGTGGAGATCGCCAAGCGCTGGCCGGACGTCCGGTTCGGCGGCCGCATGGAGGTCCGGGCGATCATGAACGATGCCGGGACGGAGATGTGACGGTCCCGGCCGCCGTCGAGGACCTGCTGCGCGAGCTCGCGCCGCGGGTCCTCGGCACGCTCGTCCGGCGGCACGGGGCGTTCGACGCCTGCGAGGACGCCGTCCAGGAGGCGCTGCTCGCCGCGGCCGTGCAGTGGCCGGCGGACGGCGTGCCGGAGAACCCGCGCGGCTGGCTGCTGACCGTCGCGACGCGGCGGCTCACCGACCAGTGGCGCAGCGAGCGCGCCCGCCGCGACCGCGAGGCGGCCGTGTTCACCAAGGAGCGGGGCGACGAGGCGGGCGCGCCCCTGGACGAGGACGACCGTCCAGGCGACCGCGACGACACGCTGACCCTGCTGTTCCTGTGCTGCCATCCGGCGCTGTCGCCGTCGTCGCAGGTCGCGCTGACGCTCCGCGCCGTCGGTGGCCTCACCACGGCGCAGATCGCCCGCGCGTTCCTCGTGCCGGAGGCCACGATGGCGCAGCGGGTCAGCCGCGCCAAGCAGAAGATCAAGGCGAGCGGGGCGCGGTTCGCGCCGCCCCCGCCGGAGGAGCGGGGCGAGCGGCTGCGGGCCGTCCTGCACGTCCTGTACCTGATCTTCAACGAGGGCTACACCGCCTCCAGCGGGCCCGACCTGCAGCGCGCCGACCTGACCGCGGAGGCGATCAGGCTGGCCCGCGCGCTGCACCGGCTGCTCCCCGACGACGGCGAGGTCTCCGGCCTGCTCGCCCTCATGCTGCTGACCGACGCGCGGCGCGCGGCCCGCAGCGGGGACGGCGGCCTGCTGATCCCGCTCACCGAACAGGACCGGACGCTCTGGAACCGGGACGCGATCGACGAGGGCACGGCGCTGATCACCGACGCGCTGACCTGGTCGCCGCCCGGCCCGTACCAGCTGCAGGCCGCGATCGCCGCCGTCCACGCGGAGGCGGCGCGGCCGGAGGATACCGACTGGCCGCAGATCCTCGCCCTCTACCGGCTTCTGTCTCATCTGTCGCCGAACCCGATGGTCACGCTGAACGAGGCCGTCGCGGTCGCGATGGTGGACGGCCCGTCCGCCGGGCTGGATCTGCTGCGGCCGCTCGCCGACGACGACCGCATGTCCGGGCATCACCGGCTTGCCGCCGTCCGGGCGCACCTGCTGGAGATGGCGGGCGACGCGGACGCGGCACGGGAGGCGTACCGGCAGGCCGCCCGCACCACCACCAGCCTTCCGGAACGGCGCTACCTCGAATCCCGCGCCGCCCGGCTCAACCGATAAGGACATTTCGATGGAACCGACAGTGCGAACCCTTGCCGTCCCGGGCGCGACCCTCCATTACGAGGTGCGCGGCTCCGGGCCCGTCCTGCTGCTGATCTGCGGCGGGATCTACGACGCGGCGGGCTACGCCGGGCTCGCCGGGCTGCTCGCCGACCGGTACACGGTCGTGACCTACGACCGGCGCGGCAACTCGCGCAGCCCGCTCGACGGGCCGCCGGAGCCGCAGCGCGTGGACGTCCACGCCGACGACGCGTCCCGGCTGCTCGCCGAGGTGTCGCCCGGCGAGCCGGCGTTCGTGTTCGGCAACAGCTCCGGGGGGCAGATCGCGGTGGCGCTGGTGGAGCGCCATCCCGAGCAGGTGCGCACGCTGGTCGCCCACGAGCCGTCGCTGCTGATGCTGCTGCCGGACCCCGAGCACTGGGAGTCCGTGATCGCGGACGTGGAGCGGGCGTACCGCGACGGCGGCGTCGGCCCGGCGATGGAGACGTTCGGCGCGGGCCTGGGCATGGGCGGCGGCGAGTCGGACGACCACGAGCACGATTCGGCCGATCAGCATGCCGGCGCGGCCGATCCGGAGATGCTGAAGATGTTCGCGCGCTTCGAGAAGAACACCGACTTCTTCGTCGGCTACGAGGTTCCGGGGTTCGGACGCTGGGTCCCCGACGTCGACGCGCTGCGCCGCTCGCCGACTCGGATCGTTCTCGTCGCGGGGGAGAAGTCCGCGGGCGAGCCGCCGCATCAGGCGGTCCATGCGCTGGCCGAGCGGCTCGGCACGAAGGCCGAGACCTACCCCGGCGACCACGGCGGCTTCGGGCAGGAGGCGGAAGCGTTCGCCACCAGGCTGCACGCCGTGTTCTCCACGCCCTAACTCGACGGCATGGGGGGTATTGGCAACTGGCATAGGGTCCTTGTCGCGCCAGGCGCGCCGCGGTAAGCCCGATTCCAATAACCTGGGCTTGTGAGTCTGCGCTTCTACGACACCGGCACCCGTACCGTCCGCACGTTCGAGCCTCTCGAAGAGGGCCGCGTGGGGATGTACGTGTGCGGTGCCACCCCGCAGGCGTCCCCGCACATCGGGCATCTGCGGTCGGGCGTGATCTACGACGTCCTGCTGCGCTGGCTGCGCGCGTCCGGCTACGAGGTCACCTTCGCCCGCAACGTCACCGATATCGACGACAAGATCATCGCGGTGGCGGCGGACTGCGACGTGCCGTGGTTCGCGGTCGCCGAGGGCAACCAGCGGGTCTTCACGCAGGGCTACGACCTGCTCGGCTGCCTGCCCCCGACGATCGAGCCGCGCGCCACCGGGCACGTCCCGGAGATGATCACGCTGATGCGGCGGCTGATCGACAAGGGCCACGCGTACGCGGTCGGCGGCGACGTGTACTTCGACGTCAAGTCGTGGGCCGACCAGTACGGCGAGCTGTCGAACCAGCGGCTGGAGAACATGCGCTCCGCCGGCGACACCCCCAACGAGCAGCTCAAACGCGACCCGCGCGACTTCGCGCTCTGGAAGGGCGCCAAGCCCGGCGAGCCGTCGTGGGAGACGCCGTGGGGCGACGGGCGGCCCGGCTGGCACCTGGAGTGCTCGGCGATGGCGACCAAGTACCTGGGGCCCGCGTTCGACATCCACGGCGGCGGCGTCGACCTGATCTTCCCGCACCACGAGAACGAGATCGCCCAGTCGCGGGCGGCCGGTGACGGGTTCGCCCGCTACTGGCTGCACAACGGGCTGCTCACCGTGGACGGCGAGAAGATGAGCAAGTCCGTCGGCAACGTGGTGCTGCTGCCCGATCTGCTCGGCAAGGCCCGTCCCGTCGAGGTGCGCTACTACCTGGTCTCGGCGCACTACCGGTCGCTGATGGACTACACGGACGCGTCCCTGGCCGAGGCCGTCTCCGCCTACCAGCGCATCGAGGGCTTCGCGACGCGCGCCTCCGAGCTCGTCGGCACGGTCGCGCCCGCCGTCCCGGCCGCGTTCGCCGCCGCGCTGGATGACGACCTGGGCGTCCCGACCGGCTTGGCGGTGCTGCACGAGACCGTCCGGGAGGGGAACAGCGCGCTCGCGTCCGGCGACCGTGACGCGGTGCGCCGCCACCTCGCGGACGTCCGGGCGATGGGGGACGTTCTGGGCGTCGACCCGCTGTCCCCGCAGTGGAGCCGGGCCGGTGAGGACGATCTGCGTCCCGTCGTGGACGCGCTTGTCGCGGTGGCGCTGGAGCAGCGCCAGGCGGCGCGCGCGCGCAAGGACTACGCGTCCGCCGACGCGATCCGCGACAGCCTGTCGGAGGCCGGAATCGTCGTCGAGGACACCCCACAGGGCGCCCGCTGGGAACTCAAGCGCGGCTGACGCCGCGTGCATGGCCGGTGCCGCGCGGCCGTGCCCGGGCGGTGCCGCGCGGCAGATAAAATTGGACGTTCGCGGGGGTTCGCCGCCGTCCCGCTGAGAACCGAGCCGCCCCGGCAGTCACGAGGGCGGGCGAACCGCAACCGTCGCGAGGGGCATACCGACATGGCCAAGCACAAGGGCAAGGGACCGACTCCCAAGGCCGAGGACAGGCACTGGCACGGCAAGCGCCAGAAGGCCCGCGCCGTCAAGAGCGCCAAGCGCACCGGCACCCCGACGCTCGGCCCCGGCGGCCGCGCGAAGCCCGCCACCGAGACCCGTGATCGCCCCGCCGGCCGTCCGGCAGGCGCCCGCCGCGCGACCGGCGAGGTCCCCGAGCTGGTCACCGGCCGCAACCCGGTCCTCGAAGCGCTCCGCGCCGGGGTTCCGGGGTCGACGCTCTACGTGATGTCCAGCACCGACGAGCGCGTCCGCGAGGCGATCCAGATCGCCGCCGACCGGCGGATCCCGCTCCTGGAGACCGGCAAGAACGAGCTGGACCGGATGACGGACGGCGCCGTCCACCAGGGCATCGCGCTGCAGGTCAGGACGTACCGGTACGCGCACCCCGACGACCTGCTCACCGGCCCCGCGCCGCTGATCGTCGCGGTGGACGGCATCACCGACCCGCGCAACCTCGGCGCGATCGTCCGGTCCGCGGCCGCGTTCGGCGCCGCCGGGGTCGTGGTGCCGGAGCGGCGGGCCGCCGGGGTCACCGCCGGGACGTGGAAGTCGTCCGCGGGCACGCTCGCCACGGTGCCCGTCGCGCAGGCCACGAACCTCACCCGGCAGCTCAAGGCGTACCAGAAGGCGGGCTGCTTCGTCGCGGGGCTGGACGCCGGGGGTGGTTCCGCGGTCGCCGACCTGGAGGTCGCGGACGGGCCGTTCGTGCTGGTCGTGGGCTCGGAGGGCAAGGGCCTCGGCCGCCTGGTCGCCGACACCTGCGACCTGCTGGTCACGATCCCGATGCCGGGTCGGGCCGAGTCGCTCAACGCGGGCGTCGCCGCCGGGATCGCGCTGTACGAGATCAGCCGGCTCCGCACCAGCTAACTTTTCTTCAACGGGAATAATATCAACGTTCACAGACTTGGCGTTCTCGTAACAGCCGTCAGGCCGTCCCGAACGCCGAGGTGATCACGTTGACCGCCGCCCTCGCCCTCCCGCAGGTCCAGCGGAGCCGCTACACCACCGACCTGGTCCTCGCGGCGCTCGCGCCGGCCAGCTGGGGCACCACCTACGTCGTCACCACGACGCTGCTTCCCCCGGACCGCCCGCTCCTGGCCGCGACGCTCCGCGCGCTGCCCGCCGGGCTGATCCTGCTCGCCGTCACCCGCCGCCTCCCACGCGGCGAGTGGTGGTGGAAGTCGATCGTCCTCGGCATGCTGAACTTCGGGGCCTTCTTCCCGCTGATCTTCTTCGCCGCGTACCGGCTGCCCGGCGGGGTCGCCGCGACGATCGGCTCCGTCCAGCCGCTGGTCGTGGCGCTGCTGTCCCTCGGCGTCCTGGGCGTCCGGCCCGCCCGCGCCGTCCTGTACGCCGCGCTCGCCGGAACCGGCGGCGTCGCGCTGCTGACCCTGAGCTCCGAGGCCAGGCTCGACCCGCTCGGCATCGGCGCCATGCTCATCGCGACGTCCCTGATGGCGACCGCGATCGTGCTGGCCAAGAAGTGGGGACGCCCCGAGTCGCCGCTCGTGATGACCGGGTGGCAGCTCACCGTCGGCGGCCTGGCCCTCGCCCCGCTCACCTTCTTTGCCGAAGGCGCCCCGGCCACCATCTCTGGCGAGAACCTCCTCGGCTTCGCCTACCTTGGGCTCGTGGGCACCGCGATCGCATACGCCCTCTGGTTCCGCGGCATCGACCGCCTGCCCGCCACCTCCGTGTCCCTGCTCGGCCTCACCAACCCGATGATCGCCACCATGGCCGGGCTGCTGATCCTCGGGCAGACGCTCACGCCCTGGCAGATCGTCGGCTTCACCATCGCCCTGGGCGCCCTGGTCGCAGGCCAGACCTTCAACCGCGCACGCTGAGCCGCCGCCCCCTCAGAAAGGCCAGCTCGGCCTCGTTCTCCGTCCGCTCCATAGCCTCGCCATAAGCCTCCACAGCCTCCGCATTCCGCCCGAGCCTCCGCAGCAGATCAGCACGAATCGCATGGAACAGGTAGTACTGGCCGAGGTCGAGCCCGTCCACCTCCACCAGTGCCTCCTCGACGCCCGCGACCTCGGCCACCGCCACGGCCCGGTTGAGCGCCGCCACCGGCGTCGGCGCGACCACCATCAACTGGTCGTACAGCTGCAGGATCTGCCGCCAATCAGTGTCTTCCGCCCGAGCCGCATCACCGTGCACCGCGTTGATCGCCGCCTGAATCTGGTACGGCCCCGGCCGGTTCCTCCGCAGGCACCGCCGGACGAGCGCCTGCCCTTCCTCCACAAGCCCCCGATCCCACAACCCCCGGTCTTGATCGGCCAGCAGGACGAGCTCGCCGTCCCGCATCCGGGCACCCTTGCGCGACTCGATCAGCAGCATCAACGCGAGCAGCCCCAGAACCTCGGGCTCGTCCGGCATCAGCTCCGCCAGCACCCGCCCCAGCCTGATCGCCTCCGCCGCCAAGTCCTCCCGCCCGCCATACCCCTGGTTGAACACCAGGTAGACGACGGCGAGCACGCCGGACAGCCGCCCCGGAAGATCAGCCTCCTCCGGCACCCGGTACGGGATCCCCGCGTCGCGGATCTTCCCCTTCGCCCGCACCAGCCGCTGCGCCATCGTCGCCTCCGGCACCAGGAACGCCCGCGCGATCTCCGCCGTCGTCAGCCCGCCCAGCAACCGCAGCGTCAGGGCCACTCGCGCCTGTAGCGCCAGCGCCGGATGGCAGCACGTGAACATGAGCCGCAGCCGCTCGTCCCGCACGGGCCCCTCCTCGACCGGTTCCACCACGTTCACCAGCGCGGCCTGCGCCTGCTTCCCCTCCCGCGCGGCCTCCCGCCGCAGCCGGTCGATCGCCTTGTTCCGCGCCGTCGTGATGATCCACCCGGCCGGGCTCGGCGGCGCCCCGCCCTCCGGCCACCGCTTCACCGCCTCGGCGAACGCGTCCTGCACCGCCTCCTCGGCCACGTCGACGTCGCCGAAGACCCGGACCAGGACGGACACCGCCCGCCCATGCTCCTCCCGGAAGACCCGCTCGATCAGGCTTCGCCCTGGAACGGCCGCACCTCCATCGGCAGCCCCGTCACCCGCGCGTACCGCGCCGCCACCTCGAGCGCCGCGTCCAGGTCCTCCACCGCGATGATGATGATCCCGCCGACGAACTCCTTGCCCTCCGTCCACGGCCCATCGGTCGCGATCACCTCGTCGTCCCGGAGCCGCACGACGGTGCTCGTCTCGGGCTGGTGCAGCCCTCTCCCGAAGACCCACTCCTCCCGCGCCTCCAGGTCCCGCCGGATCTCCGCGAGCTCCGCCATCACGGGCTCCAGCACCTCGGACGGCGGCACCTCACCCACGGGCTGGATCATGTTGAGCGCGTACAGCTTCATGCTTCCTCCCTGCCCCGATACGTCGCGATCACGACCCCCGTCGTCGTCACGACCGAATCCACGAGCCGCAGATCCACCTCGACCCCCTCGAACAACCGCTTGCCCGTCCCCAGCACCAGCGGATGGACCATGAGCAGCCATTCATCCACGAGCCCCCGCCGCATCAGCTCCCGCGCGAGCTCCCCGCTCCCGAGCACCGTGAGGTCCTCCTCGATCCGGGCGACGTCTCCCACGTCCGACATCAGCACCGAGTTCTCCCAGGGAAGTTCCCGCCGCGTCCTGGACACCACATACTTCCGCGCCCGGTTCAACGCCCCGGTGTACGGATTGCCGGTCTGATGGGGCCAGAACCCGTAGAACTGCTCGTACGTCCACCGCCCGAACAGCATCGCCCCTTCTCTCCCCAGCCCCTTCCCCAGCACAGATCCCATGACCTCGTCGTTCCCCGCAACACCCCACCCACCACGGACGAACCCGCCCCGCGTATCCTCATCGGCCGCCGCGGGCCCCTGCATGACCCCGTCCAAGGTCAGATGCTCCACCAGCATCAACTTCCCCACGACCCCTCCTCACGAACGCCGTCGTCTCACCCTCTACACGAACGCCCCCACCCCACATCGACACCCCACGCGAAAAAACTTCCCCAGCCCCCACACACCCCCGCACAAGCCCCCCACCAAGTCGACTACGATGCGGACGAGCGCGCCGGTGTAGCTCAATTGGCAGAGCATCTGTCTTGTAAACAGAAGGTTAGGGGTTCAAGTCCCCTCACCGGCTCCCACGCCAAAGCCCCCTTCCGATCAAGGAAGGGGGCTGTTTGCTAACAGGTCGGCCCGTCCTGGTCGTGAAGGTGATGTCACTCCGTCATGACGTGGTTGAGCGCGTTCCGCGCCGAGGCGATCGTCCGCCGAGTCGGGAAGTCCTGGCAGCCTTCGCGAGAGCACTGAACCACCGTCGCGTCCGCCGGTCACCGTGCACCGCAAGTCGTTGGCGTCCTGTCCCTGCGCGCAGCACTGGCAGGCGCTCGGAAGCTTGTTCAGCCAGGTCTGGACGTCCCGGATGGTGAGCCAGTCGAGGCGCTTCTGGCGCCCGTCCGCCTGGACAGGCGAATGAGAGCGCTAGGCCAGAATGCTCCCGTGCTGTACCTCAATCGAACTGGCTGGACCGCATTCTTCAGGGCACGGACTCCCAGACGGGGCGCGCACGCGACGTCGAAGGGTGGGATTCGGAGACCGGCTTGGCGTTGGTAGTCGACCCAGAGCGCGGCATGATGCGTCCTGTTACGGACTGGGAGGACTTCTCTCATCTGGAAAGGGCGGAAACCGCAGTAGCCGCCATCTCAGGAGGCGGATGGCGTGCGCACTGGGACGATGAAGGAGGTGCACCACTCACGGAACCCATCTTGGCGTGGCTCATTACCGAACGCGGCAGGGCAACGCCCCTCACCGTCGATTCCACAGGGCATGTCGACACGGCCGAACTGGCAGATGCAATCCTTGCCCCCGGACAGGAACTCCGGCAGTCCTGAGGTGGCCTAACGTGCCCGATGTGGGGGCTCGCGATCCTCGGCTGCCCTTACGACTCCATCACCCATCGTTCAGGGGCGATTCATGGGTTGGAGGAAAATTCCTTGACGGCCGTTTCTGCTTTGTGATTGCCTGACAGGCCGACTAAACCGGTCGGCTAGGAAGGGATCGGACATGTTAGTCAGGCGATATCGGAGAGGCCATGGTTTAGCCACTGTGGCCATACTGACCGGGGTACTGACAGCGCCTGTTGCGGTCGCCGGGGCCGCAGCGGCCGCGGCGCCTACGTCAGCGCCGCTGGCAGGGACGATGAGGGATCTGGGCACCTTAACCGGCGGGACGAGCAGCGCCGGGAGGACGATCAACGATCTAGGCCAGGTCACCGGGTCCGGCAATACGGGAGGCGGCAGCAACCATGCATTCCGGTGGACCGAGTCGGGTGGCATGCAGGATCTGGGCACGCTCGGCGGGGCGAGCAGCTCTGGGGAAGCGATCAACGGGCAGGGCCAGGTCACCGGGGCCAGTAATTCGGCGGAAGGCCTGCATGCTTTCTTGTGGACCGAGTCGGGCGGCATGCAGGATCTGGGCACGCTCGGCGGGAGGTCCAGCGAGGGTCGCGGGATCAACGCGCAGGGACAGGTCACGGGAGCTTCTTCGACCGGGCCGTTCAACCGCACTGAGCATGCGTTTGTATGGACTGCGTCGGACGGCATGCGGGATCTGGGCACGCTCGGCGGGGCGTTCAGCCTCGGGATCGCGATAAACAGGCAGGGGCACGTCACGGGGATCAGTGCCACCGCAGACGGCAGCACACATGCGTTTGTGTGGACCCCGTCGGGCGGTATGCGGGATCTTGGCACGCTCGGCGGCGGAACTAGCAGCTCCGGTCAGGGGATCAACGCGAAGGGTCAGGTCACCGGGTTCGCCGGCACGGCGGACTTCAACACGCGTGCGTTTGTGTGGACTGCGTCGGGTGGCATGCGGGATTTGGGCACGCTCAGCGGCGGGACCACCAGCCTGGGGCAGGGGATCAACGCGAGGGGCCAAGTCACCGGATACGGCGACACGGCGGACGGCAACATGCACGCGTTTGTGTGGAAGCCCTAGCGTCTAAGAGTTTCTCCTAACCGGCAAGATGCGCACTACGCAGATGCCGGGCGCCTCGACACCGGTATGCAGGCCCTACGACAGCGGCCTGCATACCGGTATGAGAGCCGCATCGATGATGCGATCTCCCAACGGCACACTGGCCCCCGGGCTGAACGGCCGACCGGGGGACGCCACAGTCGCGGCTTGTGCCAGAGGACACTTCGTTTGGCTGGATTCCAGTGCTGGCTGGGCTGGAAGGCGGTCGTGCATAAGGCTCACGAAGCTCGGGTGTGAGGCTTGGCACTGGCGCGTACTGTTCCGGCAGTCTGTCCGCCTCAGTCGCTTCTCCAGTAGTCGTCCATCTCGTCCGGCCTGCTCTCATTCGGTGACTCTTGAGCACGGGAGGATCGTCGCGAGCTCAACGTGGAGATTCCACGTAATGCGACCACGCCACATACCATTACAGCGGAACCGGCCCCGATACTGAGAGCTTTTCCGGCCCCGCTGGCGAGCGCTATCACGTAGCCGAGCGCGAAAGTGAATCCGAGTACGAATAACCAAACGGCCGCGTTCAGAACCCACAGGCCATGTCTTTCGAAAGACTCAGGCGCGCCAAGCATTATTGCGACAGGGCCGATAAAAAGGCACAGGGTGATGAGTCCAAGCAGATCACTACTTGACATGACACGCACGTTACAACTGGTGACATGGAGAGTCATCGATCGTTGTCCAACCATAAAGGTTAGGGTTTCAAGTCCCTCGCCGACTCCCACGTCAGAGGCCCTTTGTGATCATTGCAAGGGGTTGTACGGGGCCGGGGGCTTGCTGACCTCGGCCGGGAAGGATCAACCTGTGGTCCTTCCGCGCTTCACGAGACGGCGGCGTTTCATCGTGCGGGCCGGTCAGCCGCTCCTGGCAGGCCGCAGGCTGCGTAGGACGCGTGATTGGTCGGTCCACACGCGTGAGTGGTTGGTTCCGGAGTGGATGTCGGTGGACAAGACGGTGGCCCGAAGGCAGGCGATGAAGCCGGGCTCGGTGTCTTGCGTGGGCAAGGTCAGGCACAGGAAGTGGGAGTGCAAGCGCTCGGGCACTTGAGCGAAGGCCAGGATGTCGAGGCGAGTCGGCTCATCGGAGGCTTCGAGGATCAGCGGTTCGTAGGACGACCGGGCCGGTTCTCGAGTCGGACCGGATGTGGTTGCTCGTCCAGGGGCTCGGACCTGAGATCCGGCAGACGTTCCGGCTGGTGGTCGATGACCGGGTCGAGGCGGGACGTGTCCCGATACACGCACAGGTGCTCTATGACACCGCGTTCGGTTCCTTTCGGGACGATCGAGATTTCCTCGGGTTCTTCTATAACGAGATCCTTCATCAGGACACCTGCTCGCGGGATACCGCGGATGGTGTCGAGGTGGTCGCCTGGTTGGCGGTCGACGACCGGGTTCCGGCGCCCCATCGGATGAACCTGGTCAGGCTTCTTTTCGCCATCGCGACCGTCCATGAGCGGCATGCCGCCGAGTGCTGGCCGGACGAGCGCGCCGACGCCGATCGGGTCAGTGAGGCCCGTGCGCGGGCCGCCGTGGAGGCCGTCGCCGGGCACGCGCTCGCGCGGTGGGATGGGGAGTGCACGGCGGTACGGCTGGCGCTTGCGCCCCTGGCGGCGGTCTTCCCTGCTCAGGCCGGTACGGAGATGCTGACGCGGGTGCGTGGACTCGCCGATCTGATGCGCGGAACGACGGCGGGTGATCTGCTCGAGTTCGCCGCTGAGATGGTCGGCGGGAACGAAGTCGCGGTTTTGGCCGCTGTCGAGCACCACACCGGCTGGGACACCGACAATGCCTTTCGAGGATCCGTGAACGAGCTTCCGGTCACCGTTTGTGCGCTGCATCTCCTCGATCAGATGGGCTTTCACGAACGTCGGCGGCTGCTGGGGCTGTTGCCTTCGGAAGCCAGGCCGTGTGGCAGGGGCTCGCCGCCAGTCGCAACCAATTCGGCGCTCCCGGCTGTCCTTGCGGGTCGATGGGCTCCGGCCGTCGTTGATCTGGAACGGGGAGCGGGTATGGGAGCAAAGACTGGGCTATTGGTGTACGCCGACGGGGACGTCAAAGAAGTCCTTCATGCGGCCCCGCACCGGATCCGCAGGGAACCGCGGCTCTGATCGAGCGTCTTTATCCCGGGTGGGCGGTTCGAGAGGATGAACCGTCCAGCCTTGGGGACGGTTGCTATCCGCCTTATGGGATGACCTACGCCGCAAGTCTTCCGGGTGTCGACCTCGTCTGCGATCAGCGGGTGATGCTCGACCGTCCCTCAGAGCTCGCGGCTCATCTGGCCGAGGCGAGCGCGGGGCGCAGGCTGGTTCTGCATGCGATGCACAGCGTCGTCGACTGGCTGGCCTTCGCCATTTGGGAGGACGGGCGGCTGATCCGTTCGCTCAGCCTTTCCCCTGATAACGGGGTCATGGAGAACATCGGCGGACCGCTTTCGTTCGAGGCGCCCTACTGGGCGGGGGAACACCCCGTCCCGCATGATCCCGCCTGGTCGGATGAGCCGTACGCGTTGCCGTCCACCCGCTTGACCTCGGTGAGAGGAGGCGTTGCGGGCGCTGCTGGGGTTCCTTCTTGAGGGCATGCCCGAGCCGGATGACGCCGATCCGTACGAGGTCGGCCTGCGCGGTTTCCAGCTCACCGATCCCGCCGATCCGGACGAGGTCGCCGAGCACGAGGCCGCCATTGCGGAGGCCGTCCAAGCCATGGGGCCACCGCGACGCTTCACCTACGGTCCCGACGGCTCGCTGATCGAGATCGACGTTCCCTGAGTAGGTGCCACCGCTCAAGGACCAGCGAGATGCCACAGTTTTGTTTCGAACTCCCCTCAAGGCATGTGCTCCGCTACGAGGTCCTTGAGGCATTGGCAGCTCGGAACGACCGGGCGGCTGGTGCGCGGCGATGGGTGGTCGCGCGGGCGTCTCGTTGCCTGCGGTGGTCTTCAGTGGTACAGGGCCGTTCACGTGGTCCTTGCAGGTCGTGGCGTTGACCCGGCGTCGGCAGCCGCCGCCCTTCTGGGGTTCCACGCTCCATGACGCGACGATCCGGACATCCGGGTTGGGCGCCAACTAGCCTCGGGGTGATTTCGCCGCCTCGTGTCCTTATCTGGACGTCCGTCGGCGGGTGCGGGGTGTTCACCTGGGGTGGAGGGGGATGTGGACAACGGGACGCCAGATGGTTTGTCGAAGATGACCTTGTTTGGGGCTACTTGGTGGGCGTTGTCGCGATCACAATGATCGGCAAGCCTTCACTCTCCGACGGGACGTGCCCCCCATGAACCTGCGCGACGAGATCGAGACCCTCATCCGGGCCTGGGACGCCTACGAGATCGGCCACGGTGGATCACCGATCGTCGATTTCGACTGTGCGCCGGGACGCAACACCGCCGAGCCCGCCGCGGACCGGTTGAGCCTCTACCGCCGGTTCACCGAGCTGCGCGCCGACGCGACGGGGGTGCTCGCGGATCGGCTCGATGCCGATCTGGCCTATCTCGGGGCGCTCATCGGCGAGCGGCTTCCACTGGACGACTACGTCCGGGCGACCCAGGGGTGTGGCACGGCCGGGTGGCCCGACGAGTATCTGGAAGAGCGCGCTGAGCAGGCCCGGGCCGCGTGCGCCGACCTCGGCATCGGGTGGGGCGCCCGGACCAACGCCGAGTTGCGGGAGGCCGAGGGGCTCCTGGACGTGAGCGAGGCTCCCGATGCGATCCGGCAGGCCACCGAGGAACTGGAGCCCGTCGTGCGCGAGGCGACCGGCAGCACCGCGCCCTATCGGCTGACGATCGAGACCGCCGACGTAGAGGCCTACTGGGCGTACTGGCTGGACGGGGCCGGACAGGACGTCCGCCTGCGCCTCAACCTTCCGAACGTCGAATTCACCCAGACGGGCGCCCGGCAGTTCGCGCTGCACGAGGTTCTCGGGCACGGTTTGCAGAGCGCCAGCTACACCGCGCAGGCCGAAGCCGAGGACGTTCCCTGGGTGCGCCTTTTCAGCATTCACGCACCGTTGCAGGTCATGGCGGAGGGCATCGCCCAGGCGTGGCCGCTTTTCCTACTGCCCGAGGACAAGGTGCTGATCGCTCGCCTCCGGCTCTCCCATTACAGCCAGCTCATTCTGGCCGGGGTGCATCGGGCCCTCAACGATGGTGCGCCCGTCGGAGAGTGCGCCGACTATGTGAGAACCGCCGTTCCGTGGTGGACGGACAGGAGCATCGCCCGGTATCTCACCGACCGCGGAGCCGACGTCCAGCACCGTAGCTATATGTGGTCCTATCCGGCCGGGTTCGATTGGTTCGTGGCTCTTGCCGAGGCCGGTGCGGACGTTTCCCGGAAGGTGCTCCAGGCGGCTTACCGGGCCCCGCTCACGCCGACCGACCTCGCCAATCTGTGGCCGGAGGGGCCGGTCGTGGGCGGGCCGGGGAGCCCCGTTCGGCTGGGGAAGCCTCCGGTTTTCTGAGACATCGAGGGCAATCCACCGCTGTGGTGGTCGGGAAAATGCGCCGGCCCAAGAGGTCGTCCAATGACTGGGGTTCGCCGACGCTGAACGGCTCTCGGTGCCGTGGCTTGCCAGGGGTCGCCCGTGTGCAGGGGGCGGATTTACGGTTGAGGGCATGAGATCGCCGACGTATCAGCGGAGCGTGGCCGGGCCGAGGGCCGGGGTGGAGGCCGCTCGATGGTGGGGGCGGATGGCCAGGGATCCGCTCGCGACGTACGGCGCGCTGGCCCGGCGCTACGGGGACGCGGTTCAGGTGCCGTTCGGCATGCGGCGGGCGTTCTTTCTGCTGTCCCGGCCTGAGCACGCCGAGCACGTTCTGGTCGCGAACCAGAGCAACTATGTGAAGGCGTTCACGTACCGTCCGCTGCGCGCCTTCCTCGGGGACGGGCTGCTGACGAGCGAGGGCGAGACGTGGCAGCGGCATCGGCGGCTCGTGCAGCCGGTGTTCGCGCAGCGGCACATCGCCGCGTTCGCGCCGCGGATGGTGGAGATCACCCGCAGGGGCGTCCAGCGGTGGCCCGACGGCGTGCTGCTCGACGCGGCCGGGCAGTTGCGGCGGCTCACGCTGGACGTGGTGGGACGCGCCCTGTTCGGCAGCGAACTCGCCGGTGAAGCCGCAAGGACCGGGCGGTCGCTGGAGGCGCTCCAGCGGGCCGCCGTGATCGGCACGTTCCTGCCAGGCGGGGTGGCGCGGCGCGGGGTCTACGAGCGAATGCCGTGGTTGAAGGACGGCGTCGCGCATCTCGACGGAATGGTCGAGACGGTCGTCAAAGGGTCGGGCGGGGAGCTGCTGGATCTGCTGAAAGAGGGCGGCGGACTTTCCGAGGACGAGCTGCGCGACGAGGTTCTCACGCTCCTGCTGGCCGGGCACGAGACGACGGCCGCCTCGCTGGCCTGGACGTTCGTCCTGCTTTCCCGATACCCGGCGGCGCGGGACCGGCTGGAGAACGAAGTCGACGAAGTGCTGGGCGGAAGGGACCCGCAGGCCGAGGACGTCGATCGCCTCCCCTGGACGCGCGCCGTCCTTTCCGAGGCCATGCGCCTCTATCCTCCGGCGTGGACCATCGAACGCGATGCGGTCGAGGACGACGACGTCGCGGGGGTCTTCATTCCGGCCGGGTCGACGCTGGCGATTCCGCCTTATCTGCTGCACCGGAACGTCGAATTCTGGCCCAATCCCGAGGGCTTCCAGCCCGAGCGCTTCATGGGGGAGACGGACCGTCCCAGATATGCGTACCTGCCGTTCGGTGGCGGTCGGCGCATTTGTGTCGGCGCCGGTTTCGCGATGCTGGAGGCGACGCTGATGCTCGCGACGATCAGCCGTACGCACCGGCTCGATCTGGCACCGGGAATGGCCGTTCCCGGACGGGCGGAGATCACCTACCGTCCGGCCGGACCCGTCCCGATGCGCGTCTCTCGCAGATAGGTCTGCGCGGGCCGCGCATCGGGGACGGTGGTCATTCCGGTCGCCTCGCATTTCAGGCGGGCTTGATGTTGTGGTTGCGGTGGAAAACGTTCTGCGGGTCGTAGGTCCGCTTCACCTCGCGCAGCCGCCGGAAGTTCTCCGGGGTGTAGGCGGTGGCCGTCCGGGACGTGTCGTGCAGGAAATTCAGGAACGACCCGCCGGTCGAATACGCGGCCAGCGGCGCGGCGTCCGCGGCCGTGCCGTCGATGGTGAGGGAGAAGGGGACGTCGCGGTGGCCGACCGGCCCGGCGTCCGCGGCCGGACGCGCCATCGCGCCGCCCCAGTGCCTGATCTCGATACCGGACACGCCGCTCCCGGCGATCGCGGCGATCAGCGGGTCGGGCAGGTCGTCGACCAGGTGGAAGTGGTGGGGCGGGGTGCTGCCGAGGGACTCGGTCGCGGCGTACGGCATCGTCCGGAAGTCGTGGTGCAGCGGCCGCCCGCCGGCCCGGCACAGTGACCGCAGGGCCCGCTCGCCGTCGTCCGCCGGACCCGCGTGGACGCCGCGCACGATGACGACGCGGCCGTGCTCGGCGTGGTCCGTCACGGCGATGGAGACGCTCAGCGCGTCGGGGCGGGCGGCGGCCTCATCGCGGAAGCGGGTGAGGACGTCACCGGCCCGGTCGGCGGGAAACACCGCGGTCCCGGCGTAGACCGTGGACACCGGGTGGAGCCGGAACTCCAGCGAGGTGACGATGCCGAAGTTGCCGCTGCCGCCGCGCAGCGCCCAGAACAGGTCGGCGTTGCGGTCGTGGTCGGCGGTCAGCGCCCGCGCGTCGGCGGTGACGACGTCGGCGCGCAGCAGGTGGTCGGCGGCGAACCCGTAGCGGCGCGACAGCCAGCCGACGCCACCGCCGAGCGTGTACCCGGCGACGCCGACGGAGGCGTGCGACCCCGACAGCGGTGCGAGCCCGAGCGGTGCGGCGGCGGCGATGACGTCGCTCCAGCGGGCGCCGGGGCCGACGCGGGCGATGCGGCGGGACGGGTCCACCAGGACGCGCGCCATGCGGGACGTCTTCAGCAGCAGCCCCTCGTCCGGCTCGACGAGAGTGCCGTGCCCGGTGGCCTGGACGGTGAGCGGCAGCCCGCGGTCGCGGGCCGTGAGGATCGCGGCCCGGACGTCCGCCGTGCCCGTGGCCTCGATGACGAGGAGGTCGTCGCTGCGGATCGCGGTCGAGGTGCTCATGATCTTCCTTCTTCCGGAGGTCGCCGGGCCGCGGGGCGCGGTGCCCGGCTACGGACGACGCTATAGTCACAGATCTTGATAGTCAAGATTAGTGACTAAATTTGCGGCTGGAAGCGGTGCGGCCTGCGGCGATGTGACTGCTCGTCCTTAATGGGCACAGGGACGGCATGAACATCACAGGCATCATCACCGCGATCGTCATCGGCGCGATCATCGGTGCGCTCGGGCGGCTGCTGCTGCCCGGCCGCCAGCCCATCGGCGTCATCCTGACCGTGCTCGTCGGCATCGCCGCCGCGATCATCGGAACGGCGATCGCGCAGTCGGTCGGCGTGTCCACGACCAAGGGCATCGACTGGATCGAGCTGGTCTTCCAGGTCGGCCTCGCCATGCTCGGCGTCGCGCTGGTCGCGGGTATCAAGGCCCGCGGCAAACAGCGACGCCGCTCGCCGCGCTAGACCCCCGGCCCCGTCCTCGCCCGCCCCGCCCGTCGCAGGCGTTCCGCCGAACGCGCGGAGGCCGGCGGACCAGGGACAGGGGCCGGGGTCAGGGGGCCGGGATCTCCAGGTCCAGCTGGGCGAGGGTCCCGGGGTCGGCGAGGAGGTCGATCGCGACGATCCGGCCGTCCACGATCGTGAAGTCGAACACCACGCGCGGGCGGCCCCCGACCGACCAGACGAGCCCGGCCGCCCCGTCGATGATGGCGGGACGCGTCGCGCGGGCACGCCCGGAGAAGGTCTCCGCCACGGCGGACGCGCCGCGGACCAGGGCCGGGGCGCCGGTCGCCACGCCCGCGGCGTCGGCACGCAGCAGCACCTCGGGGTCGAGCAGCGCGAGGAGCTCCTCGAACTCGCCGGCCCGCGAGGCGGCGAGGAATGCGTCGACGACCTGGCGGAGCCGGGACAGGTCATGGCCGGTGGCGGCGGGCGCGTCCTGGACGCGGCGGCGCGCCCGGCTGGCGAGCTGGCGGGTGGCGGCCGGGGTCCGCTCCACGATCGGGGCGATCTCGTCGAACGGCATCGCGAACATGTCGTGCAGGACGAACGCGAGCCGCTCCGCGGGCGCGAGGGTGTCGAGGACGACGAGCATCGCCTGCCCGACCGAGTCGGCGAGCACCGCCTCGTCCTCCGGCGTGACCGCGGCGTCCCGGGCCAGCCCGGCCGGGGCGGATGGCGCGGACGGGACGTGATCGTCCAGCGGGTCCTCGCGGCGCGTGCCGCGGGAGCGGAGCATGTTCAGGGACACGCGGCCGACGATCGTCGTCAGCCAGCCGCCGATGTTCTCCACCTCACCGGCACCGGCACCGGCACCGCTGGCGCGTAGCCACGCCTCCTGGAGGGCGTCGTCCGCCTCGCCGGACGAGCCCAGCATCCGGTAGGCGACGGACCGCAGATGCCGCCTGTGCCGCTCGAACGCGTCCGCCAGAAACTCGTCCCCGGCCATCCGTCACAGCCTTCCGTCGGCGCGTGTCATAGCAGTGACCGGCGAGAACCCACCAAGGAGAGATCATGAACGAGGGCGTCAAGACGATCATCTACCCCGTGCAGGACCTGGCGAAGGCCAAGGCCCTGTTCGGCCGCCTGCTGGGCGTCGAGCCCACCGCCGACGCACCGTACTACGTGGGCTACGACATCGGCGATCAGCACATCGGCCTGGACCCGCACGGCCACCGCCACGGCCCCACCGCCTACCACCACGTCGACGACATCGAGGGAACGATGAAGGCGCTGCTGGAGGCCGGGGCCGAGACGGTCCAGGACGTCAAGGACGTCGGCGGCGGCAAGCGGATCGCCATCCTGAAGGACCAGGCCGGCAACATCATCGGCATCACCCAGAACCCGTAGGCCCCAGGGCCGGACGGCGCGGACGCCCCGAACGCGCCGCCCGGCCGCCGTCCGTCCCGTGCCGCCGGGCCCCACCGCCCTCCCACCGCTCCTCCCGCCGCCCGGCCCGCTCCGCGCGCCTCGCACCGCAACCCCAGCGCCCGGCCGCCCGTGGTCGCCCGAGGTATGCATCTCGGCAAATCGGGTTTGGCACGGGCGAAATTTTGATCTCATAGAGCGATCGAAGAATTGCAGAGAGTCACGTCGGGTCTAGGGGAGGCCAGATGTTGGGGGACTCGAAGGTCGCGGGACACGAGCCGGACCAGCGGGGGGAACAGAAACACCGGGCCGAGCAGGATCGGCAGGGGCGGGGACGGCGGGAGGCCCCTCCGGGGCAGTACGCGCCGATCGCGGGCTATGAGGCGTTCCGGTTGCTCAGGCGGAGATACCGGCGGGTCGCGGCGGCCGTCGGGACGCTGTTCCTCGGGTGGTATTTCGCGTATGTCGGGCTGGCCGCGTTCGCCCGGGAGTTCATGGCACGGCCGGTGGCGGGTCACCTCAACGTCGCGCTGCTGCTCGGCGGGCTGCAGTTCGTCTCGACGTTCGTGCTGGCGGGCGTGTACGTCGCGTACGCCCGCCGCCGCCTCGATCCGCTGGCCGGTGAGCTGCGGTGACGGGGTCCGCGCTGGTGTTCGGGCTGTTCGTCTCGTTCATCATGATCACCCTCGGGATCACGGTCTGGGCGCGGCGGAACACGCGCGGCGCCGACGACTTCTACGCGGGCGGGCGGACGTTCTCCGGCCCGCAGAACGGCATCGCGCTCGCGGGCGACTACATGTCGGCCGCGTCGTTCCTCGGCATCGCCGGGATCATCGCGCTGTCCGGATATGACGGGTTCCTCTACTCGATCGGCTTCCTGGTGGCGTGGCTCCTCGCGCTGCTGCTGGCCGAGCTGATGCGCAACGCGGGCCGGTTCACGATGGGGGACGTCCTGTCCCGGCGGGTGGAGCGGCAGGCGCCGGTGCGGCGCGCGGCGGCCGTGTCCACCGTCACCGTTTCCGTGTTCTACCTGCTGGCGCAGATGGTCGGGGCCGGGGCGCTGGTGTCGCTGCTGCTCGGCATCCACCACGGCGAACGGTTCCTCGGCATGTCCGCGGACGCCGCCGAAACGGTCACGATCGTCGTCGTGGGCGGCCTGATGATCTTCTATGTGGCCTACGGCGGGATGAAGGGCACCACCTGGGTCCAGATCATCAAGTCGGCGCTGCTGACCGCCGGCGCCGCCGTGCTGACCGTGCTGGTGCTCGGCAGGTTCGGGTTCGACGTCAGCGCCGTGCTCGGCTCGGCGGCCGACGCGAGCGGCAAGGACGAGGCGTTCCTGCGCCCCGGCCTCCGCTACGGGCAGGACGTCCCCGGCGACGCCTACCAGACGATCGTCAACAAGCTCGACTTCATCAGCCTCGCGCTCGCGCTCGTGCTCGGCGCGGCGGGCCTGCCGCACATCGTCACCCGGTTCTTCACCGTCCCGGACGGGCCGGCCGCGCGCCGGTCGGTGTCGTGGTCGATCGGGCTCGTCGGCGTCTTCTACCTGATGACGCCGTTGCTGGGCTTCGGCGCCGCGGCCCTGGTCGGACGGGACGAGATCGTCGCGCAGGACCCGTCCGGCAACACCGCCGTCCCGCAGCTCGCGCACGCCGCGGGGGAGCAGCTCGGCGGGCATGTCGCGGGCGACGTCCTGCTCGCGTTCGTCGGCGCGGTGGCGTTCGCGACGATCCTCGCCGTCGTGTCGGGGCTCGTGCTGGCGTCGTCGACGTCGCTGGCGCACGACTACTTCGGGCAGGTGCTGATGCTCGGCCGCCCGCGCGAGTCGCAGGAGGTGGCGGTCGCCCGGCTCGCGGCCTTCTTTGTCGGCGCGCTGGCCATCGTCCTCGCGGTCGTCGCGCGCAACCTGAACGTCGCGTTCCTGGTCGCGCTGGCGTTCTCGATGGCGGCCGCCGCCAACCTCCCGGCCATCGTCCTGTCGCTGTTCTGGCGGCGGTTCAACTCCGCGGGCGTCGTCGCCGGCATCTACGGTGGGCTGATCAGCTCGCTGGTGCTGGTGCTCTTCTCGCCCGTCGTTTCGGGGAAGACCGACCCGGCGACGGGGGAGAGCCTGTCGCTGTTCCCCGCGAGCATCGACTTCCACCTGTTCCCGTTGGAGAATCCGGGCATCGTCGCGATCCCGATCGGGTTCGCGTGCGCGGTCGCCGGAACCCTGCTCGGCCGGGAGAAGGCCGACCGCGAACGCTATGACGATCTTTCCGTCCGGGCGCTCACCGGGGCGGGCGCGCCCTGACGTCGCGGTGTGACGGAGCGTGAGAATCGTGCCGGCCGGGACCGTTCCCTAATGTGCCGAGTGCCCCGGCCAGGACGGGTTTCGCGTGGCACAATGTCAACCCGCCGTGGAGCGCGGCAAACCGCCGGGAGGGCGGGAGGGGAGGTGCGGCGGCGTGTCCGAAGCCGGTCGACGCCGTCCGGCGCGTGTCCGTCCGGCCGGGTCACCGCACCGGCCCGCCGCCCGGGCGACCGCGGCCCTCGCCGTCCTGGCGCTCGGTGCCGCGACGGCCGCCCCGCTCGCAACGGCCACCGCTGACGGCCTCGCCGCCGCGCACCGGCCACACAACGCCACCTCCACCGGATCCGGATGGCGCATGGGCGCGGCGGCCGACCAGATCCGCGGCCGTGAATGGCATCTTGACGCGCTGCGCGCCCCGAAGGCGTGGAAGTACTCCAAGGGACGCGGCGTCATCATCGCCGTTCTCGACACCGGCGTCGACCGGAACCATCCCGACCTCACCGGACAGGTCATCGCCGGCCCCGACCTCACCGGCGGCGTGCGGCGTCCGGGCACCCGCTACTGGGGGCTGCACGGGACGTCGATGGCGAGCATCATCTCCGGCCACGGCCACGGGCCGGGGCTGTCGCAGGGGATGATGGGCGTCGCGCCGCAGAGCCGCGTGCTGTCCGTCCGCGTCACGCTGGAGAACGACGACCCGCTGCGCAAGGACGGCGAGCAGCAGGCGGGCGGCGCCGAGCGCGACGCCGTCGCCCAGGGCATCCGGTACGCCGTCGACCACGGCGCGAACATCATCAACATGTCCCTCGGCGGCGGCCGGCAGTTCTACGACGGCACCGCCTCCCAGGAGAACGCGATCAAGTACGCGCTGGGCAAGGGCGTCATCCTGATCGCGTCGGCGGGCAACGACGGCTCCGGCGCGAACCGCAAGAACTTCCCCGCCGCCTATCCCGGGGTGATCGCGGTCGGCGCGCTCGACCGCGAGCTGCGCCTCTGGAAGGACAGCAACCGGCGCTCGCACGCCGCCGTCTGCGCGCCCGGTGTCGACATCGTCAGCGCAGACGCGCGGAGCGGCTACGTCGTCGGGACGGGCACCAGCGCCTCGTCGGCGATGGTCGCCGGCGTCGCCGCGCTGGTGCGGTCCCGCTACCCGAAGCTGAGCCCGGCCGAGGTCCGGCAGGCCCTGATCCAGGGGTCGCCGGCGCGGCCCGGCCAGCCGACCGGGTCGCCCACCTGCCGCGGGACGGTCGACGCCCTCCGCACGCTCATCGCCGCCCACCGGCTCAACAAGACCTCCACCGGGCCGCTGGAGACACCGCCGCCGGCCCCGTCTCCGGGACCGATCGCGAAGTCGTCCGGGGAGGGGCCGGGCCTGCTGCTCCCGCTCATCGTCGGCGGTGGTGCGCTGCTGGTCGTCCTCGGGCTCGTGATCGGCTGGCGGCAGCGTCGCCGCCCGGAGGACGACGGCCCCGACACCGACGCCGTCCCCGAGTACGGGCTTCCGTCCGCGCCGCCCATTCGGCGGTCCATCCCGTACGTCCCGTCCGGCGCGCCCTCGCCCGTCTCGCCCGCCTCGCCGGTCCTGTCCGCGCCGCCCGCGGAGCCGGGGCCGCCGGAGATCGCGCCGGTCAGCGTCCCGCTCTGGCAGAGCACCGAGGTGCGCCCGCAGCCGCCCATCCGGGACATCCCGCCCGCGGACCCGTCGCCCTTGGACGCCCCGGCGCCTCCCGCCCCCCTGCCGGTGGACGCGCCGCCGTCCGACCCGGTGGACGGCTCGTGGGGCTCCCTCTCCTGGGATACCGAATCCTCATCCTGGGACACGGAAGCCTCGTCCTGGGACACCGAGTCGTGGGACACGGGCTCGTGGGATTCGGACGGCCCGTCCGGCCTCGACGAGTCGCCGCTGAAGGAGCCGCCGATCCTGCCGAGCGAGTTGCGCCCGTTCGACCCCGGCGAGTTCTTCCCGGACGGTCACGCGGGCCATGCGGGCCACACCGCCAACGGCCACAACGGCGAGCACCTGAACGGAAGCAACGGAAGCAACGGAGCCGGCGGAACGAACGGAACGAACGGCACCGGCGGCCTCAACGGGTTCGGCCTCAACGGTTCGTCCAAGGACGCCGGCTTCGCCTCCGCCGACGACGAATGGGAGGCGTTCCGCCGCGGTTCGCTCGACGGCCTGGAACCGGCCTCAGACGGCGACTACACGGCCCCCTTCCCCGCCGTCCCGCCGGACGACTCCCCGGCCGTACGCCCCGGGGACGAGGATCCGACCGGCGCGTTCCCCGCCGTCCCGGCCGAGGACGAGCCGCTGTTCGGGCCCGGCCGGCCGATGGACCCGGCCGACCCGCCGGACTGGCCGGCCGACGAGCCGCGTGGACGGCACTCGCGGCGCTCACCCACCTCCGACGACGAGGACCGCCGGCCGCCCTGGTGGTGACCCGCCGGGCACCCCGCGGGGGAAGGCCCATGGCCCGCGGTACTACACCGGGCGTATCGCGGGTGCCTCCGGCCAGACGATGCAGGCCCCCGTACCGGTCGCCGAGCATCGACTCATCCGAACACCACAGGAAGGGTCGATGAACCATGTTGACGACGTTGGCGACACAGGTGACCGCGGCGACGGCGATGCACCCGGGCGGCGGCCCCTGGAACGACGGCGGGGACGCCCCGGCCTTCTGGCCGGTGTTCCCGATCACGTTCGGGCTGTTCTGGCTGGCCGTGCTGGGGACGGCGTTCTACCTGATCCGCCGCCGGATGAACAGCACCGCCACGGCGGCCAAGGCGGCGGCAGACCCGCTGGCCAAGGCGCAGTCGGTGCTGGCGGAGCGGTTCGCCCGCGGCGAGATCGACGAGGACGAGTACCTCATGCGCATCTCCACATTCCGCAACGGAACCTGACCCGGCGGCAACACCGAACCCACCCAGAGGCCGGCACCGCAACGGCCGCGACGACGGCGTCGACCAGCGTCGCGACGACAGCGGTGACCGGCCTCGCGACGACAGCGGTGACCGGCCTCGCGACATCAACGACACCCCAGCGACACGACACCCGGCGACGCGACGACGGTGGCGGCGACGTCCACCACGACCCCGGCCGCCGGCACCGACCCCGGGCATGGCGAGCGCGTCCGCCCCCCGCCCCCCGTGATGGCGATCGTCGGGCTAGTCGGCGGCGCCGGCTTCCTTGAAGATCTCGTCGATGCCGTCCGAGTACCGGGGTACCTGGACGGCCGCGTCCGCGAAGCGGGTGAGGAGCCGGGCGAACTCGGCCCGCTCGTCCGCCGACCATCCGGTCATGAGCGTGTCGAGGTAGGCGCGGCGGAACCGGTCGGCGACCTGCTTGACGCGGTGTCCGGCCTCGGTCAGCCCGAGGTTGGCGCGGCGCGCGTCGACGGGCGAGGGGCGCCGCGACAGGAGCCCGGCGTCGATGGCGTGGCCCACCAGCCGGCTCGCCGTGGACGGGTCGATCTCCAGCCGCTCCGCGACGGCGCCGACGGTGACCTCGCTGCACGAGCGGTCGGGGTCGTCGTCCGCGCGCCCGGATTCCTCAGCGGCGGCGGCCGCGGTGAGGGCGGCGACGGCGTTCACCACCATCAGGTTGGAGATCTGCAGCGGCCGCTCGCCGGGCGTCTGCGCGCGGATCCGCTTCATGAGGTCGGGCTTGGCCCAGATGCGGCGCAGATGGAACAGCGCCGCGCCGATGTCCGCGAGGACGGGGTCGGCGGCTTCGGGAGCGGAGGTGTCCGTCGGCATGGAAGGTCTCCGTTTCGTCCCGGTCATGGCGGAGGGCCGGACGCTGCGAACCCTCACTCTAACGAATGTAGTGTGCATACGTTCAGGGACTGGTGGGACAGGCGTTGGCCATGTGACACACGGCGTTAAAGATCCCCAGGTGAACGGGGATGTGATGCACTGAACCACCGGTCGCCGTTCCCCGGGAACCGCCGGAACTTGTCGGCGCGGACGCGTAACATGACACCCGCCCGAACCCGGACGACCCGGGATCAGTAACCACAGAGGGGACCTGATGCGAGCGGCGAACGCCCCCGGTGACCCCCGCGGTGACGTCCCCCCACAGGACGGAAGCATGGACGATGCCCCTGCCGCACAACCCGTGACCGATGACGAAGGCGCCGCGGACGACGCCGCCTTCCCCCCAGATCTGCTCTCCGAGCGCGACCGCCGCATCCTCGCCTTCGAGCGGCAGTGGTGGAAGTACGCCGGAGCCAAGGAGCAGGCCATCCGCGAGAAGTTCGACATGTCGGCGACGCGGTACTACCAGCTCCTGAACATCCTGATCGACCGACCCGAGGCGCTGGAGTGCGATCCCATGCTCGTCAAGCGCCTCCGCCGGATGCGGACGCAGCGGCAGCGCAGCCGGGCGGCCCGCCGGCTCGGCATCCGCCCCTGACCCGACCCGTCCCGGCCCGCTCTCGCTGACCGGCACCGGACTTCCGGACCTTCCTCAAGTCCCGACGCCGTGGACTCCTGACGTCGTGAAGCGCTGACGTCCTGGAGTTCGTGATGTCCTCGTCGCCGGACGGCGCGCCACGCAGCGCGTTCCTGGCGACACGCCAGGCGAAGAAGGTTCACTGGTCCCGTGAACTCTCCCCGTTCCATGACGCCCACGACCGCCGCCGGAACCGGCGGCCTCGACGCGATCCGCAAGACCCCGGCCGGGGCCGTGCTCGGCTTCGACTTCGACGGCACGCTCGCGCCGATCGTCGCCGACCCGGCCTCGGCCCGGGCCCATCCGGGCGCGGCCCCGGCGCTGGCGCGGCTCGCGCCACGGGTGGGCGCCCTGGTGATCGTCACCGGACGTCCCGCCGCCGTGGCCGTCGAGTACGGCGGGTTCGAGGGCATCGAGGGGCTCGTAGTCCTCGGCCAGTACGGGCTCGAACGCTGGGAGTCCGGCGTCCTGACCGAACCGGAGCCGCCGCCCGGTGTCGCCGAGGCGCGCGCCAAGCTGCCCGGCGTCCTCGCGGCGGCGGGCGCCCCGCCCGAGACCTTCGTCGAGGACAAGGGGCAGGCGCTCGCCGTCCACACCCGCCGGTGCGCCGAGCCGGAGGTCGCGCTCGAACGGCTGCGGAGCATCCTCGCCGCGCTCGCCGAACGCACCGGGCTCGCCCTGGAGCCCGGCAGGCTCGTCCTCGAACTCCGCCCGCCCGGCATGGACAAGGGGATGGCGCTGCGCGGCTTCATCGCCGACCGCGGGGAGCGCCCGTCCGCCGTCCTGTTCGCCGGGGACGATCTCGGTGATCTCGCCGCGTTCGACGCCGTCGAGGCGCTGCGCGCGGAGGGCGTGCCCGGCGTGCTGGTGTGCAGCGGATCGACCGAGGTCACGGCCCTGGCCGAACGGGCGGACCTGGTGGTGGACGGACCGTCCGGCGTCGTCGACCTCCTGGAGACGCTCGCCGGCTCGCTCTGACCGGTGCGACCTCGGGGGCAGGCGTGGACTATTCATCCAATTGAGCCAAAATATGCTGGATAGCGGCTTATGTGGTTCACGGGGGACCGCGCGCGACCACGGGGAGGGTGACGGTGGGCACGGAATCGGAAGTCCCGCGCCGTCCGGGCGGCATCAGGCGACCGCCGCCGGGGGCGCCGATACCGCCGGGTGCTCCGTCCCGACCCATCGTCCATGGGCCGCCGCCCACCCCGCCACCGCCACCGCCACCGTCCCCGCACGGGCAGGGGCGTGGGCCGCAGCCGACCGACACGTACGTGGCGGGCCGTCCACCCGGACCCAAGCGTGGACGCGAACCTGGACCCGAGCCCGGACCGCCCGGCCACCGGGGGGACGAGGCGGCGTGGGCGGCCGTCCCCGGGGCCCAGGACGCCTACGTCGAGCGGGACGAGCCGCCGTCCATGACCGGGACCGGGCCGATGGGCGTCCGGGAAACGAGCGGCGTGCAGGTGCGGCTCGGATCGCACGGACGACCACGGCGTGGAACGACCCCTCGGCCCGACGAACGGCGTGACGGACGGCGCGGAGGGCTCGTCGCGGCGGGTGCTCTCGTCCTGGCCGGGCTGGTCACGATCGGGCTCGTCCTGACCCGCGGATCCGTCTCCGGAGACGGCGACGGCGACGGCGGCACGGCCATCGGACCGGCCGCCGGCGCCCGCGGCCCGGACGTGGCGCTGCCCCGCGCCGGGAAGGCCATCGAGGTCGGGACGGCCGACGGAGCCAAGTACCGGATCGCGGCGGTGAGCGGCGGTGTGGCCGACGGCGTCCCGACGACGTTCCAGTCACCACCGTCCGGGACGTCGACCGCCTACGTCGAGTACCTGCTGTCGAACCCGACGAGCCAGCGGGTCCTGCTCGACTTCCCAGGCGACGTGTTCGTCAAGCGCACCCTCGTCGCGCCGGACGCGCGGGGACGCTGCATGCCGCAGGCCGGCGTGCCCGAGGACATGTGCACCCCGCCGACCAAGAGCCGGGTCGTGCGGCGGCTGGCGGGCGGCGAACCGATCCCCGGCGAGGGCGGCGACACCTACATGCCGCCGGGCGCGACGTACCTGGTGCGCGCCACGGTGGACGTTCCCGTCCAGCGTGAGGCGTCCCGCGACGACATGAGCCTGTACGTGTGGAAGCAGCTCTACATGGCCGACCAGCTGGCCAAACAGGCCCCGTTCCCGCGCTGACGCGAAACCGCCGCGGCCATGGGAGGCCGCGGCGGTTCCAGTCGAAGACGTTCCGGGTGAGGCGGGCGGGCGGTTCGCGTTGCTCCGCGTCCATCCATCCGGTGCCTTGCCTACTCGGCTTCGGGGTCGTCGGCGAGGATGCCGTAGAGGCGGCGGCGGGCGTCGTTGACGACGTCCAGCGCACGCGCCTTCTGCGCCTCGCTGCCGACCGACATGACCTGCTGGAGCGCGACCATCAGCTGGCCAACGGCCTCGCGCCCGCGCATGACGTTCTCGCCGGCGGCCTCGGTGACCTCGTCCCAGGGGGCGGTGGTCTGCGCCGACGCCTCCTCGCGACCCGAGTCCGTGAGGGCGAACAGCCGCTTGCCGCCGTCCTCCTGGCTGGTGACCAGGCCCTCGTCCTCCAGCATCTGGAGGGTCGGGTAGACCGAACCGGGGCTCGGACGCCAGACGCCGCCGGTGCGTTCGTCCAGCTCCTGGATCATCTCGTAGCCGTGCATGGCGCGCTCGGCGAGCAGGGCGAGCAGGGCCGCCCGGACGTTCCCGCGCCGGGTCCGCCGCCCGCGTCCGCCGCGCCCGCGATGGCCGGGGCCTGGACCGAATCCGGGTCCGCCGCCCGGGGTGCCGGGGCCTCGGGCCCCGAACGGATCTCCGCGGCGCTCGCGCTCCTGGGGTCCCCGGAAGCCGTCGCGCCGTCTCCTCTTGTGCTCGTGCATCGCAGTCTCCTTCTCTAGTGATCGGTTGCGATGCATTAACGATATATCGATAACAGGTCGCGATGCAACACCGAAGTTTCGGGGAGGGCAGCGCGAAGAGCGCGAACGGCTCGAAGGCCGCCGCGAACTGGCAGGTCAGCGGGGGAGAGGGAGGTGGGGGCGGCCGTCAGGGGCCGGTGACCTTCAGGCTGTCGAGGATGTCCTTCGTCGCCTCGCGGTCGTCGGTCTCCTTGATGCGGATCCACAGCCCGAACTTGCCCGACTTGTCGCGCAGGCCGATCTCGGTGACGGACTTGGTGCCGACCTTGCAGGCGGTGTAGCGCGTGATCGTCCCGCTGAGGGCCTTGTCAGGGGTGGTGTAGTCCTCCGGCTCGGCCTTCGTGCACTGCGGGTGGGCGGACACGCTCGGCGGCGGCAGCTGGCCGGGCCGCACGTCCGTGGTCACGCCGATGAAGACGCCCGGACCCTCGCCGTTGCCCAGGAACGAGGCCTTGTCCGGCGTCGCGCGGAGCACCGGGCGCGGCTGGGCGTCGTTGAGGCCGACGGTGGACGGCGCCCACGTCGACTCCGCCGTCCCCTTCGGCCAGGCCTTCGGCACCGCGGCCTTGATCTTGCCCGTGTCGTGGGAGATCGCGACGAAGTCCTTCGGTATCTCGGACGTCGCCTTCTTCTTGTCCTTGTCGTCGCCCTTGTCGTCGCCGGAGAACAGCACGCCGAGGGCCAGGCCGCCGATCAGCGCGACCACCAGGACGCCCACGGTGATGATCAGCGGCGTGACGAACTTCTTCGGTGCGCCACCACCGCCGCCGGGCCGCCCGGCCGCGCCGCCACCTCGAAGCCTGGCCAGCAGACCTGACTTGCCGCCACTGCCCGGACCGAGACCCTGGCCTTGGACCGGCCCCGGCCCTGGAGGCGCCTGGAACCCGGTGGGAGGCAGCGGAGCCTGCTGGCCCTGCTGGCCTCCAAAGGGTTGCTGGCCGCCCTGCCCCTGCCCCTGCGCGGGCCCCGGACCCATCGGCTGCATGCCCTGCGGCGCGGCGTTCTGCGGAGACTGCATCGGGAACACGGCCGTGTGGCCGTCACTGGTCCCACCGGCACCGGCACCGGCGCCGTGTCCGGACCCAGGTCGCTGCTGAACCGGCGCGGGATACGGGGGTTGCATCGGTCCCGCGCGGCCGTTGTCGGGGGCCGTTGCCGACTCGCCCTGCCCGAACGGCGTGGCCCGTCCGCTCGGGTCGTCCACGACCGTCTGCTCGCCGTCCTGCGGACCGGGCGGGAGACGCATCTCGGACGTGCGGTCGTCGTCCCCGGCGGGCTGGTCGAACCGCGTCTGCATATCCCGCGGCCCACCACCCGGCCCCTGCCCAGGTCCCTGCCCCTGCGCGGGCCCCTGCCCGGGTCCCTGCGCCTGGCCAGGGCCCTGCGCCTGACCCGCTGCCGGCGCCGGCGGGCGGACGCGCTGGCCGTCGCGGTAAAAGTCCTGGACGGTCGCGTCCGCGTCGATGCGCGGCGCAGGCGGCACATAAGACGGCGCGGGCACGCCCGACGCGGACCCCGGCCCAGCCCCAGACGCCGGTGCAGTCGTCGGACGCAACGTGGACAGCGCCTCGGCGAACGCCTCGGCGGTCGGCCACCGCTTCTCCCGCTCGACCTCCAGGGCCCGCAGGATCACCTGGTCGAACGCGGCCGACACGCCCTCGCGCATCTCGCTCGGCGGCGTCTTGACCGGCGCCGGGCCGGGCGCCCGTCCGGTGAGCATGTGGTAGGTCAGCGCGCCGAGCCCGTACACGTCGGCGCGGACGTCCAGGCCGCCGCCGAACCGCGCCTGCTCAGGCGACATGTAGCCGGGCGTCCCGACCGGCAGCGTGAACGCCCCGGACGCGTGCGCGAGCGCCTTCGCCAACCCCAGGTCGGCGATCAGCAGCTTCTCGCCGCCGTCCGCCGTCGACTGGAACAGGACGTTGGACGGCTTCAGATCGCGGTGGATCACGCCCAGCGTGTTGATCACCTCGACGCCGTAGGCGATCTCCTCCGCGAGCAGCACCGCATCGCTGACCGGAAGTGGCCGCTCACGCATGCGATCGCCGAGCGTCCCGCGGTCCGCGTACGACATCACGAAGTAGGGCCGCCCGTCCGGCAGCTCCCCGATGTCGTGCACCCGGACCAGCCGCTCGGAGTCGGCCCGGCGCAGGATGCGGGCCTCCTCAAGGAACCGGTTGCGCACATCGAGATCGTCGATCAGGCTTCCGGACAGGACCTTTATGGCCACCTGGGAGTCCAGGGCGTCGTCGTGCCCCAGCCATACAGAGGCGAACGCCCCCGAACCCAGGACGCGTTCGATCCGGTAACGGCCTACTGATGGTGGGAAAGACACTCCCGTATCATCCCAACAACGGGGTGAGTGTGCGAACAAGCATTGAGGCGGCATGGCATTCGACGAGAGGACCGAGGAGCTGGCGGTCAAGGCCGCGGCGGGCGATCAGGGCGCCCTCAACGAGCTCCTCCGCAAGATCGAGCCGGACGTGCTGCGGCACAGCTCCCGCTTCCTGCCCTGCCGGCAGGACGCGGAAGAGGCGTGCCAGGACGCGTTGCTCCAGGTCGCGCGGAACATTCACCGGTTCGAGGGCCGGTCGAGGTTCAGCACGTGGCTGCACGTCGTCGTCGCCAACTCCGCCCGCTCCACCTACCGGTCGCTGAAGCGCCGCTCGGTGGAGCAGGCGGGCGAGCTTCCGCAGCAGCGCCCCGACCCCCGCCGGACCAGCGTCATCGCCGGTTCCCGCGTCGACATCCTGGACGCCATGGAAGACCTCGAGGCCCGCAAGCCCGACCTCATCCAGGCGCTCGTCCTGCGCGATGTGTCCCAGCTGGAGTACGCGGAGATCGCCGAGCAGCTCGGGCTGCCGCTCGGCACGGTCAAGTCCCGCATCCACGAGGCGCGCAAGCAGGTCAGGCAGACCCTGGGCGATTCCTACAGCTGACCGGACGCCGATCGCCGGGCGCCGGACGTCCGGCCGGAACACGCCACCCGACACCCGTCAAACGTCGGCAACCGGACGGCAACGGTGCGCCCATCCCTTCGGCCCCGGCCGGGGGGATGGGCCACCATGCCGTGCATGTCTTCAGGCCCGGACCCTCGCCCCGACCGTCCGATCTTCGTCCTCGGGTGCCCGCGCTCGGGGACGACGCTGCTCCAGCTGATGCTGCACTCGCATCCCCGCGTCGCGATCCCGGTGGAGACGAAGTTCCTCCTCCCCGCCTATACGGCGAGGTGCGAGTTCGGTGACCTGGAGGTCAGGGAGAACAGACAGGCGCTCGCGGACTGGATCACCGGTGACCGGACGACCAAGTTCCACGCGCTCGGCCTGGACGCCGCCGAGGTCGCCGACGAGATCGTCGCCGGGCCGCCGACGCTGGGCTCGGCGCTCGGCGTCGTGCTCCGCGCGTACGCGCGCCGGTTCGGCAAGCCGCGCTGGGGCGACAAGCGTCCGAGCTACGTCCGGCACGCCGGCGCGCTGCTGCGGATGTTCCCGGACGCGCAGTTCGTCCACGTCGTCCGGGACGGCCGGGACTGCGTCGCCTCGCTCCAGGAGATGCCCTGGTACGGCCAGGACTTCCACCACGCCATCTGTGTCTGGCGGGAGGCCATCGACCACGGCCGCCGCCTGGCCGGCCGTCTCGGCTCCGACGCCTACTACGAGCTGCAGTACGAGCGCCTCGTCGCCGACCCGGCCGACGAGCTGGCCAGGCTCTGCGGTTTCCTCGGCGAGGAGTTCGACCCGGCGATGACGCACCCCGACGGCGTCGCGAAGGAGGCCGTCCCGCCGCGCAAGAAATGGCACGGGCGCACGAAGGACGCCCTCACCACCAACCGCGTCGGAGCCTGGGCGCAGCGCCTCGACTCCTGGCAGATCAGCCTGGCGGAGGCCGCGTTCGGCGAGCGGCTCGCCGAGTACGGCTACGAGCCGAGCGGCCTGCCCAAGCCGCCCGCGTCCCAGCTCACCCGCTTCGCCAAGGTCAGCACCCACCGCCGCATGGCCCAGCGCAAGGCCGCGGTGCGCGAACGCTGGAAACAGCACCACGAACCGAACCCGGTCGAGTGCCTCCTGACCCCGGAAGCCGCCCCCGCCACCTGACGCACTCCGCCTGTCAGCCGAGGACGACGAGCCGGGTCCGTCAATCGAGGGCGGCGAGCTGGTCGGCGAACCAGCGCTGCGGCGGGAGGGCGGTCGCGGAGGCGGCGAGCCGGCCGCACCGCTCGGACCGTTCGTCCTGCGGCATCAGCAGGGCGCGGTGCAGGGTCTCGGCAGTCTGGGAAACATCGAACGGGTTGACCGTCAGCGCGTCCTCCCCGAGCTCCGCCGCCGCGCCCGCCTCCCTGGACAGGACGAGCGCGCAGCCGCGCTGCGACAGCACGGGCCCCTCCTTCGCGACCAGGTTCATCCCGTCCCTGATCGGGTTGACGAGCAGCACGTCGGCGAGGCGGTAGGCGGCCAGCGAACGCGGATAGTCGTCGTTCACCTGAAGGATCAGCGGATCCCAGTCCGGGGTGCCGAACTCCTCGATGATCTGCTGCGCCGTCCGCTCGACGGACGCCGTGTACTCCCGGTACTCGGGCAGGTCGTAACGGGACGGGTAGGCGAACGCCAGGTGCACCACGCGTCCACGCCACTCGGGATGGTTGACGAGCAGCTCCCGGTAGGCGGCGAGCCCGCGCACGATGTTCTTGGAGAGTTCCGTCCGGTCGACGCGCACGATGAGCTGGCGCCCGCCCACCTGCTCGCGCAGCGCGCGCGCCCGTTCCACGACGTCCTGTTCGGCGGCGCGTTGGCGCAACGCCGTCCCGTCGACGCCGAGCCCATGGACGCCCACACGCGTGACGTGCCCCGCATGGGTCACCGTCCACGCGCCCCGGTCGACGCGCGCACCCGGCAGCATTTCGCAACAGTCGAGGAACGCGGACGCCCACCGCTCGGTGAGGAACCCGGCATGGTCGGCCCCGAGCATTCCCAGAAGAACCTGCGAGCCGATGTCGTCGGGGAGCAGCCGGTAATACTCAGGCGGCGCCCACGGCGTGTGCGAGAAGTGCACGATCTTGAGGTCCGGACGCCGCTCGCGGAGCATCCGCGGTGCCAGCGACAGGTGGTAGTCCTGGATCGCGGTCTTCGCCCCGGGCGCGGCGTCACGCGCCAGAGCGTCGGCGAACGCCGCGTTGTAGGCCTCGTAGGACTGCCAGTCGCGGCGGGTGCGAGCGTCGAAATGCGGGCTGCGCGGCGTGTCGTACAGCAGATGGTGGACGAACCACAACGTCGAATTCGCCACGGAGTTGTAGGCGCGATGGAACGTCCCCTCTGGGATGTCCAGCATCCGCACCGCCGCGCCGCCCGTCTCGTACCCCGCGAGGTCGATACGCCCGTCAGGTGACCGCCGCGCAGCCGTCCGATCAGCCTCACCCAGACTCGCGCAAACCCAGAGCACACCCGGAGAGGCACCCCCAGAAGCCGCCGCCGCCGCACCGCCCACCGCCCCCGCACCGCCCCCCGGCACGGGATTGCCGACCTCACCGGGATCACGAGGCGCGCCCGTGACGGCGGCGAGCCCCGACACCAACCCGCCCCCTCCACGACGCATGGTCAGCTCCCCGTCCTCCGAGAGCGAGAACGACACCGGGCCACGGTTGGACGCCACCAGCACTTGGCTCATACCGGCAGGGTCTCAGTTGACCTGGCGCCCCTTCAAAGCGACCCGCACCACCGCCCCCACACACCACATACGGGCGATTAGCCGGCAAAGCGCCGGGTATCCGCCCCAAAATGAGCAGGGCCGAAACGACCAAGACCGTGCTCGTCGCCGGTGCGGCGAACCTCATCCTCGCGATCACCAAGCTCATCGCCGGGCTCCTGGCCGGGTCCAGCGCGATGCTCGCGGAAGGCGCGCACTCCGTGGCGGACACCCTCAACCAGAGCTTCCTCCTGGCCTCCCTGCGGCGCAGCGAGCGTCCCCCCGACCCGCGCCACCCGTTCGGATACGGCAACGAACGCTACGTCTGGTCGCTGCTCGCCGCGTTCGGGATCTTCGTGGCCGGAGCGGGGTTCTCCGTCTTCGAGGGCATCCTGACCATGACGGGCAACGGCGGCACCGGGACGAGCGTGTGGCTGGCCTACGCCGTCCTCGCGCTCGCCTTCGTCCTGGAGGGAACCTCGTGGATCCGCGCGTACTACCAGGCGCGCAAGGAGACCCGCGACAATGGCCGCGACCTCGTCGACCACGTCCGCCGCTCGCCCGACGTCACGTTCAAGACCGCGCTGTTCGAGGACACCGCCGCGATGATCGGCCTCGCGCTCGCCGCCGCCGGGCTGACGCTCCGCGAGATCACCGGCTCCGACCTCTGGGACGGTCTCGCGTCCGTCCTGATCGGCGTGCTCCTCGCCGGGCTGGCGTTCTCGATCGGACGCGAGAGCGTGGGCCTGCTCATCGGCCGCGCCGCCGATCCCGCCGAGCAGCGCCGCATCCGCGCCGAGATCACCGGGGCGCCCGGCGTGACCGGCGTGGACGAACTGCTCACCATGCATTTCGGCCCCGAGCAGATCCTCGTCGCCGCCAAGGTGCACTTCTCCGACGACATCAGCGCCGACCAGGCAGAGGACGTCGCCGGGGACATCGACCGGCGGCTCAGGGAGCGGATTCCGTCCGTCCGCCACGTGTTCCTGGACCCGACCCAGCACCCGGACGCACGCGTGATCAAGAAGGCGGCCGGGTAACGTCTCACTCGACGGACCCACCTGTCTGGCATACGGTCAGATCAGGTAAAGTCACGCATACGAGCACTAAGCGGCTCGTGCGTTCACAACTGAATATCGCTCATCCAGAGGGGTGGAGGGACCGGCCCGACGAAGCCCCGGCAACCACCCGGCTCAGGCGCGCTCGCGATCCTGCGAGGCCGGCCGGGAGATGGTGCCAACTCCGGCCTGCGACCAAGGTGGCGCAGGAAAGATGGGAAGAAAGGCCTCGCTCTCATGGCCATCACGCCTGCCGCAGACCTCGGACCGGCCACCGGCCTCAGCTGCCGCGAGTGCGGCGCGGCCCGCGATCTCGGGCCTCACTACGCCTGTGAAGAGTGTTTCGGCCCCCTGGAGATCGCCTACGACTTCGGGGGAGTCACGCGCGCGAGCATCGAGTCCGGTCCGCGCAACATCTGGCGCTACAAGGGCCTGCTGCCCGTCCCGTCCTCCATCACGGAGACACCCAACACCGAGCCCGGCTTCACCCGCCTGGTCCGCGCCGACAACCTCGCCGAGAGCCTCGGCCTGCAGAGTCTCTGGGTGAAGGACGACAGCGGCAACCCGACCCACTCGTTCAAGGACCGCGTCGTCGCCGTGGCGCTCGCCGCCGCCCGCGAGCTCGGCTTCAAGGTGCTGGCCTGCCCGTCCACCGGCAACCTCGCCAACGCCGTCGCCGCCGCGGCGGCCCGCGCCGGGATCCGCAGCGCCGTGTTCGTCCCGTCGAACCTCGAAGCGCAGAAGATCATCACGACCGCGGTCTACGGCGGGACGTTCGTCACCGTCGACGGCAACTACGACGACGTCAACCGCCTCGCCTCCGAGATCGCCGGGGAGCAGGACGACTGGGCGTTCGTCAACGTCAACGTCCGGCCCTACTACGCGGAGGGCTCCAAGACCCTCGGCTACGAGATCGCCGAGCAGCTCGGCTGGCGGCTGCCGGACCAGATCGTCGTCCCGGTCGCGTCCGGCTCCCAGCTCACCAAGATCGACAAGGCCTTCCAGGAACTGATCAAGCTGAACCTCGTCGAGGACAAGCCCTACCGGGTCTTCGGCGCCCAGGCCACCGGCTGCGCCCCGGTCGCCGACGCCTTCAAGGCGGGCCACGACGTGATCCGCCCGGTGAAGCCCGACACGATCGCCAAGTCCCTCGCGATCGGCAACCCCGCCGACGGCCCGTACGTCCTGGACGTCACCCGCCGCACCAACGGCTCCGTCGAGGACGTCAGCGACGCCGAGGTGGTCGAGGGCATCCGCCTCCTCGCCCGCACCGAGGGCATCTTCGGCGAGACCGCGGGCGGCGTCACCGTCGCGACCCTCCGCAAGCTGATCGCCTCCGGGGCCCTCGACCCGTCCGCCGAAACCGTGATCATCAACTCCGGGGACGGCCTGAAGACCCTGGACGCCGTCGCACCCGTCGTCGCGCCGTCCGCGAACATCGCACCGTCCCTGGAAGCGTTCCGCGCCGCGGGCCTCGCCTGAAAAGGAGCACCATGAGCAGCGTGTCCGTCCGTATCCCGACGATCCTGCGGACCTACACCGGCGGCGAATCGGAGGTGAAGGCCGAGGGCGCCACCCTGCGCGCGGTCGTCGCCGACCTGGAGGCCAGCTACACCGGCATCTCCGCCCGCATCCTCGACGACGCCGGCAAGATCCGCCGCTTCGTCAACGTCTACGTCGGCGACGAGGACGTCCGCTTCGCCGACGGCCTCGACACCCCGACCCCCGACGGCGCCCAGATCTCGATCATCCCCGCCGTAGCCGGCGGCTGACACCGAAACCCCGGCCCCGACACTTCCTCGGGGCCGGGTTTTGCGTTCGCCCACCGCCGTAGCGCCGCGACGCTCCCGAACCCGCCCAAACCGCCACGCCCCTCGCCACGCGGCGCACCGACTTGCGCCACCCATACCCCTCGCTCCGGCACAGCCGCACACCCCTGACGTCGCCGAGCACGGCTCCGACGCAGGTGAGAACGGGTTGGGTCAGCCCGGTGACGGTTCCGCCAACGACGATGCGCATTGCTTGCACTCGGCAGGGTAGAGTGCTAAAAAACGGTTGGCACTCTGCTGTGGGGAGTGACAACTTCACAGTCTGGGTCGGGGCGATGAGGCCCCAGTTCGGCGACGGAATGGCAGTCGTCGGCGGGGGCCGTCCGTCGCGGGCGTCGGCTCGATCCGTCTAAGCCACCTTGTTCCGGGAGGACTGGAGCCTATGGCTGCAAAGATGATCGCGTTCGACGAGGAGGCCCGCCGCGGTCTTGAGCGCGGCATGAACCAGCTCGCCGACGCCGTCAAGGTGACCCTTGGTCCCAAGGGCCGCAACGTCGTGCTGGAGAAGAAGTGGGGCGCCCCCACGATCACGAACGACGGTGTGTCGATCGCCAAGGAGATCGAGCTCGAGGACCCGTGGGAGAAGATCGGCGCCGAGCTCGTCAAGGAAGTCGCCAAGAAGACCGACGACGTCGCGGGTGACGGCACCACCACCGCCACCGTCCTGGCCCAGGCGCTCGTGCGCGAGGGCCTGCGGAACGTGGCGGCCGGCGCCAACCCGATGTCGCTGAAGCGCGGCATCGAGTCCGCGGTCGAGCGGGTGAGCGAGGAGCTGTCCAAGCTCGCCAAGGACGTGGAGACCAAGGAGCAGATCGCCTCCACGGCCTCCATCTCCGCCGGCGACCCGCAGATCGGCGAGATGATCGCCGAGGCGATGGACAAGGTCGGCAAGGAAGGCGTCATCACGGTCGAGGAGAGCCAGACCTTCGGTCTGGAGCTCGAGCTCACCGAGGGGATGCGCTTCGACAAGGGCTACATCTCGCACTACTTCGTGACCGACCCCGAGCGGATGGAGGCGGTCCTCGAAGACCCGTACATCCTGATCGTTCAGGGCAAGGTGTCGGCCAACAAGGACCTGCTGCCCGTCCTCGAGGGCGTCATGCAGTCCGGCAAGCCGCTGCTGATCATCGCGGAGGACGTCGAGGGCGAGGCCCTGGCCACCCTGGTCGTCAACAAGATCCGCGGGATCTTCAAGTCCGTGGCCGTGAAGGCCCCGGGCTTCGGCGACCGCCGCAAGGCCATGCTGGGCGACATCGCCACGCTGACCGGCGGCCAGGTCATCAGCGAGGACGTCGGCCTCAAGCTGGAGAACACCACGGTCGACATGCTCGGCCGGGCGCGCAAGATCGTCATCGCCAAGGACGAGACCACCATCGTGGACGGCGCCGGTGACGCCAACGAGATCGCGGGCCGGGTCAACCAGATCCGCACCGAGATCGACAACACCGACTCCGACTACGACCGCGAGAAGCTCCAGGAGCGCCTGGCCAAGCTCGCGGGCGGTGTCGCGGTGATCAAGGCCGGTGCCGCGACCGAGGTGGAGCTCAAGGAGCGCAAGCACCGCATCGAGGACGCCGTCCGCAACGCGAAGGCCGCGGTCGAGGAGGGCATCGTCCCCGGTGGTGGCGTGGCGCTGCTGCAGGCCGGCACCAAGGCGTTCGACAAGCTGGAGCTCACCGGCGACGAGGCCACCGGCGCGAACATCGTCAAGCGCGCTCTGGAGGAGCCGCTGAAGCAGATCGCCGTGAACGCCGGCCTTGAGGGCGGCGTCGTGGTGGAGCGGGTCCGCAACCTGACCCCGGGTGAGGGCCTCAACGCCGCGACCGGCGAGTACACCAACATGTTCGAGGCGGGGATTCTCGACCCGGCCAAGGTGACCCGGTCCGCGCTGCAGAACGCGTCGTCGATCGCCGCGCTGTTCCTGACCACCGAGGCGGTCATCGCCGAGAAGCCGGAGAAGAACCCGGCCCCGGCGGGCGGCATGCCCGACGCCGGCGGCATGGACTTCTGATCCGACCCGATCAGGTCCTGGCGTCCGACTCGGCACGCATCCGAAGGGACGGTCCCGCACGGGGCCGTCCCTTCGGCATTCGCGCATTCCGCCGCGCGGCCAGGCGAACCTGCGTGGACGCTCACACGTCCCACAAGATGATCAGGGCGTTCGGCCCGGTGCCGGGGGCGGCGCAGTCCCGGACCGGACGCCCCCGCAGCAGCACAGCGTTAAGGGGACATGTGAGCGATCTCTTCAGTTCTCCCGTGCTCAGGATCGACCAGCCGCGACGAGTCCCTTCCGCGAAGTCCCAGTACAAGGTGTTCGACGCGGGCGGCGTCCTGGTGGCCAGGGCCGAAGAGCGCGAGGTGTCGCTCCGGCGCCAGGCGTGGCGGGCGGTCATGCTCGACGGCGGCGGCCAGCGGACCGTCCAGGTCGAGGACGCCCGGGGCACACCGGTACTGGCGATCGAACGCCCGAAGAACGCCCGCTCGACCTGGGTCAGCACACCGGACGGCGTCCTGCACGGCTCGATCCGGCAGGACCGCTACCAATGGCTGTATCAGCTGCTCAACGCGGCGGAACAGCCTGTCGGGCGCCTGGAGGGCAACAGGCTCGCCCGCAAGTTCAAAGTGCTCGACACCGCCGGAACCCACGTCGCGCAGGTGGACAAGAAGTGGAAGGGCGCGGCGACAGAACTGCTCACCACCGCGGACCGGTACGCGGTGACGTTCTTCCACAGCCCGCCCGACCCGCTGCGCATTCTCGTCATAGCGGCACCGATCGCCCTCGACCTGATCCTCTACGAAGGCAAGAGCGTCCCCGACGTCTTCGCCTGATGACCCCGAAACCCCATGACGCACGACCACCGGAGGCGACCCGCGCCAGGGACACGCAGGCGGGCAACCGGCTGCCAGGGGGTGAAAAGCAACCGTCATCGGACGTGCCCGTGGACGGCGGCGCATTCCCGCGGACACAAGTCGGTTCCCCTGACGGCACACTCACAACCGCCTGCCGCAGGTCAACCGGGCGACCGGCCTCCGCCGAGGCCGGCCGACCCCGGAATGTGCTTCCACTGAGGGGCCGGGCTTGGCAGGATCGCCGGTTGGACGGAGTGGCGCGCCCGCAAGTGCCGACGCGCCGCCGGGACGTGAACAGAAGGTCGCCTGAGCGGCCGATGAGACGGGAGAACGCGTGAACGAAGTGTTCAGCTCCTCGGTGCTCAAGGTCGAACAGCCTCGGCGGGGCCCGTTCGCCAAATCGAGGTACAGGGTGCTCGACCGCGATGGCATCGTCCTCGCCGTCGCGGCCCCAACCGACGACCAGGGACGCGCCGACATGCGGGGCGTGCTCGCCGGCAAATCGAACCTCGACGCCCGGGCCGTCGTGCTGACGACCCCCGACGGAGCTCCCGTCCTGATCATCGACAAGCAGCGGGGACGGGAATACACCGAGATCCTCAACCCGGACGGCGACGCCTTCGGCTCGTTCGTCACCGAACGGGTCGGGCGCCGCTATGTCGTCTACGACGGCGAAGGAACCCTGATCGGCGCCGTCTCGGTCGACGTGCCCCGGAACAATTTCGAGGTGACCGACACCGACGGCTCCAAGGTCGCCCACGTCCGGAAGAAATGGGCCGGCCTCGCCACCCACCTGCTGACGACGGCCGACAAGTACGCCGTGGAGATCTTCGACCCCGTTCCCGACCCGCTGCGGACCATGGCCGTCATGACGGCGATCGTCATGGACATGAACCTGCACGAGGCCAAAGAGATCACCTGATGCGCGGCCTTCGCGCTCGCCCAGGCCCTTCCGGCCAGGGCTTCACGGGCCCTGCCGCCGCGAGGTACGTTCCATTTCGTGCAGGCCACGCCCGGGCGTCCGAACAGCTGGTGGATCTCGCCGGCGATTCCGACGATCGCCAACTGCGTGCTCGCCCTGCTCTGGGTCTTCTCCGCACTCGGCGGCTGGGGCGCCACCGCATTCTGCGGCGAGGCCGAACAGCGCGACCCGGGATGCAGCGCGGGATTCGACGATGCCGTCCGCCTCTCGGCACCGGTGGCCGTCCTGGCCCTCGTCGTCGCGGTGACGGGCTGGGCAGTGCCGGGTGTGCGGCAGAGGCCCGACCGGCTGGACGCCCTTCTGACCGTGGCCGCCATCATCTGGGTCCTGGCCGAAGGCGTCCTCTTCATCGGCGGATACCTGGCCAAGCCGTAGACGGCCGCGCGCGGCGCTGTCGTTGCCAAAAAGAAATATTGGCGGGCCGGCAGGCGTTCGAACGGGTGACAGGCCGGTACAAGATCGGACAAAACCCAAGGTAGGACGAGCGCGCGAGCCGACCCGCGACGGTGCTCCGGCCGATTCGACGCCGCCGGAACGCCCGAGCCGGTTTGACGTTCGCACCTCAGGGGCATACTGTTCACTTCGCCCCACGGGGTAGCGGACGCCGATAGGCGGCCGGCCCGAGGGGAACCCACTACCGAACCAGCCGACGCGGCTTCGTCGCGTCCGGACTGTCGTGGTGGGACGGAAAGGCTCGGTTTTGACAAACGAGCCAAATCTGGTGAAATAGAACCACCGCCCCGGAAGAAGCCACGCAAGTGGCAACGGCCGAGGCAACGGAAAAGGCCGAAATTGACAGTTCGGCCGAATCCGGTAAAGTAAAGCGAGTCGCCCCGGAGCGGGAAACGCGAAAGCGGATCTAGCACGGTGGGTGTCCGTTTCTTGAGAACTCAACAGCGTGTTAAAAGCCAGTGCCTTTATACGGCCCGGTCCTGCTTTTGCGGGGGTTGGGTCGTCCCCGTGGGCTGTCTTCGGATGGTTCAGGGATTTCTTTGAGGCAATGCCGGCCCTCTTTTGGGGGGTTGGTGATGCTGGGATTGTTTCCGAGGTTTGGCCGCCGGGAGGTTCGCCCCTTTCGGTTGGTCGTTTGGCCTTAATGGAGAGTTTGATCCTGGCTCAGGACGAACGCTGGCGGCGTGCTTAACACATGCAAGTCGAGCGGAAAGGCCCCTTCGGGGGTACTCGAGCGGCGAACGG
>NZ_JBIRAX010000012.1:0-317732 GCF_044326375.1 Actinomadura sp. 3N508
GCGGGGCCGCCTGGCGGGACTTCAGGCCGGGCCTGGCGCGACTGGTCGCGGCACGCCTACCGAGCTTTCCCGCTGGCCGGATACGAGTGCGGTTGGTTCCACGCCGCGCCGCCAACCGGCGGGATCGGCTGGGCGGGGCCGCCTGGCGGGACTTCAGGCCGGGGCTGGCGCGACTGGTCGCGGCACGTCTAGCGGGCCCTTCCGCCGGGCGGATACGTGTGCGGTTGGGATCCACGGGCCGTGCTCACAGCCGAGTCGATCGGGTGGGTCACCTGAAACCTCCAAGCCGGGGCCGGGGGCGACCAGCGGAGCACGCCTACCGGGCCCCTTCTCCGCCAGGCTTGTGTGCGGTCGATATTTGCGGCCCCGACCGGTGGTGGGATCGGTTGGGCGCCTGATCGATCTTGAGGCCGGGTCCGGGTGGCTAGTCGCGGCACGTCTGCCGGGCCTTCGGCCGCCCGATGCGTGCGGGCGGTATTCAGGCGCCAACCGGTGGGATCGGGTGGGCCGCCTGACGAGCTTCAGGTCAGCTCAGGTGCGGCTGGTCGCGGTGTGTCCACCCGGCCCTTCCGCCGGGCGGATACGTTTGCGGTTGGTATCCACGGGCCGCGTTGCCAACCGGCCCGATGGGCTGGGCCGCGTGACCGTTCTCCAGGTTGGGCTGGGGGCTCGTGCGGCGCGGCTGCCGAATTTTCCCGCCGCTGGATAGGCGCACGATCGACGCTCGCGGCCGCCAACCGGCGGGACTGGGGAGGCCGCCTGGTGGGACAGGTCTGGGTGTAGGGCGACTGGTCGGGGTGCGGCCAGCGGACTCGCCACCTGAGACGTGCGCGGTTGATGTTCATGGGCTGCCAACCGGTGGGGTCTGGGCGGGGCATGTCTGCCGGGTTCTCGTGTTGCCCGGGACGTGTGCGCGGTCGGTATCCATGCGCTGCCAACCGGAGCGGGTTGGGTGTCTGTGGGTGTTCAGGCTGGGTCTGGGGCTACTGGGCGGGGGGAGCTTGTGGGGTGGTCGTTTGCGGTGCGGCGGCGTAGGAGGGTTGCCCAGCGGGGGCGGTCGCGGTCTGTGGCGGGGGCGCCGCGGACCTCGGTGCCTGAGACCTCGGCGGCCTCGGCGGCGGCCAGGTACACCGGGAGGACGCCTGTGCCGGGCTGGTCGGCCAGGTCGGGTTCCAGGCCCAGTGCGGCGGCGATCGAGGGCAGGACGGCGGCGGACGCGGACGCGTAGCCGCGGGCGGACGGGTGGTAGCGGTCCTCGCTGAACATCGAGAGCGGGTCGGCGGCGAACTCGCGGCCCAGCAGGTCGCCCAGGGAGATCGAGCGGGCGCCGCGTTCTACCGCGGCGATGGTCTGGGCGGCGGCTAGCTGGCGGCTGGCGCGGCGGGCGATCCACTTCAGCGGGGGCATCAGAGGCTTGACGGAGCCCAGGTCGGGGCAGGTGCCGACGACGACGTGGCTGCCCGCGGCGCGGAGGCGGTCGACCGCGTCGGCCAGGTGGCGGACGGAGTCGGCGGGCGGGATGCGGCCCGTCACGTCGTTGGCGCCGATCATGATGACGGCGATGTCGGGACGGGTCTGCAACGCGCGGTCGACCTGGCCGCGGAGGGACGGGGAGCGGGCGCCGGAGCGGGCGACGTTCGTCAGGCGGACGGGGCGGTCGGCGATCGCGGAGAGGCCGGTGGCCAGGAGTGCGGCCGGGGTCTCTTCCGGGGTGTGGACGCCCAGGCCCGCGGCGGTCGAGTCGCCGATCATGACAAGGGAGAGCGGTGTCGTTTCCAGCGTGCTGCCGTAGACGCCGTCCGCGGGTGGTGGGTCACTGTTGGGGGTGGCCTCGATCATTCTGCGGGCCAGTTTCGCCTCGACCACGACCAAGCCGAAGGTGATGCCGCCCACGGCGGTGATTCCGCCGCCCCCGTACGCAGCGGCCGCCGCGATGCGGCGTGCCGTGAATGCCCTCAACATGCGTCGCTGACCCTCCGTGATGACCTTCTACCCCCGGGCCGCCGCCTTGATGCCTGCGGCCCCCGGCTCGGCTACCTTCGGAAACGGGGTCCGTCCGGACCCGCGTCCCGGGCGCCCTGCGTGAAACAGGGACGCGACCATTGATTCGGCACACTGAACGACAAGGATGTCGCGGTGCAGGTACACGATTCGCTCGTCGAGCTGATGGGCAACACTCCACTCGTCCGGCTGCGCAAGGTGACCGACAGCGAGGGGACGGGCCGTCCGGGAGCCCAGGTGCTCGCCAAGGTGGAGTACTTCAATCCCGGTGGGTCGGTGAAGGACCGGATCGCGGTCCGCATGATCGATGCGGCGGAGCGGTCGGGGGAGCTGCGGCCGGGCGGGACGATCGTGGAGCCGACTTCCGGGAACACGGGGGTGGGGCTCGCGATCGTGGCGCAGTACCGGGGGTACCGGTGCGTCTTCGTCTGCCCGGACAAGGTCGCCCGGGACAAGGTCGACGTGCTGCGGGCCTATGGCGCGGAGGTCGTGGTGTGCCCGACGGCGGTGTCGCCCGAGCATCCCGACTCGTACTACTCGGTGTCGGATCGGCTGGCGGCGGAGATTCCGGGCGCGTGGAAGCCGAACCAGTACACCAATCCGCAGAATCCGGTGTCGCACTACGAGACGACCGGGCCGGAGATCTGGGAGCAGACTGAGGGGCGAGTCACGCACTTCGTGGCGGGGATCGGCACCGGCGGGACGATCAGTGGCGCCGGCAAGTATCTGAAGGAGGTCTCCGGGGGACGGGTCAAGATCATCGGGGCTGATCCTGAAGGGTCGGTGTACTCAGGGGGGAGTGGACGTCCCTATCTCACCGAAGGTGTGGGGGAGGACATCTGGCCCGAGACCTATGACCGGGACATCTGCGACGACGTCATCGCCGTGTCCGACAAGGACTCGTTCAACATGACGCGGCGGCTCGCCCGTGAGGAGGCGCTGCTCGTCGGCGGGTCCTGCGGGATGGCCGTGGTCGCGGCGCTGCGCGTGGCGGAGCGGGCCCGGCCGGACGACGTGGTCGTGGTGCTGCTGCCGGACGGCGGCCGCGGGTACCTCACGAAGATCTTCAATGATGAGTGGATGGCCGACTACGGCTTCCTCATCCCGGCGACCGAGGAGGCTCGGGTCGGCGAGGTGCTGACGCGCAAGGGGCGGACGCTGCCGGAGTTCGTGCACGTCCACCCGCACGAGAGCGTGCAGACCGCCATCTCGATCATGCGGGAGTACGAGGTGTCTCAGCTTCCGGTGATGAAGGAGGAGCCGCCGGTCATGGCGGCGGAGGTGGTCGGGTCGGTGGTGGAGCGGGACCTGCTCGACATCCTGGTCAGGGAGCGCGCGAAGCTGACCGAGCCGGTGGAGCTGCACATGTCGGAGCCGCTGCCGACGCTCGGGTCCGGCGAGCCGGTGAGCAAGGCCGTCGGGGTGCTGGAGAAGTCCGGGGCCGCCGTGGTTCTGGTCGACGGGAAGCCCAAGGGGCTGGTCACCCGGCAGGATCTCATCGCGTTTCTGGCCGGGTCCGGAGGGTGACGCGGGCATAAGGAAAGCGCCGGAGGCCTCTTGGCCTCCGGCGCTTCTTTCTTGGAGGATGTCGGGTTGCGCGGCCCGGCCGGTGGGCGGCATTTCGGGGCCGGGCCCCCCAACCCCACGCCCGTCTGTGGGGCGCCGGGTTACCGGTGCCCGGACGGGAGGTAGTCCTCCCGCGTGTCGGACTGCTTGAGCTGCTTCTTCGGCTGGTCGCCGTGCCCCGGCCACCAGGCCCGGTGGCCCAGCAGGGCGGTGAGGCCCGGCACCAGGAACATCGCCATCACGAAGGCCGACAGCGCGATCCCCAGCGCGATGGAGAAGCCCATCTGCTGCAGCATCGACACCTTGGCGAGCAGCATGACCGAGAACGTCCCGGCCAGGATCAGGCCCGCCGCGGCGACCGTCGGGCCGCCGTGCTCGACCGCCAGCGCGGCGGCCTTGCGCGGCTCGTGGCCCTCCTTGGCCTCCTCGCGGAGCCGCGCGGTCATCAGGATGTTGTAGTCGGTCCCGATGGCCAGCACGAACAGATACAGCATGATCGGCAGGTGGAAGATCTCCCCGGGCTGGCCCATCAGGCCCTGGAAGACGTACACCGCGGAGCCCAGCGTCGCGGCGAAGCCGAGCAGCACCGCCGGGACGAGGTACAGCGGCGCGACCACCGAGCGGAGCAGCGCCAGGAGGATCAGCGCGATCAGCGCGCCGGCGATCGGCAGGATCACCGACAGGTCGCGGTTGACGACCCTGTTGATGTCGCTGTAGATCGCGGTCTCACCGCCGACGAACACCTCGGTGCCCTCGGGCGCGATGTCGTGGACGGCCGGTCCGAGATCGTTCTTGACCAGGTTGATCGACTTGTTGTCGACGGGGTTGCCGTTGAGCACCAGGTTGACCTGGGCGACCTTCGGGTCCTTGCTGGGGGTGGCGGGCTGCACGCCGCCGACGCCCGGCAGCGACTTCGCCTTCTGCCCGAACGCGTCCAGCTCGGCCTTCTCCAGCGGCTGGCCGTCGGTGGACCGGATCATGACCTCGACCGGCGTGTTCTGCCCGGCGGGGAAGCCCTTCTGCAGGTCCTTGACGGCCTGCGCGGACTCGGTGTCCTGCGGGAAGCTGGACTGGAAGTCGTAGTCGGACTTGAACCCGATCGCACCGGACGCCAGCGCGACCATCAGGCCCGCGGAGACGAGGGCGACCATGGCCGGGCGCTTGCCCACCATCCGGCCGATCCGCGCCGAGGTGGTGGCCTTCGGCTGCTTCTTCCAGGACTTCGACGGCCAGAACACCGCGGGGCCGACCAGCGACAGGATCGCGGGGAACAGCGTCAGCGAGGTGACGCCCATCACCAGGACGCCGATGGCGAGCGACGGGCCCCATGCGGCGAAGATCCCGAAGGAGGCCAGCATCAGCACCAGGAACGTGGCCGCGATCGCGGCCGCCGCGGAGGTGATGACCTCGCCGACCCGCTCCACCGCCGAGATCAGCGCGGTCTTGCGGTCCTCGCCGGCGCGCAGCCGCTCCCGGTAGCGGAACAGCAGGAACAGGTAGTAGTCGGCGCCGACGCCGAACAGGACGATCGTCAGGATGATCTGGAGGCTGTCGTCGCCGGAGAAGTCCAGCACCTTGGACGCGGCCCCGATCAGCCCCATCGACACCTGCTCGGTGGCGATGATCACGATGATCGGCAGGATCGCCGCCAGCGGCGCCCGGAAGATCAGCAGGATCAGGCCGATGATCAGCCCGAAGGTGGCGAAGGTGATCAGCACGAAGGACTCGGTGAAGGAGTCTTCGTTGTCGACCCAGGCCGCGGGCTCACCGCCGACCTTGGCCTCCAGCCCGCTCCCCAGCTCCTTGGGCAGCTGGGTGCGGATGTCCTTGATCGCCTGACTCTGCTGCTTGGCGGACTCGCCCCCGGTCGTCATCTCCACCGGGACGCTGATCAGCTGGATGGACTTGTTCGGCGCGACCGCTTGGGCGCCGGTCTCGAAGCCCTTCACGGTCGGGTACTTCTTGGCCGTCAGGTTCTGCGCTGCCGCGGCGATCTTGGTGCTGTCAGCGGGGGTGATCTGCCCGCCGTCGGAACGTTGCACCACGATCAGGGCGGACGCGTCCGCCTGGTCCGGGAACGCCTTCTCGGCGATCTCGGCCGCCTGGACGGACTCGTACTTGGACGGCAGGAACTCGCCCTGGTCCGACTCGGTGGCGAGCTTGGGGGACAGAACGATGATGAGGGCCGCGGCCAGGAGCCATGCCCCGATCGTCCACCATGGATGTCTCACGACGAAGCGCGCGAGCCCAGCGAACATGCGAATTCCTTAGTTTCAGGGTGAAGTGGTTCGGGTTGGGATGTTTGTTTCAGGTTGAGGTGGTACCCGTAAAACGGTAGAGAACCGGACGGGCTCTGTAGTCAACCCCCGAGCCGAAATAGTGGCTGATACTTGCGGGGGAGTGCCTCATCCTCTAGGAGGGGAGTGGGCTGGATAGCCTCGTACCCATGGACAACGAGGTTCATCAGACTACCCGCGGCCTGCGAACCGGTGACGGTCGGGAGGCGAACGGCGGACGGCGGCACGGCTTCGACACCGTGGCACTGCACGCCGGTCAGGAGCCCGACCCGACCACCGGCGCGGTCGTCCCGCCCATTTATCAGGTCTCGACCTACAAGCAGGACGGCATCGGCGGGCTGCGCGGTGGCTACGAGTACTCGCGGTCGGCGAATCCGACGCGTACCGCGCTGGAGGTATGCCTCGCCGAGACGGAGGGCGGCGCGCGGGGGCTGGCGTTCGCGTCGGGGCTCGCCGCCGAGGACGCGCTGATCCGGGCCGTCTGCCGCCCCGGCGATCACGTCGTGATCCCGAACGACGCGTACGGGGGGACGTACCGGCTGTTCGCCAAGGTGGCCGAGCCCTGGGGGGTCGCGTTCGATCCGGTGGCGCTCGGGGACGTGGACGCGCTGCGGCGCTCCCTGCGGGGCGATACGAAGATCGTTTGGGTGGAGACGCCCACCAATCCACTGCTCGGTATCGCCGATATCGCGAAACTGGCGGAGGTCGCGCACGATGCGGGGGCGCTGCTGGTCGTCGACAACACGTTCGCCTCGCCCTACCTCCAGCGGCCGCTGGAGCTGGGCGCCGACGTGGTCGTCCACTCGACGACGAAGTACATCGGCGGGCACTCCGACGTCATCGGCGGCGCGCTGATCGCGGCGGACGCGGAGCTGGGGGAGCGGCTCGCGTTCCACCAGAACGCGATGGGCGCCGTCGCGGGGCCGTTCGACGCCTGGCTCACCCTGCGCGGGATCAAGACGCTGGGCGTGCGGATGGACCGGCACTGCGCCAACGCCGAGCGGATCGTGGAGATGCTCGTCCGGCACCCGTCGGTGCGGGACGTGCTGTACCCGGGGCTGCCCGATCACCCGGGGCACGACATCGCGGCCAAGCAGATGCGGGCGTTCGGCGGCATGGTCTCGTTCCGGATGGAGTCGGAGGACGCCGCGGTGCGGGTGTGCGAGCGGACGGAGCTGTTCACGCTCGGCGAGTCGCTCGGCGGCGTCGAGTCGCTGATCGAGCATCCGGGCCGGATGACGCACGCGTCGGCGGCCGGGTCGCCGCTGGAGGTCCCCGCCGATCTGGTGCGGCTGTCGGTCGGGATCGAGGACGTCGACGACCTTCTCCACGATCTCGATCGGGCGCTGGCCTGAGCGTTCGTCCGGGCCCGGCTGGGCGTTCGTCCGGGGCCCGGCCTGGGCGTTCGTCCGGGTGCCGGCCTGGGCGTTCGTCCGGCCAAACGAGTTGATCTTCCCCCGGGTGGTTGATCAAACCTCTATAATCAGCGCGCCAGGTTGGTGAAGAAGGGGCCCGGGGTGCGCAAATCACTGGTCAGTGGGGCGGCGTTCGCCGCGGTGTGTGTCTCCGCCGTCGCCGTTCCCGCGGGAGCCCACGCGACGGCGCCGACGCCACCGGCACCGTCCGTTCCGGCGGTGGCGCCGTCTGGGGAGCCGGTGACCCCGGAATCCGGGTCGCCGTCGACGTCGTCCACGTCCATGCCCCAGGGCGGGACGCCGGGCGGGCCGTCCGGCGGTCCGGCCGCGCCCGACGGGGAGCCCGACGGGACCGTCACCGCCCAGGCGGTCATGGTCACCCCGGCGCTGCCGAAGTCCCGCACCTACGCCTACGGCAAGGCCGCCGCGCAGCGGATGGACGCGTACTGGCGCGACGCCGGGCCGCGCGCCACGCCCCGTCCGGTGGTGCTGATCCTGCACGGCGGCTACTGGATGAGCGGCGACAAGGGCGGCGGCTGGAAGTACTTCGCGCGGCGGCTGACGGAGCAGGGCTTCGTCGTCGTGTCGGCGAACTACCGGCTCGCGCCGAAGGCGCAGTGGCCGGCGCAGCGCGACGACTCGCTGTCCGCGCTCGCGTTCATCAAGAAGCACGCCCGGCTGTGGAACGCCGACCCGCGCCGCGTCGCCGTCCTCGGCTCCTCGGCCGGGGGCCACCTCGCGACCCAGATCGGCGCGTACGGGACGGGCGGCCAGCAGGTGCGCGGCGTGATCGCGCTGTCGCCGCCGAACGACCCGTTCCTCGCCTTCCAGGACGGCGCGAACCCCGCCGCCACGCTCCAGCAGGTCAAGCTGCGGCGCGCCGTGACCGCGCTCGTCGACTGCGTGCCCGACTCGGTCTCCGGCGTCGCCGGCATCGCCGCGGACTGCCTGGCCCGGCTGGACGACGCCAGCACCGTCACGCACGCCTCCGCCGGCGACGCGCCCATGCTGCTGCTCCACGGCAGCGGCGACTTCGTCCCGGTCACGCAGAGCACGGGGCTGGCGAGCGCGCTGCGCGCCGCGGGCGTCCAGGCGACGGTGAAGACCGTCGAGGGCGACCTGCACGCGGCGCAGATGCTCGAGGACGCGGACACCTGGCCGCTGATCGTGAGCTGGCTCAAGAACCACGTGAAGCCGCGAGACTAGAAGTTCAGCCGTTCCAGACCATCAGGACGAGGATCACCAGCCAGATCAGGGACACGACGCCGGAGAGGGCGGCGATCCTGCCGCGCTCCACCTGCGCGATGTCGCCTTCCGGGGCGGCGGCGGGCTTGGCCGCCTGCTTCTCGTCCTTGGCCTCGGTCGTCTCGCCGTCCTCCGCCTTGGCCGCGGCTGCGGGCTCGGGCTTCTTGGCGGCTGCGGCCTCCAGCAGGTGCACCGCCTTCCGCTGGTCGCGGTCGACGATCAGCAGCAGCACCAGCGCGACGATGAACAGCGTCATCGACGCAGACAGCCAGACCTCCGCCAGGTCGCCCTCGGCGAGCAGCAGCCCGAACAGGAAGATGCCCAGCGCGCCGATGCCGTAGATCTGCGTCGTCCGGTGCAGGTACCGCACGACGGACGCGTTGCGCTTGCGGATGTAGCGCGGGGTCGAATGGGTGGCGGCGGTGAGCGGCCCCAGCGTGAAGATCGCGAAACCGATGTGCAGGAAGAGCAGCAGGCGGTCGGAAGTCGACATGAGGCCGACCCTAGCCCTGTGACGCCCTTACACGGGGGGTGTGGGGGGTCGTCCCCCCACAAAAAAGCAGGCGCTAGCGGCGGGTGCGGCGCACCCTTAGGTAGTCGCTTACGACGTACTCGCCCAGGCGGTCGGCGTCGGGGGCGAAGACCCGGCCGCCGTTGCGGCGGGCGACCTCCTCGACGAACGACACCAGGCGGCGGTCTTCGGCGAGCATGAAGAAGTTCATGCAGGCGCCGCGCCGGGTCATCTTGTCGACCTCCGCGAGCGTGAGGACGAGCGTGTCGGTGGACGGCGGGTAGTCGAACAGCGAGCGGCCGTCCGGGCGCAGGTGCGCGGTGGGCTCACCGTCGGTGACGACGAGGACGATCGGCTCGAAGTCGGGATGCTGGTCCAGATGGCGTCCGGCGATCATCAGCGCGTGGTGCAGGTTCGTGCCCTGGACCATGTCCCAGTCGAGGCCCGCCATCTCCGTGGGGTGCAGCACCCGCGCGTAGTTGGAGAACCCGATGATCTGGATCGCGTCCTGCGGGAACTTGCTGGTCACGAGGGTGTGCAGGGCGAGCGTGGTCTGCTTGGCGACGGCCCAGGTGCCGCGCAGCACCATCGAGTACGACAGGTCGACGAGGAGGCAGACGGCCGCGCCGGTGCGCCGCTCCGTCTCCTGCACCTCGAAGTCGTCCACGCTCAGCCTCACCCCGTTGGCGGGACGGGCGGTGCCGGGGCCGTTCGAGCCGTTGCCGTGGACTTTCGTGAGGTCGGGGGCGGCCGGTTCGACCACTTTCGCGGTCGCCAGCCCGGCGCTGTCGGTGTCGCCCGTGCCCGGGTCCATGGCGCTGCGGCGGATGGCGTTGCTGACCGTCCGGACCACGTCGAGGGGCTGCTCGTCGCCGAAGCGCCATTCGCGGCTGGAGCCGGTCAGCTCGCCCGCCTGGCCCGCGTCCTGCTGGTCGTGGTCGCCCTGCCGGCCGGTCGTCAGCTGGGCGAACACGCGGCGCAGCGCGGTCTCGCCGAGCCGCCGCACGGCCTTCGGCGTCAGCTCCAGCTTGCCGCGCTTGCGCTGCAGGTAGCCCTGCCGTTCCAGCTCGGCCTCGATGCGGCGCAGCGCGGCGAGATCGTCGACGGCCTGCCGGCCGAGGGCGCGCCGGACGGCCTCCTCGTCGATGTCGTCCAGCCGCGCGCCCGGGTACTCCTGCCCGAGCGCCGCCTCCAGCTCGCTGAGGTCGGCGAGCTCGGCCAGCGCGGTCGTGGCGTCGCCCATGCCGAGCGGGTCGTCGCCGGTCATCTGCTCGGGCTGCCCCCAGCCGAGGTCGGGACGGCGGGCCCGCAGCGCGTCGCCGAGCCGGGTCATCTCCATGGCGAGGCCCGCGTCCTGCATGGCCTGCTCCATCAGCCCGGCGAGCTCCGCGCGCTGCTCGGGGCTGAGGGAGGCGAGCAGCCGGTCCATGGCGGCGGCGCGGCGGGCGAGGGAGTCGACGAGCTGTTCGAGGTTCTGCGGGTCGTCGGGGAACATGTCCCCGTACTCGTCCATGAACCGGTCGAAGTCTTCTTGGGTGTGCTCGCCGCGGGCGTCGCGCTCCAGCATCCCGTTCAGCGCGGCCATCATGTTCTTGACGCGTTCCATGGCGGCCGGGTCGGGGTTCGCGAGGGCCTGCTTCATGCCCTGGAACTGGGCGTCGAGGACTTCGCGGCGCAGCAGGTCCTTCAGTTGCTCAAACGTCTGGCGGGCGGCGTCGGAGCGCCAGTCGTAGTCCGACAGCCGCCGGATCGCCTGGGAGGTGTCGGACGGCAGCGTGTCCAGCTCGGCCTCGCGGAGCCGCGCGTCGTCGCTCGGGTCGGGGAACAGCTCGGCGCGTTCCTGCCCGATCGCGGTGTCGAGGAGCGCGCGGGCCTGCTCCAGCGTCCCGTCGAGGCGGCCGCGGTCGCGGAGGGCGCGGCGCCGCTCCCGCACCTGGCGGAGCATGTCGTCGAGCCCGCGTCGGCCCTCGGCGCCCGGCAGGCCGCGCCGCAGCAGCTCGCGGAGCGCGTCGTCGGGACGGGTGCCGTCCAGCACCGAGTCGCCGAGGGCGTCGAGGGCGGAGCGGACGTCGTAGGGCGGGGCGAGGGGGTCGGGCCCGTCCTCGTACGCCCCGTAGCGGTAGCGGCTCATCGAATCCCCTCGCGGGTGGAGATCTCAGGTGCGGTAGGTGGCGGTCCCGTCCGCTCGCCCGCCGGCGACGTCCTTGGACAGGCGCCGGGTGAGGAACAGCCCCTCCAGGGCGAACTCCAGTGCGGCGGCGGCCTGCCCGGGGGACTCCCCGCTCATGCCGAGCCGCTCCATCATCTTGGCGAGGCCGGGGACGTGGCCGATGCGGCGCAGCAGCTCCGCCGCCGCGACCAGCTCGCCCGACTCGACGGACTCGCCGTTGTCGAACTTGTCGAGCAGCCCGGTCAGGTCGGCGGGGCCGAGCGTGCGGCGGTAGGTCTCGGCGACGGCGCGGCGCAGCAGGTGTTCGAGGACCTCCTGCTCGCGGCCCTCCTCGCTGACCTCGAACTCGACCTTGCCCATCAGCGACGGGACGATCGCGGTGAGGTCGCAGACCCGTGCGACGGCGTGGTCCTCGCCGGTGAGGGCCGCGCGGCGGACGGCGCCCGCCGCGACGGTCTCGGCCCCGGCGAGCGCGAACCGCGCCGACACGCCGGAGCGGGCGTCGACCGCCGTCGACTCGCGGACGAGGCGGGTGAACCGGCCGATGATCTCGATGAGATGGTCGGGCACCTCGGCGGGCAGCCCGGCGAGGTCGGCGAAGTCGGACTCCTGGCGGATCAGGGCCAGCTCGGCGTCCAGTTCGAGGGGGTAGTGGGTGCGGATCTCGGCGCCGAAGCGGTCCTTCAATGGGGTGATGATGCGGCCGCGGTTGGTGTAGTCCTCGGGGTTGGCGGACGCGACGAGCAGCACGTCCAGCGGCAGCCGCAGCGCGTAGCCGCGGACCTGGACGTCGCGCTCCTCCAGGACGTTCAGCAGCGACACCTGGATGCGTTCGGCGAGGTCGGGCAGCTCGTTGATGGAGAAGATGCCCCGGTTGGTGCGCGGTACGAGCCCGAAGTGGACGGTCTCCGGGTCGCCGAGCGTCCGGCCCTCCGCGACCTTGATGGGGTCGACGTCGCCGATGAGGTCGCCGACGCTGGTGTCGGGCGTGGCGAGCTTCTCGCCGTACCGGTCGTCGCGGTGCTTCCACTCGACCGGCAGGTCGTCGCCGAGCTCGGCGGCGAGGCGGCGGCAGCGCACGCACACCGGCGCGTACGGGTGGTCGTTGATCTCGCAGCCGGCGACGACCGGGGTCCACTCGTCCAGCAGGCCGACGAGGGTGCGGATGAGGCGCGTCTTGCCCTGCCCCCGCTCGCCCAGCAGCACCAGGTCGTGCCCGGCGAGCAGGGCCCGCTCCAGGTGCGGGAGGACGGTGTCGTCGAACCCGAGGATGCCGGGGAACCGCGGCTCGCCGGATCGCAGCCGGGCGAGCAGGTTCCGGCGGATCTCCGCCTTCACGGACAGCTGGACGTGACCGCTGCTGCGCAGCCCCCCCAGGGTGGAATCGCGCGGTGTTGATGATGGCACGCGATCGACACTACGTCGCGGGTGTGCGGACTCGCACCCCACGTTGGACGATTCGTCCGCTATGCCGGTGCAGGCACCGCGCTTGCGCCGTCCCCGCCGCCGGGGGTGGATGTTCGGGTTTGGGTGGATACCCGGCTGGAGGGAAGACTGGGGGGAAGATTGAGTGAGGAAAACTGGTCTCGTGAATTTGGCGAACTGGGTGAGTACTTTCATCCGGCCCGCCGCGCAAGCGTGGTACGTGCAGACACCGAGGATGAAGTACTCAATGGAGGGAGGCGGCGCCGATGGCGCGATTCGGTGATGGCCTGGCCCTCGGACCCGACCTGTCCAAGGCGGCCGTGTCCGCGGTGGAACAGGCGCTCGCGCCGCTCAGCGCGGCGCCCGACCTGGTGTGCGTCTTCATGAGCGGGGACGATCCCGGCGCGATCGAGGAGGCGGCGCTCGCCGCGGCGCAGGCCGCCGGGCCCGCGGTCGTGCTGGGCTGCAGCGCGTCCGGGGTGATCGGCGCCGGGCGCGGCGTGGAGGACACCGGCGCGGTCAGCGCGTGGGCGGCGGTGCTGCCCGGCGCGCGGCTCGACCCGTTCCGGCTGGAGACGCTGAAGGCCGACGACCGGCTCGTCGTGGTCGGCATGCCCGAGGGGCAGCCCGACGACGTCGTCGGCGTCCTGCTGACCGACCCGTACAGCTTCCCCGTGGACGCGTTCGTCGAGCGCTCCGAGGACGCGCTGCCCGGCCTGCCGCTGGTCGGCGGGCTCGCCGAGGGCGCCGTGCGCGGCGACGCGCGGCTGTTCGTCGGCGGCGAGGTGTACGCGGACGGCGCGGTCGGCGTCGTCATCGGCGGCCCCGTCGCCGCCGCCACCGTGGTCAGCCAGGGCGCCCGCCCGATCGGCCCGGACATGGTGGTGACGCGGGCGGAGGAGAACGTCCTGTACGAGCTGGCCGGCGTCCCCGCGCTGGAGAAGCTCGAGCAGATCGTCATGGAGCTGCCGGAGGAGGAGCAGGAGCTCGCCGGGCGCGGGCTGCTGATCGGCGTCGCGATGGACGAGTACGCTGACGAGCACGAGCACGGCGACTTCCTCGTCCGCGGCGTCGTGGGCGCCGACACCGACAGCGGCGCGATCGCGATCGGTGACGTGGTGGACGTCGGGCGCACCGTCCGGTTCCAGGTCCGCGACGCCGGGGCCGCCGAGGAGGATCTGTCGGCGCTGCTCGACCGGTTCGACATGGCGCCGGTCGAGGGCGCGCTGCTGTTCGCCTGCAACGGGCGCGGTCAGGCCATGTTCGCCGACTCCGACCATGACGCTCGGGTTCTCGACCACGCGTTCGGGCCCGCGGGGGTGGGCGGGTTCTTCGCCGCCGGGGAGATCGGGCCGGTCGCCGGGCGCAACCACGTGCACGGGTTCACCGCGTCCATCCTGGCGTTCGGGCGTGCGGGAGAGCCTGCGTGAGCGACAGTCCGCCGCCGTCCGGACAATCGAATCCCGTGCTCGCCGTCGACATCGGCGGGACGAAGCTCGCCGCCGCGCTCGTCGAACCCGGCGGGCGCGTCGCCGCCTACGACCGCGTCGCCACCCCGAACCCGCCCGTGTCCGATCCGCACGCGCCGGATACCGGGGACCTGGACGCCGAAGGGCTCTGGCGGACGCTGGAGGCCCTGCTCGGCAAGCTCGTCGCCGACGCGGGGGATCCGTCGCTCGCGGGCGTCGGCGTGGGCTGCGGCGGGCCGATGACCTGGCCCGCCGCCGAGGTGTCCCCGCTCAACATCCCGGCCTGGCGAGGTTTCCCGCTGCGGGCGCGGCTGCGCGACCGGTATCCGGGGCTGCCCGTCCGCATCCACAACGACGCGATCTGCGTCGCGGTCGGCGAGCACTGGCGCGGCGCGGGGCGCGGGCACGACAACGTCCTCGGCATGGTCGTGTCGACCGGCGTCGGCGGCGGGCTCATCCTCGGCGGGCGCCTCATCAACGGCGCCAGCGGCAACGCCGGGCACATCGGCCATGTCGTCGTCGACCCCGGCGGGCCGCCCTGCGCGTGCGGCGGGCGCGGCTGCCTGGAGGCCGTCGCGCGCGGGCCCGGGCTGGTCGCCTGGGCGCGCGAGCAGGGCTGGCGGCGGGGGAACCCCGGCCGGCTGGACAGCACCACGGCCGGAGCCGAGCTGGCCGCCGACGCGCGCCGCGGGCATCCGGTCGCGTCCGCGGCCATGCGGCGGGCCGGGCGCGCCATCGGCATCGCCATCGCGTCCGCGACGCACCTCTGCGACCTGGACGTCGCGGCCATCGGCGGCGGCCTGTCCCAGGCGGGGTCGCTGCTCTTCGACCCGCTGGAGGAGGCGTTCCGGACGCACGCCAGGATGGAGTTCGCGCGGCACGTCCGGATCGTGCCCGCCGCGCTCGGCCAGACCGCCGGACTCGTCGGCGCCGCCGCCCTCGTCTTCGCGCAAGATCGTTACTGGTGCGATCGGGCCGCGGGATGAGCGGATCATGGGCGATGATCGTGGGATGAGCACTGGGATGAGCAATGTCACCGTGGACGATGTGCGCGCCGCCCGGGAGCTGCTCCGCGGGGTGGCCGTCAGCACCCCGCTCATCCCGTCCCGGGCGCTGTCCGAGCAGCTCGGCGGGCCCGTCCTGCTGAAGTGCGAGAACCTGCAGCGCACCGGATCGTTCAAGATCCGCGGGGCGTATGTGCGGATCGCCGGGCTGAGCGAGCGCGAGCGCGCCCGCGGCGTCGTCGCGGCCAGCGCCGGGAACCACGCGCAGGGCGTCGCGCTCGCCGCGGCCATGCTCGGCTGCAAGGCCACCGTCTTCATGCCGGACGGCGCGCCGCTCCCCAAGATCGCCGCGACCCGCGGCTACGGCGCCGAGATCGTGTTCCCCGGTCCGACCGTCGACGACTGCCTCGTCGCCGCGCAGAAGCACGCCGGCGAGTGCGGCGCCGTGTTCATCCACCCGTTCGACCATCCGGACGTCGTCACCGGGCAGGCCACCATCGGCCTGGAGGTCATGGAGCAGTGCCCGGACGCCCGGACGATCGTCACCCCGGTCGGTGGCGGCGGGCTGCTCGCCGGCATCGCGGCGGCGGCCAAGGGCCTGGCCGAGGAGGCCGCGCGGGGCCGGGGCGGCGGCGAGACCAAGCTGAAGATCATCGGGGCGCAGGCGAAGCGCGCCGCCGCGTTCCCGCCGTCGCTCGCCGCCGGGCGGCCGACGCAGATCGAGATCGAGCCGACGATGGCGGACGGCATCGCGGTCGGCCGCCCCGGCGACCTCACCTACGCCATGTTCACCGACCTCGTCGACGCCGTCGTCACCGTCACCGAGGAGTCGATCTCGCAGGCGCTGCTGCTGTGCCTCGAACGCGCCAAGCAGGTCGTCGAGCCCGCCGGGGCGGCCGGGGTCGCGGCGCTGCTGGAGCACTCGTACGCGGTCGAGCCGCCCGTGGTGGTGGTGCTGTCGGGCGGCAACATCGACCCGCTGCTGCTGTCGAAGGTGCTGCGGCACGGCCTCGCCGGGGCGGGCCGCTACCTGGTCGTCCGGTGCCGGTTGAAGGACCGTCCGGGCGCGCTGGTCACGCTGCTGAGCGAGCTCGCCGAGCTGGGCGTGAACGTCCTGGACGTGATGCACGAGCGCGTCGCCGCCCGGCTGCCCGTCGAAGAGGCGGAGGTCCTCATGCACCTGGAGACGCGCGGCGCCGACCATTCCGAGGACGTCATCGCGCGGCTCCGCGAGCGCGGCTACACCCTCACGCTGAGCTGACCGTTCGCGCGGCCGGGCTCAGCATGAGGGTGCGCCACGGGGTGGCTACAGTGCGGGCTTGCCTTCGGAGAAGAGCCACGCCTTGGCCCAGGCGTCCAGGTTCTTGCCCGACAGCTCGGCGGCGAAGCGGACGAAGTCCTCGGTCGAGGCGTTGCCGTGCAGGTGCGCGGCAGGCCACGCCTTCAGCAGCGCGCTGAACGACTCCTCGCCGATCGTCTTGCGGAGCACGTGGAGGGCCATCGCGCCGCGGTCGTAGACGAGCCCGTCGAAGATGTGGTCGCGGCCCGGGTCGGCGACCCTGCCCTTCCACAGGCCGTCGGCCGCCGGGGTCGCGTAGAGGTCGTCGAAGCTCTTCTGGACGGGCGTGCCCTCGAACTTCTCGGAGTACAGCCACTCCGAGTACGTCGCGAAGCCCTCGTTCATCCAGATGTCGGCCCATCTCGCGGGCGTGACCGCGTCCCCGAACCACTGGTGGCCGAGCTCGTGGGCGATCAGGGTGCCGCGCGGGATGGTGCCCGGCCTGCGGAACAGGTCGTACACCGGGCGGCCCTGCGTCTCCAGCGCGTAGCCGACGCCGGCCTTCACCGCGATACCGCCCGTCGAGGTGAACGGGTAGCCGCCGTACATGCCCGCCTGGAAGTCGGTGACCTGGGCGGTGTGGTCGTGGAACTTCTGCGCGTCGTCCGGCTTGATGGCGAGGGCCTGGTCGGTGGCCGTCAGGTTCGGGGTGCCCGCGAGGGTCTTCCCGGTGAGGACGTCGTACTTGCCGATCGCGAGCATCGACAGCTCGCTGGCCATCGGCCGGGACATGTGCCAGCGCGCGGTCGTCCAGCCGTTCTCCGTCGACTTGCCGCGCAGGTCGCCGTTGGCGAGCGCGGTGAGGTTCTCAGGAGCGGACAGGACGAAGGTGTACGTCGCCTTGTCGGTCGGGTGGTCGTTCACGGGGAAGACCGTCGCGGCGCCGAACGGCTGGTTGAGCATCACCGCGCCGTCCGCCGTCGGGATCCAGCCGGACGTGCCGAGCGCGTCGTCGTTGATCGTCTGCGGGACGCCGGAGTAGGCGACGGTCACCGTGAAGGTCCGGTTCTTCCGCAGCCCCTTCGGCGGGGTGATCTCGAGTTCCTGCGCGCCCGTCCGGGTGTAGGACGCGTCGCGCCCGTCCACCTTCACCGACGAGATCGTGAGCGGGCCGAGGAAGTCCAGGTTCAGCCGGGACAGGTCCTGCGTCGCCTTGGCCCTGACCTTGGTGACGGCCCGGATCCCCTTCGTGGCCGGGTCGTAGCGCAGGTCGACGTCGTAGTGGGCGACGTCGTAGCCGCCGTTGCCCATGTCGGGGAAGTAGGGGTCGCCCGCGCCCGGCGCGCCCGGCGTGAAGTACGGCTGATCTTGATCCGTGGCGGTGGCGGGCGTCGCCGACACCGCGAGCGCCGCGCCGACGCTCAGCGTCACGGCGGCCAGCGCTCTGGGGGTTCTGCTCATCGACCTCGTCCTCGGTGATCCGCGCCTGGCGGCCCCCTGTCAGGCGCCAGGAACGTGATCAAGACTTTCTGGTGAACGACGCCCCGTGCAAGCGCGAAACGGTCTCAAATCCGCTGGTACGGGGTGGAATTTGTGGCCGGAACCGGCAACCGGTGACCACTTGTGCGGCCCCGCCCGCCGTGCGGCGGGCGACGGTGGGCTGTGGACAAGGTGCGGCCGCCCGCCGCTCCGCCGGGGTGTCCGGGACCACGGCGGCCCGTGGTGCGGCCCGTGGTGAATGGTCCGGTCACCAGGCCGATGATGGCGGTGGCCAGGGGCGGGGCGCGCGGCGACGGGCCGGGCTTTCCCGACTCGTTGCCGTGCGTTCACCGCCTCATGTGGGCGCCCCTGTCCGGAAGGGCGCCTGCTTCGAGGGACGGCTGCTTGGAAGGACGGCTACTTGGAGGGACGGCTACTTGGAGGGACGGCCTTCCTCGTACAGCCAGTCGTTGAAGAACGAGTCGAGCTTCTTCCCCGAGATCCTGTTCGCCGTCGCGACGAACTGCGGCGTCGTCCCGCTGGAGTGGCGGCGCTCCTTCGTCCAGGTCTGGAGGATCTTGTAGAACACGGCCTCGCCGACCTTGCCGCGCAGCGCCACCAGCGTCATCCCGCCCCGGTCGTACACCGAGCGGCCGAACATCTGCTTGCGGCCCGGGTCACCCGGCGGGACGTCCCACAGCTCCCGCGCCATCGGGCTCTCGTACCGCTCGTCGAACTGCTGCCGGACGGTCTTCCCGCCGGTCCGCTCCTCCCACAGCCACTCGGCATAGGTGGCGAAACCCTCGTTCAGCCAGATGTCCTGCCATTTCGTGACGCTGACGCTGTCGCCGAACCACTGGTGCGCCAGCTCGTGCGCGACGATCGTCGGCTGCAGGCCGAACGACCCGTACACCGGACGGGTCTGCGTCTCCAGCGCGAACCCGACCTCCGCGTTGTCGATCAGCCCGCCGGTCGAGGAGAACGGGTACGGGCCGAACAGCTTCGCCCATTCGTCGGTGATCTGGGTGTTCAGCCGGTGGAAGCCGTCCAGGTCCGTGCCGGTGCTCGGGTCCGCCGCGGTGATCACGGAGATGCCGCCCGCCGTCTTGCCCGTCCGGACGCCGAACCGCCCGACGTCGATCGTCGCCAGGTACGTCGCCATCGGCGCCTTGACGTGCCACTTCGAGGTCGTCGCGGCACCCGTGCCGGTGCCCGTGTGGTGGTGCCGCGCGATCGGGCTGACGTCCGGGGTGGGCTCGCCCGGGGGCTCGGTGGGCGGCCCGCTCGGGAAGTCGGGCGGCACGCCGGGCAGGCTCGGCGGCGTGCCCGGCAGGCCGGGGTCGCCGGGCGTCCCGCCGGAGCTCGCCGGCGGCGTCTCCGGCTCGCCGTTGGCGATCGCGGTGAGGCCGGGCGGCACGGTGAGCTCGAAGTCGAACGTGGCCTTGTCGCTCGGATGGTCGTTGCTCGGGAACCAGGTGTGCGCGCCGCTCGGCTGGCACGCCACGAACACGCCGTCCGAGGTGCGGATCCAGCCGTAGGTGCCGAGCACCGGGTCCGACACCGGCTCCGGCGTCCCCGCGTACGCGACGACGGTCGTGAACTTCGCGCCCTTCTCCAGCGGCTTCGCGGGCGTGACCTCCAGCTCGCTCGCGTCGCGCTGCTGCCGCGCCGGGGCGCCGTCGACCGTGATCGACGACACCTCCAGGCCGGTCAGGTCGAGGTTGAACCGGGCGAGCCGCTCGGTCGCGACCGCGGTGATCGTCGCGGTGCCGTCCAGCTGCTGCGGGCCGTTCGGCGTGACCTTCAGCTTCAGCGCGTAGTGCTGGACGTCGTAGCCGCCGTTGCCGTTGCCCGGCACGTACCGGTCGCCCGCCGTCGCCGGTCCCGCCGGACCGGTCGCGGCCGGACCCGGCGGCGGACCGGTCCCGTCGTCGCCGTCCTCGAACGGGGTGAGCTGGCAGGACGCGGTCAGCGACCCCGCGACGGCGAGCGCGGCCAGCCCCGCACCGCCGCGGAACAGCCGCCGCGCGTCACGGGACCGTCTCGCGTTCCGGGACACGACGCGCGCGCCGGCGCCGCTGGAGCTGGGGGAGTTTCCGGCCATATGCACGTTGCCCAGCCTGCCCGTGCCGGGCCCTACCCGGCAACTCGGTCATCAGGCGCAGGCGGCGCAGGCGGGCGCGCAGGAGGCTAGCGGCGGGCGTAAGGGTTGGGAAGACGCGGGTCGGCCTTGACGACGACGGTACGCGCCACCTTGCAGTGAAGCGCCTGCTTGCGCGGGTCCCAGAGGATCCACAGGACGTCGATCAGCCCGATGCACCCGCAGATGCCGCCCAGCACGCTGTAGAACGCCGAACGTCCCACGGCCTGGCCGGTGGTGATCGCCTGCCGGTCGTGCTCGCGGACGACCCGGATCCGCAGCAGCATTTTGCCGAGCGTCTGCCCCCACTTGGCGTGCATCAGCCAGTAGTAAAGGAATCCGAGGACGACGCCGATCGCGTTCGCCGCCGTCTGGCCGCCGCTGTAGAACGAGTCACCGGGCTCCGGGTCGAACACGCGGTTCCAGTCCACGAACGGGAGCGAGATCAGGCTCGACACGACCCCGATGAGGATGAGGTCGACGATGGCGGCGCCCAGCCGCGCCCACCGGCTCGCCAGTCCCTCGGCCGGATCCGCGTAGCCGCCCATGCCGCCGCCATAGGCGGGCGCGGCCCCGTATCCCTGCTGCCCATAGGGCCGTTGCTGCCCGTACGGCTGTTGCCCGTAGGGCTGTTGCTGCTGACCGTATGGATCTTGCCCGGGCTGGGGCTGGCCGTAAGGCTGCTGGCCCCCGTAGGGCGGCTGCTGCTGTTGCCCGTACGGAGGTTGTTCTCCGTACGGAGGCTGTTGCCCCTGCGGCGGTTGCTGTCCGTAGGGAGGTTGCTGCCCGTAGGGCGGTCCGCCGTACGGGCCTGGGCGCTCGGGTTCCTGCCGCCCGGGCTGCCGGTCGTCCGGCTCTCCCCCGGACGCGGGGTCGTTCGGCGGTTGCGTCATGCCGTCAGAGTGGCCGTGCCGCCGCCGTCCAAACCTCGCCGCGTCCGGGGGCAGCGCAATGTTTGCCCGCCGATGATCGGTAAATGATCAAAGGGCCGCCCGGGGGGCGGCGCTCACCGCTGCTTGGCGTACGGGTCCGGCACCCACGGCACCGCCTTCACCACCACCGTCCCGGCGACCTTGTCGTGGAGGGCCTGCCTGCGGTCGTCCCACAGGATCCACGCGGTGTCGAGCAGGCCGACGAGCCCGAGGATGCCCGCGGCGGGCGTGAGCAGGTTGAGCGACGCCGTCGTGAGCGTGATCGCGTAGACGAAGGCCTGCCTGCCGAGGACCTGCCCCCAGCTCACCGCCGAATGGTCGGACGCCTTCACCAGCCGGATGCCGACCGCCTTCTTGCCGAGCGTCTGGCCCCATTTGGCGTGCAGGATCGTGTAGTACGCGAAGCCCACCACGAACACGATGGCGTAGCCGGTCAGCAGCCGCGGGATGTTGTAGAGGTCCAGCGGGTTGGCGATCGGCTCGCCGGACTTCATGGAATCTTCCATCTTGTCCCAGCGGATGGAGAACAGGACGGCGGGCAACGCCACGACGCTCAGGAGCAGGCCGTCCAGGATTCCCGCGCCGAGACGCGCGCCGCGTCCCGCCAGCAAGTCGTGCGGGCCGCCGCCGTATCCGGGGTGCGGCTGACCGGGAGGGCCGTAGGCGGGCTGCGGTGGCGCGCCGTGGACGGGCGGGGCCTGACCTGGCGGGACCTGGCCGGGTGCGGCCGGAGGGGGCGGCGCCTGGCCGGGCTGGGCGCCGTACGTCCCCTGATACGGCGGCGGACGCTCGGTGGTGCCCTCCGCGGCAGGAGCTTCCTTGTTCATGGAGACGTTGCTGCCGGACGCGTCGTCGACCTGCGGTTCAGGGGGCTCCCCGTCGCCGCCCGCGGGCCGGGGGTTCTCAGGCGGTTCACTCATGGCCCACAGTGTGCCGGTAAACACGGCCCTGTGGTGGCCCTGTGGTGAGCGCGGTCCGGCGGTGAACAGGTCTTCTCTCCAAAGGCCACCGGCCCTGGACGCGGGTGCGTCCAGGGCCGGTGGCTCCCCGAGTGACGGGTGGTCTCAGAGGTTGCCGCGGAGCTCCTGCTCGCGCTCGATCGCCTCGAACAGCGCCTTGAAGTTGCCCTTGCCGAAGCCGAGCGAGCCGTGCCGCTCGATCAGCTCGAAGAACACCGTCGGCCGGTCCTGGACGGGCTTGGTGAAGATCTGCAGCAGGTAGCCGTCCTCGTCGCGGTCGACCAGGATGCGGCGCTTCTGCAGCTCCTCGATCGGGACCCGCACCTGGCCGATGCGCTCGCGCAGCTCGGGGTCCTCGTAGTAGGAGTCGGGGCTGGCGAGGAACTCCACGCCCGCGGCCCGCATCCGGTCGACGGACGCGAGGATGTCGTTGGTCGCGAGCGCGATGTGCTGGACGCCCGGCCCGCCGTAGAACTCCAGGTACTCGTCGATCTGCGACTTGCGCTTGCTCTCCGCCGGCTCGTTCAGCGGGAACTTCACCTTGCGGGTGCCGTCCGCGACGACCTTGGACATCAGCGCCGAGTACTCGGTCGCGATGTCGTCGCCGACGAACTCCGCCATGTCGGTGAAGCCCATGACCCGGTGGTAGTAGTCGGCCCACTCGTTCATGCGCTCGACGTTGCCGACGCAGTGGTCGACCGCCTGGAAGAACCGCTTCTCCGGCGGCGCGACGATCGGGTCGGCGGCGGCGAACCCCGGCAGGTACGGACCGGCGTAGTTCGACCGGTCGACCAGCGAGTGCCGCGTCTCGCCGTACGTGGCGATCGCCGCGATCGTCACCTTGCCGAAGTCGTCCTCCAGGACGTTCGGCTCCGCCAGCCCCGTCGCGCCCTTCGCGACCGCGTGCCGGTAGGCGGCGTGCACGTCGGGGACCTCGATCGCGAGGTCGACCACGCCGTCGCCGTGCGCGGCGATGTGCCGGCCGAGCTCGGTGCCCGCCTTCACCGGGCCGCGGAACACGAACCGCGCGCCGCCGGACTCCAGCACGTGCACGGCCTCGTCGGGGCTGCCGTTCTCCGGGCCGCGGTAGGCGACCCTGCGCATGCCGAACGCGGTCGAGTAGTAGTGCGCCGCCTGCTTTGCGTTGCCGACGGCGAAGACGACGGCGTCCATGCCTTTGACCGGGAACTCATCCATACCAACCAATCTCGACATGCGCCTACAAGCTGCGCAAGAGTGGATTGAATCGCTGGACAATCTGTACAGTCAGACCCGGTGACCGCCGGGCGGTCTGTACAGCATGACCACGAGCACGAGCGAGTGGGAACCGGCGGCGGAGAGCGGGAGGCGGCGCGGCGTGGCCATCGATGACCTGGACGGACGCCTGATCGAGCTGTTCACGACCGAGCCCCGCATCGGGGTGCTGGAGGCGTCCAGGCGGCTCAAGGTCGCGCGCGGGACCGTCCAGGCGCGGCTCGACCGGCTGGTCTGCGACGGCGTCATCGCCGGCTTCGGCCCGGAGATCGACGCGGCGGCGCTCGGCTACGGCGTCACGGCGTTCGTGACGCTGCAGCTCAGGCAAGCGGGCGGGCACGATCCCGTGGCGGCGCGGCTCGCGCAGGTGCCGGAGGTGATCGAGGCGCACACGATCACCGGCCCCGGCGACATGCTGTGCCGGGTCGTGGCGCGCAGCAACACCGACCTGCAGCGCGTCATCGACGTGATCGTGGACGTGGCGGGCGTGGAACGGGCGTCCTCGGTGATCTCGCTGGCCACCCAGGTCCCGTACCGGACGCTTCCGCTGGTCCGCGCGGCGTCCACCCGGAGGGGAACGCCCCCCGGCCGCGACGCCGCGGCCCGGCGCGATGCCGCCGAGCGCCGCGGCGGCTCCGCGGAGACGTGGTGAGGCCGGGCGTCTCGGTGGAGATCGCCCGGCCTCATCCGTCACACGCCGCGTGGGAGCTCGTGAAGGCGCGCGGGGGTCAGCCGGCGCCGTAGGGGGTCGCGTCGATGATCTCGACGGTCATGCCGCGGCCGTTCGGCAGGGTGTAGGTGGCCTTGTCGCCGACCTTCTTGCCGTTGATGGCGGCGCCGAGCGGCGACTTGGGGGAGTACACGTCGATCGGGGCGCCGACCTCCTCGCGGGAGGCGAGCAGGAACGTGACCTCCTCGTCGTCGCCCTGGAAGGAGACGGTGACGGTCATGCCCGGGCCGACGACGCCCTCGGTGCGGGGCGCCTCCCCGACGCGGGCGTTCTCCAGGATGCCCTGGAGCTGGAGGATACGGCCCTCGATCTTGCCCTGTTCCTCCTTGGCCGCGTGGTAGCCGCCGTTCTCGCGCAGGTCGCCTTCCTCCCGCGCCGCCTCGATCTTCTGCGCGATCTCGATGCGGCCCGGGCCCGACAGGTGCTCAAGTTCGTTCTTGAGCCGGTCGTACGCCTCCTGGGTCAGCCAGGTGACGTTGTCAGCGCGGGTCTCGGTCACGGGTACTCCTCATCCACATGTTGCGATCTCGCCCGCCCGCCGTGGAGCGGGTGTCACATCGACATGAAGTGCGGCCAGGTGAAACCTCTAGCCTATCCGGTGTGTTCGAGTAAAGGTTCCCTGAACACGGTGCCTGCAATCCGCCAATCGTGTTTCGTCCTTTACCGGGTGTAGGGGCGTCCGGCGGGGGACGAGCCGACGATGAGATCGTCAGACGACGCGGCAGCCGTGGATTCTCGCCCCGGTGGCCCGGCGCGGGGTCTGGAGCGTCGCCGTACCGTCCACGCTGGAGGTTCCGGCGGGCACGACGACCTCCTGCGCGGCGAGCACCGCGAACTTCTCGTCGAAGGCGTCGACGGTGCACCGCACCTCATCGCCCTTCCCCTTGGCCACCGAGTAGTTGATCTCGACGCCGGTGTCGGCGATGTCATAGGTGACCGTCTGCGCGACGATGCCCGGCGTCTGCCCCGCGTAGGCGGCGATGATCCCGAAGCCGCCCGCGGCCAGCGCCGCCACGACGCCGATGACGACCAGCCCGGCGCGGCCGCGCCGGGTTCCGGCGGGGCCCGGACCGGAGTCGCCGGACGCCGCTGGTTTCGACAGGCTCGTCGTCATGGCGGGGAATCTCCGTGCGGTGGGCGGACGTTGTCAGGGACAATTCTCGTCTGTCATCGCGGGTGCCTCGAACCGGGGTCCGCCCATCACGGTCCGAACAGGAGATCCCCACGTGTCCGAGGTCATCGATACGGCGGTCGGCGACGATGCGCCGTCCGTCGACGGCGGTACGGCGGTCAGCGGCGGTACGGCGGTCAGTGGCCGGGCGGCGGGCGGCGGCGCGGAGCCGCTGCGCCTCATGGCGGTGCACGCCCACCCCGACGACGAGTCCAGCAAGGGCGCGGCGACGATGGCCAAGTACGTCGCCGAGGGCGTCGAGGTCCTGGTCGTGACCTGTACGGGCGGCGAGCGCGGCGACATCCTGAACCCGGCGATGGACCGTCCCGAGATCAAGGCCGACATCGGCAAGGTCCGCGAGGCGGAGATGGCGCGGGCGCGGGAGATCCTCGGCGTCGAGCAGCGCTGGCTCGGCTTCGTCGACTCCGGCTTCCCCGAGGGCGACCCGCTGCCGCCGCTGCCGGAGGGCTGCTTCGCGGTCGAGCCGCTGGAATCGGCGTCCGAGCCGCTGGTGCGCGCCGTCCGCGACTTCAAGCCGCACGTGATGCTGACCTACGACGAGAAGGGCGGCTACCCGCATCCCGACCACGTGAAGTGCCACGAGGTGTCGGTGGAGGCGTTCGAGGCGGCGGGCGACCCGGAGCGCTACCCGGGCACCGGCGAGCCGTGGCAGCCGCTGAAGCTCTACTACCACATGACCTTCAACAAGGAGCGGATCCTCGCCCTGCACAACGCGATGGAGGCGGCCGGCCTGGAGTCGCCCTACGCCGAATGGCTGGACGGCTTCGAGGAGAAGAAGGAGAACCGCGCGAGCTGGGACGTGACGACGCGCGTCCCCTGCGCCGACCACTTCGAGACCAGGGACCAGGCCCTGCTCGCCCACGCCACCCAGATCGACCCCAACGGGTTCTGGTTCGTCGTCCCGATGGACGTCCAGCGCGAGGCATGGCCCACCGAGGACTACCATTTGGCCAGGTCCCTGGTCGACACCGAGCTGCCGGAGGACGACCTGTTCGCCGGCATCCGGGAGAGGGTGTGTCTGTAGTGGCCCCGCACGCCGAAGTGCCCGTGCTCGCCGCCGTCCCGCTGAACGACGACACCGTCAGCCCCGGTGTCCTGGGTTTCGCCGTCTTCATCGCGCTGCTCGTCGCGACGGTGTTCCTGCTCCGCTCGATGACCAAGCAGTTGAAGAAGATCCAGGCGCCGCGGGAGGCGGACCTGAAGCAGCAGGAGTGGGAGCGCGCCGAGGCCGCGAAGACGGAGAAGGCGGAGAAGGCGGAGAAGGCGGCCGCCGGGAAGGCCGCCGCTGCCGCGGGGGACGCCGCTAAGATCGACAAGGCCGGGACGGCGCCGGCGGACGACGACGAATCCTGACGTCCTGACGCCCCGCCGCACGTCCCCCGGCTGACACAACGGCAGCACGCCTGACATGAAGCGGGGGCCGCCCATGGCGGACGCGGCGCATCGTCCAGAGGGCTTCACAGCGCCCGGACCGGACCGTCCGCACAGGGTGACCGCGCTGCTGCGAGAGCGCGGCGAGCAGGGCGCGCGGGTCACCTTCTTCGAGCTCTTCTTCGACCTCGTCTTCGTCTTCGCGATCACCCAGCTGTCGCACCTGCTGCTGGAGCACCTCACGCTGCGCGGGGCCGCCGAGACGCTGCTGCTCCTGCTGGCGGTCTGGTGGGCGTGGATGTACACGTCCTGGATGACGAACTGGTTCAGCCCCGACCATCCCGCCGTCCGGCTGGTGCTGGTCGGCGTGATGATCGCCGGGCTGTTCATGGCGGCGATGCTGCCCGGTGCGTTCGGCGACAAGGCGATGTGGTTCGCCGCCGCCTACGTCACGATCCAGGTCGGCCGCACCCTGTTCGCCGTCGTCTGCACCCGGGGGCACGAACTGGGCGCGGGCTTCCAGCGGATCCTGTTCTGGCACGCCGTCCCCGGCGTGCTGTGGATCGCCGGCGCCCTCGTCGACGGCCATGACACCCGCGCCGGGCTGTGGCTGCTGGCCGTCGCCCTGGAGTGCCTCGCGCCGTGGCACGGCTACGCGACACCGCTGCTCGGCCGGGCCAGCACCACCGAGTGGACGATCGACGGCGCCCACATGGCCGAGCGCTGCCAGCTGTTCCTCATCATCGCGCTCGGCGAGACGGTGCTGGTCACCGGCGCGACGTTCGGCGACCACACGCCGACTGCGGCGATCACGGCCGGGTTCGTGTCCGCGTTCGTCGGCACCGTCGCGCTGTGGTGGATCTACTTCGACCACACCGCGGAGGCCGCCGCCGAGCGGATCGCGTCGTCCGCGGACCCGGGACGGCTCGGACGGTCGGCCTACACCTTCGTCCACATCGTCATGGTCGCGGGCATCGTCGTCAGCGCGGTCGCGGACGAGCAGGTGCTGGCGCACCCGGACGGGCATGTGAGCACCGCGTTCGCCCTCGTCGCGCTCGGCGGGCCCGCCCTGTTCATCGCCGGGCACGCGCTGTTCAAGCGGGCCGTCTTCGGCGGGTTCACGCGCGCCAGGATGACCGCGCTGCTCGCCCTCGCCGCGCTCGCGATACCGGCGTTCGCCCTCGACGCGCTCACGCCGCTCGCCCTGCACATCTGCGCGGCGGTCGTGGTGGTGGCGCTGGCGCTGTGGGACGTCCGCGTCAACCGGTTGCAGCTCCGCGAGCGGGTGCCGCTGCCGGGGCCGCTGAAGGCCGGCTGAGAGCCGGTTCGATCGGGGCGCGTCCGGGGAGGACCCTCGACGTGCGCGCGAACTTCGAGGACGCCTACCGGGGCCTCCGCCCGGCGGCGGCCCGGCTGTTCAGGCTGCTGGGCCTGCATCCCGGCGACGACATCGGCCTCGCGGCGGCGGCCGCGCTGGCGGACGTCCCCGAACCCGAGGCCCGCGAGCTGCTGGAGACGCTGACCGGCCGGGAGCTCGCCGCCACGTCCGGCGAAGACCGGTTCACCCTTCCCGGGCCGCTGCGCGGCTACGCCCGCGAGCTGGCGGAACGCGAGGAGACCGCGGCCGGGCGGGACGCCGCGCTCCGCCGCGCCCTCGACCACTACCTCGCCGCCACCGCCGGCCGGGACTCGGCGGCCGGGGAGGGGGAGCTGGAGGCCGGAGGGCTGGCGCTGCTGGAGCGGGAACGCTGGGCGGAGGCGGCCGAGACCCTCCAGGACGGCCTGCGCCGCGCCGAAGCCGCCGGTGACCCGTACGCGATCCTGATGGCCCGCCACAACCTCGCCCGCGCGCTGACCATGACCGGCGACCTCGACCGCGCCATCGACCTGCTCGGCCCTCTCCCGGACGAGTTCGCCGCCCTCCCCGAACCGGACCACTACAACCGGGCCCGCGCGCTGGCGAGCCTCGGCGAGGCGTACCTGCGCGCCCGCCGTCCCGTCGCGGCCACCAACTTCTTCGGCCAGGCCCTGGAGATCATGCGGAGGCAGGGCGCCGTCGACCAGCAGGCCGTGATGTTCGTCCACATCGCCGACGCCGCCCGCCAGCGCGGTGACCAGGCCGCCGAAGCCGCCGCCCTCGACCGCGCCGTCGAGCTCTACGAATCGATAGAGAGCCCGAACTCTGGCCCGCTCGCCGACCGCCGCGCGTCCCTTTCCTGATCCGCCGTCACAGCTTCCCGTGGTCCCAGCTGACGACGCGCTCGGGTTCCATGACGACGAGGACGCGCTTGGCGATCGCCTGCTCGATGCCCGCGGCGACGACCGGGTCGATCGGCTCGCCGATCTCGGGCACGGGCAGCCCCGCCATGCGGGATCCGACCACCATGCCGACCTTCGACCGCGGCTCCGGGTCCTCGATGACGAGACCCCGGCCGTAGAGGGCGACGCCGCGCAGCTCGGCGTACTCCACGCCGTCCTCGACCAGGCACGTCATGGTCGGGTCGCGGCGCAGGTTCAGCACCTTCTGCGACGCCCGGTACGTGGTGAACGCGATCTTGCCGTCGAGCAGCGCGTAGAACATCGTCACCAGGTGCGGGGCGCCGTCCCGGCCGACCGTGGCGACCTGGACCTTGAAGTGCGCGGCGAGATAGGAGGCCACCTCCTCCGGTGCCATCCGGATCTTCTCGCGCTTCCCACCGGCCACGGAGCACCTCCCGCTCGACGACGCGCCCAGCATAACCAAGCGCTTACCCGGGTCCCGGCGGCGGCACCATGGGGGGATGCGCGATCTGATCGTCCTGGGCTCGGCCAGCGCGGTGCCGACCAAGGCCCGCAACCACAACGGGTACCTGCTGCGCTGGGACGGCCACGGCCTGCTGTTCGACCCCGGCGAGGGCACGCAGCGGCAGATGACGCGCGCCGGGGTCGCCGCGCACGACGTGACCTGGATCTGCGTGACCCACTTCCACGGCGACCACTGCCTCGGCGTCCCGGGGATCGTCCAGCGCATCGCCCGCGACGGCGTCGAGCACCCGGTGGACGCGGCGTTCCCGGCGAGCGGCACGGAGTACTGGACGCGGCTGCGGCACGCGGCCGTCTTCCGCGACACCGGCGTCATCCGCGAACACCCGATCTCGGGCGACCGCATGGTCCTCGACACCGGCGGGGCGCCCTTCAGCCTGACCGCGCGGCGTCTCTCCCACCCGGTGGAGGCATACGGCTACCGGCTTGAGGAGCCGGACGGTGTGACGATGCTGCCCGCCGAACTCGCCGCCAAGGGGATTCGCGGCCCGCTGGTGCGGCGGCTCCAAGAAGAAGGCCGCGTGACCACCCCGGACGGCCGGACGGTCACGCTCGACGAGTGCAGCGTCCGCCGCCCAGGCCAGAAGGTCGCCTTCATCATGGACACTCGCCTCTGCGACGCCATCACCGGCCTCGCCCACGGCGTGGACCTCCTGGTCATCGAATCCACGTTCCTCCACCAGGACGCCGCCCTGGCCTCCGAATACGGTCACCTCACCGCGGCACAAGCAGCTAAAGCCGCCACGGCCGCGGGCGTCCGGCACCTGGTCCTGACGCACTTCTCCGAGCGGTACCGCGCCGAGGACGAGCAGCTCTTCCTGGACGAGGCGTCCGCCCATTTCGCCGGCGACATCACCCTCGTGCACGACCTGGACCGGATCCCGCTGCCGTCCCGCCGAAAGCCGCCAGAGCAAATCGAACGGGACCGGCTAACCGGCCGCGATCTTGGGCAGGAGTCCGGGCATGGCTGACGAAGTGGATGTCGTGGTGATCGGTCTCGGCCCCGGCGGCGAGGACGCCGCCGGACGGCTCGCCGAGGCGGGCCTGTCCGTCGTCGCGGTGGAGTCGCGGCTGGTCGGCGGCGAATGCCCGTACTACGCCTGCGTGCCCACCAAGATCATGGTGCGCGCCGCGGGGCTTCTCGCGGACGGCGGCCGCGTCCCCGGGATGGCGGGCGTCGCCGACGTCCGTCCCGACTGGGCGCCGGTCGCGGCCCGGATCCGCGACGAGGCGACCGACGGGTGCGACGACAAGACCGCCGCCGACCGCCTCACCGGCAAGGGCGCCACGCTGGTCCGCGGCGAGGGCCGCATCACCGCCCCCCGCGAGGTGACGGTGGACGACCGCGTGTTCCGTGCCCGCCGCGGAATCGTCCTCAACACCGGCACGTCTCCCACGGCCCCGCCCATCGACGGCCTGGCCGGCACCCCGTACTGGACGAACCGCGAGGCCGTCCAGGTCACCGAGGTTCCCGCGTCGCTCATCGTGCTCGGCGGCGGCGTCGTGGGCGCCGAGATGGCGCAGGTCTTCTCCCGCTTCGACACCCGCGTCACGGTCGTCGAGGCCGCCGACCGTCTCCTCCTCAACGAGGAGCCGGAGTCGAGCGCCCTGATCCGCGACGTCTTCGAGCGCGAGGGCATCGGCGTCCGCACCGGCGTGAAGGTCACGGCCGTCAGCCACGAGAACGACGAGTTCACCATGCACCTCGGCGACGAGACCCTCGCCGCCGACCGCCTCCTCGTCGCGACCGGCCGCCGCCCCAACCTGAAGGGTCTCGGCCTGGAGCACGTCGGCCTGGACGAGAACGCCCGCAGCGTCCCCGTGGACGGCCACCTCCGCGCCGCCGACGGCGTCTGGGCGATCGGCGACATCACGGGCATGGGCGCGTTCACGCACGTCTCCATGTACCAGGCGGCCATCGCCGTCCGCGACATCCTCGGCGAGGAGGGCACGCCCGCCGCCTACCGCGCCGTCCCGCGCGTCACGTTCACCGACCCCGAGATCGCCTCCGTCGGCCTGACCGAAGCGCAGGCACGCGAGCAGAACCTGCCGGTCCGCACCGGCACGTCCCAGATCCCCGACTCGTCCCGGGGCTGGATCCACAAGGTCGGCAACGACGGTTTCATCAAGCTCGTCGAGAGCACCGAATGGGGCACCCTGGTCGGCGCCACGGCCGCGGGCCCCTACGCGGGCGAGATCCTCGGCTTCCTGTCCGTCGCCGTCCACACCGAGACCCCCACCGCCGTCCTCCGCGAAATGATCTACGCCTACCCCACCTTCCACCGCGCGATAGAACCCGCCCTGGCAGACCTGGCGAGCCGCTCGGGGTGAGTTCGCGCGTCGGTGCGGGTGGAGGCGTGAGGCGGCGGCCGGATCGGGCAGGATCGGTGGCATGAACCGGCTCGAGCATGCGACAAGCCCGTACCTGCTGCAGCACGCGGACAATCCGGTCGACTGGTGGGAGTGGGGCGACGAGGCGCTCGCCGAGGCGCGGCGGCGAGACGTCCCTGTTCTCCTTTCTGTTGGATATGCGGCTTGTCATTGGTGTCATGTGATGGCGCATGAGTCGTTCGAGGACGGCGAGACGGCGCGGATCATGAACGAGCTGTTCGTGAACATCAAGGTGGACCGGGAGGAACGGCCGGACATCGACGCCGTCTACATGGAGGCGACCCAGGCCATGACGGGCCAGGGCGGGTGGCCGATGACGGTGTTCATGACCCCGGACGGGCATCCGTTCTACTGCGGGACGTACTTCCCGCGGGCGCAGTTCCGGGCGTTGCTGCAGGCCGTCCACAAGGCGTGGACGGAGCAGCGCGACGAGGTGGTGGGGCAGGGGCGGCAGGTCGTCGACGCGCTCACCTCGCGCGGGTCGGGGCTCGCGGGCACGGAGGCGCCGGGCGAGGAGATGCTCGCGCGTGCGGTGAAGGTGCTGGGCGCGTCGTACGACGCGGCGCGCGGCGGGTTCGGTGGCGCGCCGAAGTTCCCGCCGTCGATGGCGCTGGAGTTCCTGCTGCGCCACCACGCGCGGACGGGCGACGACGAGGCCCTCGCGATGGCCGCGCACACCATGGAGGCGATGGCGCGGGGCGGGATGTACGACCAGCTCGGCGGCGGGTTCGCCCGGTACTCGGTGGACGCGGCCTGGGTCGTGCCGCATTTCGAGAAGATGCTCTACGACAACGCGTTGCTTGCTCGGGTCTACGCGCACTGGTGGCGGCTGACCGGGACGCCGTTCGCGCGGCGGGTGGCGCTGGAGACGTGCGACTGGATGCTCCGCGACCTCCGGACGGACGAAGGCGGCCTCGCATCGGCACTGGATGCCGACAGTGAAGGCGTCGAAGGCAAGTACTACGTCTGGACGCCCGCACAGCTGCGCGAGGTGCTCGGGGACGACGACGGCGCATACGCGGAGAGCCTGTTCGAGGTGACAGGGACGTTCGAGCATGGGACGTCGGTTCTGCAACTTCTCAGTGACCCCGATGACGCCGAACGGTACGAGCGTGTGCGGACGACGTTGCTGGCGGCGCGCGCGCACAGGATTCCGCCCGCGCGGGACGACAAGGTCGTGGCCGCATGGAACGGGCTCGCCATCGCGGCGCTGGCGGAGTGCGGGGCGCTGTTCGACCGCCCGGATCTCGTCCGGGCGGCCGAGGAGGTGGCGCGGCTGCTGGTCGATGTGCATCTGCATGAGGGACGCCTGGCACGGACGTCGCGGGGCGGGGTCGCTGGCGCCAACGCCGGTGTTCTGGAGGACTACGCGGACGTCGCCGAGGGGCTGCTCGCCCTGCACGGCGTCACGGGGGACCCGCGGCACGTGCGGCTGGCCGGTGAGTTGCTGAACACCGTCCTGGAACGGTTCGGGGACGGGTCCGGCGGGTTCTACGACACCGCCGACGACGCGGAGCGGCTCTTCCGGCGCCCGCAGGACCCGACCGACAACGCGGTGCCGTCGGGGCAGTTCGCCGCCGCGGGCGCGCTGCTGTCGTTCGCGGCGCTGACCGCGTCGGACTGGCACCGGCAGTCCGCGGAGGCGGCGCTCGGCCCGGCGGGGACGCTCGCCGACAAGCACGCGCGGTTCGCCGGCTGGGGCCTGGCCGTGGCGGAGGCGCGGGCGTCGGGGCCGGTGGAGATCGCGGTGATCGGCGACCCGGACGACGAGCGCACCCGCGTGCTGCACCGGACCGCGCTGATGGCGGTCGCGCCGGGCGCGGTGGTGAGCGTGGGCCCGCCGGACGCGGAGGGCGTGCCACTGCTGGAGGGGCGCGGACTGGTGGACGGCGTCCCGTCGGCGTACGTGTGCCGCGGGTTCGTCTGCCGGCGGCCGGTGACGTCTTCGGCGGAATTGACGCGAGAATTGCTCGGGTCTTCGGGATGACGTGCGACATTGGACGATTCATCCATTTTGTGGCAGCGTGACCTTGATCTCGTACCCGCTTGGTGTTACCACTGAGTAGCAGGGACGAGGCTGACCCAACGGGGCAGTCCGGACGAGCGTGACCGCCGGAACCGCCGGGTATCTGGACGGCGTCCGGACGGAACCCGGGTCCATCGCGAACTTAACAACCGCGTGCGACGTTAGAACACGGTGTGACGTCCACAACAGGGCCGACCTTTCGAGGAGTGTGGCAGTGGGAAAGCCGAACCGCCGGGCCCTTCCGACGATCATCGGCGTTTCAGTACTGACGACTCTCGGCGCCAACGTCGCCGTCCTGGTCGCGCGCGGTGACGACGGTTCCGCGACCACCCGCGGCACCGAGCGGTTCGGCCGGTTCGTGGCCGCGTCCGACCGCACCGGCCTCGCGTCCGGCGCCGTCGCACCGCAGGGCACGCGGCTCACCCCGCACGTCCTGGTCGCCGCGCCGTCCACCCTTCCGCCCGAGCTGGTCTCCAGGGTGCGCGGCGCCAAGAACGTGAAGGGCGTCGAGGTCGTGGACGCCGTGCAGGGCATGGTCGCGGGCAAGCGGGTCGGGCTGATGGGCGTCGACCCGTCCACGTTCCGCAACTACACGCCGAAGCCCACCGCCCGGTCGGACGCCCTGTGGCGGAACGTGGCCGCCGGCGACGTCGCGATCTCCTTCACGATGGGCAACGACGGCGGCGTGGCGCTCGGCAGCCAGGTCCCCGTCGGCGGCCGGAGCAGCCAGGCGCCGCTGCGCGTGGGCGCCTACGCGACGATGGGCATCGGCGACGTGGACGCGGTCGTCTCGCGCGCCACCGCGCAGGCCCTCGGCATGCCGTCCGGCAACGCGATGCTGATCAGCGTGCCGAAGACCGAGCCGAAGACGTTCATCAAGAAGCTCCGCAAGGTGCTGCCGAAGGGCGCCAAGGCCGTCGCCGTCAACCCGGAGATCGAGCCCGCGACGCCGGGCAGCCCGCCCGGCGGGCAGGTCATGACGGCCCGGCAGGTCCGGACGGTGATCCAGGCCGCGCACACCCGGCTCGGCTGGCCGTACGTGTGGGGTGGCGAGTCCGAGCAGGAGGGCGGCTACGACTGCTCCGGCCTCATGCAGTACGCGTTCGCCAAGGCCGGCATCAGGCTCCCGCGCGTCGCGGCCGACCAGGCGCGCGTCGGCTGGGTCGTCCCGTACAGCAAGGCCCAGCCCGGCGACATGCTCATCTGGGCCAACGACCCGACCGCGCCCGGCTACATCTCCCACATCGCGCTCTACCTCGGGAAGGGCAAGATGCTGGCCGCCCCGAGGCGCGGCACCGTGGTCCAGGTGCAGGACGTCTACACCCGCAACATGCGCGGCGCCGTCCGGGTCAGCCCCAAGATCGCCAACGGCCTCGCGCGCTGAGCTATAGCGGGCAGCCGCGGCCGAGGAACTCCAGGTTCCGGTCGATGAGGGCGGCCAGATCGAGCTCCTCGGGGTTCTCCAGCCACCGGTAGAGCGCCGCCTGCAGGACGCCCAGCACCGCCCAGCTAAACGTTTCGACTTCGGGATCGTCGCCGCGCCGCCCGGTCCGTTCGGCGACGAGCTCGGACAGGACGGCGCGCGTCCCCACCCGCATGGTCTCGGCCATCCGCCCGCGCAGCGCGGGGACCTCGGCCATGAGCCGCAGGCGCGTCCGGGTGGCCGGCAGGTCCACCGCCTGCATCTGCGTCATGATCTCGCGGATCACGGCGCGGAACGCCTCGAGCGGGGGCGTCTCCGGCGGCTGCTCGCGGAACATCTCCGCGATGAGCGGGTCGTACTCGTCGGTGAGGACGACGTCCTCCTTGGTGGGGAAGTAGCGGAAGAACGTGCTCGGCGAGATCTCCGCCGCCGCCGCGATCTGCTCCACCGTCGTCCCGTCGTACCCCTGCTCGGTGAAGAGCCGGAGGGCGTGGTCCTGGATGGCCCTCCGGGTCCTCAGCTTCTTGCGCTCGCGCAGCGGAAGCCGGGCGAGCCGCTCCTCCAGCCGGTCGATCGCATGCTCAGGGTGCGACGTGCTCATGGCCTGATTCTGTGGCATCGGCGGTGGGCCCCGCATCTCCCGGGGCGCGTCCGGGCTGGAAGCGCCACAGCAGGACGGCGACGGCGAGCGCGGCGGCCCCGCAGGCGCCGAGCACCGAGGCCATGCCGTGGACGTAGGCGTCCCGCGCGGAGGCGAGCAGGCCGCCGTCGCCGAGCCGGTCCGCGACCGCGACGGCGCCGCCCAGCGAGTCCCGGGCGGCCGTCGCCGCCTCCGCCGGGAGGCCGCCGGTGCCGACGCGGTCGCGGTAGATCGCCGACAGCAGGCTGCCGAGCCCGGCGACACCGAGCGTGGCACCGGTCTGGCGCAGCGTCTGGACGAGCCCGGAGCCGCGTCCCGCCTGGTCGGCGGGGAGGGTGGCGAGGATCGCGTCCATCGCCGGGACCATCGTGAGGCCGCTGCCGAGCCCGATCACCACCAGCCACCCGACGGTCTGGGCGTAGCCGTCGCCGGTGTCCGTGAGCGCGCCCCAGCCGAAACCGGCCGCCAGCACCAGCAGGCCCAGCACGATGACCGGCTTGTGCCCGAAGCGCGGCGTCGCGCGGTCGGTCGCGAGGGCGCCGCCCATGAGGCCGAGCAGCATCGGGATGAGCTTCAGGCCCGTGTCGAAGACGCCGTTGCCCTGCACGGCCTCCAGGTACTGCGGGACGACGAACAGCACGCCCGCCAGCATCAGGTTCGCCGTGACGGCGGCGACCATCGCCCACACGAACCGGGCGTCGCGGAACAGTTTCGTGGGGAGCATGGGGGCGGTGACGCGCCGCTCCCAGAGCGCGAAGCCCGCCAGCAGGACGGCCGCGAAGGCGAACGAGCCGAGCACGACCGCGTCGCCCCAGCCGCGCACCGGGGCCTCGATGACCCCGTACACGAGCGCGACGATCCCGCCCATGGACAGCAGCGCGCCGACCCCGTCGACGGGGGGCGCGGACGGGTCCCGTGTCTCGGGCAGCAGCAGCGCGACCGCGAGGCCGCCCGCGATCACGATCGGCACGTTGATCAGGAAGATCGAGCCCCACCAGAAGTTCTCCAGCAGCCAGCCGCCGAGCAGCGGGCCGAGCGGGAGCCCGAGCGCGGTGGACGCCGACCAGATCGCGACGGCCCTGGTCCGCTCCTCCGCCGGGAAGATCGCCGGAATCATCGACATCGACAGCGGTGTCACGATCGCGGCGCCGAGCCCCATGACCGCGCGGGCCGCGATGACGCCGCCGGTGCCGCCGGCGAACGCGCCGGCCAGCGACGCGGCGCCGAAGATCCCGAGACCGGCGATCAGCAGCCACTTGCGGCCGAACCGGTCGCCGAGCAGCCCGGCCGGAAGCAGCAGCGCCCCGAAGACCAGCAGGTAGGAGTCGACGATCCACTGCAGCTCGCTGGTGCTCGCGTCCAGCTCCGCCGAGAGCGTGGTCAGCGCCACGTTGAGGATCGTCAGGTCGAACCCGAGCACCAGCATGCAGAGCGCCAGCGCCGCCAGCCCCAGCCAGCGCCGGCCGTACCCCACCACCATGGTGGTCACCTCCATTTGGAGTGAACTATGAAATGAGAGTAACTCTCAAAAGATGGTGAATGTCAATGGCGTGGGAGGCTGGCGCATGGCGACGGCGGGTTGTAATTTTGATTACATGAGTACGAGTGAAGCGGTGGAGCAGCTCCGCGGCTGGTTCTCCGGACGGCTCCCCGACGACTGGTTCGAGGGACCGCCGGAGGTCGTCCTCGACCGCGAGGAGGTCAGCGTCATCGGCCGCCTCCCCGAACCGGCCGCCGCGGCGCCGGAGGCGTCCGAGGCGGAGCGGGCCGGCGCGATCGCCGGGCACGTCCAGCGGTTCCGCGAGGAGACCCGCGAACACCGCATGGGCATCGCCCGGGAGGCCGAACGGCGCTTCGGCCACAAGGTCTCCTGGGGCGTCGAGTGCGGCGGCGAGCGCGAGATGTTCACCACCCTGTCCGTGCCCGTCATGACCCGGCTCCGGCAGCCCGAACGGCGCGTCCTGGACACCCTCGTCGAGGCCGGCGTCGCCCGCAGCCGCAGCGACGCGCTCGCCTGGTGCGTGCGGCTCGTCGGCAAGAACACCGACGAATGGCTGTCGGAGCTGCGTTCCGCGCTCCAGCACGTCGAACGCGCCCGCGCCGCCGGTCCCAAGGCCTGAGCCCGCACCGGCCCGGCTTCATTACCGGAACCAAATGATCATGGGGTGTGATCATGGTGCCGCCCTGCCCTACTGTGCCTTCAAGCGGGCCCGCGGGGACGGGTGCCGTGCGGCGAGCAGGGGGTGGACGGGTGGCGCACGGGCTCCGTTGCCTGGACGGCTCCGACCTGGCCGTCGTCCCGGTCGCCTCGCTCGACCGCGGCGGCACCCCGTTCGAGGTCACGCTGGAGCTGTGGCGCGACGGCGACTCCTTCGGCGCGGTGGGGGAGCGGTGCGGATACTTCCTGGCCGACCTCGCCGCCCGGGTGGCCGCGGCCAGGGCCGACGGGTCCCCGCAGGCCGTCCGCTGGCCCGACCCCGACGACCGGTTCCCGGAGCCGCCCGGCGGCGCGGCCCGCGAACCCGAGCTGTTCTCCTTCCGCTACCGCGACCGCGGCGACGTCGTGAGCACCGGCGAGCTGCGCTGCGCGCTGCGGACGTCCTCGATGTGGGTCGGGCGGCAGCAGTCCGCGGCCGGGCGGTGGCGGGTCGCGCGGCGGGCCGTCATCGAGGCGTGGGGCGCGAGCGGGCGCGGCGTCCGCGCCATGCTCACCTCCTCGGACCTGGCCCGGTTCCTCGGTGATCTGCTTGCGGAGGCCGAAAGATCCCTTCCGGAAGGCGCGGGAAGCCGTTCTCCCGGTGGGGAACGGGCCAGAGCAGGCCAAACAGCCGCTCTGGAGCGCCCTGCGCATTAGCCTGACATGACGGGAACGGTGAGATAAGTAGCGCCGTCGGGCCATAATTGAGCGTCCTCCCGCCAGGGACGCCGCTCGAAGGGATGCCCATATGGGGGTTCGGCGTACGGGAAAGCCACGCACCGGCATGCGGACGGCCGGGGGACGGCTGACCTCCGCCATCCGCCACACCGGCCCGTACGCGGCCGTCCGCGACGTCGTCTACCGGATGTACGAGCACCGGGTCGAGGCGTCGCTGCCGAAGGACGTCACGCCCCGCCACATCGGCGTGATCCTGGACGGGAACCGCCGCTGGGCCAGGTCGATGGGCCTCGCCGACGTCAACTCCGGCCACCAGCGCGGCGCGCAGAAGATCTCTGAGCTGCTGCAATGGAGCACGGAGGCGGGGGTGGAGCACGTCACGCTGTGGCTGCTGTCCACCGACAACCTGAACCGTCCCGCCGCCGAGCTGGACCCGCTGCTGGAGATCATCGAGACCACCGTCAAGAAGCTCGCCGCCGACGGCTGGCACGTCAAGCCCGTCGGCGCCCTCGACCTCCTGCCCGACAAGACCGCCCGTGTCCTGAAAGACGCCGGTGAGGCCACATCGGACGCCCCGGGCCTGATTGTGAACGTCGCGGTTGGGTATGGGGGTAGGCGTGAGATCGCTGATGCGGTGCGCTCTCTGCTCATCGAGCAGGCGAGCCGGGGCACCAGCATCGAGGAACTCGCCGAGATCCTCGACGTTGAGCACATCGCGGAGCATCTCTACACGCGCGGCCAGCCGGATCCTGACCTGGTCATCCGCACCTCGGGGGAGCAGCGTCTCTCCGGCTTCATGCTCTGGCAGAGCGCCCACTCGGAGTTCCACTTCTGCGAGGTCCACTGGCCGGACTTCCGCAAGGTCGACTTCCTCCGGGCCATGCGCTCGTACGCCGCGCGGCACCGGCGCTACGGTACCTGACGGCCGTCCTCCGGCCCCCACCACCGCATACGCGGCGGACCCATGCGCCACTGGCAAGTCCCCCATCATCAGGGAGATCGAGTGGCCACAACCTCCGCGCGCCGTCCCGGCCCGTCCGGGAACACCTCCGGTACCTCCGTCGTCCCGGATCGGCGCACGTACGTCCTCGACACCAGCGTCCTGCTCGCCGACCCGGGGGCGCTGACACGGTTCGCCGAGCATGAGGTCGTACTCCCCATCGTCGTGATCTCCGAGCTGGAGGCCAAACGCCACCATCCCGAGCTCGGCTACTTCGCCCGGCAGGCCCTGCGCATGCTCGACGACCTGCGCCTGCGCCACGGCCGCCTGGACGAGCCGGTGTCCGTGGACGGCCCGCTCGGCGACCAGGGCGGCACGCTCCGCGTCGAGCTGAACCACGCCGACCCGAGCGTGCTGCCCGACGGGTTCCGGCTCGGCGACAACGACACCCGCATCCTGTCGGTCGCGGCGTGGCTCGCGCACGAGGGGCGCGACGTCGTGCTGGTCTCCAAGGACCTGCCGATGCGGGTGAAGGCGTCCGCGGTCGGCCTCACCGCCGAGGAGTACCGGGCGGAGCTGGCCGTCGTGGAGTCCGGCTGGACGGGCATGCGGGAGCTGGAGGTGCCCGCCGGGGTCCTGGAAGGCCTGTACGAGTCGGGCTCCGCGGACGTCGACGAGGCGCGGGACCTGCCGTGCCACACGGGGCTGCGGCTGCTGTCGGAGCGCGGCTCGGCGCTCGGCCGGACGCTGCCGGACAAGTCGGTGAAGCTGGTCCGCGGCGACCGGGAGGTGTTCGGGCTGCGCGGCCGGTCCGCCGAGCAGCGCATCGCGCTCGACCTGCTGATGGACGAGGACGTCGGCATCGTCTCGCTCGGCGGCCGGGCCGGCACCGGCAAGTCGGCGCTCGCGCTGTGCGCGGGCCTGGAGGCGGTGATGGAGCGCGGGCGGCACCGCAAGGTCGTGGTGTTCCGCCCCCTGTACGCGGTCGGCGGCCAGGAGCTCGGCTACCTGCCCGGCTCGGAGAACGAGAAGATGTCGCCGTGGGCGCAGGCCGTCTACGACACCCTGTCGGCGGTGACCACGCCGGACGTCATCGACGAGGTCGTGGACCGTGACATGTTGGAGGTCCTGCCGCTCACCCACATCCGGGGCCGGTCGCTGCACGACGCGTTCGTGATCGTGGACGAGGCGCAGTCGCTGGAGCGCGGCGTGCTGCTGACCGTGCTGTCGCGGATCGGCGCGGGGTCGCGGGTCGTCCTGACGCACGACGTGGCGCAGCGCGACAACCTGCGGGTCGGGCGGCACGACGGCGTCGCGGCGGTGGTGGAGAAGCTCAAGGGGCATCCGCTGTTCGCGCACGTGACGCTGACGCGGTCGGAGCGGTCGCCGATCGCCGCGCTGGTCACCGACCTGCTCGGCGACGTCGGCGGCTAAGCCCCTTCAAGGAGTGAGTGAACCCCGGCGGTGCCGTGCGAGCGGTCCGCCGGGGTTCGCGTCTCAGAACGTCCTGGATCCTGTCTACGGAACGTGATCGATAAACCTCGCACAGTGGGTTTGTGAGGAAGGTCACAGGATGCCCCGTGGGGGTGGAGAACCCCTGGTCCCGTCGCGGTTTTGGCGGTTCGTCCAGTGAGTTGACAACGGCCCCAGCCACAGCTTTCGTCTCGTTTCGGTTGCGAAGCCTCCCTTGGCCTCAGGCATTGTGTCTCCCCGTAAGCACCCCCGAGCGGTGCCGGACCGGAGCGCGTCCCCTCATCGACGCGCGCACCGGGCACGGCGCCGGCCCGGGTCCGGGGCCGCCGCGACCTCCAGGGCGGCCGGACGGGCCAGGGGTGAAGCAGTTCGGGCGCGTGTCCATGCGCGTGCGACCGTCGGAAGGACCGCCTTGTACGGAGACCGTCCAGGGTCCCCTAGGCGAGACGAACGACAGCACTTCGACCCCCAAGGGCCGTGGCAGAGCGCGCCTTCCGCTCCGGCGCAGCCGGTCCCGGCTCCGGCGGAGCCTCCGGCGCCGCACGTCCCCATCCAGGCCACCGGCGCCTTCGCGGCGCCGCCCGCGCCGCCCGAGCCGTACGCGCCGTCAGACCCGTACGCGGCACCGCCGGACCCGTACGCACCGTCCGACCCGCTCGGGCAGGGTGACCCGTTCGGGCAGCCGGCGCCGCACGAGGACGACGTGAAGGTCGCCGGCAGCGCGCCGCCCCAGGCCGGTGCCGCGCCCGCCGGTGACACGCTCGGCTTCCAGCCCCTCCCGCCCGAGGCGCTGCGCACCGGCGCGTCCGCCGAACCGCCGCGCGACGAGATCGTGTCCGGACGGCGCGCGCAGCACTCCTCCGGTGGACGGGGCGGTTCCGGCGGGCGCAACGGCATGCGGATCGCCGCCATCGCCGCCATCGCCGCGGGCGCCGCCGTGGTGGTCGGCGTCGGCGCGGTCGCCGCGTTCGCGCTGACCGGCGGGTCCGGCGGCGAGGCGACCGTCAAGCCGAACCGGCAGCTCGCCGACGCCGCGCCGAAGGTCGACCCGAAGGTCCTGGAGGAGCAGCGGCGCCAGCTGGCCCTCGACCGCGCCTCCCGCGCGACGCGCCAGGACCAGGGTGAGACCCCGTCCCTGCACCCGAAGGGCAAGCCGATCCCGACCAAGAAGCCGGACGGGGACGGCGGCGGCCCGATCGGCGACCCGGTCCCGGCGGGCGAGGCGCAGGAGATCGCCAAGAGGCTGATGCCGAGCTTCGGGTTCACCGGCGACGGCCAGTTCGGCTGCCTGGTGAAGCTGTGGAACAAGGAAAGCCACTGGAACGTGCACGCGGACAACCCGTCGTCGGAGGCGTACGGCATTCCGCAGGCCAATCCGGGTTCCAAGATGGCCAGCGCCGGGCCCGACTGGCAGAACAACGCCACCACGCAGATCAAGTGGGGACTCGGCTACATCAAGGGCCGCTACGACACCCCGTGCGGCGCCTGGTCGCACTCCCAGTCGGTCGGCTGGTACTGACCCGCTCCGCCGCGTCCCGGGGGCTCAGGAGGGCTTCCGGGACGCCCGCTTGGACGAGCCCGTCATGCCGAGCACGTCCAGGGCGGCGTCGAGCTGCTCGACGGTGAGCCTGCCGTCGTCCACGTAGCCGCGTTCCAGGACGACCTCGCGGATCGTCCTGCGTTCGCTGAGCGCCTGCTTGGCGACCTTCGCCGCCTCCTCGTACCCGATGTAGCGGTTGAGCGGCGTCACGATCGACGGTGACGACTCGGCGTACTCGCGCATCCGGTCCGCGTCGGCCTCGATGCCGTCCACGCAGCGGTCGGCGAGCAGCCGCGACGCGTTCGCCAGCAGGCCGATCGACTCCAGCACGTTGCGGGCCAGCATCGGCAGCATCACGTTCAGCTCGAAGCTGCCGGACGCGCCGCCGAACGCGACCGCCGCGTCGTTCCCGATGACCTGCGCCGCGACCTGCGCGACCGCCTCCGGGATCACCGGGTTCACCTTCCCCGGCATGATCGACGAGCCGGGCTGCAGATCCGGCAGCCGGATCTCGGCGAGCCCGGCGCGCGGGCCCGAGCCCATCCAGCGCAGATCGTTGGAGATCTTGGTGAGGCTCACCGCGACGGTGCGCAGCGCGCCGCTCGCCTCGACCAGGCCGTCCCGGGCGCCCTGCGCCTCGAAGTGGTCGCGGGCCTCCGTCAGCGGCAGGCCGGTGGCCCGCGCGATCTCGGCGATGACGCGGCCGCCGAAGCCGTCCGGGGTGTTGATGCCGGTGCCGACCGCCGTGCCGCCGAGGGGCAGCTCCGCCAGCCGCGGCAGGACGGCCTCCAGCCGCTCCACGCCGTGCCCGACCTGCGCGGCGTAGCCGCCGAACTCCTGGCCGAGCGTGACGGGCGTCGCGTCCATCAGGTGGGTGCGGCCCGACTTCACAACCGTCCGGAACTCCTCCGCCTTGCGCGCGAGGGCGGCCTCGAGATGGCGCAGCGCGGGGATCAGGTCGTTCACGACGGCGCCGGTGGCCGCGATGTGGATGGACGAAGGGAACACGTCGTTGGACGACTGCGACGCGTTCACGTGGTCGTTCGGATGGACGGGACGGCCGAGCCGCTCCTCCGCCAGCGTCGCGACGACCTCGTTGGCGTTCATGTTCGACGACGTCCCCGAGCCGGTCTGGAACACGTCGATGGGGAACTGGTCGTTCCAGCGGCCGTCCGCGACCTCGCGGGCGGCGGCGGCGATCGCGCGGGCGAGGTCGGCCTCGATGACCCCGAGCTCGGCGTTCACCGTCGCCGCGGCGGCCTTGATCTGGCCGAGGGCGGCGATGTGCGACGGCTCCAGCGGCCGTCCCGAGATCGGGAAGTTCGCCACCGCGCGCTGCGTCTGCGCCCGCCATTTCGCCGCCGCCGGCACGCGGACCTCGCCCATCGAGTCGTGCTCGACCCGGTACTCCTGCTCGCCCATCGCAGCCTCCCCCTTCACGTCCGTGGCCGCCGTCAAGCCGTCCATGCGCGTCCGCGGCCGCCATCAGTGGCAGCCTGGCGGGTGGCTCCCGCATTCCCCGGGGTGGGGCTTGTCACTCCTCCCGGGTGAGCGAGTAGGTCTTCCGTTCGCCGGGGGAGCCGAGGGGCTTGCGCAGGCCGTTGATCCAGACGTCGCAGGCGGACGCGTCGTAGATGACCGCGTTGAGGCGCGGCTGGTCGTACCGGCGGGCCTCGCCCTCCCGCAGGGTCTCGTCGCTGAGCACGGCGCCGTCCGGCACCGAGACGAAGACCTTGCAGACGGCGTTGCGGGCGCGGACGACCAGCGTGCTGGTCCCGACGCCGGACGGGACGCCCTGCGCGCCGCCCGCGGGGCTGGAGGGCGCCTCGGTCGGGGACGCCCCCGGGTTCTCCCGCATCCCGACGACGAGCGCGGTGGCGCCGATCCCGCAGGACGCGAAGGTCGCGCCGACGAGCCCGATCACGACCATCAGCCGGCGGCGGTTCGTCCGGCCGCGGCGTTTCGAGCGGGGCCCGGTGAGGACGCGCTCGAGCCGGTCGACGGCGCGGGCGTGGCTGAGCCGGCGGGTCGGGTTCTTCTCCAGCAGCCCGACGATCACCGGGGTGAGCTCGCCCGCGTTCTGCGGGGCGGGGGTCGACTCGGTGGCGAGCGCGCTGAGCGTCGCCATCACGTTCTCGCGCTCGAACGGCGGGCGGCCCTCCAGCGCGGCGTACAGCGTCGCGCCGAGCGACCACAGGTCCGAGCGCGGCGTCGCCTTCTCCCCGCGGGCCACCTCGGGCGCCACGTAGGCGGGCGACCCCATGAAGTGACCGGTCTTGGTCAGGCTGGCCGACCCGGACGAGAACGCGAGCCCGAAGTCGGTGAGGACGACGCGGTCGCCGTCCAGCAGCACGTTGCTGGGCTTGAGGTCGCGGTGGACGATCCCGGCCTTGTGCGCGGCGCTGAGGGCGTCCAGCAGCGCGCGGCCGATGTGCGCGACCCGCTCGATCGGCAGCGGGCCCGAGCGTTCGATGAGCTGTTCGAGGCTGGGCGCCTCGATCATCTCCATCACGATCCAGGGGCGGCCCTGCTCGATGACGACGTCGTACACCTCGACGATGGAGTGCGTGCGCAGCTGCGCGGGCGCGCGCGCCTCCCGGAGGGTGCGGCGGTAGAAGACGACTCGGTCGTCCTCCTTGAGGCCATCGGGGAGCCGGAGCTCCTTGATCGCCACGGCGCGATCGAGGAGTTCGTCATGCCCTCTCCATACGGTGCCGTTGGCGCCCTGACCTATCTCCGAGACCAACCGGTAGCGCGCCGCGAGAACGAGGCGCTCTGACCGTGACATGGCGAAAAAGATACCGGAGTGGCCGGCTGGTCATCGGAGGGACCTTGGCACCAACCACCATTTTCGGGTTGTCAATATGACCTAAATGCAAGAATCACCATGAATCGGCGGCAGGGGCTGCCGTTCGTCAGCGCCTGCCGATGCTCAGGACGGGGCCCGTGGTGTCGGCGAAGAAGTCCTCGCCCTTGTCGTCCACGACGATGAACGCGGGGAAGTCCTCGACCTCGATCTTCCAGACCGCCTCCATGCCGAGCTCCGCGTACTCCAGGACGTCCACCTTCTTGATGCAGTCCTGGGCGAGGCGGGCGGCGGGGCCGCCGATCGAGCCGAGGTAGAAGCCGCCGTGCTCCTTGCACGCGTCGGTGACCTGCTTGGACCGGTTGCCCTTCGCCAGCATGACCAGCGAGCCGCCCGCGGCCTGGAACTGCTCGACGTAAGAGTCCATGCGCCCGGCCGTGGTCGGGCCGAACGAGCCGGACGCGTAGCCCTCCGGCGTCTTGGCCGGGCCCGCGTAGTAGACGGCGTGGTCGCGCAGGTACTGCGGCATGGGCTCGCCCGCGTCCAGCCGCTCCTTGATCTTGGCGTGCGCGATGTCGCGCGCCACGACGAGCGGGCCCGTCAGCGACAGCCGCGTCTTCACCGGGTACTTGGTCAGCTCCGCCCGGATCTCCGCCATCGGCCGGTTGAGGTCGATCTGCACGACCGCGTCGTCCAGGTGCTCGTCGGTCGTCTCGGGCAGGTACTGCGCCGGGTCGGTCTCCAGCCGCTCCAGGAACACGCCCTCCGCGGTGATCTTCGCGAGGGCCTGCCGGTCGGCGCTGCACGACACCGCGATCGCCACCGGGCAGGACGCGCCGTGCCGCGGCAGCCGGATCACGCGGACGTCGTGGCAGAAGTACTTGCCGCCGAACTGCGCGCCGATGCCGAGCTTCTGCGTCAGCTCGAACACCTGCAGCTCCAGCTCCAGGTCGCGGAACCCGTGCCCGAGCGGCGAGCCCTCGGTGGGCATCGTGTCCAGGTAGTGGGCGGAGGCGTACTTCGCGGTCTTCAGCGCGTACTCGGCGGACGTGCCCCCGACCACGATCGCCAGGTGGTACGGCGGGCACGCGGCCGTCCCGAGCGAGCGGATCTTCTCCTCCAGGAAGGTCATCATCCGCTTCGGGTTCAGGACGGCCTTCGTCTCCTGGTAGAGGAACGACTTGTTCGCGCTGCCGCCGCCCTTGGCCATGAACAGGAACTTGTACGCCTCGCCCGGGGACGCGTACAGCTCGATCTGCGCGGGCAGGTTGCTGCCGGTGTTCTTCTCGTCCCACATCGTCACCGGCGCCATCTGCGAGTAGCGCAGGTTCAGCTTCGTGTACGCGTCGTAGACGCCTCGCGAGATGTGCGCCTCGTCGTTCCCGTCCGTCAGGACGTGCTGGCCTCGCTTGCCCATCACGATCGCGGTCCCGGTGTCCTGGCACATGGGCAGGACGCCCCCGGACGAGATTCCCGCGTTCTTCAGCAGGTCCAGCGCGACGAAGCGGTCGTTGGGGGACGCCTCCGGGTCGTCCAGGATCCGGCGGAGCTGCGCCAGGTGCGCGGGGCGCAGCAGGTGCGAGATGTCGCGCATCGCGGTCTCGGTGAGCAGCCGCAGCGCCTCCGGCTCGACCTGGAGGAACGTCCGGCCGCCGGCTTCGAAGGTGGAGACCCCGCCGGAGGTCAGGAGACGGTAGTCGGTCTCGTCCGGGCCGAGCGGCAGCAGGTCGGTGAAGGAGAACTCAGGCATCTCAGGCAGATCCTCGCGCGGTTCCGATGGGGGCGGTGGCTACGGACTCACAGGTTACGACCTCGGGAACCGCGCGTTCACTGGGGGCGACGGGCTCGCCGGACGTGCCGGGCTCCCCGGACACGACGGGCTCACCGGACACGACGGGCTCGCGGGGGGCGACGCGGGCGCGCAGGCCGACGGCGACGCCCGCCGCGACCAGCGCGGCGCCCGCCAGGTCGGCCGGGCCGGGCCGGTCGATGCCGAGCGCCACCGTCGTGATCACCGCGCTGACCGGGATCAGGCCCGCGAACAGGCCGGCGCGGTCGGCGCCGAGGCGTCCGATGGAGCTGTACCAGAGCAGGAACGCGATCGTGGTGACGAACACCGACAGGTAGGTGAAGCCCGCCAGCTCGCCGGCAGTGGGGGTGCGGAGCACGGCCGTCCCGTCCACGGCGAGGCCGACGGCCAGCAGCATCGGCGCGGCCAGCGCGGCGGAGTAGGCCGAGACGCGCAGCGCGCCGAGCCGGGGCAGCAGCGGGATGGCCAGCAGCGAGAAGCACACCTCTCCGGCGAGCGCGCCGAGCGACAGCAGCAGCCCGCGGGGGCTGCCGCTGCCGAGCCCGTTGGCGAGCGCGGCCCCGGCGGCGACCACGCACGCCGACAGCACGAGCGCCGGGGCGGGGCGGCGCCCCTCCAGCAGCGGGCCGATCAGCGCCAGGATGATCGGCACCGTCGCGATCACCGTGCCGATCGTGGCCGGGCTCGTGTCCCGGGTGGCCGCGACGATGCAGACGTTGAACGCGACGAGGCCCGTCCCGGCCAGCGCCGCCAGCAGCAGCCAGTCCCGGAGCGAGGGGCGCCGCGCCGGGCCGCCGGCGAACCGGACCACGATCAGCAGGACCAGCGCGGCGACCGCGTACCGCACCGCCTGGCCGCCGAACACCGGATAGCCGGCGATCGTCGCGGACACGGCGGTCAGCGTCCCGACGAGGAACATCGCCGACCCGGCCCCGGCCATGCCGCGCCTGTGAGAAGTGTTCATGGAGGGAACGCTAGAATCCCGCTTGGTCCATGCGACAGGGCCAATCAATGTGTAGTGATGTGGACCATTGGGTGGTCGGTGACGCTCCCACTCCCTCTTGACGCTGAGAGTCATGTGACCGACCTTCATCTCCCGCTCGACCGGTCCGCAGGCCGGCTCGCCGCCCAGATCGCCGCAGGTTTCCGCTCGGCCGTGCGCACCGGCCGGCTCACCGCCGGGACACGGCTGCCCTCCAGCCGCGACCTGGCGCGCGACCTGGACGTCTCGCGCGGTGTGGTCGTCGCCGCCTACGAGCAGCTGACGGCCGAGGGGTTCCTGATCGCGCGGCGCGGCGACGGGACCCGGATCGCGCCGCTGGCCCGGCCGGACGAGGCGCCCCCTGCGGCGGTGCAGAACGGCGTGCCGGCGCCGTCCCGGGAGCCCAGGCCGGAACCCGCGCCGCCGCCCGCGCCCGCCTACGACCTGTGGCCGGGCAAGCCGGACCTGTCGGCGTTCCCGCGCGAGCGCTGGATCTCCGCCGCCCGCGCCGCGCTGCGCACGCTGCCGCACGACGCGCTCACCTACCCCGACCCGGGCGGCGTCCCCGCGCTGCGCGCCGAGCTGGCCGGCTACCTCGGCCGGGTCCGCGCCGCGCACGCCGACCCCGGCCGCGTCGTGATCATGAACGGGGTGGCGCAGGGGCTGTCGGCGCTGCTGCGGCTGCTGCGCGCGAGCGGGCACACGCTGCTCGCCGTCGAGGACCCGACCAGCGACCGGCAGCTCCCGATGCTGGACGCGTCCGGCCTGCGGGTGATCCGCGTCCCCGTCGACGCCGAAGGGCTGGACGTCGCCGCGCTCGCCCGCACCGGGGCGCGGGCCGTCCTGGTCACCCCGGCGCACCAGTACCCGACCGGCGTCGTGCTGTCCCCGTCCCGGCGCGCCGAACTGATCGCCTGGGCCCGCGACGTCGACGGGCTGATCCTGGAGGACGACTACGACGCCGAGTTCCGCTACGACCGCGAGCCCGTCGGCTGCCTCCAGGGGATCGACCCGGAGCGCGTCGTGCTGCTCGGCTCGGTCAGCAAGTCCCTCGCGCCCGCGCTCCGGCTCGGCTGGGCCGTCGCGTCCCCGGCCGTCGCCAAGCGGCTGCGGAGCCACCGGGAGACCACCGACCTCGGCGCGCCCGTCCTGGAGCAGTACGCCCTCGCCGAGCTGATCAGGGGCGGCGGCTACGACCGGCACCTGCGCACGATGCGGCGGCGGTACCGGGCCCGGCGGGACGCGCTGGCCGGGGCGCTGAACTCCCGGATGCCCGGCGCCGTGGTTCGCGGCGTCTCAGCGGGCATCCACCTCTACGTGGAACTGCCCCGGGGATGCGACGAGGACGCGGTCGTGGCGCGCGCCGCGCTGTCCGGGGTGTCCGTCGCGGGCGCCCGTCCCATGTGGTCGGCCGGACGCGCGGGGCACGCGAAGCCCGCCCTCGTGCTCGGGTACGCGGGCCTCTCCGAGCCGCGCCTGGTCAAGGCCGCGCAACTGCTGGGCCAAGCGGTTACGGACGGTACCGAGGGGTAGAACAAGGATCCCCGAGGTAGGAGTTGTCAATGAGTCTTGAAGAGGCCGCGCGGCAGCTGAAGATGGCGGGTCACGACGCGCAGGTGGCCTTCGACTGTGTCGGCCTGGGCGACCTCGAAAGGGCACAGGAGCACGCCGTGACCCTCCGGGCCGCGGCCGACGCCGCCGAAGTGGCCCTGAGCCGCGCCTTGCAGGACATGACCCCGGAGGAGGCCCAGGCCGAAGGCGAGAAGGCCATCCGCCTGATGGAGGACGCCCGGCCGGCCGCCGGCGCCTGATCGTTCGTCGTTCCGAGCCCCCGTGCGCGCGTCCCCGCGCAGGCGGGGGCTCGAACGGTCCGGGACGCCTCAGGCGACGGGCCGTTCCATGGCGGGGGAGTCCGGCCGGTCGCCCTTGACCGGGATCGGGGCGAAGCCCTTGGCGGTGGCGAACACGACCAGGATGAGGGCCGTGGGGACGATGAACGCCAGGCGCAGGCCATGGTCCGCGCTGAGCGGGGCGATGGCGCCGACGACGGCCGCTCCCAGGACGAACCCGACGTAGTTGAAGATGTTCACGCGGGCGACGGCCACGCCGAGGCCGGTCGGGTCGACCCGACCGGCGGCCGAGAAGGACACCGGGGCGATCACGGCCAGGCCGAGCCCGGCGACCGCGAACGCCGCGATCGCGGCGGCCGCGTTCGGGGCCGCGACCACGCCGATCATGCCCGCGAGCCCGACCGCGCCGCCGATCCGCACGACCCGCACCGGGCCGGAGCGGCGGACGGCGAGGTCCGCGACGGCACGGCTGATCACCATGGTGACCTGGTACGCGACGTACCCGAGCGGCGCGATCCAGTCGCTGCCGGACAGCTCGTCGTCCAGGTACTTCGCGCCGTAGCTGGAGATCGCCGAGTCGGCGAGGTAGGCGACGGCCATCGCGGCGCCGACGATCAGGATCGGCCGCCACGGGACGCTGCGTCCGGCGGCCTTGAGCTCCTCGGCGGTCGGCCCGCGGGCCTCCTCCGCGCGGGCGTAGAGCCGGTGCCCGGTGGCGAGGGACACCGCGATCCCGACGGCGGCGGCCACCGCGAAGCCGGTGAACAGCGACAGGTCGATCTTGTTGGTGAGGGACGCCCACAGCCCGCCGAGGATCCCGGCGACGCTCCACACCGCGTAGAAGCCGGTGATCAGGCTGACGCCGTAGCGGCGCTCGACCGCGATGGCCTGCGCGTTCATCGAGGCGTCCACCGCGCCGACGAACAGCCCGAACGCCGCGACCGCCACATAGAGCGCGAGGTCGTTGTCGCCGGTGAGGCCGATCAGGGCGATCGTGACGGCGACCGCGGGCTGGGAGACCCGCAGCACCGGCCCGCTGCCGAACCGCTGGAACAGGGCACCGGACGCGACGCTCCCCACCCCGGCGATCAGCGGCACCATCAGCAGCACCAGCGACAGCGTGCCGTCGCTGAGATGGTGGGCCTTCTGCATCTGCGGGACCTGCGTCACGAGCGACGCGAAGCACAGCCCCTGGACGGCGAACGCCGCGTACGCGGAGAGCCGGGCCCGGCTGTCCCGGAGGGTGATGCCCTGACGCACGCGGCCCCACCTCTCAGCGGCACGCAATGTGAAGAAGATTCGCGTCAGCGTATGGACCGGGGCGGCACCAGGTCAATCGTCAGCCGAGCGGAGCTCGTCCGTTGAATGGTGGTGGGTGGGGGCTGGCGGACGGTGAGCCGAGCGGAGCTCGTCCGTTGAATGGTGGTGGGTGGGGGCTGGAGGACGGTCAGTCGATGAGGCGCTTGCGCATACCCCGGACGGCGATGAGCCACATCAGCGCCGCGAACACCATCAGCGCCGCCAGATGCCCCAGATCGGCCAGCGGGTCCAGGCCGAACACCGCGTCCCGGACCAGCTCAACGCAGTGATAGAGCGGGTTCAGGTACGAGACGTTCTGCGCCCAGCCCGGCAGCGAGTCGATCGGGAAGAACGTTCCCGCGATCAGGAACAGCGGCGTCACCACACCGGTGATCACGTAGTCGAAGGAGTTGATCGACGGGACCACCGAGGACGTCCACATCCCGAACAGGCCGAACCCGAGCGCGGTGAAGAACGTCACGAACGGCACCAGCAGCATCCCGAACGCGGGGTCGAGGCCGAAGAACATCCCCACGACGATCGGCGTGCACGAGTACACCGACGACTTCGCCGCGATCCACAGTGCCTCGGCCGTCACCAGCTCGTGGACGTCCACCGGCGCGGCCAGCATCCCGTCGTAGGTGTGCTGGAACACGCGCCTGATGTAGCCGTTGAACATCCCCGGGAACACCGAGGTGAACAGCGCGGCCGTGCCGACGACGCCCGTCGCGACGAAGTCCAGGTACCGGTAGTTCCCGATCACCGCGACCATCGAGCCGAACCCGTAGCCGAACGCGAGCAGGAAGAACGTCGGCTCCACCATCGAGGCGAACGACTGCGACTTCCAGTACCGCTTGTAGAGGGCCAGCTCGTGCCGCCAGATCCCCCGCACCGGCGCGAACTCGAACCGCCGCAACCGCGGCGCCCGCTCAGCGCGTGCCGTCATTCCACACGCTCCCCGGTCAGAATCACGAACACGTCCTCAAGGCTGGCGGCGCGGCGGACGCCGTCCGGGCCCAGGTCGTCCTCCAGGGACGGCGGGATGGTCTCGGCCTTCAGCACCGACACCGACGGGCCGGTGCGGCGGGTGGGCAGCCCGGCCGACTTGGCCAGCTTCTCCACCTCCGTCAGCCGGCCGGGCGGCCCGTAGTGCTCCACGACCCGCTCGCCCGCGTACTCGGCCACCAGCGCCGCCGGGGAGCCGCGGGCGATGACGCGGCCGTGCGACATCAGCGCGCACTCGTCCGCCAGCCGCTCGGCCTCCTCGATGTAGTGCGTCGACATCAGGACGGTCGTGCCCCCGGCGCGCAGCCCGTCGATCAGCCCCCACAGCTCGGCGCGCACCTGCGGGTCGAGGCCGACGGTCGGCTCGTCCAGCAGGACGAGCGCGGGCCGGTGCACCAGCCCGCGGGCGATCAGCAGCCGCCGCCGCATGCCGCCGGACAGGTCGTCCACCTTGGTGAACTGCCGCTCGGTCAGGTGCGCGATCGCCAGCGCGTCGTCCACCGCCTGCCTGCGGGCCCGGCGCGGCACCCGGTACAGGTGCGCGAACACCTCCAGGTTCTCGCGGGCCGTCAGCTCCTCGTCGAGGTTGTCCTGCTGCGGGACGACGCCCATCGCCGCCCGCGCCTGCTTGGACTCCTGCGGGACGCGGAAGCCCAGCACGCGGATGCTGCCCTCGGTCGGGATCGCCTGCGCGGTCAGCATCTTCATCGTGGTCGACTTGCCGGCGCCGTTCGGGCCGAGCAGTCCCATGCAGATGCCGCTGGGGACCTCCAGGTCGAGACCGTTCACGGCGGTGAAGTCGCCGAAGCGCTTCACCACGCCCCTCAGGCTGATCGCCGCCGCGGCGGGGCTCTCCTGGGCAGCCGAGAGCTGCGCACGTTGCACGGTCATGCCCCTCACCCTAGGGAAAAAATCGGACATAACCCCACGGGTTTTCCATGGGGTCCGCGCGGCGGCCTGCGGCTAACCTCGTGGTGTGGACGTCCCCCACCGAGATGGTCAGCCCCGCCCCGCCGCCGAGCGGCCGCGCCCTGCCGCCGCGAAGGCCACGCGCATCCGCGACCTGCGCGCGTCGGACGCCGACCGCGACCGCGTCGCCGCCGTCCTCGGCGAGGCCTACGCGGACGGCCGGCTCACCGCGGACGAGCACGCCGACCGTACCGCCCGCGCCTACGCCGCCCGCACGCTGGGTGAACTCACCGGCCTCACCGGCGACCTCAGCCCGCAGGAGGCGCAGCCGATCCTGGTGGACGACCGTCCCGTCACGGTCTTCTTCGGCCGCACCCGCCGGGACGGGCGCTGGGTCGTCCCCGTGAAGCTTCCGCTGCTCGCCCTGTTCGGGACGGTCGAGCTCGACCTGCGCGAGGCCGTCCTGCAGCGCCGCCACATCGTGGTCGACTCGATGGTCCTCGGCGGCCGGATCCGGCTGCTCGTCCCCGACGGCGTCCGCGTGGACGTCACCGGGCGCACCATCCTCAGCACCCGCGACCTGCGGGCCCGGCCCGTCGCCGACGGCCCCACCATCGAGGTCGGCGGGACGATGATCTTCGGCTCGGTGCGCGTCCGGGCGCCGAAGCGCACGCTGCGCGCACGCGTCCGCGACCGCTTCACCCGCGGCGGCTAGCCGCCCTACACGGCGGTGTCGAAGTTGATGGCGCTGTAGGCGCGGAGCTTGCTGAGCTGGTGCTCGCTGTCGATCGTCCGGATCGTCCCGCTGCGGGAGCGCATCACCAGCGAATGCGTCACGGCCGTGCCCTTGCTGTAGCGGACGCCGTCGACCAGCTCCCCGTCGGTGATCCCGGTCGCGGCGAAGAACACGTCGTCCGAGGTCACCAGGTCGTCGGTCGTGAGCACCTTGCCCGGCTCGTGCCCGGCGTCGGCGGCCCGCCGCCGCTCCTCGTCGTCCTGCGGCCACAGCCGTCCCTGGATCACGCCTCCCAGCGCCTTGATCGCGCACGCCGCGATGATGCCCTCCGGGGTGCCGCCGATGCCGAGCAGCACGTCGACGCCCGTCCCGGGACGGCACGCCATGATCGCCCCGGCGACGTCGCCGTCCAGGATGAACTTGATCCGCGCCCCGGCCTCGCGGACCTCCTTGACGATGCCCTCGTGCCGCGGCCGGTCCAGGATGCAGACGGTCACGTCCTGCGGCGAGGAGCCCTTCGCGCGGGCGACCGCGCGGATGTTGTCGGCGATCGGACGCTCGATGTCGACGGCGTCCGCCGCCTCCGGGCCCGTCACCAGCTTCTCCATGTAGAACACCGCGGACGGGTCGAACATCGACCCGCGCGGCGCGACCGAAAGCACCGCGATGGCGTTGTTCATGCCGAGCGCGGTCAGCCGCGTCCCGTCCACCGGGTCGACCGCGACGTCGCACTCGGCGCCGGAGCCGTCGCCGACCTCCTCGCCGTTGAACAGCATCGGCGCGTTGTCCTTCTCGCCCTCGCCGATCACCACGACGCCCTGCATGGACACGGTGTTGATCAGCTGGCGCATGGCGTTCACGGCGGCCCCGTCCGCGCCGTTCTTGTCGCCGCGGCCGACCCAGCGCGCCGCGGCCAGGGCGGCGGCCTCGGTCACCCGGACCAGTTCCATCGCCAGGTTGCGGTCCGGGGCCTCGGGCTCGGTCGTGAGCGGCGAGGAAACGGCGGTCTCTTCGGACATGGCGGCCCAGCCCTTCGGTCGGCGGCGACCCGGCGGTCGTGTTTTCCCGGATTCTCCGTGGACGGGACGTCCGGCCACAAATTGGACCAGACCAGCCGGGGTCACGGAGCGTACCGGCGCGGGCGACGCGCCCGGCGCGGTACGCCCGGCGCGGCACCGTGGTGCGTCCGGCGCGGCGCCGGATTCGGCGGTCGCGCCGGCAAGGGATCGTTTCCCCTTGGGAGAGGGCGTAATCTCTGGCGACATGAGCAGCAGCCACATCGACGTCCCGTCCGGCGAGGTCACCCCGAACGGGGAGACGGGGACCGCCGGCGCCCCCGCGCGCACGTCCGACCGCGGAGCCGCGACCCGCGGCGCCCTGCTGGCCGCTGCGCGGGACGTCTTCTGCGAGTCGGGCTTCGCCCAGGCCGCGGTGACCGACATCGTCGCCAAGGCGGGCGCGAGCGTCGGCAGCCTGTACCACCACTTCAGCGGCAAGGCCGACCTGTACCTGACGCTGTTCGAGGAGTTCCAGGTCGGGCAGCAGGAGCGCACCCGCAAGGCGATCAACGCCGTACGGGACGCGGGCGAGACCGACCCGATGCGGCAGTTCATCGCCGGCGCGGGCGCCTACCTCGACGGCTGCCTGGCCGAGCGCGACGTGTCCCGGCTGTTCATCTCCGGCGACGGCCCGCCCGGCTTCGACCGCGTCATGCGGCAGCGGCTCGGCAAGTGGGCGCGCCGCAGCGCCGCGCTGTTCCACACCGCCGACGGGGGCGTGGACGAGGCCCTGGTCGTCGTGCTGACCGGCGCGATGGCGGGCGCGGTCTCGGAGATCTCCCTCATGGACGACGAGGACGCCGCCCGCAGGCTCGCCGACGAGATCATGGCCATCGTCGGCACCATCACCAACCCCGGTACGGGGCAGCGCTGACCGTGCGGGATCCTGTAGGGGTGACCGAAGAGACCGAAGAGGAAGTCTCCGAAAGCGCCGCGGAGAAGGGTTCCGGCGGGCGGCCCGTGGTCGAGGTGAGCCCGGCCGTGCACAAGCGGCTGAACACGGGGCTCGGCGGCTTCACGATGGCGATGGCCGCGTGCCTGCTGGTCGTCCTGGTGATCTACGCCATCACGCCGCGCAGCAACGAGGAGATGCTGCCGACCGTCGACTACGGCTCGCAGCTGTGGGTGATGCGCAACGACGCGCCGTTCACCTCGTACGCGCCCGAAGGTCTCCCGGCGGGGTGGCGCCCGACCAGCTCGCGGCTGAGCGGGCTGGAGTCCGGCGGCGAGAAGCCCGTCGCCTGGCACCTCGGTTTCGTGACCCCCAGCGACGAGTACGCGGCGCTGGAGCAGAGCAACGAGAAGGCGTCCGAGTACGTCCCGCGGATGACCAACAGCAGCACGATGGTGGGGACGCAGCAGGTCAACGGCGTCGCCTGGACGAAGTACCACCGCAAGGACAAGAAGGCGAACTCCCTCGCCCGCACCCTCCCGGACGGCGTGAGCCTCGTCGTGACCGGCACCGCGTCCTACGAGGAGCTCGCGTTCCTGGCCGCGTCGCTCAAACCGCAGAGCAAGGGGAACGCGGGCCTCACCCCGTCGGCGACCCCCAAGCCGGGGGCCTGACCACGCCGGTCAGAACGCCGGTCAGAACGGCGCGGCGGCCTCGCCGTTCTCGGGCCTGTCGAGCGCGGCCGCCAGCCGGGCCCGCGCGCCTTCGAGCCACTCCTCGCAGATCGCCGCGAGCCTCTCGCCCCGCTCCCACAGGGCGAGCGACTCCTCCAGCGTGAGCCCGCCGGCCTCCAGCCGCTTGACGGTGTCCGCGAGCTCGTCGCGCGCCTGCTCGTACGACGGCTTCTCGGCCGTCCCCTTCTCGTCCGCCACCTGCCCCACCCTAGGACTCCTCACGCTCGGAGACGGTCACGCCGAGACGGCCGCGGGCCAGCCGGACGGTCAGCCGCTCGCCGTCCTTGACCGCCGGCGACTCCCGCACCACCGCGCCGTCCTCCCGCTGGACGATCGCGTACCCGCGCTCCAGCGTCGCGGCGGGGGACAGGGCCAGCAGCCGGGCGCGGGTGTGCGACAGCTCGTCCCCGGCCCGGTCCAGCGCGCTCGACAGGCACCGCCGCGACCGGTCGCGCAACGCCATGACCTGCTCGGACTGCCGTTCGATCTCCCGTACCGGATCGGCCAGCGCGGGCCGCGACCTGATCGAGCGCAGCCAGGCCAGCTCCCGCTCCACGGCGCCCGTCAGGCAGCGCCGCCCGCGGTCGCGGAGCTGCCGGACGAGCTGGAGCTGCTCGCGCACGTCCGGGACGGCCTTCTTCGCCGCGTCCGTCGGGGTCGAGGCGCGCACGTCCGCGACCAGGTCGAGGAGCGGCGCGTCCTGCTCGTGCCCGATCGCGCTGACCACCGGGGTGCGGGCCGCGGACACCGCGCGGACGAGGGCCTCGTCCGAGAACGGCAGCAGGTCCTCCATCGCGCCGCCGCCACGCGCGATGATGATCACATCGATCTCGGGATCGGCGTCGAGCGCGCGCAGCGCCTCCATGACCTCGCCGACCGCGTACGAGCCCTGCACGGCGGTGTTCTCGACGCGGAACGCCACCGCGGGCCACCGCCGCCGCGCGTTCTGCAGGACGTCGTGCTCGGCGTCGGACTCGCGCCCGCAGATCAGCCCGATCTTGGCGGGCAGGAACGGCAGCGGGCGCTTGCGCTCCGGCCGGAACAGCCCCTCGGCGGCCAGCACCCGCTTGAGCCGCTCCAGCCGGGCGAGCAGCTCGCCGACCCCGACCGGCCGGACCTCCAGGACGCTGAGCGAGAACGTCCCGCGGTTGATCCAGAAGTCGGGCTTGGCGTGGACGACGACGCGCGCCCCGTCCGCCACCGCCGGGCCCGCGGCCTCGAACACCGCGCGCGGCCCGACCACCCGCACCGACATGTTCGCCACGGGGTCGCGGAGCGTCATGTAGACCGTCCCGCCGCGGGCGTTGAGGTCGGTGATCTGGCCCTCGACCCAGATCCGGCCGAGCCTGCCGATCCAGCCGCTCACCGCCTGCAGGACCGTCCGCACCGGGACGGGGGATTCCGCCGAGGTCTCCATCGCCATGCCGGAAGCCTATGGTGCGCGCCGCCCACCCCGGGCGGACGGAAGGCCCTCGGACGGCGTTTCGTCCGAGGGCCTTCCGTAGGGCTCAGCTGGTGCCGTTGAGCTTGGCTATGCGGCGCTCGTACATGCCGATGACGTCCTCGCGGGCGGCGTGCTCGCGCTCGTACTCGCGCAGCAGCTTCACCTGGTCGACGGACAGGCCGCGCAAGCGCGCGCGGAGCTGCGGCAGGCTGGCGTTGTCGTAGTCGGGGACCGGCAGATCCTCCGCGCTACTCGCGGCCTTGGCGGGCTTGGCGGGCTTGGCGGCCTTGGCGGGCTGCGCAGGCTTCGTGGGCTTGGCGGGTTCGACGGGCTTGGCGGCCTTGGGGCTCGGCGCGGGCTTCGCCTGCGGTGCGGGCTCGGGCTTCGGCTCGCTCGGCTCGGGCTTCGGCGCGGGCTCGGCGACCGGCCCCGCCTTCTCCTTCTTCGCCTCCGCCGCCTTGTGATGCCTGCCCAGCGCGCCCGGCCTCGCGGGCTTGGGCGGCGCACCCGGACGGGCGTGCTTCGGCGTGTGCCGCGTCCCGGCACCCGGCTTGCCGATCGAGATCTCCTCGCCCGCCCTGCCGTTGGCGCCGTTCCCGGCAGCGGACGTTCCCGTCGCTGACCTGGGGCGGGCCGGCGGTTCGGCCACCCGGGCGCGGCGGACGGGCTCGTCCGCCCGTTCCGCGCGCTCCTCGTCGCGGCCCGGCTCCTCGCCGCGGACGCGCTCCACCACGCGCCCGACGACCTTGACCGTCGTGGTCTGGACGTCGTCGCGCAGCCGCCCGAGCACCGGCTTCACGCCGCCGCCCTCGGTGATCTCCTTGTAGTCCCGGCTCACCCGGTCGCCGAGGAGCAGCGCCCGGCCGACGCCGAACATGGCCAGCCGGACCGCGTGCAGCGGAAGGTCGCGGACCTGTTCGCCCACCGTGTCCTGCACCTGCTCCTTGAGGCGGCGTGGCGATCTCGTCATCGTCTTTCCTCTTCCTGCCGACGTGAACACCGGATCGGGTCGGACGGCACTGGCTTGTCGAATGTCACTCTGCCCCATGGGTGCGATCGTGGTCACCCCGGGTTAATGGATTTCTGTCCAAGAGCGGCGTGCGGTGGGTCACATGGCGGGCTTCACCAGGGCTTCGACCCCGTCCCACCGGGCGTGCGCCCGCCCGGCGGACCCCGTCCGCCGCTGTGCTGGCCCCGTACCGTCCCTCGTACGATAGACGCATGACCGCGAACACGAAGCGCCGTGTCCTGCTCGCCAAGCCGCGTGGTTACTGCGCGGGCGTCGACCGCGCCGTGCAGGCGGTCGAGATCGCTCTGGAGAAGTACGGGGCGCCGATCTACGTCCGGAAGCAGATCGTCCACAACGTCCACGTCGTCAAGACGCTGGAGGAGAAGGGCGCGATCTTCGTGGAAGAGACCGAGGAGGTCCCCGAGGGCTCCATCGTGGTCTTCTCCGCGCACGGCGTCGCGCCCGTCGTGCACGAGGAGGCCAAGGGCCTGAGCCTGCGCACCATCGACGCGACGTGCCCGCTGGTCACCAAGGTCCACAAGGAGGCCGTGCGGTTCGCCGAGCAGGACTACGACATCCTGCTGATCGGGCACGAGGGCCACGAGGAGGTCATCGGCACCACCGGCGAGGCGCCCGACCACATCCATCTCGTCGACGGCCCGGGCGACGTCGCGAACATCACCGTCCGCGACCCGGAGAAGGTCGCGTGGCTGTCGCAGACCACCCTGTCGGTGGACGAGACGATCGCCACCGTCGAGAAGCTGCGCGAGCGGTTCCCCAAGCTGATGGACCCGCCGTCCGACGACATCTGCTACGCCACGCAGAACCGGCAGGTCGCGGTGAAGGAGATGGCGGCGCAGGCTGAGTTCGTGATCGTGGTCGGCTCGGTGAACTCCTCCAACTCCGTCCGGCTGGTCGAGGTCGCCAAGGAGCACGGTGCCGACGACGCCCGCCTCGTCGACTACGCCGAGCACATCGACCCGGCCTGGCTGGAGGGCGTCGACACGGTCGGCGTCACCAGCGGCGCGTCCGTCCCTGACGAGCTGGTCCAGGACGTCCTGGCCTGGCTGTACGAGCGCGGCTTCGGCGAGGCGGAGGAGGTCGAGTCCGTGCCGGAGAGCATGCGCTTCTCGCTTCCGAAGGAGCTCCGCAAGGACCTCCGCAAGCCCCTCCCCATCACGCCGGTCTGATCTAGTCGGCGTCGCCGTGGCGCAGGCGGCGGCGTTCCCGCGCCGTCGTGGCGGGGGACTCGTCCCACCGCACGGGGTTCTCGTTCTCCTCTTTCTCGAAGAGCCGGACCCCGGCGAGCTTGTCGCGCAGTTCCCTGATGTTCGTTCTGAGCCCGCGCGCCAGGCAGATGACCACGACCAGCACCGTGCCGAAGAACAGCCACGGCGCGGTGGACGCGAGCGCCGTGAGGACGCCGACGGTCACCGCGCGCAGCAGCGCCCCGTCGCCGAGCGCGGTGGCGAGGACGACCGTGAACGTGGCGGCGAAGAACACCAGCGGCGGGCTGACCACCAGCGTGAGCAGGTCGGCCGGGCGCGTGGCGAACGCGGCGAGGGCGCAGCCGGCCGCGAAGCCGCCGCCGGCGAGCAGCGGCACGCCGAACCAGCGCGACAGCAGCCCGCACACCACCCCGGCCGCGAACATGACCACGATGCCACCGCGCCCGGTGAGGCTGATCGGGCCGCCGGAAGAGCGGGCCGAGGACGCCGGGCGCCGCCGCCCGGGAGAGCCGCGCTCATGTCCCACCGGAGCCTCCGGGGCCGGCGAGGCGCCGCCCGGCGCGCCGCTTACCGTCGATGAACTCATCGCCACCCCTCACGCTCGTGGGTGTGTCGCCGATCAGTCTGCTCGGGGAAGGCCCGTCCGCCGAAACCTATCGCTTCCGGGTCCGAACCAGGCTGAGACCATTCGTCATCGGGCATGTGGTCGTCCTTCACAGCGTCGAACGGTTCGTCGTGGGCGGTGAGTTCCGCGGCGGAGAGCGCGCGCGGGCTCTCCTCGACGGGGCGGGCGCCGTCCAGGTCGTCGTCGACCACGCCCAGCTCGTTCAGCTTGCGCGCACTGACCAGTACGCGCGTCTCCAGCGTTCCGATCGTCCGGTTGTAGGACTTGATGGCGCCGGTCAGCGCGCGGCCCAGTTCGTCTACGTGCTGGCCCATCGTCCCTAGGCGCTCGTACAGTTCCTTGCCGAGATCGAAGACCGCGCGGGCGTTCCGTGAGAGAGCGGCCTGCTGCCATGCGTAGGACGCCGTCCGCAGCATCGTGATGAGGGTCGTCGGCGTCGCGATGTGCACGCGCCGCCGCATCGCGTGCTCCAGTAGTTCTGGGTCGCGGTCGAGCGCGGGCGCCAGGAACGCCTCGCCCGGAATGAACAGCACCACGAACTCCGGTGCCGGGCTGAACGCCTGCCAGTACGACTTCGCCGCCAGCCGGTCGACGTGGTCGCGCAGATGCCGGGCGTGCGCGTCCAGCCGCACCGGGTCGCCGCTCTCGGCGGCCTGCAGATACGCCGCCAGCGAGACCTTGGAGTCGACCACGATGCTCTTGCCGCCGGCCAGCCGCACCACCATGTCGGGACGGACCGTCCCGTCGACGGTCACGGAACTGGCCTGCTCGTCGAAATCGCAGTGATGCGTCATCCCGGCGAGTTCCACGACACGGCGGAGCTGGAGCTCGCCCCACCGCCCGCGCGCCTCGGGCCGCTGCAACGCCCGCACCAGCGACTGCGTCTCGCGCCGAAGCTGGTCGGAGCTCTGCCGGACGAAGTCGACCTGCTTGGCCAGCATCGCGTGCGACTCGCGGCGGCCCGTCTCGACCTCGCGGAGCTGCTCCTCCACCTTCGCGAGCGTCTCCTTCAGCGGCGCGACCAGGTGCTCGACGGCCTGCTGCCGCCGCTGCAGCTCCCCGGCCGCCTCGACGCCCGCCGCCTTGAGCCGCGCGTCCGCCAGCTCCAGGAACCGCTGGTTGCTCGCGTCCAGCGCCTTCGCGGACAGGTTCTCGAAGTGCTCGGCCATCCGCTCCTCGGCGTAGGCGAGCTTCTCCTCGGCCGCCCGAGCCCGCGCGATCAGCGCGCCCTGCCGGCTCGTCGCGAGCGCGTACCCGGCGACGACGCCGAACACGGCGCCGACGAGGAGTCCGGCGAACAGCGCGAGATCCATTGCCTCATCGTGACAGCGCGACCGCGAACGACCACCCCGACTCGCCGTGACCCCCGCCGTCCCCGGACATTTGGCTCTGACGAGTCGTTTTCATCCTTGGTCTTGGGTCACCCCTCGGCCGGTGCGCGAGGATGAAAACAACTCGCTGATCACCAACCCGCAGCCCGCTGGATGATCTGGGCAGCCCAAGGGGTCGGTTGACGCCCATAAACTTGACCGCCGTGAGCCTCTCCATCGGAATCGCCGGGCTGCCCAACGTCGGCAAGTCCACCCTGTTCAACGCGCTGACCAAGAACGACGCGCTGGCCGCCAACTACCCGTTCGCGACCATCGAGCCGAACGTCGGCGTGGTCGGCGTGCCCGACCCGCGCCTGGCGGTGCTGGCGGAGATCTTCGGCTCGCAGAAGATCATCCCGGCGACGATGGAGTTCGTGGACATCGCCGGGATCGTCAAGGGCGCCTCCGAGGGGCAGGGGCTCGGCAACAAGTTCCTCGCCAACATCCGCGAGACCAACGCGATCTGCCAGGTCATCCGCGCGTTCGAAGACCCGGACGTCACGCATGTGGACGGCGACGTCGCCCCGTCCCGCGACATCGAGACGATCAACACCGAGCTGATCCTGGCCGACCTCCAGACGATCGAGAAGGCGCTGCCGCGCCTCGACAAGGAGGCCCGCACCAGGAAGGACAAGGAGAAGCTCGCGGTCGTCGACGCGGTCAACGCCGCGCAGAAGCTCCTGGACGAGGGCATCACGCTGTTCGCGGGCGGCGCGGCCGCCGGGATCGACCTGTCGCTCCTGCGCGAGCTGCACCTGCTCACCGCCAAGCCGTTCCTCTACGTCTTCAACCTCGACGAGAGCGAGCTGACCGACGAGGCTCTGCGCGCGCGCCTGCGCTCCCTGGTCGCCCCCGCCGAGGCGATCTTCCTGGACGCCAAGATCGAGGCGGAGCTGATCGAGCTGCCCGACGACGAGGCGCTCGAACTGCTGCAGGGCATGGGCCAGGAGGAGTCGGGGCTCTCGCAGCTCGTCCGGATCGGGTTCGCCACCCTCGGCCTGCAGACGTACCTGACGGCGGGCCCCAAGGAGTCGCGGGCCTGGACGATCCGCAAGGGCGCCACCGCGCCGGAGGCGGCCGGCGTCATCCACACCGACTTCCAGCGCGGCTTCATCAAGGCCGAGATCGTCTCGTTCGACGACCTCACCGCCGCCGGATCGATGGCCGGCGCGCGCACCGCCGGCAAGGTCCGCATGGAGGGCAAGGACTACGTCATGCAGGACGGCGACGTCGTCGAGTTCCGCTTCAACGTCTGACCGGCGGCGTGCGGGGCAGGCGGCGGGGCGCCGCCTGCATGTGAACAGGGCCATGACCTGTGTGATTTTGACAACAGCGAGGTCGTGCGGTGGCTCTCTGGGGCCAATGAGGCCACCGCGTTCCATGGGGCGCGTGAGCTGGGTGTTTTGCTGTTATACGTCCCAAAACCGACACTTTGCCGGGTTCTTTGGGAACGGATTGCGGTCGGGGGCGTCACCAGGTAACCAAGCAACTCCCGACCCGCGCTGCTTGTCCGGAACCTGGGCCTGCGCACCGTTCGGAGGCTCGGATAGGGGATCGTCACCGTTTGGCAATCTTCCCTGTTCCTGCTGAGGTGGATCGCATTATCCACAACCGCGTGCCGGGGCTGTGCTTCACTGCGATGCGCTGGAACAATTGACGCTCGTGGTTACGCTGGGCCCGGGGTGGGTTCAGAAAGGCCACCGGGCAAGACGACCAGGCACACAGGACCGCGCCGACCGGGGGCGAGGCGCGAGCGGAGGCAGGATGGCTCGCAGGTCGGCCGTGGGACGCGGCCGTGACACCGCCGTCGTCGACGAGACGGCGCCGCCCGGCCGGGCGCTCGCATCGTCCGTCGACCCCTGGGGCCTGCCCGCCGGCGACCCGGCCGAACACCGGCGCGGCGGACGCGGCCGCGGAGGCGGCGGCGACGGCCCGCGCGGCGGACGCTGGGGCGGATCCGGCGGACGCTGGTGGGTCTGGGCCGGGCGCGCCGTCCTCTGGGCGCTCATCCTCGTCATCCTCGTCAACGGCGTCCGCGCCCCCTTCGAGCGCTTCACCGCCGAAGACGACCCGGCCGCCACCCCGGCCGGCGGCAGCGGTCCCAAGCCCGCGCGGGGCGCCGGGTTCCCCACCAGCGCGGCAGGCGCGTTCGCCCTCCAGTTCGCGAACGTCTACCTGAACTACGACCAGAAGACCGCCCCGGCCCGCGAGGCACAATTGCGGACGTTCCTGCCCGACGGCGCCGACCCCCAATTCGGCTGGAACGGCGCCGGCAAGATGCAGGTGCAGAGCGTCCAGGTCGCCGGGGTCGACGCCCGCGACGCCAGCAACGCGACCGTCACGCTGCTCGCCCGCACCGCCGACCAGTGGCTCCGCCTCGCCGTTCCCGTCTACGCCGACCGGAACGGCTCCCTGGTCGTGTCCGCACGGCCCGCCCTCCTGCCCCCGCCGACCAAGGCCAAGCTTCCCCAGAGCGGCGTCCAAGACCGCGACACCGCGCTCGAAAGCGAGCTTCAGCCGTTCCTCGGAACGTTCTTCCAGGAGTACGCCACCGGCAACCAGGCGGCCCTGTCCCGCTTCTCCTCCACCGGGGCGACCATCGCGGGCCTCGCCAACACCGTCCGGTTCATGCAGGTCAAGGAGGTCGTGGCGCCCAAGGGGTCCGCGGGCGAGCGCACCGTCACCGCGACGGTCGTGTGGCAGCTCGCCCAGGGCGGCGGCGGCGAGCTCGACCAGACCTACCGGCTCGCCATGGTCAAGAAGGGCACGACCTGGCTCGTGCGCGACATTCGCGGCACCACCGAACCGAGCGCATCATGAGAGGCCGCGATTTGAGGAAACCATCCCCCAGCCGATCCGCCGACCAAGGAAGGTAGCAGTCGATGCTGCACCACATCATGGCGTCGATTCCCCACGAAATCCTGGCGGCGCCGGACGACGAACTCAAGACCGACCAGCTCGCCGATTGGCTCCGGCAGATCTTCGGCCCGCTCTTCCTGGTGATCGTCTCCATTGTCGCGATCTTCTTCCTGTTCACCCGCGAGATCACGCGTTTCGTCCAATTCATCGTGCTGGCGATCGGAATCGGGGTGGTCTTCTACGTGCCCAACATCATCGAGACCACGGCCAAGGCGATAGCCAAGGCCCTCGGCGTGGACGTCTCCTGACCCCCCGGACGGAGGATCGGCAGGCGGACCCGTGCTCGCGCAGTTAGGGGAGTAGGGGCGTGGATCTACCCACGTACACGAACATCTGGCGCATCGAGAAACGGCTGTACAAGCTGTACGACCTGCGGCTGCCCATGCCGCTGCCGCTCGTCCAGATCGGCGTGTTCCTCGGTGTGTTCGTGCCCTGGATCCTCATGCTCAGGCTCGCGGGCATCCCGTTCGAGTCGCCGTGGCACGTGCTGTACATCGTCCCGCCGGGCGTCCTGACCTGGCTGGCCACCCGTCCCGTCATCGAGGGCAAGCGCCTCACCGAGCTGCTGATCTCCCAGACCCGCTACCTCGCCGAGCCGCGCACCTGGTGCCGGCTCACCCCGATCCGCGAGCCGCGCGAGGTGGTCATCGTCGCCCGCGTGTGGCGCCGCGCCGAGGCACCCGCGCCCGTCGCCGCGCCGGAGCGCGCCGCGATCAAGTCCCGCCGCAAGCGCAAGCGGGCCGCCCAGCCCGCCGCCACCGCCCAGCCCGCCGCCACCGCCCAGCCCGCCGCCACCGCCCAGCCCGCCGCCACCGCCCAGCCCGCGACCGCGCACCAGCCGGCCGTGCCCGTCCTGCTGCCCCGCCCGGCCGCCGCGCAGGCCCCGCCGACATTGGCCGACTACGCCGCCCAGCACGCCGCCCCACCCGCGCCCGCCGCACCGGCCGCTCCTGCCGCGCCCGTCGCTCCTGCTGCGCCTGCCGTGCCGATCGTGCCCCCGCCGCCCGTGCCGGTCGCGCCCGCCGCGCCCGCCGCGCCCGCGGCCTCCAAGCCCTGGCGCCGCACGACTCGCGACATCTCCCACGAGGACGACGTCCAGGCCGTCCCGGCCGAACTCGAATACCCCCCGGCGGTCGCACAGGCGGACGTCCCGCCACCGGCCCCTGCGCCCGGTACCGGCAAGCGGGCCTTCGCCTCAGGCGTCCGCCGTCCCGGCGCGCCCACGGAGGTCTGGCAGGCCGCCGCCCCGCCGGCCACCCGTCCCGACATCCCGCAGCAGGCCCCACCGCCCGAAGCCCGCCCGGCGCTCGAAGTGGAGCCCGCTGCCGCCGAGCACCCGCGTCCGGCCGGAGAAGAGGGCGATGTCAGAGTCGCCGGGCCCCCGGCCGAGACGGCCGAACCCGCCGCGCCGCGCCGCGAGCCGGTCTGGTCGGAGGGCGAGACCCGGCGCGACGTCCGGCAGGAGCCGCCCGGTGCGGCCGAGCCCGCACGGCACGACCTCACCAAGCGCGACGAGGGCCAGAGGCTGCAGCAGAGAGCCAACGGAGAGACCGGCGACAGGAAGGTCGCCGGCCGGCGGACGCCCCCGCCCGTGACACGGCCCGACCTCCCGATGGTGCCGGGCGCGTTCGGGGCGCAGCCGGACGAGACGCCCGCGAACGGGGCACAGCCGGCCGCTCCGGAGGTCCCGGCCCCGCGGTTGGAGCCGCCGCGGCCCTGGTCGCAGGGCCTGTCCAGGCCGCTGCGCCCGGTTCCGGAGCCCGCGCCCGAGCAGGAGCAGGAACCCGCGGCGCAGGCGCCGCCGGCCGCGCAACCGGCCGCGCCGCCCTGGCCGGAACCGGCGGAGGAACAGCAGGCCCCGCCGCGCGAGGTCCGGTCGCAGCCTGCCTCGCCCGTCCGGCCGCGCCCGCTGCCGCCGCCTCCGGTGCCACCGCCGTCCGGTCCCGCGATCACGCCGCCCGACCCCGAGCACGAGGTCACCGGCGGCGGGCTGCGGCGGCTGTTCCACGCCGTCGGCGGCGGGCACGGCGACGTCGACGCCGAGTACCAGCAGCGCCTCCAGCAGCCCTTCCGCGGGACGCGGCACGTCGTCGTGCTCGGCTGCACCGGCGGCGCCGGGCAGACCGTGACCGCGCTGATGCTGGGCCACACCTTCGCGCAGCACAACGGGGAGCCGATCGTCGCCGTCGACGTCAACCCGGGGCCGGGCGCCCTCGCGCGGCGGACGCGCAGCGACACCAACGAGACGCTGACCGGGCTCATCACCCGCGCCGACCAGGTCGGCTCCCTCACCGCGATGCGCCGCTACACCTCGCAGGCCAAGTCGGGCCTCGACGTCATCGCCGCGGGCAAGAACCCGCTGCAGGCGCTCGACGACCGCGACTACGCGCTCGCGATCCGCACCATCGACAGGTTCTACTCGGTGACCCTCCTCGACGCCGCCGCGGCGGTCGTCGCCCGCGTCCTGCCGTACGCCGACCAGCTCGTGCTCGTCGCCCCGGCCAGCGCCGACGCGCCGCGCGCGGTCGCGATGACGTTCGAGTGGCTCGACGGCCACGGCTACGAGGAACTGCGGTCCCGCGCCGTGACCGTCATCAACGGGGTGAGCCGCCGCAGCATGGACGACGTCGAGCAGGCCGAGGCGATGGCGCGGGGGCGTTGCCGGGCGCTGGTGCGCATTCCATGGGATGATCACCTGAGCATGGACCGCGCGCCGCGCAACGAGCTGAAGTCGTTGCGCTCGCCGACGCGGCGTGCCTATCTTGCCCTCGCCGGCGTGGTCGCCGGCGGATTCACCGTCATGCCCGAGCGTTACCAGGAGTTCGAGCACGAGCAGGAGGCCACCCGATGAGCGCCCCTCGCGGGCACCGAGCGGAGATCTGTGCCGGCCGGGCGGAGACCTGCGACGGGACCCGCGTCATCCGGGCCTCCCTTGCGGGCGCGCCTGACGTTGATGACCATCCGGAAGGCGAACACTTCCCCGCGCGGCCCTTCGCGATCGCCCGCGCCTCGGCACAATGGACCGGGATGGGGAGGACGGCATGAGCAAGTCGAGCCGGCTGGCCGTGCGGTACTTCGACGACCGGGTGCTGCTCACCGACAACGCAGCCTGGGCCTACTTCCGCCTGCCCACGGTGTCGTACGAGTTCACCACGGGGGAGGAGCGCGAGGCGCTCGCCACCAACATCACCATCGCGCTCGCGGGCATCCGCATGCAGGACGCCGAGGTCCACCTGCGGATCGCGCACCGGACGTACCCGGCAGCCGACTGGGCGCTCGCGCTCGACCGGACGTCCGACGACGGCCCCGGCTGGCGCGAGTACTTGGAGGAGACCTACGCGCACGTCTGGGCCAAGGACTTCTGGACCAAGGAGGTCTACCTCGGGGTCCGGCTCGGGCCGCGCGGCATGGGCGCGCACCTGTCCGGTGGCGTGTTGTCGCAGCTCCTCGGGTTCTACAAGCGCAGTGAGAAGGTCCTCGGCGTCCACGACGACGCGATCGACAAGAAGGAGATCGCGCGCTGGACCGACCAGGCCGAACGCGTCGGCCGCGCGCTCGGCGGGTCGGCGCTCTACGCGCGGCACGCCACGTCCACCGAGGTGGCGTGGCTGTTCCAGCACGCGGTGACGGGGTCGCTGGCCGATCCGCCGCCGTCCGCCGTGGCGCGCCGGACGTGGGGCAAGGGCGAGATCGAGTCGCTCGTCGAGGGCGCCATCCACAACGGGCGCTCGTACCTGCGGATCGAGCAGCCGAACATCACCGGCAACGGCCCGGGTGCGACGGCCGCGTCCTACGTGGCGTACCTGTCGTTCGCGCGCTTCCCCGACCTGATGCCGTTCCCCGACGGCGAGCCCTGGTTCCACTACTCCGACGCGCTCCCGTTCCCTGTCGAGATCAGCGCGCGGATGAAGCTGGTCCCGCCGGCCAAGGCGTCCAAGGACGTCTCGCGCAAGCTCGCGCACGCCCGCGACATGGACCAGCACATCCGGGAGGCGGGCGCCGAGGCGCCGATCGCGCTCGCGGAGCAGATCGACGCGGCGCGGATGCTGGAGCACGGCATCACCAAGGAGCGGCTGCCGTTCGTGTACGGGTGGCACCGGCTGATCGTGTCCGCGCCGACGGAGGAGCTGCTCGCCCAGCGGGTGGACGCCGTCGTCGAGCACTACCGCGACATCGGCATCGACGTCGTCAACTCCACCGGCGACCAGTTCTCGCTGTTCCTGGAGTCGCTGCCCGGTGACCAGATCAGGCTGAACGCGTACGCGCAGCGCCAGCCGCTGCGCACGATCGCGGGCGGCATGCCGGTCGCGACCGTCGACCTCGGCGACCGGACCGACGAGCACGACGAGGGCTGGATCGGCCCCTACATCGGCGAGACGCTCGGCCGCGCCCGGTCGATCGTGCACTTCGACCCGCTCGTCGCGGCGGCGCGGAACCGCCCGACCGCGGTCGCGATCACCGGCGAGCCGGGCGGCGGGAAGACGACCCTGGCGCTGCTGCTGATCTACCAGATGGCGCTGCGCGGCGTGACGATCGCGGCGATCGACCCGAAGGGCGACGCCGAGTCGCTGGTGGAGCTGCTGAAGGCGCGGGGCCGTAAGGCGCGGATCCTCCCGCTGGGGTCGGCGGCGCCCGGCCTGCTCGACCCGTTCTCGTTCGGCGACGACCTCGCCACCATGAAGACGATGGCGACGGAGACGCTGCGGCTGCTGCTGCCGCGCATGTCGGAGGAGCGCGAGTCCGCGATGATCCAGGCGGTCGGCGCGGTCGCCAACGCCGAACGCCCGTCGCTCGGACGCGTCGTCGACTACCTCGAAGGCGCCGACGACCCGGCGTCCAAGAACCTCGGCGCCGTGCTGCGGTCGATGTCGGAGATGCGGCTCGCGCGGCTGTGCTTCGACCCGTCCGGCGGCGAGCGCATCGACACCGCCGGCTGGACGACCGTGTTCACGCTCGGGGGCCTCACCCTCCCCGACGTCGCGATCTCGCGGGAAGACTATTCCTACGAGCAGCGCCTGTCGGTCGCGCTGATGTACCTGGTGTCGCAGTTCGCGCGGCGGCTCATGCACGGCCTCGACCGGCGGATGCCGAAGGCGATCTTCCTGGACGAGGCGTGGGCTATCACCGCGACGCCGGAGGGCGCGAAGCTCGTCCCGGAGGTGTCGCGCATGGGCCGGTCGCGCAACACCGCGCTGATCCTTGTCTCGCAGAACGCGGGCGACCTGCTGAACGAACAGGTGACGAACTGCTTGTCCTCGGTGTTCTGCTTCCGCTCCACGGAGCGGGTCGAGGTCGGCAACGTCATGGCGCTTCTCGGGGTGGAGGCGTCCGAGGAGCACAAGGCCGTGCTGCGCAACCTCGGCAACGGCGAATGCATCTTCCGTGACCTCGACGGCCGAGCGGGACGCATCGGCGTCGACCTGATCTCCGAGGAACTGCAGCGTTGGCTGGACACCAACCCGACCCGGTCCCGTCCGGGCACGTCCGAACTCACCGCCGCGGGGGCCGAGGTCGAGGAGGTCCGTCGATGAGGGGTCCCCGCGACGGGACGGCGCGCCTGCAGCGCTCGCCCGGCGAAGGGCTCGACCGTGCCGTCCTGAAGCGGCGGCGCCGCCGGCGTCCCGAGCGCCGCAGGCACCCGCGCAGCCGCCGCTCGGTGCTGTTGCTGGCCGTCATGGCGCTGTTCATGATCGGCCCGCTGTCGCCGGCGATGGCGTCGGTGCCGAACCCCGGCCTGCCGACCCCGAACGACGCGTGCAGCCCGGCGGAGAGTCCTTCGCCCGAGCAGTACGGGTCCGGGACGGACGGCATGATCAAGCCGCCCGACTATCCGAGCGAGAAGCTCCGGCAGACCCCGGTCGAGAACCTCACCTACTACGACCGGTACGGCACCGCCGGGCAGTACTGGTACGCCGTCGACATGGGCTGCGCGGACGCGATGGCCCTGATGGGCAACGGCCTCGCCAACACCGTTTTCACGTTCGTCCGGGCGATCGACCGGACCACGATCAGCGTCTACCAGGCGGCCGCCTCGCCGTCGCTGCTCAACTGGCTCAAGGAAACCGTCGACGGCGTCATCACCGACATGGGCCAGACGTTCAACGCGCGCTACTGGTCGTGGGTGGTCATCCTCGGCGCGATGTGGCTGGCCTGGTGGGGGCTCGTCCGCAAGCGGGCCAGCAAGGTCACCGAGGGCGTGATCTGGATGGTCGTCGCGATGGTGGCGCTGGTCTGGCTGATCGCGCGGCCGTCCGACTTCACCACGCTCGGGACGACGACGTCGGAGGCGACGAGCGCCGCGTTCAACGCCGCGCTGCCGCAGAGCGACACCAAGGGCGGGGTGTGCATCCCCGCGCCCGGCGGCAAACCCGATCCGTCGGCCTCGGCGAACCTCGACGAGACCACCCGCAACGCGAACCGGCTGTGGGTGGCGCTGGTCTGCAAGCCGTGGATGCAGGGCGTGTTCGGCACCACCGACCCCAACGCCAAGATCGTCAAGGACAACGCCGACAAGCTGCTCTGGTCGCAGGCGGTCGACCTGCCGGAGACCTACAACGACAACAACCAGGCCGACCTGGGCAAGAAGGCCGACGCCTACAAGGACGTCGCCAAGAACGTCGAGGAAAAACATCCCGGGACATATCCGCTATTCCAGGGCAAGAACTGGGAGAACCGGCTGGGGGTCGCGTTCGGCGGGCTGCTCGCGGCGATCGTCGCGGGCGTGCTCATCATGGTCATCGCCATCGCGCTGATCGTGGTGAAGATCGCGTTCCTGCTGCTGCTCGTGGCGGGGCCGATCTTCCTCGGGATCGGGATCCATCCGGGCATCGGACGGGTCATCGCCATCCGCTGGCTGGAACTTCTGCTGTCCATGCTGCTCAAACAGGCCGCGCTGATCGGCGTCCTGTCGCTGCTGCTGTGGGCGTACGGGCTGATCCTCGGCGAGACGCTGCCGTGGGGCCTGCAGATCCTGCTCATCGCGCTGGTGACGTTCGCGGCGTTCGTGTACCGCAGGCCGTTCCAGCACCTGTTCTCCGCGGTCGGCTACGGAGCGGTGGGCTCGCGGGAGAAGAGCGAGGCGCTGCTCGACCGGTCCGCCTCCGAGGCGCGCCGGAGCACGATCGCGGCCGTCGCGCCGTTCGGCGGCGCCGGGCTGGCGCGCTGGGCCAAGCGGGAGGCGACGTCCGAGTCCGCGGGTGCGGCCGCGCAGCGCGAGGCGCAGCCCGGCACGGCGGTCGCCGCGGCTGACCGGCGCGGCCCAGGCGCGGCGGAAGGCCAGTCGCCGGAGGACGCGCCGGTGCTGGCGGCCCGGCCGCGCGGCGCCGGTACCGGCACCGCGGCGCGCCAGGGACGGACCCAGCGCGGTGCTCCGCCGCTGAACCTGCCGTCCCGCGCCGCCGCGGCGACGGACCGCCGCACGGACGGCAGCGGCCCGAGCGGTCCCGTGGGGGGCGTCGTGGTGGGCGGCGGTAAGTCGTCGCCCGGCGCGGGCTCGGGCGCCGGAACCAAGCGCCCGCCCTCCTGGACGGGACGCGGCGGCTCCGGCGGCGGTGTCAGCGGTGGCGGCAACGGCGGCTCGGGCGGCGGCGGCCGGGGCGGCGCCGCTTCGGGCGGCGGCTCCGGAGGTTCGGGCGGCTCAGGCGGCGGCTCGGGCGGTTCGGGCGGTTCCGGTGGGAACGGCCGGGGCGGAGGCGGCTGGTTCGGCGGAGGCGGCGGTGGCCGCTCGCCCGGCTCGGTCGAGCGCGGCCGTGGCCGCGGCGGCTCCGGCAACGGCGGCGGTTCCGGTGGCGGTTCGGGCGGCGGATCCGCGGGGAACGTCCCCCGGCAGCGTGGCGGTGCGGGCGGTGCGCCGTCGAGGTCCCAGCCGGCCGGAGAGCGGCGGACGCCTCCGCCGCTGTGGGGCAGGGGCGGCTCGCAGGACGGCCCGTCGCTGCCGTTCTGGCTGCGACCCGTCGACCGTCCGTCCGGTGAGGCGGAACGGGACGGCTGATGAACCTGAACGACCGGCAGCGCCGGTTCCTGTTCGGGGGGCTCGTCGTGCTGCTCACCGCCATCGGCCTGTACCTGACGTTCGCCGCGCCAGAGGACGACGAACCGGCCCGTCAGGAGGCGCGCCCGAGCGGCACCCCGACCGCGGGCCCGATCGGCCCGGCGTCCCCGCCGCCCGGGATCCAGAGCCCCGTGAACCCGGCCGAGTTCGACATCTACCGGCTGCTGCCGTTCAACCGCCAGGAGTTCGCCACCGCCGCCGATCTGGCGCAGCGGTTCGTCGCCGCCTACGGGACGTACCGCTTCGACGAGCCGCCCGAGACCTACGCGGCGCGGCTGGCCGGATTCGTCAGCGAAGACCTCAGGGGGCAGCTGGCGCGGGACGCGGGCACGCCGGGCCTGCTGGAGGAGCGGCGCCGGACCAAGGTCGTCGCGCAGGGCTCGGCGAGCCTCGACCAGGTCCGCACCATCGAGAACAACTCGATCATCTTCGTGGTGACCGGCACGCAGCGGGTCACCGAGGGCGGCGCCGAGAGCAACGACCGCAAGCGGTACGCGGTGACCGTGGCGCGCGACGGCGGCTCCCTGAAGGTCTACTCCTTCCAGCCGGCGGACGTGGGCCAGGTGGGTGACACGGGATGAACCGCCGGGTGCTGATCGGCGCGGCGCTCGGTGCCGCCGCGGTGCTGTTCGCCGGGCTGATCATCGTCCCGGTGATGCTCGGCGCGAGCCGGTTCATGTTCGGCGGCGGCGTCGCGGGCGGCAACTGCGTGAACGTGTCGGGCGCCGAGGCCCAGCCCGCGGCGGCGAACGACGCGAAGGCCATCCCCTCCAACTACCTGGAGCTCTACAAGGAGGCGGGGGAGAAGTTCGGCATTCCGTGGAACGTCCTCGCGGGGATCGGCAAGGTCGAGACGAGCCACGGCACGTCGAACCTGCCGGGCGTCAAGAGCGGCGAGAACTACGCGGGTGCGGGCGGCCCGATGCAGTTCCTGCAGCCGACGTGGGACGCGTTCGCGGTCGACGGGAACAAGGACGGCAAGAAGGACCGCTACGACCCGGTGGACGCGATCCCGTCCGCCGCCGCGTACCTCAAGCACAACGGCGCCCCGCGCCGCATGCGGACCGCGATCTTCCAGTACAACCACTCCTGGGACTACGTGAACCTCGTCCTGGACTGGGCGAAGCGCTACGTGGGCGGCGACTTCAAGGTCGTCCAGGCCAACGGCATCGAGTGCGAGGACAACGACCTCCCGGCGAACGCGTCCGCCCTCGTCAAGCAGATCATCGCGTTCGCGATGGCGCAGCGCGGCAAGCCGTACGTGTTCGGCGCCAACGGCCCCGACGCGTGGGACTGCTCCAGCATCATCCAGGCCGCCTACCGGACGGTCGGCCTGAACATCCCGCGCACCACGTTCCAGCAGTGGCCCTTCGGCGTGAAGATCGCCAAGGGCAAGGAACAGCCCGGTGACCTGGTGTTCTTCAACTCCGGTCCGGGGACGTCGTCGAACAATCCAGGCCATGTCGGGATGGTGATCGGCGAGGGCAAGATGATCGTGGCGAGCTGCTCGACGTGCGTCCCCGCGATCGGCGTCAAGCCCTACAAGCGGTCCGACTGGATCGGGACGACGCGCCCGCTCGCACGCCCCGACCTGAAGAAGAAGGTCAACGAGCTGGCCGCCGAGTAGCCAACCGCCGCCGGGAAATACGGAGGGGATCCGGCGGGCGGCGTGGCATGCTGATCGCGTGGAGCCCGAGCTGACCATCCGAGTCGCCGACGAGCTGCTGATGTTCCTGCCGGCCGCGCGGCGCGAGCCGGTGAGCCGCGTGCCCGCCGACGGAACCTCGACGCTCGGGCATCTCGTGGAGTCGCTCGGCGTCCCGCTGCCCGAAGCGGGGCCGATGACCGTCGGCGGCGAGCCGGTCGCCCCGTCGACCCGTCCGGCCCCTGGCGCGGAGGTACTGGTGGCGGCCGTGCCGCGCCCGCAGCGCGTCCCGCTGGAGCCGGGCCAGGTCGCGCCGCGCTTCGTCCTCGACGTGCACCTCGGCACGCTGGCCCGCCGGATGCGCCTTCTCGGCCTCGACACCGCCTACCACAACGACATGGACGACCCGGCGCTGGTCGTCCAGGCGAACGAGGAGCGCCGCGTCCTGCTCACCCAGGACCGCGGCCTGCTCCGCCGCCGCGCGCTGTGGTTCGGCGCCTACGTCCGCGGCTCGCGCCCCGACGACCAGCTCCGCGACGTCCTGGACCGCTTCGCGCCCGCCCTGCGCCCCTGGACCCGTTGCACCGCCTGCAACGGTGAACTCGTCCAGGTAGACAAGCAGGAGATCGAGCGCGACCTGGAGGCGGGCACCCGCCGCAGCTACGACGTCTACGGCCGCTGCGCCGACTGCGGCCAGCTCTACTGGCGCGGCGCGCACGGCGGCCACCTGGAGAAGATCGTCCAAGAGGCGACGCGGCAGGTCGAGGCCGCCGCCGCGAAATAGCACCGAGAGGGGTTGGTCGGCATCGTGCTCGTGGTCGTTGGCGCGGCGATCATCCGTGACGGCCGGCTGCTGACCGCGCAGCGGGCCGAGCCGCCGCACATGGCGGGCGGCTGGGAACTGCCGGGCGGCAAGGTCGACCCGGGCGAGTCCGACGAGGACGCCCTGATCCGCGAGTGCCACGAGGAACTCGCCATCAAGGTCCGCCTGACCCGCAGGATCGGCACCGACTGGCACCTGAGCGAACGCGCCGTCCTCCGCGTCTGGACGGCCCGCATAGTCGAAGGCGAACCCCGCGCCCTAGAACACCTGGCCCTCCGCTGGCTCACCCAGAACGAGCTCTACGACGTCCCCTGGCTCCCAGGCGACCTCCCAGTAATAGATGCCCTAGCCACCCAGGGCCTCCTAGAGACCTGAACGTCTACTCGGGATAACGGCGCCCAGCCATCACCGCAACCCCGCAACAACCTCGACACTCGCGATCGCGTCCGAAGGCAGGTTCGAGCTTGCGAGAACCTGATCGCGCAGCGAGCCGCCAGGCGAGACGGAGCGATGCCAGCGATCGCGTGCTTTTCTCGACGATGGAGGGCCCCCAGGGCCCGAAGGAGGAGAGAAATGCAATAAACACAGCACGAGGCCCCTCCTACCGCGCCGCAGGAGGGGCCTCGTACGTTCTTGTGGCTCTTAGCCGATTCGGTTGGCTCCCGCGTAGTCGGAGCGGTCGGAGAGCTTGGAGATCTTCACCACGTCGCCGGTCTGCGGGGCGTGCAGGTACTTGCCGTCGGCCAGGTAGATGCCCATGTGGTGGAGGCCGGCGCCGAAGTAGACCAGATCGCCGGAGCGGAGTTCGCTTCGGGAGACCTTCGTCCCCAGGCCGTACAGGTCGCCCGTGTAGTGCGGCAGGCCGGGCTTGCCGACCTTGGTGTAGGCCCAGACGACCAGGCCGGAGCAGTCGAAGGAGTTCGGTCCTGCGGCGGCCCACACGTAGGGGGCGCCGAGTTTGGTGAGCGCCTTGCGGGCCATCTTGGCGGGGAGGCCGGAGCCCTTCACGGTGGCGCGCAGGCCGCTGCGCGGGTCGCGGACGTGCGTGGTGGTCAGCTTGTCGAGGCGCTTGGTGACTTCCGCCACCTTGGCCTTGGCGGCCTGGCGGGCCTTCTCCGCGTCCGCCGCCGCCCGCTCGACCTGGGCGATCTTCGCCTCGGCGGTGCGCTGGGCCGTGTCCGCCCGGTCGATCTGCTTCTGCAGGGCCTGGACGGCGGTCGTCTGGTTCTGCGCGAGGTAGGCGCGGTCGGACAGGCCCTCCGGGGAGCCGTTCGCGCCGAAGATCATGTCGGGGGAGCCGGACATGTAGTTCGCCGCGGCCAGCTGGCCGAGCCGCTCCCGGGCCGGCGCGGCCTGGACGCGCAGTGTCGCGGCCTGCTGTGCGGCGGCCTTCTGCGCCTTCTGCGCCTTGCCCAGCTCGACGCGCGTCTTGTTGTACCTCTCGGTGAGGATCTCGGCCTCTTCGTTCAGCGCGTCCAGGCTCTTGAGCAGGCCCTTCTCCGTCGTCGGAAGCGAGGATGGGGCCGGGGTCGGTGCGGCGGCGGGCAGGCCGCGTCCGGACGGCTGGGCGGCGTGCGCGACGGCGGGCGCGGTGGCGCCGAGGCCGATCAGGAGCATGGTCGCCGCGGCGGCGGGCGTGATACGGCGCCGCCGGTGGGGATCCGGTGCCAAGCCGGTGTTCTCCTCTCCTCGCGCGCCTACCGGGTTAGCTGACGGGTTCGGGCCAGGAGTCGCCCTACGACATGCGTCGATTCACCCCAGGGGTTATGGGTCCCCGGTTCTCCCGCGGTCGGGAGATTCGGCGCTCCGGCCGCAGCCCCGAGGGGATGGGGCTCCAGACGGCCGGACCTCGGGCACATTACAAAGGATCAGCAAAGTTGGCCAATCGGGGGTGGGGGACGCCGATCGCCCGGGATGGGTGGTATGCCGAGCCAAGTAGAATGGGGGCTGCCGTGTGTCAGCGGCGGATCCCGAACTCTCACGCAAGGCGAGCCCGCATGCCCATCTCCACGCGCGACGACCTCCGGAACGTCGCGATCGTCGCTCACGTCGACCACGGAAAGACGACGCTGGTCGACGCCATGCTCTGGCAGTCCGGCGCCTTCCGCGAGAACCAGGACGTCGACGACCGCGTGCTCGACTCCAACGACCTGGAGCGCGAGAAGGGGATCACCATCCTCGCGAAGAACACCGCGGTCAGGCACGGCGGGCTGACGATCAACATCATCGACACCCCCGGCCACGCCGACTTCGGCGGCGAGGTCGAGCGCGGGCTGTCGATGGTGGACGGCGTCGTCCTGCTGGTGGACGCCAGCGAGGGCCCCCTCCCGCAGACCCGGTTCGTGCTGCGCAAGGCCCTTGAGGCCAAGCTGCCGGTGATCCTGGTGGTGAACAAGACCGACCGTCCCGACGCCCGCATCGACGAGGTCGTGGACGAGACGTACGAGCTGTTCATGGACCTCGACGCCGACGAGGCCCAGATCGACTTCCCGATCGTGTACGCGTCCGGCCGGGCGGGGCGGGCCTCGCTCGACAAGCCCGCCGACGGCGAGATGCCCGCGAGCCCCGACCTGGAGCCGCTGTTCACGGTCATCACCGGCACGATCCCGGCGCCGGCCTACGACCCGGACGCCCCGCTCCAGGCCCACGTGACCAACCTCGACGCCTCCAGCTACCTCGGCCGGATCGCGCTCTGCCGCATCCACGCCGGAACGATCAAGAAGGGCCAGCAGGTCGCCTGGTTCCGGCACGACGGCAGCGTCGACCGCGTCAAGATCACCGAGCTGCTGATGACGGACGCGCTCGAGCGCAAGCCCGCCGAGGCGGCGGGCCCCGGCGACATCATCGCGATCGCCGGCATCCCCGACATCATGATCGGCGACACCATCGCCGACCCGGACGACCCGCGCCCGCTGCCGCTGATCACCGTGGACGAGCCCGCGATCTCGATGACCGTCGGCACCAACACCGGGCCGATGGCCGGCCGCGAGAAGGGCACCAAGGTCACCGCCCGGATGGTCAAGGACAGGCTCGACCGGGAGCTGGTCGGCAACGTGTCGATCCGGGTGCTGCCGACGGAGCGTCCCGACGCGTGGGAGGTGCAGGGTCGCGGCGAGCTGGCCCTCGCGATCCTCGTCGAGAACATGCGCCGCGAGGGCTACGAGCTGACGATCGGCAAGCCGCAGGTCGTGACGAAGATCATCGACGGGAAGAAGCACGAGCCGGTCGAGCGGCTCACCGTCGACATCCCCGAGGAGCACCTCGGCGCCGTCACGCAGCTCCTGGCCGTCCGCAAGGGCCGCATGGAGCACATGACGAACCACGGCACCGGCTGGATCCGGATGGAGTTCCTCGTCCCGGCGCGCGGCCTGATCGGGTTCCGCACCGAGTTCATGACCGAGACGCGCGGCACCGGCATGGCGCACCACGTGTTCGAGAGCTACGAGCCGTGGTTCGGGGAGCTGCGGACGCGCCCGTCCGGGTCGCTGGTCGCCGACCGCTCCGGTGCCGCCACCGCGTACGCGATCACGAACCTGCAGGACCGCGGCACGTTCTTCGTCGGGCCGACCACCGAGGTGTACGAGGGCATGATCGTCGGGGAGAACTCCCGGTCCGACGACATGGACGTCAACATCACCAAGGAGAAGAAGCTCACGAACATGCGCTCGTCCACCGGCGACGAGCTGGAGCGGCTCACCCCGCCCCGGCTGCTGTCGCTGGAGGAGGCGCTGGAGTTCTGCCGCGAGGACGAGTGCGTCGAGGTCACGCCGGGCGCCGTCCGCATCCGGAAGGTCGTCCTGGACGCCAAGGAGCGCGAACGCATGCGCGCCCGCTCCAAGCGCGCCAGCTGATCGGAGACAGCGACGGCATAGACAGCGACGTCAAAAGGGCGGCCCCGCGGTTCTCATGACCGCGGGGCCGCCCCCTTTTATCGCTGTCGCCGTCAGTTCAGCTGGACGGTGCCGGTCACGTCGGCGGCCAGGCGGAGCTGGTCGCCGTTGCGGAGCGGGGCCTCCACGCCGCGCGGGAGCCGCTCGCCGTTGACGAACGTCCCGTTGGTGGAGCCCTCGTCACGCACCCACGCCGTCCCTGACGGGTCGAGCCACACCGTCGAGTGACGCCGCGACACGTTGTCGTACTGGGTGAACGTGGACGCCACCGGTGACTGGCCCGCGTCCCGTCCGAGCACCAGATGCTGGCCGACGGAGACCTTGAGCTCGCCCGTGGGGAACATCACGCGCAGGGTGGGCGTGCCCTTCTGCGGCAGCGGGCGCAGACACGAGTCGCACTGCGCGGCGCTCGGGTTGGGCAGGACCGCCTCGCAGTACGGGCACATGAACGCCGTGCCGTCGGGCTGCCGCCCCTGGTTGTGGTCGGGCGGCAGCAGCGTCGCCTCGCGGCCGTGCTGCGGCATCGGCGGCTGGCCCGCGCCGTGCTGCGGCTGGCCTCCGTGCGGCGGCGGCGCGCCGAACTGGTCACCGCCCGGCCCCGGCTGCGGAGCGCCCCACTGGTCGCGCTGCTGCTGCTGTTGCTGCTGCGGTGGTGCGCCCCATTGGTCCTGCGGCGGCTGGTACGGCTGCTCCTGCGGCGGCGGGGAGTACTGGTCCTGTGGGGGAGAGTACTGGTCCTGCGGGGGCGAGAACTGCTGGTCCGGCTGCTGGTAGTCGGGCATCGGGGGCTGCTGCTGCGGCGCGCCCCACTGGTCCTGCTGCTGGGGCTGCTGCTGGGGCGGCGGGGCGCCCCACGGGTCGCCGGGCTGCTGCTGAGGAGACGGGCTCTGGCCGCCGGGCTGCTGCCCGTACGGGGCCTGCCCATGCTGCTGCTGCCCGTGCTGATCGGGCTGCGGCATGGGCGGCTGGCCCCACGGGTCCGGCTGCTGCGGCTGTTGCTGCTGCGGCTGCCCCCAGGGGTCGGGGGACTGCCCGGGCGTGCCGGGGGGCGGGGCCTGCTGCTGGTACGGGTCGGGTGCCTGCTGGTACTGGCCGCCGCCCTGCTGCCCCGGCGGGGGGCCGTACTGCGGCTGGCCGCCCTGCTGCGGGCCCGGCGGCGGCGGTGGCGGATAGCCCCGCTGCTGGTCGTCGTACCCGCCCGGGCCCTGCCGCTGGGCGCCGCCCGCGCGGGCGAGGTTGGCCCCGCAGCTCATGCAGAGCAGGTCACCCTGCTGGAACGGTTCGTCGCAGACAGGACATTTCAAGGTCGCCATGACACATCCCCCGAGCGCACCCCGGCGCGGTCGAGCCTCGACGTGAGGTGATCCATATCACCCCTTCGCGGGATCCCGATGTAGTACACCCGCCTTCCCTCCGGCCCTTCGTCCACGGACACCTGTACTCGGGGCCCTGTTACCTCTCCAGTCTTCCCGATGTCGGCCAGTGCCCCGTACCGCTCGCGCCCCAGCGGGGACAGCGGCACGACACGCTGGTTGGCCGACCCCCTCCAGAGTAGAGAGCCTCCACTGGAGTGTCGCCCCCCCGGGTTGAGCCGATCGACGTACGGCCCTGCGATCACTGCGTCGCACATGTCCAGGATCTCGCGCGTCTCAGCGGTGCGGGCGAGCCGAGAGTAGACATATCCGCTGTAGACCAATATGTCCAATGCAATCGTCTCATGGTCCCTGCGGTCCCGCCACGCGCGGACCCCGCGCAGCAGCGCCGCCAGCGCGGCCGGCTGCTCGAACGGCTCACCACCGGAAACGGTCACGCCGTCCACCGGGCCCGGCAGCGATTCCAGCCAGCCGAGCAGCGTCTCGACGGGCACGGCCTTGCCCGGGTCGGCCTCCCACGTGTCGCGGGACAGGCAGCCGTGGCAGTGCAGCGTGCAGCCCTGCGTCCAGATGCCCGCACGGGTCCCGGGGCCGAGTGTGGTCACCGGGTAGTGCGCCTTGGCGAGCAACACTTCCGGCGGGAGGCTGCCTTCGGCCACCTCCCGCGTCCTGGATCGCGACGGCGTCACTGGAGCTCCAAGTGGACGATGCTGCCCTCGCGCCGGATGCCCGACACGGTGATCTTCTCGTCGGGGATGAGCTCCCGGTCGAACAGCGCGCGCGCCAGCGGGTTCACGAAGTAGGACTCCAGCGCCATGCCGATGCCGCGCCCGCCCTTGGCCAGCTCCTCGGTGCACCAGCCGCGCAGCGTCTCCAGCGCCTCGCCCTTCACGGCGAGGACGAGCCGGTGCTCGTCGGAGACGCGCCGGCAGATGTTCGCGAACTGCAGGTCGAAGATCTTGTGCGCGGCCTCGCCGGCGATGAAGTCGAACACCACGATGTTGTCGCCGAACCGGTTGAGCAGCTCCGGCCGGTTCAGGACGTCGGTGAAATGCTCGGCGACGGCGGACTTGATGCGCTGCTCGACCTCGTCGTAGGCCATCCCCGGTGTGATGTTCTGCACACGGCTCGCCGACCCGTACGGGGAGGCGTCCCGGGTCGTGAGGTCGTGGCCGGGGACGTACATCCCGAGGTTCGAGGTGAAGATCAGGATTGACTCGGAGAAGTGCACGGTGTTGCCGCGCCCGTCGGTGAGCCGCCCGTCCTCCAGGATCTGCAGGAACTTGTCGAGGATCCGCGGGTGCGCCTTCTCGATCTCGTCGAACAGCATCACCCGGAACGGGTCCTCGCGGACGGCGTTGGTCAGCTCCCCGCCCGCCTCGTGGCCGACGTAGCCGGGCGGCGACCCGATCAGCCGGTCGCCGGACCCCTCCCCGGAGAACTCGCTCATGTCGAAGCGCAGGTAGGCGGACTCGTCGCCGAACACCAGCTCGGTGATCGCCTTCGCCAGCTCCGTCTTGCCGGTGCCGGTCGGGCCCGCGAAGAACAGCACCCCGCGCGGGCGGCTGCCCGACCGCGTCGCCTGCGCGCCCGACAGGCCGAGCACCGCCCGCTTGAGGATGTCGAGCGTCTTCGTGACGGCCTGCGGCTGCCCGATCACCCGCTCCGGGACGCGCTTCTCGCCCTCCAGCACCCGGCGCCGCAGATGGCCGCGGCTCCACGGGTTGTCGAGCACGCCGAGCTTGTAGGTGCGGACGGCGTCCGGCAGGTCGGCGAGGTCGACGTTGCGCTCCTTCGCCAGCCGCGTCACCTCGATCATCGACTGGAGCGTGAGCCCGTCGGCCTGCTCGGCGAACGCGTCGCACGCGGCGGCGGCGACCTCGTCCGAGCCGACGTCGCTGACCCCGAACGCGCGGGCCAGCAGCCGCGCCGTCTCCTGCCGGTCGCCGAGATGCGGGCGCGGGATCGTGATCTCGCGGATCGTCTCGTTGTCGGTCGTCAGCCACGGCGGCAGGTCGCCCGGCCGCTCCACCAGCCACACGATCGGGTTGTAGAGCGGCTTCGGCCGCGGCCCCGTCACCCGGACGGGCCGGGCGCTGCGCGACAGCTTCGCGCAGAACCGGAAGAAGTCGCGCTCGGACGGCTCCAGGTCCGTCGGGGTGCGGGCGATCCGCGACGCGGAGTCGATCACGAACGCGGCGCGGATGTTCTCCTTCGGCCGCGCCACCGCCGCCAGATGCCGGGTCAGCGCCTCCAGCGACGGCTTCTCGTCCGCCTTGATCTTGCCGAGCAGCGCCGCCGCCGACCGCGCGGCATCGTCCCCGATCTCGTCGCCGGGCTCCGGGTACACCTGCAGGCCGTCCACCGGGTCGTACACGATCATGCAGGACGCGCCGCTGGAGCGCAGCGTCTCCCACAGCAGCCCGCGCAGCGGCAGCAGCCGTGCGGGCCCGGCCGTGTCCAGCGGCGGCGCGAGGAAGCTGTCGTAGAGGTTGCCCGACAGGACGTACTGCGAGTGCACCGAGAGGGTCGCGTCCAGTTCGCGGATGAACGGCGGCCACCCCTGCAGCCGCCCACCGAGTGTCGGCGATTCAATGCTCATCCGGCTTACTCCACTCCGCTCTCAGCACGCACCCTGGGACGCTACTTTGGACGCTCCCTGCTGCGCTCGCGTTGGCCCGCACGGGTCCTAGTGTGCCGTGACCCGGCGGAAACCGGCAGCTCGCGGACCCCCGGGTCCAGGCGCCACGACACGTCGGAGCGGATTCCGATGGCCTCCAGACGGGCCCTCGCCTCCTCGAACGCCTCGCACCACTCGCGTTCCCGCTCGACGTCGACGCGCCGGTCGTCCTCGCTCTCGGCGGGCCGATCCCGCACCATCGACGCCCGCACGTGCGCCGCGTCGTCGACGCGCATCCGCACGCTGTGGTCGGGCCAGGCGCCCTTCGTCAGCGTCACGGTGCCGTCGTCCGCGGTCAGCGTCTCGAAACCGGCCTCGACCTCGTAGCCCAGGTCCTCGAACGCGGCGGTGATCGAGTCGAGCACGTACCGGCGCTCGGCCTCGGCCTGCTCGGCGGCGTCGCGTTCCGCGGCCCGGCGGCGCTCGTCCTCCCTGCGCTCCTGGACGCGGCCGTTCGCGTCCTGGATCCGGAGGCGCACCTCGTGCAGGACGCCCTCGGCCTCGTCCGCCGACGCGATCCGGGCGAGGAGCTGCGCCGCGTCCGCCACGGCACGCTTCTCCTCGTCGGCCGCGTCCGGCAGCAGGCGCGCCATGATCCGCGCGAGGCTCCGCTGGACGGCGGCTCGCTCGTCCTCATCATTCCCGGACTCGGGGTCGGGCCGCCGGGCGGTGTCGGCCTGGAGGGCCTCGGCGGGGACGGCGAAGACCTGCGCGGTGACCTCGGCCGCGAGGTGCTCGGACAGGCGCCGTTCGGCCTCGTCCAGGAGGCGGTCGGTGGACGTGCACCATTCCGTGAGCTCCGCCACCGGGCGTTCGTCAGGCGGCAGCTCCGCCGGGAGGGACACCTCCGTCGCGCCGAGCCTGTCGCGGGTCTCGGCGAGCGCCTCGATGCGCGCGTTGCGGGCCACGACTTCGCGGAGCGCGCGTTCCCGGGTCTCGACTTCGGCGAGCGCCGCCGCGCGTGCCTCGGCGCGTCCCTCCGCGAGCGCGGCCAGCGCCTCCGCGCCCCGGCCCGCGATCCCCGCGCCGTGCCCGAGCACGCGGTTCATCCCCAGGGTGAGGACCACCGCCATGTCCAGGACGATCTCCGCCTCGACGCCGCTGCTCACGCTTCCCCTCCACTGCCGCCGCTCACGCCTTCCCTCCGGCCCCTCCGGCGCCGATCCTCGACTCCCGCCACCGGTGCAGGCGCATGCCCGCCGTGATGGCGTGCGCGAACGCGCCCGCGGCCATCAGCAGCAGCCACAGCAGCGTCCCGAGCGGCATCACCGCGCCGAGCAGGATCAGGACGATCAGCAGCGGAAGCGTCCCCGCGAGGAGCAGCAGCCCGCACCCGGGGCGCCCGCCGCGCCGCGCGGCACCGCGGGACGCCCTGGACACGCCGGACAGCATCCGCCCGATCCCCGCGAGCACCTTGGAGAACAGCGACCACGGCCCGCCCGGCAGGTACTCCGTGCCTTGCGCGCGGGCCAGCATCACCTCGCTGCCGCACTGCACCGCCCCGGCGATCACCGACGCCGCGACCAGGAACCCGAGCGACGCGCCCGACGACCGCTGGAACCCGCCGACGGCACTGGGGCCGGTGTCGTCGCCGCCGAAGAGGGTGTCGACGATCCAGCTTCCGAGCAGCCAGAACGCGAGGAGGGGGAGCGTCCAGAGGAGGGCGCGGGTCGTCGCGGCGCCGCGTCCGGCGAGCCGTTGCCGTTCGCGGTCGGCCCATTGCGCGCGGAGCGCCTCGTCCCGCCGTTCGGCGGCGAGACGGTCGCGCGCCCGCGCCTCGGTCTCCACGACCGCCTCGGGTGCGGCCAGGGACAACGCGAGCTGCCGGAGCGGATCGTCGCCTGCGCCGTCCGCCATCCAGGCGAACCACGGCGGGGGCTCGGCGACGGACGAGCGTGCCCGGGACGCGCCGTCCGCGAGTTGCGGCGCGGTCTGCGCGGGGCGTGCGGCCAGGGCCAGGAGGGTCAGGAGGACTACGGGCGGATCGTCTGCTCCGGCGTCGGGGAGCCGCGCCTCCAGCGCCGGGGGAGTCGCCTCCTGTGTGCGCAGCCAGCCGGCCAGGTCGTTCCACGCCGTGGCGTAGGCGCGCCACTGGTCGTCGATGCGGGCGAGTTCCCGTCCCCCCGCGAAACCGGCCAGCACGCGCAGCAGGCCCCGCTCCCACAGGTCCTGGCCGATCCGGCAGGCGAGGTGATGGTCGGGGTGGCGGCGGTCCTCGGCGAGGGCGGCGAGGTTCGGCAGATCGTCGGCCGTCGTCCGGCGGCCCAGGTAGTGGGGCGGGAGCTCGGGGTCGAGCCACCGGACCAGGTGCAGCAGCTTCACGTCGGACGGCAGGCGCGCGGTGAGGTGCCGGTCGACGAGGTCGATGAGGCCCTCGTCGTCGGGCATCTCTGTGAGCCAGTCGCGGAGGCTCTGCCATGCCTGCCCGGATTCGCCTCGCTCGAAGAAGTACTGCGCGGCGTGATCCCAGTCTTCGATGAGCGCGCGCGCCAGTTCGTCGCGGCGGGTGAAGCGGCGGCCGTTGAACGGGAGCCCGCCGCCTTGCCGGGCGCCTTGCCGGGCGCCTTGGTCGGCTTCTTCGGCGACCGGTGGTGAGCCGCCGTCCAGCCATTCCTTGACCTGCGCGCCCGCCCATCTCTTGCGCGGGTCGCGGGTGAGCAGGCCCTGGCACAGGAGCCGCAGTCTCGGGTCGGGGACGTCGTCCGCGCGCACCGGACGCGTCGCGAGATGGTCGACCACCACGGTCTCGCTCAGCCCCTGGAACGGGGCCCGGCCCGTCGCCGTCTCCCGGACGATCATGCCGAGCGACCACCAGTCACGGGCGGGCGACACCTGCCCGGACAGCGACTCCGGCGCCGCGTACGCGAGCGTCCGCGACGACGACGCGAACACGACGCTCTGATCGAGCACCTTGCTCAGCCCGAAGTCGGCGATCGCCAGCCGCACCGGGTCGGTCCCGACGACCAGGACGTTCTCCGGCTTGAGATCGCGATGGACGATGCCCGCCCGGTGCAGGGCCGTCAGCCCGTCCGCGAGCTGCGCCGCGAACTCGGCGGCGGTCGCCGCGGGCAGCGGTCCGTCCTGCAACAGCGACCGCAGGTTGCCGTCGGGCGCGTAGGCGGCGACCTCGTAGTCGCGCCCGTCGGCGTGGCCGGTCTCCAGGATCCGCAGGACGTGCGGCGAGTCCAGCGCGGGCAGCTTCGCCCAGACCTCCCGGTCGGCGCTGTACCCGCGGCGGAAGATCTTCGCCACGTACTCGTCGCCGCGCGCGTCCCGGACCAGGAGCAGATCCGACTCGGCGCCCTGGACGGGAAGCTCCGCGACCGCCTCGTACCGCTCGCCGAGCACGGCCGGGAGCCGCATCAGCGATTCGCCGCCGGCTGCCGCCTCGCCGTTCCGCCGCGTCCGCGACGCCGGGTGCGACCCCGGGCGCGGCGCCGGTACGCGCCCGTCGCGCCGGGTGGAGCCCGCGTCCGGCGCCGGGGCCGGGGCGTCGCGCCGCGTGTCCTGCGGCGGCGTCCCGCCCCCGGGCCGGGTCTCGTCGAACTCGCCCACCAGCAGCCCCGTCTAGTCCTTGTCCTTGATGGCCCGCAGATACTCGCTCATCTTGAACTGGTTGATCACGAATTCCAGGATCGTCCGGACGGTCAGCACCTGGAAGAGCCACACGAACGGGGAGGAGACGAGCAGCAGGAGACCGAAGGTCGATCCCTGGTCGAGCCAGTCCAGCCCGTATCCCGCCATCAGCAGCGACAGCACGGTGATCGGGACCAGCGAGAGCGCGTAGACGATCTTGACCAGCTTCGCGGTGACCATGTGGTCGAAGTTCATGTCGAACAAGGCCCCGAACACGCCTTTGCTCGACGGGTCGCGCGGCGGGGGCGTCCAGCCCTGGGCCTGGTCCTGCGGCCCGTAGGGGCCGGGCGCGTAGGGCCTGGAGGCCGGCCCCTGGCCCTGTCCTTGTGGCGGTCCCTGCTGCGGCGGACCTGGCGGCTGGTTCGGTGGCGGACCGTAGGGGGCGCCCGGGTGACCGGCTCCGGGCTGTCCTGGGCCGGGGCCCTGCGAGTGCGGGGGGTGACCGGGGTCCGAAGGATGCGTCATCGCCGTCGTCTCCAGTGTTGGGCCGCCTACAGGAAGACTCTAGAGCCTGCACCCCGCCCGTGCCGGGACGAACCGCGCTCGGACAGGGCCTGCGGACAGGGCCGGGCGTACGGTTGGGGTGCTTGTGATCGAGGCGAAGTCGGATCTGGCGAGGTTCAGTGGTCGCGTTGGTGTTGCTTCCGGCCGGGCTCGCCGTCGGGCTGCTCATGGCGCCGCTGGCGGCACCGTTCGGCGGCGACGTCCCGCGCGGCCGCCGCGTCCTGATGGGGCTGGTCACGGCCGCTCTCTACGGGGTCCTCGGATGGCGTGCCGGGCCCGAGCCCGTCCTGCCCGCGCTGCTCTATCTCGCCGCGGTCGGGACGCTTCTCGGGTTCATCGACGTCAAGGCCAAGCGGCTTCCCGACCGGTTCACCCTGCCGTCCTACGGCATCGCGGCGGCGCTCCTGGCCGGGGCCGCGCCCTTCACCGACGACGGCCTGCGACGTTTCGAGCACGCGCTCCTCGGCATGGCGCTGCTGTTCGGGCTGTACTTCGTCCAGGCGTTCCTGGTGCCGTCCGGCATCGGCATGGGGGACGTCAAGCTGGCCGGCGTGCTCGGCCTCTACCTCGGCTGGTTCGGCCAGGACGCCTGGATCCTGGGCCTTCTGGCGACCTACCTGCTCGGCGGTGTGGCGGGCGTCGGCATCATGATCGCCCGCCGCAGCCGGAAGGGCGAGTTCGCGTTCGGTCCCTGCATGCTCGCCGGGGCGTTCCTCGCACTCCTCGCCTACTCCGCGCCCACGGCCTGAGGCCCGCTCCGGACGCGCGCCGGACGCCCGCCGCGCGACGCGTCAGTCGCAGAGCTTCTGGTCGCCCTTGATCCCGCCGCCGATCTTGTTGATCGTGGGCGGGGCCAGCCGCAGGCCGTTCTTGCCGATGAGAAGCCGCACGCCGTTCGCCGGGGCGCCTCCGTCGGGGGTGAGCAGCGCGTCCGGGACGTCCCGCGCGAGCGCGGACGCCTGCGCCTCCGCGGCCGGCGCGAAGACGATGCGGCTCTCCGGCACCGTCGCGCCCTTCTCGACCTTCTTCGCCACCACGAAACCGCGCTGCCGGAGCTGCTTCACGACACGTCTCACCAGCGCGTCCCGTCCGCCCGCGGCGACGACGGTGACGCTCACCTTGCCGGGGACCGGCGGCGCCTGCTTCGCCTGGACGGGCCCGGTGGGCTCCGCGGGCAGGTCGTTGTCGTGCCGGATCGCGTCGAACAGCGGCTTGGCCAGGTCCTGGTTCCACTGGACGCGGTTCGGGTCGGGCGCGTACCGCTCGACCGGGACGGTCACGAACCGCACCTGGCCCGCGCTCATGCCCTTGAGCCCGTCGGCCAGCTTCCGCATCGCGGACAGGTCGAGATCGTCGTCGGTCGTCACCGACTTCGTCGCGGCCTTGAGGAACTTGTACGTCTTCGCCGGGTCGGTGAGCACCCTGCCGCTGGTGGCCTTGTCGACGACCGCCGCCATGAACTTCTGCTGGCGTTCGATCCGCTCCAGGTCGGACCCGTTCCCGAGCGAATAGCGGGCCCGCACGTACCCGAGGGCCTGCTTGCCTTTCACGGTCTGCTTCCCGGCCTTCAGATACAGTTCCGCGCGCGGGTCGTTGACGGGCTTGTCGACGCAGATCTCGACGCCGCCCAATGCGTCCACCATGCGCTTGAAACCCGAAAAGTCCACCTGCACGAAATGGTCGATGTGGATGCCGGTGAGCGACTCCAGCGTCTTCCACGTGCAGGTCGCGCCCGCGAACGCGAACGCGGTGTTCAGCATCCCGAACCGTGCCGGGGCGGTCCCGCCCTTCTCTTTCTCGCACTCGGGGATTTTCACCATCGAGTCGCGGGGGAAGCTGATCCCGACCGCCTGGTCCCGGTTGGGCGACAGGTGCAGCAGGATCGCCGTGTCCGACCGCGCGCCCGCTATCTCGGCCGCCGCGCCGCCGTACCGGGCGTTCTCCCCTTCACGCGTGTCGGAACCGATCAGCAGGATGTTGAGCGACTTGTTCAGCTTCCGCGGCCGCTCGGTGCCGAGCTGGTCGGTGACGTGCTTCGTCCTGATGCCGCCGACCAGGTCGTGATACAGCCACGCCGCTCCCGCGCCCCCGATGAGCAGGACGACGGCCAGGCTGAACGCCATCCGCCGGAGAACCTTCCGGCGACGGCGCCGGGGGCCTCCCTCGCCTGCGGCTGCCTTCTCCTCCTCGTCCCCGTCTTCGGACCCCGCGCCTCCGTCGTCAGCCGCCTCGTCCGGCTCGTCCGCAGCTTCGGATGCCTCTTCCTCCGGTGCGCCTTTGGCGCGCTGTTGCGGGGTGGCGGCGGAGTCGGCCGCGTCAGGGTCGTCCTGGCCGGGAGTGGACGACGCGTCGGTCTCGGAATCGTGCGCCGAGCCGTGGTCGTCCTGGTCGTCCTGGTCGCTCTCGCCGCCCTCGTCGTCGTCGGGCTCGGTGCCGGTGGGTGTGGGCGTGCGCAGGCGGGTCTCGTCGAAGACGATGCCGGCGGGCTTCGAGGGGTCGGCTGAGGCGCCGGGTGCGGCCTGGTCCCGCGCGAGATCGTCGCGGCCGGAATCGTTGTCGCTCATCGGTCCCGTCTCGGCGCGGGCCCTGGGAGGGGCGCGTGATTTGCGTAGTCCGTCAGTCTATGAAGGCGGCGGGGACCGCGGGGGAGCGTGCGCCTCCACATGTTGGATGCGCGAGACGTCCGTTTTGTTGACGTGAGCGCCGAAAACTCGATGTTGTGACGGTGCGGTGCCCGTTCGAGGCTTTCCGTCACCGGCGGACCGGGCGGGTGCGCAGCGGAGGCCGCGTCCGCCGTGGTGATCGGGGCGGTCGCCGGCGATGCCTTAGCGCGCTCGTCTCCATTCCGCTGGGCAATAACAACTGGTTATGGATGACGGGCGGTGCCGGGACGCCCTTCGAGCGATAAAGTCTGTGGTCAGACTCACATATGGGTTCTCCCTGTTACGTATGTCACAGCTCCCGTCGGGTGGCGTAAGGTCGCTTCGCTAGAAGCGCACACGAGGCGTCACCGCCCGCATGCGGCACGGCCCACGGCCGCCGCCTGCGGCTCCGGCCGGGACGCACTCCCATCGGGCCGAGGTCCGGATCCAGGGGCAGCGGCCGGGCGCGGGCGGACGCATATGTGCGCGCAGACCGTGATACGGGGACACGACGACCCGAGCTCAGGAGAGCGATCGATGAGCACTGTGGAGGCGCCGGCGAAGTCGCGCGCCCAGATCAAGGAACGCACGCTCCGGAAGGACAACTGGCGCCTGTATCCGGTCACGACCTTCGTGATCTTCACGGCATGGGTGGTGTACGCGACCGTCCGGGCCTTCTGGGGCTCGGCGTTCTACGTCCCGGAATTCCACTACCTGACGCCGTTCTACTCGCCGTGCTTCAACGAGATCTGCAACAACGTGACCGTGAACGGCCACACCGGCAACGCGGCGGAGTTCGGGACGTTCCTGCCCGAGTCCACCCGCGGCTGGATCCCGTTCGCGGCGATCTCGCTGCCGTTCCTGCTGCTGTTCCGGCTCACCTGCTACTACTACCGGAAGGCGTACTACCGCTCGTTCTGGGCGTCGCCGTCCGCGTGCGCCGTCAAGGAGCCGCACGGCAAGTACACCGGCGAGCGGCGCTTCCCGCTGATCGGGCAGAACCTGCACCGCTACTTCTGGCTCGCGGCCGTCCTCATCTCGCTCGTCAACACCTACGACGCGATCCTCGCCTTCCACGGCAAGGACGGCGGGTTCGGCATCGGGCTCGGCACGCTCATCCTTGTGGCGAACGTCGTCCTGCTGTGGCTGTACACCCTGTCGTGCCACTCCTGCCGGCACATCGTCGGCGGGCGGTTGAAGAACTTCTCCAAGCACCCGTTCCGGTACCGGATGTGGGGCTGGGTGTCCAAGATCAACGAGCGGCACGGCATGTACGCGCTGATCACCCTGGGCTCGCTGGTGGTCGCCGACCTGTACGTCGCGCTCGTCGCCAGCGAGACCATCTCCGACCTGCGTTTCTTCAACTGAGGCCAAGGAATCATGACTGAGATCGAGAGGCACTCGTACGACGTCGTGGTCATCGGTGCCGGCGGCGCCGGGCTGCGTGCGGCGATCGAGGCGCGCCTCCAGGGCAAGAAGACCGCGATCATCTCCAAGTCGCTGTTCGGCAAGGCCCACACGGTGATGGCCGAGGGCGGCGCCGCCGCGGCGATGGGCAACGTCAACGCCAACGACAACTGGCAGGTCCACTTCCGCGACACCATGCGCGGCGGCAAGTTCATGAACAGCTGGCGGATGGCGGAGCTGCACGCCAAGGAGGCCCCGGACCGCATCTGGGAGCTGGAGCACTGGGGCGCGCTGTTCGACCGCACCAAGGACGGCAAGATCAGCCAGCGCAACTTCGGCGGCCACGAGTACCCGCGGCTGGCGCACGTCGGCGACCGGACGGGCCTGGAGCTGATCCGCACCACCCAGCAGAAGATCGTCGCGCTTCAGCAGGAGGACCACGCCGAGCACGGCGACTACGAGGCCAGGCTGAAGGTCTGGGCCGAGACGACCGTGACGCGGCTGCTGAAGGACGCCGACGGCAAGATCTGCGGCGCGTTCGGCTACGTCCGCGAGACCGGCAAGTTCGTCGTGTTCGAGGCGCCCGCCGTGGTGCTCGCGACCGGCGGCATCGGCAAGGCGTTCAAGGTCACGTCCAACTCCTGGGAGTACACCGGGGACGGGCACGCGCTGGCGCTGCTCGCGGGCGGGACGCTGCTGAACATGGAGTTCGTGCAGTTCCATCCCACCGGGATGGTCTGGCCGCCGTCCGTCAAGGGCATCCTCGTGACCGAGTCGGTGCGCGGTGACCGCGGCGTCCTGAAGAACTCCGACGGCAAGCGGTTCATGTTCAACTACATCCCCGAGGTGTTCAAGAACCAGTACGCCACCACCGAGGAGGAGGGCGACCGCTGGTACGACGACCCCGAGAACAACAAGCGCCCGCCGGAGCTGCTGCCGCGTGACGAGGTCGCGCGCGCGATCAACTCCGAGGTCAAGGCGGGCCGGGGATCGCCGCACGGCGGGGTGTTCCTCACCGTCGTCGACCGGATGCCGGGCGGCGCCGAGGAGATCAGGCGGCGGCTGCCGTCGATGTACCACCAGTTCAAGGAGCTGGCGGACGTCGACATCACGGCCGAGGCGATGGAGGTCGGCCCGACCTGCCACTACGTGATGGGCGGCGTCGAGGTCGACCCCGACACCGGGGCCGCGCTGGTGCCCGGCCTGTTCGCGGCTGGCGAGGTCTCCGGCGGCATGCACGGCTCGAACCGGCTCGGCGGCAACTCGCTGTCGGACCTGCTGGTGTTCGGGCGGCGGGCAGGCCTCGGCGCGTCGGAGTACGTGGACGCGCTGGACGCGCCTCCCGCCGTCCCCGACGCGGAGGTCGAGGCGGCGACGGCGGAGGCGCTGGCGCCGTTCGAGCGGGAGGGCGGCGAGAACCCGTACGCCGTCCATGCCGAGCTGCAGCAGACGATGAACGAGCTGGTCGGCATCATCCGCAAGGAGGGCGAGCTGGAGCAGGCGATCGCCTCGCTCGACAAGCTCCGCGAGCGGGTCGCGAACGTGAAGGTCGACCCGGTCGCGGTCGGCGACGGCGGCCGCGGCTACCACCCGGGCTGGCACCTCGCGCTCGACCTGCGCAACATGCTGCTGGTGTCGGAGGCCGTCGCGAAGGCGGCGCTGGAGCGGCAGGAGAGCCGCGGCGGCCACACCCGCGACGACTATCCGCAGATGTCCGCGGAGTGGCGGAAGGTCAACCTGGTCTGCTCGCTGGCCGGTGACCCGTCGTCCCCGCACGTCGAGCTGAAGCGGCAGCCGATGGAGCCGATGCGCGACGACCTGCTCGCACTGTTCGAGAACGACGAGCTGAAGAAGTACCTGACCGCCGAGGAGCTGCCGGCGGCGCTGGCCGAGGAGGCCAAGGCCGAGGAGGCGGAGGCTGCGGCCGGGTCCGGCGCGACCGCGGCGAAGGCCAAGGGCGACGCGGACGGCGCCAAGGACGACGAGGAGGACGGCCGATGAGCTACGAGGCCAAGTTCAAGGTCTGGCGCGGCGACGACGGCGAGGGCGAGCTCACCGACTACACCGTGGAGGTGAACGAGGGCGAGGTCGTCCTCGACATCATCCACCGGCTGCAGGCCACGCAGGCGCCCGACCTCGCCGTCCGGTGGAACTGCAAGGCGGGCAAGTGCGGCTCCTGCTCCGCCGAGATCAACGGCATGCCGAAGCTGCTGTGCATGACCCGGATGTCGACGTTCGAGAAGGACGAGACGATCACGGTCACGCCGATCCGCACCTTCCCCGTCATCCGCGACCTGGTGACGGACGTGTCGTACAACTACCAGAAGGCGCGGGAGATCCCGTCGTTCGACCCGGGCGACGCCAAGCCCGGCGAGCTACGCATGCAGCAGGTGGACGTCGAGCGCTCGCAGGAGTTCCGCAAGTGCATCGAGTGCTTCCTGTGCCAGAACGTCTGCCACGTCATCCGCGACCATGAGGAGAACAAGGCCGAGTTCGCCGGCCCGCGCTTCCTGATGCGGATCGCCGAGCTGGAGATGCACCCGGCGGACGTCGCGGACCGGCGCGAGATCGCGGCGAAGGACCACGGGCTCGGGTTCTGCAACATCACCAAGTGCTGCACCGAGGTCTGCCCCGAGCACATCAAGATCACCGACAATGCGCTGATCCCGATGAAGGAGCGGGTCGTCGGCCGCAAGTACGACCCGGTGGTGTGGCTCGGCAGCAAGCTCGGCATCGTCAAGAAGGGCCAGGACACGCCGTCGGCCTGACGCCCCGGCACCGAAGCGACGGTTCTCGCCGGCGTCCCCCACCGCCCCGCGCGGTGGGGGACGCTCGCGTTTCCGCCACGCGAGGACGTCGCTCTGGCATGCGGCGTCCCGTCTCGTGACGGGCGGCGTGCCCCCGGGCCGCCGCCCGTCGTACCGCCGTTCCCCTGAACGCGGTGGACGCTGGGTGGCCTCCCGGCCGCACACGCCACAAGCAACCCTCGCCGACGCCCGGGGAGTCGAAAAGGGATTAGTGCACACAACGCGTGACTGAACCGTGATTGTTTTCCCGGGCCCGTGGAAGCCCGGGTCCCTTTAGCGTGGTGGGCATGAGCGCCCTCGAACCGGGCTCGTTCCTCGCCGATCTCACTCAGGCGGAACGCGAAGACCTGGAGTCACGTGGCCGCGTCCGCGAATTCGCACGGGGGGACACGCTCTTCGTGGAGGGCGAGCAGCCCGGCTGGGTCGCCGTCCTGCTGAAGGGCCGGGTGAAGGCGTTCTCCTACCGGGAACAGGGCGGTGAGGCGCTGCTCGCGGTGCGCGGGCCGGGCGCGCTGCTCGGCGAGGTCGCCGCGATCGACGGGCAGCCGCGCTCCGCGTCGGTCGCCGCGCTGGAGCCGGTGCGGGCGCTCGCCGTCACGGCCGACGAGTTCATGGCGTTCCTGCAGTCCCACGGGCGCGTCTCCATCATCATCATGCGGATGCTGTGCCAGCGCTGGCGCGACGCCGACCGCAAGCGCGCCGAGTTCGGCATGTTCGACGCGACCGGACGCGTCGCGCAGCGTCTCGTGGAGCTGGCCGAGCGGTTCGGCGTGCCGTACGAGCGGCGGACGGGCGCGGGCGCGGGGCCGGGCGCGGGTCCGGGCGGTGAGAGCGTCCGCATCACGCTGAACCTGTCGCAGGAGGAGCTGGCGGGCTGGGTCGGCGCGTCCCGGGAGGCGGTCAGCAAGGCGCTGCGCACGCTGCGCGCGCACGGTTGGATCGAGACGGGACGGCGGCGGCTGATCGTCCACGACCTCCAGGCCCTGCGCCGCCATGCCCGCTGACCGCACGGCCCGCTACCGCACAGTCCGCTACCGCACAGTCCGCTGACCGCACAGGCCGCTAGCAGCACCGCTGGTGGGGGACGCCGGGCGGGCGGCACGTAATCTGTGCAGGATGCAGTTGCAGCAGCTCGCCTATTTCGTCGCGGTCGCGGAGGTACGGCACTTCACGCAGGCCGCCGAGCTTCTGCGGGTGGCGCAGCCTTCGCTGTCCAAGCAGATCCGCGCGCTGGAGACGGAGCTGAACGTCTCCCTGTTCAGCCGTGCCAGGGGCAACATCACCCTGACGCCCGCCGGTGAGGCCCTGCTGCCGCTGGCCAAACGCATCCTGGCCGACGTCGACACCGCCCGCCTGGAAGTGCAGGAGCTGGTGGGCCTGAAGCGTGGACGGGTACGGCTGGGCGCTACACCGTCCCTCTGCGCGGGCCTGCTGGCGGACGTGCTGCGCCGTTTCCACGACGCCTACCCAGGGATTCAGCTCATCGTCGAAGAGGGAGGCTCGCGTGACCTCGTCCGCGAGCTGACGCGTGGGTCGCTCGACCTGGCCCTGGTCATCCTTCCGCTGCACGGCGACCCGCCCCTGGACACGACCCCGATCCTGCGCGAACACCTCGTCGTGGCGTCTCCGGCCGGCCGGCCGTCCGATCCGGAGAACGGGGTTCCGGAGCGGCAGCCCAGGGCGGCGGCGCTGCCGCGACGCTCGTACCTGCGGATCGAGGATCTGCGGAACCGCCCGCTGGTGATGTTCCGCCCCGGCTACGACCTGCGCGAGGCGACGATCGGCGCGTGCCGGGAGGCGGGCTTCGAGCCCAGGTTCGCGGTGGAGGGCGGCGAGATGGACGCGGTGCTGCGGTTCGTCGAGGTCGGGCTCGGTATCGCGGTCGTCCCGAGCATGGTCCTGTCCGGGCGGCCGGGGCTGCGCGGGACACCGCTCGTCCTGCCCGACGAGGAGGCGCGGCGCGGCCGGCACGGCCCGGGCCTTCTCCGGACGGTCGCGCTGGCCCACCGCAAGGACGTCGAACTGACCCACGCGGCACGCGCCTTCCAGGACACCCTGGAGACGTTCCTCGTGGAGGCGGGCCTGGCCGGGAGCCTGCCCGCAGGGGTCGAGACCCTCGTCCACGACTAGCGGCAAGGGCCGGTGGATCAGCGCTTCCTGCCGCCCGCGGTCGCCTTCAGGTAGTCGTGGTTGAGCCGCCCGATGACGTCCAGCGGGATGCCCTTCGGGCAGGCGGCGGTGCACTCGCCGGTGTTGGTGCAGCCGCCGAAGCCCTCCTCGTCGTGGGTGTCCAGCATGGACACGACGCGGTCCCAGCGTTCCGGCTGCCCCTGCGGCATCAGGCCCAGGTGGGTGACCTTGGCGCCGAGGAACAGCGCGGCGGACCCGTTGGGGCACGCCGCGACGCAGGCGCCGCAGCCGATGCACTCGGCGGCCTCGAACGCGCGGTCGGCGTCCGGCTTCGGGACGGGCGTCGCGTGCGCCTCCGGGGCGGTGCCGGTCGGGGCGGTGATGAAGCCGCCCGACTGGATGATCCGGTCGAACGCGGAGCGGTCCACGACCAGGTCCTTCACCACGGGGAACGCCGCCGCGCGCCACGGCTCGACGTCGATGACCTCGCCGTCCTTGAACTTGCGCATGTGGAGCTGGCACGTGGTGGTGTTGCGCTCGGGGCCGTGCGGGGTGCCGTTGATGACGAGCGAGCACATGCCGCAGATGCCCTCGCGGCAGTCGTGGTCGAACGCGACGGGCTCCTCGCCGGACGCGATGAGCTTCTCGTTGAGGACGTCCAGCATTTCCAGGAACGACGCGTCGGGCGAGATGTCGTCGAGCTTGTACTCGACCATCGCGCCCTTGTCCTCCGGGCCGCGCTGGCGCCAGACGCGCAGTGTGAGCTTCATGGTTACTTGTACGACCTCTGGCTCGGCTTGACGTAGTCGAAGTTCAGGTCCTCCTTGTGGAGGACGGGCTTTTCGCCTTCCCCGGCCCATTCCCAGGCGGCGACGTAGCCGAAGTTGGCGTCGTCGCGTTTGGCCTCGCCGTCCTCGTCCTGGCTTTCGGCGCGGAAATGGCCGCCGCAGGACTCGGTGCGGTGCAGCGCGTCGATGACCATCAGCTCGGCCAGCTCGAAGAAGTCGGCGACGCGGCCCGCCTTCTCCAGCTGCTGGTTCAGCTCTTCGCCCTTTCCGGTGACCTTGACGCGCTCCCAGAATTCGGCGCGCAGCGCCGGGATGAGGTCGAGCGCCTTGCGCAGCCCTTCCTCGGTGCGCTCCATTCCGCAGTACTCCCACATGATGTGGCCGAGTTCGCGGTGGAAGGAGTCGACGGAACGGTCGCCGTCGACGGCGAGGAGCTTGTCGATGCGCGTCCTGACCCGGTCTTCGGCCTCGGTGACGGCGGTGCCGGCGACGGGCGGGAGCGCGTTGCGGGCGATGTAGTCGCCGATGGTGTTCGGCAGGACGAAATAGCCGTCGGCCAGGCCCTGCATCAGCGCGGACGCGCCGAGCCGGTTCGCGCCGTGGTCGGAGAAGTTGGCCTCGCCGATGACGAACAGTCCGGGAATTGTCGATTCCAGGTCGTAGTCCACCCACAGGCCGCCCATCGTGTAGTGGACGGCCGGGTAGATGCGCATCGGCGTGTCATAGGGGTTCTCGCCGGTGATGCGCTCGTACATCTCGAAGAGGTTGCCGTATTTGGCCTCGACCTTGTCGCGGCCGAGGCGTTCGATGGCGTCCGCGAAGTCGAGGTAGACGCCGAGCCCGCCGGGGCCGACGCCGCGCCCTTCGTCGCACACGTTCTTCGCGGCGCGGGACGCGATGTCGCGCGGGACGAGGTTCCCGAACGACGGGTAGATGCGCTCCAGGTAGTAGTCGCGCTCGTCCTCGGGAATGTCGTAGGGCTTGCGCGTGTCGCCGTGCTTCTTCGGCACCCAGACGCGTCCGTCGTTGCGCAGCGACTCCGACATCAGCGTCAGCTTGGACTGGTGGTCGCCGCTGACCGGAATGCACGTCGGGTGGATCTGCGTGTAGCAGGGGTTGGCGAAAAGGGCTCCGTGCCTGTGGGCGCGCCAGGAGGCGGTGACGTTCGAGCCCATCGCGTTCGTGGACAGGAAGTACACGTTGCCGTAGCCGCCGGACGCGAGCACGACCGCGTCCGCCGTGTAGTGCTTGATCTCGCCGTTGATGAGGTTCCGGACGACGACTCCGCGCGCGCGCCCGTCCTCCATGATGAGGTCGAGCATCTCGTGGCGCGGGTGCAGCTCCACGTTGCCCGCCTCCACCTGCCGCATCAGCGCCTGGTACGCGCCGAGCAGCAGCTGCTGGCCCGTCTGGCCGCGCGCGTAGAAGGTGCGCGACACCTGCGTCCCGCCGAAGGAGCGGTTGTCGAGCAGGCCGCCGTACTCGCGGGCGAACGGGACGCCCTGCGCGACGCACTGGTCGATGATGTTCCGGGAGATGTCGGCGAGCCGGTACACGTTCGACTCGCGGGAGCGGAAGTCGCCGCCCTTGACCGTCTCGTAGAACAGCCGGAACACGCTGTCGCCGTCGTTGCGGTAGTTCTTCGCGGCGTTGATGCCGCCCTGCGCGGCGATCGAGTGGGCGCGGCGCGGGGAGTCCTGGAAGCAGAACTGGACGACGTGGTACCCGGCCTCGCCGAGCGTCGCCCCGGCCGAGCCGCCCGCCAGGCCCGTACCGATGATGATGATCTTCTTCTTGCGCTTGTTGGCCGGGTTGACCTGCCTGGCCTCGAACTTGCGGGTCGTCCAGCGGTCCTCGATGGGCCCGGCCGGGGCCTTACGGTCGGCGATCGGCTCGCCGGACTGGTAGAAGGCGTCGATCATGATCAGCTCACCCACCCGAATGTGATGGACAGGGGGACGGCGGCGAAGCCGAGCGTGATCAGCCCGGCGACGGACGCGGCGAGCCCGCGCAGCGCGCGCTCGCGGCGCGGCGTGCGCAGCCCGAGGGTCTGGAACGCGCTCCAGATGCCGTGGTGGAGGTGCACGCCGACGAGCACGATCGCGACGACGTACCAGAGGGTGATGTACCAGCGGGACGGGTCGAAGTCGGCGACCATCCGCTCGTAGGGCGTGGCGTCGGCGCCCTTGGGATTCACGACGAAGAACGTCAGGTCGAGCAGGTGCCAGACGATGTACACGGCGATGATGACGCCGCCGTACCGCATCGTCCGGGCGGCGTAGCCCTGCGCGTGCGACTTCTTCTTCGACTGGTACTTCACCGGCCGCGCGGCGGACGCGCGCCGCGCCAGCGACACCGCCGACCACATGTGCAGGACGACCGACACCCCGAGCACGACCTCGATGAGCGTCAGCACGGTCCGGCGCGGCACCGCGGGCTCGCCGATCGTGCGGAGCCAGTGCGCGTAGTGGTTGAAGTCCTCCGCGCCCATGAAGATCTTCAGGTTCCCGACCATGTGCGCGATCAGGTACAGCACGAGGACGCCGCCGGTCACCGCCATCACGGCCTTCTTGCCGACGGTCGACCGGTAGATCGCGGGTATCGCTATAGCCACACCGCGGACGCTACGTCCACCTCGGGAAAGAGTTCCAAGTCATCGCGGCACTCGTTTCGATAGCCGCAGGCTATGAGCACAAGCAGCGCGGGACTTCGATCCCGATTCGGACATTGCGCAGGTGAGAGACTTCACAGGGCGTCCGGGAACCCGACCCCGAGTGATCCAGAAGACAAACTCAGGGCTGGTGCGACAGGAGGAGAACGGCCAGGTCGTCGGTCAGCACGCCGCCATTGAGACGTTCCACTTCGCCGACGAGCTCGTCGATGAGCGACCGTCCGCCGATGCCCGTCCCGCGCGCCGCGCGCGCCAGCTCGACGAGGCCGTCGGTGCCGAGCCGCGCGGAGCCCTCGCCGACCCGTCCCTCGATCAGGCCGTCGGTGTACAGCAGCAGGCTCCAGGACTCGCCGAGGTCGATCTCGGTCGTCGGCCACTCCGCGCCGGGCACCAGCCCGAGCGCGGGCCCGTGCGCGTACTCCGGCAGCGCCGTGACCTCGAACCCGCCCGCCCCCGGGACGCCGGACGCGGGCGGCTCGCGGAACAGCAGCGGCGCGGGATGCCCGGCGAGGTGCATCCGCGCGGTCCGCCGGGACGGCGCGATCGTGATCATGCAGAGTGTGGTGAAGATCTCCTCGCTGCGCCGCTCGTGGCCGAGGACGGTGTCGAGGGTGCCGAGGAGCTGCTCGCCGGTGTGCCCGGCGAGGACGAGCGTCCGCCACGCCATCCGGAGCTGGACGCCGAGCGCCGCCTCGTCCGGGCCGTGACCCGCGACGTCCCCGATCATCAGGTGGACGGCGCCGCCCTCGGTCTGCACGGTGTCGTAGAAGTCGCCGCCGAGCAGCGCCCGCCGCCGGCCCGGCCGGTAGCGGGTGTGGTGCCGCAGCGTGGGGTCGTCGATCAGCGGGACGGGCAGCAGCCCGCGCTCCAGCCGGGCGTTCTCGCGGCCGAGGATGCGGGCCTCGACGAGGCGCCGCTCGGTGTCCTCAGAGCGCTTGCGCTCGATGGCATACCGGATGGCGCGGGCCAGCAGCGGCGCGTCGACCTCCTGCTTGACCAGGTAGTCCTCGGCTCCGGCGGCGACGGCGCGGACGCCGAGGTGCGCGTCGTCCAGCCCGGTGAGGACGACGACGGCGGCCGTCCCGGACATCGCGAGCACCTGCCGCAGCCCCTCCAGATGGTCGATCCCGGGGGTGGACAGGTCGACGAGGATGCACTGGATGCGCCGCGTCAGCGCCCGCCGCGCGGCGTCGAGGTCGCCGGCGACGCTGATGCCGACGTCCAGGCCGCTCTCGGCGAGCATCTTCTCGACCATGACGACACCGGACGGGTCGTCGTCGATGAGGAGCAGATCGATCCTGCCGTCCGCTCCGGGCGTGAAGGGATGCGTCTGTTGGCTGATGGTGCTCACAATGCTTCCGAGTGTCGGGCTTCGACGGCTGAATCTCTTCCGCCCGGCCGCCGGCGCAGGTACATGACCGGCGCAGCCTCCGAGGACGAAATGGATTCACATGGCAACGGCCTGCGTATTCCGCTCTATTCCTGCGGGCGCAGGAGGAGCGGAACGGGCCGCGCCGGGGGAGCGGCGTTGGCCTAGCCGCCGGGGTCCCGGCTCATGGAGCGGTGGGAGGGGGGCGCTCCGTCGGTCTTGACCTTAGCGTGTCCTAACCTCCCCGCGCACCCTAGGGGAGCTTCCGCGGGCCTGGTTACGGGCAGACCGGAACCGGATCCGTGCTGCTGAAAAACCAGTCGAACTTCGGCCGATCGGCTGCATAACCTTCGTCCGTGAAGCCGTTGCCGGAGAAAGATCCTGGCAGCCCTGACCACCGATCCCCCGCGCGTTACCTGCTGTGGCTGCTGCGCGTTCAGTGGCGCAGCTGCACCGTGGGCGTGCTTCTCGGCGTCACGTGGATGCTCAGCCAGGCCCTCATGCCCGCCGCGATCGGCCGCGCCATCGGCGACGGCGTCGTGGCGCGGGACGAGCATGCCCTGCTGCTGTGGAGCGGCGTGCTGCTCGGCCTCGGCGTCCTGGCGGCCGTGTCCAGCGCCGTCAGGCACCGGTTCGCGGTGTTCAACTGGCTGTCGGCCGCCTACCGTACGGTCCAGCTCGTCACCCGCCAGTCCACCCGGCTCGGCGGGACGCTGCCGAAGCGGCTGAGCGCGGGCGAGGTCGTCAGCATCGGCCTGTCGGACGTCTCGCACATCGGCGACACCCTGGACATCGTGTCCCGGGGCTCGGGCGCCGTCGTCGCGATCGTCGCCGTGGCGGGCATCCTGCTGTCGACGTCGCCGCCGCTCGGGCTGATCGTGCTGGTCGGCGTCCCGCTGATCCTCGCGATCGCGGCGCCGCTGCTGCGCCCCTACCGGGACCGTGAGCTGGCGCACCGGGAGCTCGTCGGCGAGCTGAGCACGCACGCCACCGACCTCGTCGCGGGGCTGCGGGTGCTGCGCGGGATCGGCGGCGAGCCGCTGTTCTCCCGCCGCTACCGCGCCGAGTCGCAGCGGGTCCGGGTGGCGGGCGTGGCGGCCGCGCGGGCCGAGACGCGGCTGAGCGGCGCCGAGGTGCTGCTCCCCGGGCTGCTGATCGCGCTGGTGACATGGGTCGGCGCCCGCTTCGCCGTGAACGGGACGATCGGCGTCGGCGAGCTGGTCGCGTTCTACGGCTATGCCGTGTTCCTGATCGTCCCGCTGAAGACGCTCGGCGAGGCCGCGGGCAAGATCACCAAGGGGCTGGTGGCGGCGGGCCGGGTCACCGCGCTGCTGTCCATCGAACCCGAGCTGCCGGACGCGGGCACGGCCCGCCCGGCGGCGGGCTCCGAGCTGATCGACATCGCGTCCGGGCTGGTCGTGCGGCCGGGCCGGGTCACCGCGATCGCGGCGGCCGACCCGCGCGACGCGCAGGCGATCGCCGACCGGCTCGGCCGGTACGCGCCCGGCGAGGTCGACTTCGGCGGCGTCCCGCTGCACACCGTGGCGGACGTCAGGAAGCGGATCCTCGTCGCGGTGAACGAGGACCGCCTCTTCGCCGGGTCCCTGGCCGAGTCGCTGGCGCCCGACGGGGACGAGGCCGCACTGCGCGCCGCGATCCATTCCGCATGCGCCGACGACATCGTCGAGTCCTCCGGGCTGGACGCCCATGTCGCGGAGGCCGGACGGGAGTTCTCGGGCGGGCAACAACAGCGCCTCCGGCTCGCGCGGGCACTCGCCGCCGACCCGGACGTCCTCGTCCTAGTGGAGCCGACCAGCGCCGTAGACGCGCATACGGAGGCGCGCATCGCCGACAGGCTCCGCCCAGCGCGCGCGGGACGCACCACCGTGGTCTGCACCACGAGCCCGCTGATGCTGGACCGGGCCGACCACGTGGCCTTCGTCGAGGACGGCCGGATCGTCGCGGAAGGAACGCACCGAGACCTGCTGGAGACCGAACCGCGGTACGCGGCCACCGTCACCAGAGGAGAAGCAACGGACCGAGCGGAAAGGGCACGACGGTGAGCGCGGAGACACTGCCGGTCGCGACGCCCCCGCAGGTGCGCGCGTACGCGCGGCGGCTCGTCGTGCGGCATCCGCGCGGCCTCGCCGCCGTGCTGGCCCTGCACGCGCTCGCCGCCGTGACGGGCCTGGTCGCGCCGCGCCTGCTCGGCGCGCTCGTCGAGGACGTCCGCGACGGCCGCGCCGACATCGACACCACCGGCCTCGCCATCGCCGGCTTCGTGATCGTGCAGGCCGTGCTGACCAGGTACGCCTACCTCGCGTCCGCGAAACTGGGCGAGCGCGTGCTGGCGGAGCTGCGCGAGGAGTTCGTCGACCGGGTCCTGGCGCTGCCGCTGTCGCGGGTCGAGCGGGCGGGCACCGGCGACCTGGTCACCCGCGCGTCCCGCGACGTGGACACGCTCGGCACGTCCGTCCGGTACGCCATGCCGGAGACGCTCGTCGCGATCGTCGTCGGCGGGTTCACGGTCGGCGCGCTGCTGCTGAACGGCCCGCTCGTCGCGCTGCCCGCGCTGGTCGCCGTCCCGATGCTGTGGGCGGTGATGCGCTGGTACCTGCCCCGCGCGCACGGCGGGTACCTGCGCGAGAACGAGACGTGGTCGCAGATCGCGGACGGGCTGACCGAGACCGTCCAGGGCGCCCGCACGGTCGAGGCGCTCGGCCTCGCCGACCGGCGGCACGCCCGCGGCGACGCCGACATCGCCCGCTCCTACAAGGCCGAGCGGTACACGCTGCGGCTGCGCATGGTGCTGTTCCCGGTGGCCGAGTTCGGCTTCGTCCTGCCCGTCGTGACGACCCTGCTCGTCGGCGGCTACCTCTACATCCACGACATGGCGACGCTCGCGCAGGTGACGGCGGCGACCCTGTACGCGCAGCAGCTCATCCAGCCCGTGGACACGCTGCTGTCCTGGCTGGACGAGCTGCAGCTCGGCAGCGCGTCCCTGGCCCGCCTGCTCGGCGTCGGGAACGTCCCGCCGGACCGGACGCCGAACGGCCGCAGCCCGGAGGGGGAGCGGCTCACGGCCCGCGACGTCCGCTACGCCTACCGTCCCGGCCAGGACGTCCTGCACGGCGTCGACCTCGACCTGAGACCCGGCGAGCGGCTCGCGATGGTCGGGCCGAGCGGCGCGGGCAAGTCGACGCTCGGCCGCCTGCTCGCCGGAGTGGACGGCCCGCGCTCAGGAACGGTCACCGTCGGCGGCGCCGGAGGCGCTTCGGGGGGTGTGGGGGGTCGTCCCCCCTCGGAAGACACTGGTGACAACGGCGGCGGCGTGCCGCTGGTCGAGCTGCCCCTGGACGATCTGCGCGGCCACGTCTCCCTGGTCACGCAGGAGCATCACGTGTTCCGCGGGACGCTCCGCGAGAACCTGGTGATGGCCCGTCCGGGCGCGTCCGACGCCGACATCGAGCGGGTCCTCGCCGCCGTCGACTGGGACGGACCCGAGCTGGGCACGATGGTCGGCTCCGGCGGCGAGACCCTGTCGCCCGCGCAGGCCCAGCAGCTCGCGCTGGCCCGGCTCGTCCTGGCGGACCCGCACACGCTCGTCCTGGACGAGGCGACCTCGCTCCTCGACCCGCGCGCGGCCCGCCGCCTGGAACGCTCGCTCGCCGCAGTCCTCGACGGCCGGACCGTCGTGGCGATCGCGCATCGACTCCACACCGCGCACGACGCCGACCGCGTCGCCGTAGTGGAGGACGGCCGCATCACCGAACTAGGCACCCACGACGACCTGATAGCCGCCAACGGCTCCTACGCCGCCCTATGGAAGTCCTGGCATGGCGCCTGAGCGCGGTGCGGGCGGCTCACCTCGCGAGTGCGGATTTCAGGAAGTCCACCTGTAGCAAAAGGAGATTCTCCGCGACGGTCTCTTGCGAGGCCATGTGCGTGACTCCTGACAAGGGGAGGATGGTGTGCGGGCGGCCTGCCGCGAGGAGGGCCGATGAGAGGCGCAGGGTGTGGGCCGCGACGACGTTGTCGTCGGCCAGGCCGTGGATGATCATGAGCGGCCGCTTCAGCTCGGCGGCGGACTCGATGAGGGAGTTGGCGGCGTAGTTCTCCGGCTCCTCGTCGGGGTGGCCCAGGTAGCGCTCGGTGTAGTGGGTGTCGTACAGGCGCCAGTCGGTGACCGGCGCGCCCGCGACCCCGGCGTGGAACACGTCCGGGCGGCGGAGCACGGCGAGGGCCGCCAGCCAGCCGCCGAACGACCAGCCGCGGATCCCGACGCGGTCGAGGTCGAGCGCGTCGGGGTTGCGGCGCGCCGCCTCGATCAGCGCGGTGATCTGGTCGTCCAGGACGGGGCCGGTGAAGTCGCCGTGGACGGCGCGGTCCCACTCCGGGCCGCGTCCCGGGGTGCCGCGGCCGTCGGCGATCACGACGGCGAAGCCCTGGTCGGCGAGCCACTGCGCCTCGCAGTACATGCGCTGGACGGCGAGGACGCGCTGCGCGTGCGGCCCGCCGTAGGGGTCCATCAGGACGGGCAGCCGCCCGTCGCCGGGCTTCCATCCGGTGGGCAGCAGCACGGCGGTGCGGATCTCGCGGTCGCCCGAGCGCAGCAGCTCCACCCGCGGCGTGATCACCGGCGTCTCCGCCAGCGACACCACCGGGTGGGTGCCGGACGGCGTCCGCACCTCGACCTCCGTGCCGGGACGGTCCAGCCGCGCGCCCGCGACGACCGTGATCTCGCCGGACGCCGTCCCGCTGAAGACGCCCCGACCCTCGGTGTGCCGGGCGACCTCGCCGTCGTTCCAGGTGTAGAGGTGGATCTCGGTGGGCTCCTCCGACGCGGTGAACAGGATGGAGCGCCCGTCCACGCCGAGCACCGACCGGACCTGGAGGCCGGCGGGCGTGACGGGCTCCCCGGCGACGGTGATCCGCCGGGTGCCGGCCGCGCGGTCCTCGGTGACCCAGACGAGGTCGCCGTCGGCGGTCCGGGCGGGCAGCCCGGGGACGATGTCGGTCCAGTCCGCGTCGGACTCGGTGTGCAGGAGCGTCGTCTCGCCGGAGTCCGGGTCGACGCTCAGCACCCGCTGGGAGCGCTGGTCGCGCGGCTGGACGACGATCAGCAGGCCGTGCCGGTCCCACGCGGCGGTGACGACGTAGGGGAAGGTGCCGCGGTCCCATGCCACGGCCGTCCGGGCGTCCGGGCGTCCGGCGTCGATCTTGAACAGCACCAGGCCCACCAGCGCGTTCGGGGTGCCCGCCGCCGGGTAGGCGATCTCGGCGGGCGGCGCCTCCGGGTTGGCGGGGTCGGCGATGTGCCAGCGCAGCACGGGCGTCTCGTCGACGCGGGCGGCCAGCAGCGTCGCGCCGTCCGGGGACCACCAGTGGCCCCGCATCCGGTCCATCTCCTCCGCCGCGACGAACTCCGCGACGCCGTAGGACACCTGGTCGGTCTCGGGCTGGACGAGCGCCCGGTCGTCGGTGCCGTCCATCTCGATGAGGCGCAGCGTCCGGCCTGACACGTAGGCGATTCGCCGGCCGGCCGGGTCGGGGCGCGCGTCGAAGACGGGCTCCTGCGCGGGCAGCTCCCGCACGATCGAGGTGTCGAGGTCGGCGACGTAGAGGCGTCCGCCCAGGGTGAAGGCGGCCTGCCGCATCGCCCGGTCGGTCGCGTAGCCGACGATGCCGCCCGCCTGCTCGCGGGCGCGCTCGCGCCGGGCCCGCTCCTCGGCCGGCAGGTTCTCCTCGCCCGGGACGTCGAGCGCCGCCGGGTCGGCGACGCAGCGTTCCTCGCCGGTGGCGGTGTCCAGCGTCCACAGGCAGGTCACCGGGTCGTCGCCGGCCCTGGTGCGCAGGAACGCGACACGGGACTCGTCGGGCGCGATCTGGAAGGCGCGCGGGACGCCGAGGCTGAACCTTCGCGTGCGGGCGCTCTGCCGCGGATAGCTGATGCTCATGACATCCGAGTCTGCCAGTCTGAGTCCGGCCCCCCGCAGGGCGGCCGGGTGGAATCGAGCAGCGGGAACGGCGGCGCGCCGCGGCGTCCTGCCCTATGATCACGGGTCGTCGCCTGGCGAGCCGGGAATGTCACGTGCCCGGTACCGGGCTCGCGTAAGCTCAAGGCTTCCCCAAGCACATTTGTCGTCGCGCTCTGAGGAGTGGTCAATGCCGGAGCTGCAGCCGGGAGATCCCCGGCGGCTTGGCTCGTACGAGATCGTCGAACGGCTCGGCGAGGGCGGCCAGGGTGTCGTCTACGCGGGTCTCGACGCCTCCGGGAACAAGGCCGCCATCAAGCTGCTGCGCGCCGACCTCGCCGCCGACACGATGGCGCGCAACCGGTTCGTCCGGGAGGCGCAGGCCGCCAAGCAGGTGGCGCGGTTCTGCACCGCGCAGGTCCTGGAGGCCGACGTCGCGGGCGACCAGCCCTACATCGCCAGCGAGTACGTGCCGGGTCCCTCGCTGTTCAAGCAGGTCACCGAGGGCGGCCCGATCTCCGGGGCGACGCTGGAGCGGCTCGCGATCGGCACCGCGACCGCGCTGGTCGCGATCCACCAGGCCGGGATCGTGCACCGCGACTTCAAGCCGCACAACGTGATCATGGCGCCGGACGGGCCGCGCGTGATCGACTTCGGCATCGCGCGGGCGTTCGACACCGACCAGACCAACGCGACCAAGGCGATCGGGACGCCGTCCTACATGGCGCCCGAGCAGGTCGCGGGTGCCGCCCTCACCGAGGCCGTGGACGTGTGGGCCTGGGCGACGACGATCGTGTTCGCCGCGACCGGGCGGCCCCCGTTCGGCGACGACACCGTCGTCGCCGTGATCAACCGGGTGATGCACGAGCCGCCGTCGCTGGAGGGCGTGCCCGCCGACCTGCACCGGATGATCGCGGCGTGCCTGGTCAAGGAGCCCGAGCGGCGGCCGACCGCGCAGCAGCTGATGATGGCGCTGATCGGCAGCGGCCCCGGCGGCGGCGGGCAGACCCGCATGGACGACCCCGCGCAGGCCACCACGATGCTCGCGGAGGGCTCCACGCTCGCCGCCGGCGGCATCGCGGGCGCCGGGATGGCGGCGGCCGCCCGGCCCGGCGGCGGGACGCAGCGCGTGTCCCCGGCCGACTACACCGGGAACCTGCCGCCCGCGCGGTCCCCGTACGGGGCCGGTCCGCCGCCCGGCGCCAGGCGCAGCCGGTACGACGACTGGGAGCCCGAGCGCAAGTCCAGGTGGCCGATCGTCGCGGCCGTCGCCGCGATCCTCGTCCTGGCGCTGGTCGTGGGCGTGTACGCGGCCAGCCGCGGGGGGAACGACCCGTCCTCGCCCGTCTCGCCGACGGTCACCGACTCCGGGTCCGTCTCGGAGGAGCCGACGACGGAGGAGGAGGACACGCCGACGCCGACCCGCACCCGGACGCGCGAGAACACGCCCCCGCCGGACACCGACACGCCGACGCCCACCCCGACCGACGACAACACGGCGACGTCCACCCCGACCGACGACGAGACCTCGACCACGCCGACGCCCACCCCGACCGAGGACGACGGCGGCGCCCCGCCGCCCCCCGTTCCCTGAGCCGCTGGTCCGCGACGGTGTGACCCGCCCGGGCAGGGCGGTCATCACCCTCGCTCCGGCCCCTGAGTAGGCTCGTTTCCTATGAAGGAGCCGCGGATCCTGTTCGTCCACGCCCATCCGGACGACGAGTCCATCGGGACCGGGGCGACCATGGCCAAGTACGCCGCCGAGGGCGCCCACGTCTGTCTCGTCACGTGCACGCTGGGCGAGGAGGGCGAGGTCATCCCGGAGGACCTGCGCCACCTGGCCTCCGACAAGGAGGACCGCCTCGGCGAGCACCGGATCGGTGAGCTCGCGGCGGCGTGCGCCGCGCTCGGCGTGCGCGACCACCGCTTCCTCGGCGGCCCGGGCCGCTGGCGCGACTCGGGGATGATGGGCGCGCCCACCAACGACGACCCGCGCTGCTTCTGGCGCGCCGACGTCGACACCGCGGCGCTCGACCTCGTCACCGTGATCCGGGAGGTCAGGCCGCAGGTGATCGTCACCTATGACGAGCGCGGCAACTACGGTCATCCCGACCACATCCAGGCGCACCGCGTCGCGTGGCGGGCGTTCGAGCTGGCCGCCGACCCCGCCCACGAGGACGGCGCCGAGCCGTGGCGGGTCGCGAAGTTCTACGCCTACGCCACGCCGCGGACCGTGCTCGCCCGCGCGATCGCCGTGATGCGGGAGGCGAAGCTGCCGTTCGCGCGCGTCGCCGGGCTGGACGACCTCGGGTCGGGCGTCCCGGACGGGCAGGTCACCACGGTCGTGGACGCCCGCGCGCACCTGCCCGCCAAGCTCGCCGCCCTGCGCGCCTACCGCACCCAGATCGTGGTGGCGCCCGAGCAGGCCGGGCCGTTCTTCGCGCTGTCGAACAACCTGGGCCAGCAGGCGTTCGGCACCGAGTACTTCATCCTCCAGGCCGGGCAGCAGGGCCCGGTCGGTCCCGGGCGCCGCGAGCGCGACCTGTTCGCCGGGCTGGAAGACCCGCCCGGCTGAGCGTCTCGATACCCTGAAGCCCGTGGACGAAGACGACGACGAGACGCGGGTGAGCCTCGCCAAGCAGGGCCTTCCCGCGGGCGGCGCGGGCCCGGGCCCCGGTGACGCGGCCGCGGGCGAGGCGCCGGAGGGCCCGATCCCGCCCGTGCCGGACGGCGAGGCCCCGGCCGACGCCGTCGTGTCCGGTGCCGCCTACGCGGTGCTCGGGCTGTTCGGCGCCGTTTACGGGCTGATCGGCTCGTTCGTCCAGGACTGGACGGTGGAGCGGGTGCCGGTCGCGTCGATCGTCCTCGTCCTGGTGCTGTTCGCCGCGGTGCGGCTGGCGGGCTGGGGGACCGGCGGCCGGACGGGCCCCGTCATCATCGCGCTCACCTGGCTGATCGTCGTGTTCGTCCTGTCGAACGAGGGCCCCGGCGGTGATCTGGTCATGCCGACGGAGCTGAGCGGCAAGATCAACTACGCCGGGTACGTCTACATCATCGGCGGGCTGGCGGCGGCCGTCCTCGCGATCGTGCGCGTCCGTCCCGCCGGGCCGTCCGGGCAGTGGCTCCTCGGCGGTGCGGCCCGCGCGGGCCGCACCGACCAGACCGACCGGTAGCGTCCGGCTCGCCGCTCAGGTGGCGGCGTGCGCCGGTTCGGCGTCCGCGCCCTTGGGCGGCTCGGCCCGGTGCCCCCGCAGGGCCAGGCAGGCCACGGCGCTGAGGAACATCACGCCGATCGGCAGGAGCATCGCCGGCTTCATGGCGTGCGCGAAACTGTGCGAGAACACCTGTGCGGCCAGCTCGTGGATGCGGTTCGCGACGTTCGGCGGGATGCCGTCCGGGAGCTGCTGCTTGGCTCCGCTCTGCCCGGCGCCGACCTCCAGGCCGTCCTTCGCCGCCTGCGCGAAGCCGCGCACGAACCCCGGGCGCACGTCGGGCGGCAGGGCGGCGGAGCGGGTGGCCGCCTCGTCTCGCAGCGACGACGCGAGCTGGTTCTGCAGCAGCGCGCCGACCGCCGCCGTGCCGAGCACCGACCCGACCTGCCGGATCGTGGTGTTGACCCCGGACGCGGCGCCCGCGAGCCGCGGCGGGACGTGCCGGGTCGCCTCGGTGGCCATCGGGGCGAACACGCCGCCGATCCCGAACCCGGCCACGGCGAGCGGGGCGATGAACACCTTCCAGTCGCTGCCGACCTCGGCGACGGCCGCGACCCAGAGCATGCCGGTGGCGTAGAGGGCGAGCCCCGCCATCAGGATGTACTTGCCGCCGATGCGGTCCGACAGCCGCCCGGCGACGGGCGCCACGAACACCGACATCACCGACGACGGCGCCAGCACGAGCCCCGCCTTGAGGGCGCTGAACCCCAGCACCGACTGCAGGTAGATCGTCAGCGGCAGGACCATGCCGATCATGCCGACCGAGACGGCCGCGCCGAGGATGCTCAGGATCGTGAAGTTGCGGTCCCTGAACAGCGAGAACGGGACGAGCGGCTCCTCGTCCTGCCGGGTGCGCTGGTGCGCCGCGAACACCAGGAACAGGACGGCGCCGGCCGCGATCAGCCCCCAGATGACGGCGTTCCACTCGAACTTCTGGCCCTCGGTGAGCGCGAACGTCACGCAGAACAGGGCGGCGGACGCGAGCAGCACGCCGGTCAGGTCGAACCTGTGCCGGACGCCCGGCGTCTGGCCGGGCAGGATCGGTACGGCCATGGCCAGCACGAGCGCGCCGATCGGCAGGTTCACGAAGAAGATCCACCGCCAGTCGAGATGGGTGACCAGCAGCCCGCCGAGCGTGGGCCCGGCGATCGTGGACACCCCGGCCACCGCGCCCCAGACGCCGAGCGCGGTGCCGCGCCGGTCCGGCGGGAACACCGCGATGATGATCGACATGGTCTGCGGCATCAGCAGCGCGGCGCCGAGCCCCTGGACGGCGCGGGCGGCGATGAGCTGCGCCGGGTCCTGCGCGATCCCGCACACCAGGCTGGCCAGCGTGAACAGCGCCACACCGGTGATGAACAGGTTCTTCTTGCCCCACAGGTCGCCGAGCCGGCCCGCGGTGATCAGCAGTACGGCCAGCACCAGGATGTAGGCGTTGATGATCCACAGGACCTGGTCGAGCGAGGCGTCCAGCTTCTCGGTGATGCTCGGGATCGCGATGTTCACGATCGTCAGGTCGAGCAGCGTCATGAAGAAGCCGAGCGACAGCGTCAGCAGGATCGCCCAGGGATTCCCGCGCCATCTGCTCATGAAAGACCCCCCGTGGAAGCTCCGCCCTTCGGGCCGGGGGCTTTCCGCCCGCCCTTCGGCGGCGCGTCGCCGGCGGTCCGGTGCCCGGTCAGACTAATCCATGGGGACGACATCGATCAGTCAGATTATTTCCGAACATGTCGCCCGGAGGGCGGGGGCGCGTCGGGTCAGCGTCGGGTCAGCGGACGGCGTCGACCGTGTTGCCCGCGCCGCTGCGGGCCACGTACTCGGCGACCCGGTCGTCCCGGACGGCCGTGAACAGCGCCCGCGCGCCCGCGTCGTCCAGGAGCACGACGCTCTGCTCGCCCCGCTGATCCGTCCCCGCGACCGGGGTGGTCAGGTACTCCCGGGTCGACGTCCGCAGCAGCCGGTTCGCGAGCTCGCGCAGTGTGCCGGAAGTCACGGAGTCGTCCACGGTCACCGACCGCGTCGCCGCCCGGATGAACCGGTCGATCCTGATCGGGTTGCGGGTGCCGAGCGCCTTCTCCGCCAGCGCGTGCAGGAACGCCTGCTGCCGCTTGATCCGGTCGAGGTCGCCGTCGGGGAGGTTCCAGCGCTGCCGGACGAAGTCCAGCGCCTCGACGCCGTCCAGGTGCTGGCGGCCCGCCTGCCAGGTGCGCTCGTGCTTCGGGTCGTAGGTCGTCTTGGTGACGGTGACGTCCACGCCGCCGAGCGCGTCGGTCATCTGCACGAAGCCGCCGAAGTCGAGCGCCGCGTAGTGGTCGACGCGGACGCCGGTGAGCTGCTCCACCGTCCTGATCAGCAGCGCGGGCCCGCCGAACGCGAACGCGGCGTTGATCTTCGTGGTGCCGTGCCCGGGGACCGGCACCCAGCCGTCCCGCGGGATCGCGATCACCGACACCCGGTCGCCGCGCCCGGACAGGTGCACCAGCATGATCGCGTCGGCCCGCGCGCCCATCGAGGGGATGTCCGGCCGCCGGTCGGACCCGATCAGCAGCCAGTTCTCGCCGCCCCCGCCGGGCGCGGGCCGCCCGGCGCGGGTCGGCAGCGCACCGGCGATGCGCCGCACGTCCCCGTCGTAGGCGCGCTGCAGCAGGTAGAGGCCGCCTCCGACGAGCAGCAGGAGGCCCAGCGCCACCGCACCGCACCCGATGATCACCTGGCGTCTGGTCCTGTTCCGCAGCATCCGTCCAGCCTGCACACCGGGGCGGCGCCGACGCCCGCGCCGGGCGGGTGGAGGGGCGAGTCTTTGACGAGACTGGAGTTTGCTCTGACCAACGCGCAGGCCACTACCCCTTGAGGGCGATGTCCAGCTGGTCGAGGGCCCAGTCGAGGTCTTCGCGATCGATGGTCAGCGGCGGGGCGAGGCGGAGGGTGGTCTCGTGGGTCTCCTTGACGAGGACGCCGAGCTCCATGAGCCGCTCGCTCACCGGACGGGCCTTGCCGTGCAGCTCCACGCCCGCCCACAGGCCGCGCCCGCGGACCTCGCGGGCGATGTCGGCGGGCAGCCGGCCGAGGCGCTCGTGCATGTGCGCGCCGAGCGTCCTGGAGCGTTCCTGGTACTCGCCCGTCTTCAGCATCGCGACGACCTCGCGGCCGATGGCGCAGGCGAGCGGGTTGCCGCCGAACGTGGAGCCGTGCTGGCCCGGCCGGAAGACGCCGAGGACGCCGGCGTCCGCGACGACGGCGGAGACCGGCACGATCCCGCCGCCGAGCGCCTTGCCGAGGATGTAGATGTCCGGGACGACGTCCTCGTGCTCGCAGGCGAAGGTGGCGCCGGTGCGGCCGAGGCCCGACTGGATCTCGTCCGCGATCATCAGGGACCCGTTGGCGGTGCACAGGTCCCGCACCGCGCGCAGGAACCCGCTCGGCGGGACGTTCACGCCCGCCTCGCCCTGGATCGGCTCGATCAGCACGCCGACCGTCGAGCCGTCCATCGCGGCCTTCAGCGCCTCGACGTCCCCGTACGGGACGGTGCGGAAGCCGGGCGTGTAGGGGCCGTAGGAGTCCTTGGCGTCGGCGTCGGTGGAGAAGCTGATGATCGTGGTGGTGCGGCCGTGGAAGTTCCCCTCGAACGTCACGATGTTCGCCTGGTCCGCCGGGACGCCCTTGACCTCGTACCCCCACTTGCGGGCGGTCTTCAGGGCGGTCTCGACGCCCTCGGCGCCGCTGTTCATCGGCAGCACCATGTCCTTGCCGCACAGCTCGGCGAGCTCGGTGACGAACGGCCCGAAGTTGTCGTGGTCGAACGCGCGGCTCACCAGCGTGACGCGGTCCATCTGCCGCTTGGCGGCCGCGGTGAGCCGCGGGTTGCGGTGCCCGAAGTTGACCGCGGAGTAGGCGGCCAGCATGTCGAGGTAGCGGCGCCCCTCGACGTCGGTGAGCCACACGCCGTCGGCCTCGGCGACGACGATCGGGAGCGGGTGGTAGTTGTGCGCGCTGTGCTCGTCGGACAGCGCCCGGAGCTCGGCGGACCTGGCGGGCAGCTTCTGGGTCGGCGTCACGACGCTGCTCCTTCGCGGCTCGGCCCGGCCGGTCGGGGCCCGGGCATGGCTGGGACACCGGACGGCGTCCGGTGCCTGGAGGGAAGGGGCCGGGCGGGTCGGGTGGCCGCCGGTCCGATATCCAGCGTATGTTCGGGATCGACCGTCGACCAATGACGAAAACCGACTTCGGGGGTGTTATTTGTTGCGTCTTGACGAGCTGGACCGTCGAATCGTTGCACGGCTCCTGGAGGACGGGCGCGCCTCGTACGCGCAGATCGGGGACAAGGTCGGGCTGTCGGCTCCGGCGGTGAAGCGGCGCGTCGACCGGCTCCGCGCGGACGGCGTCATCACCGGCTTCGCGGCCGTCGTCGACCCGGCCGCGCTCGGCTGGACGACCGAGGCGTTCATCGAGATCTTCTGCACGGGTGCGACGTCCCCGGAGGAGATCCACTCAAGCGTCCGGGGGCATCCGGAGGTCGTCGCGGCGTACACGATCAGCGGCGACGCGAGCGCCCTGGTGCACGTGCGGGTCCGCGACATCCAGCACCTGGAGCAGGCGCTCGAACGGCTGCGCCGCGAGGACAACATCACGGCGACGAAGACGGCGATCGTCCTGTCCCGGCTGATCGGCCGCCCCATCGACGCGCCGTCGCGATGAGCCGGGCCGGGCCGGGGGCGGCCGGGCTGCTCGACCGGGCTGGCAGATCCTGGCCAGACCGGCGTCCGGTGCCCTGACCTGCGCGCATTGTCCGACATGCCATGCCATACATCGCAAGATCGGCTAAGTCGGCCATAGCCGGGCGTATCCCCCTCTCTTTACTTTTCTCCCCGCAACCCACCTGAGGCAGGGGAGACATGCGCGCCAAGAACATGCTGGTGGTTCCCGCGGCGGTGATCGGGCTGGTCGTGGGACTCGCCGCGCTACCGGCCGCCGCCGCGCCGCCGAGTCCGCCCATCCCGAAACCCACCGCCAACCCGTGGCAGATGCGGCACTGGCCGCAGACGCAGCCGTGGCAGCGCGCCCAGCCGTCCCCGCAGAGCTTCGCGCACGGCGCCCCGCGTCCGATCGACCCGCAGAACTATGAGATGCCCGAGACGATGACCTGGGACGACTACAAGAAGATCCCGGGAACGAACTGGGCCGACCCGGCCACGAAGGGCTCGGTCAAGACCTTCAACGGCGCCGTCGTGCTGGTCGACTACGCCAACCAGCCGTTCGTGGTGACGCAGCCGAAGAACTCGTCGATCTTCGGCAACCCGGTCGAGGCCGGGGACGTCCCGCGCGAGAAGGTCGCCAAGTTCTACGAGGACTTCCTCAACAAGCCGCAGGCGCTCAACCGCGGCCACACCCTCCACGAGTACTGGATGGAGGACTCCGGCGGCCGGTTCGGGGTGAACCTCACCGGCTTCGGCGCCTACCAGATGCCCGCCAAGGACCACGAGTACGGCGTGGACGGCATGCAGGGCGGGACGGGCTGCCCCGCGGGCGACACCTGCAACCGCGACCTCCGCAAGGACGCGCGGGCCGCCTGGATCGCCGACGTCGGCGAGGAGACGGCGAAGAAGTTCGACTTCGTGTTCTTCCTCAGCGCCGGGCAGGACGAGTCGTCCACCTGGCAGGAGTTCGGGGAGATGAAGTTCGGCACGCAGGAGAACGTGCCCGCCGAGTGGGGTCCGGGCGACCCGGGCCTGACGAACTGGGTGCGGACCCGGTACATCCCCTGGACGTCCTGGCAGGCGGGCTCCACCATCTGGCCGAACGCCATCTTCGGCGAGTCGTCCACGCAGGCGGAGAGCTCCGGCATGTCGGTCTTCGCCCACGAGTTCAGCCACATCCTCGGCATCGCCGACAACTACAACAACCCGTACAGCAACCCGCCGCGCCGCGCCTACAGCGGCATCTGGGACATGCTGAGCCGCGGCACGTTCAACGGCCCCGGCGGCCCCCACAGCAGGTGGACGATCCCGGCGACCGGCGGCGGCTCCATGGGCGCCCAGCACATGCTGCGCAACAAGCTGAAGCTGGAGATGGTCGACCCGAACCACGTGCTCCAGCTCGACCGGCAGACGCTGGCCTCGTCCGGCACGGTCGTCGCGCGGGTGACGGCCAGGGCCGTCGTGCCCGGCAAGGGCGGTCTCACGGGCATCAACCTCAAGCTCGGCGCCGAGGGCGACAAGAGCCCGAAGTGCGACCCCAAGACCGACCCCCTGTGCGACGAGGGCGGCTACAACAATTACACCCTTGAAGTCGTCGACCGCATGGGCACCGACTCCTTCACCCCGGACTCCGGCGTCCTGCTGGCGAAGACCAAGGACGAGGACAGGGCCCCGTTCATCTGGGTCAAGGACGCCAACCCGCAGGACATCGACAAGGTCGACTTCGTCCTGCCGGACGGCACCCCGAAGAAGATGACGATCGGCGACTACCGGCAGCTGTCCGACGCGCTGTTCCACGCGGGGACGAACTCCGGCAGCGAGTACGAGTACGTCGACCAGGCCAACCGGCTGCACTTCTACATCCTCGACCTGGAGCGCGACCGCAAGGGCGTCCTGTCGTACACGGTCGCGATCCGGTCGCTCGACGGCGCCGGCCCGCAGCAGCGCGGCGTCCAGCTCGGCAACGCCCAGGCGCGGCCGAGCGGCTCCGGCTGGATGAAGTGCACGCTGACGCTCCAGAACAAGGGCAAGGGCGGCACCGGCCATCACGGCTCCGACGTGTTCCGGCTCAAGGCCGGCGTGCCGGGCGGCGGCTGGACGACCTGGCTGCCGAACGAGCTGGCCACCGCCAGGGTGAAGGGCGCCACGCAGGTCGACGTGTGGGCCAAGCCCGAGCCGGGCTCCTACCACCGGCGGGCGTCCCTGCAGGTGACGGGGATCTCCGAGAGCGACCCGACGAAGTCCGACACCGGGACGTGCAAGCTCCGCTGATAGGGGGATTTGGTGGACGGGACGGCCTGCGGGCCGTCCCGTCCGTCGTTTGCCACCTCGTGGGCGACGCCTGGGCCGGGCGGGTGGTTCACTCGCGCGACGTAATGGTGCGCGAAAACTAAGTTGCATTTCCCAAGGTCATCTGTTCACCGGCGGCAACCCCAAGCCGGGTTACGTTGCGGAATGTGACCATCATTCAGCGTACGGTGACCATCCCGTTGGCCGCGCTCGCGGCGAGCCTCGTCCATGCTCCACCCGCCCAGGCGTCCGCGCCGCCTGCGGCGCCCGCGCCGTCCGCGTTTGCGGCGGTGGCGTTGGCGGCCCCGAATCTCCGCGACTTCGATCTGCGCCGGGGCTCCGACCGCGGCGGGCCGCTCCGCGCGCTCGGCGGCAGGCTCAAGCGCAGCAGCGTTGACGAACTGCTCAACGCGTCCGGGCAGCGCAGGCTCGGCCGCGGCTGCGGGAAACCGGCCGCCGTGCCCGCCCGCTCGCTCGTGTACTGCTTCGACCGGGCGGACAGCGCGACCGGGAAGTGGGTCCCGCAGGGCGTCACGAGCATCTCGGACGCGGTGGCCGGCGAGCGGACGCCGGGCGGCGGCAGGCCCCTGCTCGTGTCCTGGCACGACGGCGGCAAGGTCAGGCTGACGTTCGTCAACCCCGCCAAGCGCACGTACCGGCACGTCCTGCTCGTCGACCCGGCGATGAAGGGCGGGCGGCCGACCTACACCGACGTCGACCTCCACGCCGGGGGCATCGCCTGGTACGGACCCAAGCTTTACGTGGCGGACACGCGCCACGGCGTCCGCGAATTCGACGTGCGGCAGATCTTCGACCTGAGCAAGAGCAAGGCGGGCTCGACGGGCCACGCCGGACGGGTCGGGCTGCACGGCAAGAAGTACTACGGCCACGGACACCGCTACGTGATGGCGCAGACGGGCGGCTGGCGCTTCACCCGCGGCAGCAGCGGCGGCAAGTGCCGGGGCTCGGGCCCGCTGCGCATGTCCTGGATCGCCGTCGACCGCACCACGTGGCAGCACGTCCTCATCGCGGGCGAGTACTGCAAGCCGAAGGCACCGCGGGGACGCGTGGTCACCTGGCCGCTGTGGGGCCTGACCGGGTCGGGCACCGTCCGCGCCGACTGGGCCGCCGCCCTGCCGGGCGACAGGATCCAGGGCGGCGTCCGGACGAAGGGCCGCTGGTGGTTCACCCAGGGCAGGGGCCAGAAGCGCGGACGTCTCCTCACGACGTCCAGGGACTGGACGGAGTGGGGCCGCGTCACCCACCGGACCATCTCGCACGGCCCCGAGGACCTGTCCTGCTACCGCGGCCAGCACCGCATCTGGACGATCGCCGAACACGCCCGCAAGCGCGCCCTGTGGAGCTTCCCGGCCGACTCCTGTTCCTGACCGCTGGACGGTCTGGCCGCCACGGACCGGGTCGGCGCGGTGAGCTCCCGCGCCGGCCCTCAGGCGTTCACCTTCGCGCGCGGCCGGGCTTCGGCGGCCGTGGCCCTCCGGTCGCGGCCGTGGGCGAGCGCGACCGCACCCAGCGCCAGCACGCCGAGGCCGGCCCCGATCCAGGCCGTGGCCGCTAGCCCGGCGCCCGCGTCGATCGCGAGCCCGCCGAGCCACGGGCCCGCCGTGATCCCGACGTTGAACGCGATGACGTTCCCGGCCGCGACCAGCGTCGCCGAACCCTCCACGATCCCGAACGCCCGCGAGTTGAGCGTCGGATTCGTCCCGAACCCGACGAAGCCCAGCAGGAACACCAGCGCCACGGTGGGCGCGGGCGACTCGGCGGCCAGGGCCAGACCCATCGACACCAGGACGAGCCCGCCGAACCCCACGTACAGGGTCGGGACGCCGCGCGCGTCGGCCGTCCGCCCGCCGGCCGTGATGCCGATGAGCGCGCCCGCCCCGTACAGGGCGAGCACCGCGGGCACCCACGCCTCCGCGACGCGGGTCGTCTCCTCCAGCAGAGCGCCCAGGTAGCTGAACGTGACCATGAGCCCGCTCGTGGCCAGGGCGATCGTCCCGTACAGCAGCCACAGCCGGGGGACGGCGACCGCGCGCAGCTCGTCCCGCATGCGCGGGGCCTCGCGTTCCGAGCGCCCGGCGGGGATCGTCGCCGCCACCCCGGCCATCGCGATCACCGACATCGCCGCGACGGTCCAGAACGCCGCCCGCCAGCCGAGATGCTGCCCGATGACCGTCCCGGCCGGGAGCCCCACGATCGCCGCGACCGTGAGCCCGCCCGCGACGATCCCCATCGCCCGCCCGCGCGCGTTCGCCGGGACGAGCCCGATCGCCGTCGCCGCGGCCACCGCCCAGAACCCGGCATAGACGAACGCGCCCACGACCCGTGTCGCGAACAGCACCCAGTAGTCGGAGGTCAGCGCGCCGATCACGTGGGTCACGGCGAATGCCGCGAGGAACGCCAGCAGCGCTCTCCGGTGCGGCCAGCGCAGCGTCAGGACGGCGAGCACTGGCGCGCCGACGAGCATCCCGATCGCGAACGCCGAGATCAGCAGCCCGGCCTGGGGGACGGACACGCCGAGATCGTCCGCCATGCCGGGCAGCAGCCCCGCCAGCATCAGCTCCGACGTCCCCTGGGCGAAGATCGCCATCCCGAGCACGAAGACGGCCAGCGGCATCGGTTCTCGCCTCTCCCTGTATTGGACGGTTCAGTTCAAAATGAGGTCGTGCGGAGGGACGGGCCGATGCCCGCCGGGTTGGTTCTAGATGGCGTCCATGGCCGTGTCGGCGATCGAGGTCAGCGTGCGCCTGTCGGCGCCGCCACGGGCCACGACCCGCATGCCGCTGACCGTCGAGACGATGAAGTGCGCCAGCGCCCGCGCGTCCTTGCTCCGGTCGATCTCCCCGGTCCGCATGCCTTCCTTGATGGCGGCGGTCAGCGCGGTCAGTCGCCGCCGCTCGTCCCGCGCGATCCGCTCGGCGATGGCCTCGTCGCGCTGCGCCAGCTCCACCACCGTGTTGACGACCAGGCATCCGGCCGGATCGCCCGGCTCGGGCTCGACGGCCCACTCCAGGATCGTCCGGAGGCGCTCCCGCACGGGGCGGCCGCCGTCCTCAAGGGTCCGGATGACGTTGGACGTCTTGATGTCCATGTATCGGGCCAGAGCCTTCTCGAACAGGTCGTGCTTGCTCTTGAAGGTGTTGTAGATGCTGCTGCGTCCGAGGCCGGTGGCGTTGCACAGCTCCTGCGTGGACGTCGCTTCGTAGCCGTCCGCCCAGAACGCGCGCATGGCGGCCTCGACCGCCCGCTCCTCCTCGAACTTCCTGGGCCGCGCCATGCCCCCAAGGTAACACGTTCTGGACCATGCGATCCAATACGGATCAGGAGAGGTCCGGCAGCTGGACGAACCGCTGCCGGCCGGGCCGCGCCAGCAGCGCCTGACCTCGTGGAATGGGACCGCGCATGGTGGACGGCACGCCCCAGAGATCAGCCTCCTGCCCGCCCGCGTACCCCATCAGCAGGAGCGAGCCCCCGGCTGATCGCATTTCCTCGACCAGCGGGTCGGTGGGTTCGCCGAAACTGATCTGGTGGCGTGCCAGCACCAGATGAAGGCCGTTCTCCGGACTCCCGGGGAGCAGGGGCACAAGTGGCAGGTATGGATCGTCTTGCAGCAACCGCCTCCGGTTCCTGACGAAAAGGTAGTTCTCCGGGCCGTGGCCGGTGGCCTGTCGCCGCTCGATTCTTGTGATGGCCTGGCTGATACGGCGTTCACCTTCGATGGTGGAAGGTGCTTGCTCGTCGTCCGTCGATGAAGTGTCGCCTTCATCCGTCAAGAATTCGTTGCCGTCGAATGCGCTGACGATGCGTTCGGTGGTCGGGACGCCCGTACGGAGCCGTGTCAGCAGGTGACTTATCAGGGCGCCCTTTCCGGAGCCGGACGGTCCCGCGATCACCAAATGCCGATCGATCTCGAAATCGAGCAGGACGGGCTCGCTGGTGTCGGCGTCCACGCCGATGAGAATTCGTGTGAGCGCGACCGGTTCGGTCCGTTCCTCGTACTCGGTGAAGGTGATCGTGCGGCGGAAGCGGTCGCGGAGGCCCGGGGTACGTTCCCACAGGCTGTGGAGAACCGGGCGTTCGCCGTAAAGGATCACGACCGGGTTGTCGCCGAATTCGCCCATGGCCGTGTTGAGCGCGGTTCCGATGGTCGAGCGGCCGGGGTCGTGCCGACGTGACTCGTACTCCGTGACGTGGAAATACAGCACGGAGCCGACGGCCGTCTCGAACAGGTCCAAGACGGTCCCCGTGGCATTCATCAGGTCGAGCCCTTCCGAGCCCTCACTGGCCCCCCAGGTCGGCTCGCCCCTCGATACCACGCCCAGCTCACGAAGCAATTCCGCGTAAAGCTGCGCACACGCCGACATCGACCGCATGGGCCGCGGCCCCTCGAACACCAGATGGTGCGGCCCCGGCCGCCAGCCCGTCCGGCGGAATACGGTCCCCTCCTCCATGAGCTCGCGGAACACGACGAGGGCCTCCTGCCCGCTGCCGAGCTGCGCCAGCAATCCCTCGTACTCGGTGATCATCCCGATGAGCCGGTCATGGAGCCGGGCGGGCCCGGCCATGCGGTCGTTGGACCAGCGCTCCGCGCGTTCAAGGAAGTCGTTGAGCGCGGATACGGGGGGTTCCTGCGCCACGGTGAACGGACGCGGGGCCCCGCCTCTCACAAGGCCCTCCACCAGGAGGTACGCCGTCCGGTCGTCCGCGAACGGGAGGCTCGCCTGCCCAAGGACGCGCTGTAGTTCGGCGGGCGGCAGGCGGCTCGCCGCGATCCGCCATTCCAGGAGCGGCATGAACCGGGCCCACATCGTGGTGTTCTCCACGCTGGAGGAGGTGAGCAGGAGCTGGACACCGAGGGCCTGCCCCCGCTGGGCGAGGGAGAGGAGCGCCTCGCCCACCTCACGCCGGCTGGACGGGAAGGTCAGCGAGACATCCGCCACGATGAGCAGCCTTGGCGGGCTCACGGACGGCCTCGGCACGGCCTCGGAGAGGAGTTCCTCCACCATGCTTTCGGGCTGTCCCTCTGCGGCCCGGGCGTCGAGCTCGTCCGAGAGGAATCTGAGGAACTCCTGGAGCTTCTGAGGTCGGCCCAGCAATTCGTCCTCGGAGTAGACGACGTGCGGCAGGTCGAGGGGCTCCCCAAGTGGATGCTCGCCCAGCCCCGCGAAGGCGATGACAAGGTCAGCGGGAGAGGAAGTCGCGGCAAGCGCGAGCGTAATGGCGCGGACAACGCGTTGCCGAGCCTCGGTCTCGCCCACGACCAGCCCATGTGGAAGACCCGACGAAAGATCGAGCGGAGGCAGGCTGACGACGTTTCCGTCCGAGTCGTGGCCGACGGCCGGATTCCGTGGCGTGGAGGCGTCGAGCGCCCATATCTCCTCGAAGGCTCCGCTCGTCCCGCCGCCGTTGAGCCCGAGTGCGTCGGATGCGGCCACGTGAGCAGGGGGCACGGCAGTATCAGACGCAGGTGTGGCGGAATCCTCCGGGGACGAGAGCCTGTTCGTGCGCCGGGCACGTTGGAGTGTTTCCTTGACGATGAGGTCGGCTGCCATGCGTGATACGTGCGCGGGACGGAAGTCGCGGGGAGCCTCTCCGGCGATGTGGAGGGAGGCGCCGTCGTCGTGCCCGCCGAAGGCCGTGATCTGCCACGCGACGGAAGCGATCAGGTGAGCCCCATGGAGTGGCGTTCCTTCGGAGCAGAAGATGAACTCCATGCCCACGGGCGGTCCCATTTCGCAGAGCCGAGCCGCGTATTCACGCGTCTCGCTGGGGCTGTCCCACGAGGGGACAACGTCATCGAGAAACACGATCAGGGCGGGGAGCGGTTCGAGCGGGCGTCCCTCGGCAATGGCCGCCTGGTAGTCGGACCAGGTCGGCGTCCCGGCGTCCAGCAGGATGTCTTCGCGGCGACGTTGTTCGGTTTCGAGGTCGGACAGGAGCAGCTTGAATACGGCTCCCACCCTCATGCGGTCCAGTTCGCCGTCGATGTGAGGCAGCCGGTCCAGGCCGATCGAACCGATGCCCTCGCGGAAGTGGGGAAACGAGAAGGTCACCACGTCCGGTGAGTGGGTGAGGGCGAGGCTGAACACGATCGTCCGCAACAGTTCGTTGCGGGCGTCCCGAGGAGCGACGATCTCTCCGTTCGGTCTCTCGGGATCCCCGAAAGGCATCGTGCGCATTGGTGCGTTGCTGTTTGAAACGCCGATCAACACCGGGCGCGGACCGCGGCCCCACTCCTCGTCGAGTAGTTCCCGGACCGGGGTGCCGAGGAGGTCAAGCAGGTCGGGTGCGGAGGAAGCGGGTGGGCTGGGGGACGCGGGCGCCGAAGGGGCGAGATGGGAGCGGGTTTGGGGGGTTAGGAGGGCGAAATGGTCGGTGTCGGCGGTGAGGGTCATCGGGCCGCCGTCTGTGGGGAGCAGGGCGCGGAACTGGTCGGTGGTCGTTCCTGCGCGGCGTTCGATTTCGGCGGAGACGGCTTCGAGGACGTGGCGGGTGTGCAGGGCCTCGGGGCGCGGGAGCGTGTCGAGGAGGGCCTCGCGGGCGCCGGGCACGAACTCGTAGCGGACGCCTCCGGCCGGCCGCAGCAGGCCGCTCAGCAGGACCTCGGCGAGCTGGCCGGGGCCTGAGCCGCCGAGGATGCGGTGCTGGATGAGGCGCATCACCGGCAGGGACGGGACGGACACCGCGACGTGGGCGGCGAGTTCGGCGGCGTCCGGGGAGGCCGTGGCGAGGAAGCGGCGGACGCGTTCGCCGATCGGCAGCTCGCGTTCGCGGCGCACCGGCGCCGTCCCGGACGGGCGGGGCGGGAACGTCGCGACGGCGGCGGGTTGCGGGTCGGAGCCGGAGACGAGCCGGGCCCACGCGCCGAACCAGCGCGGCGCCGCCTCCAGGACGGGGACGGGGATTCCGGGCGCGGCGGCGCCGTCGTGCGGGGTGAAGCGCAGGTCGGTGTTCGGTGCGGCCGGGCGGGGCAGGAAGGCGACGCCCGGCGTGGCAGGGGCGGCGGTGCGGCGCCAGAGGTGTTCGGCGAGGGGCTGGAGGATCGCGGTCGGGCCGGTCTGCGCCCAGCGGCGGACGGCCCGGGCGGCGCGCCCGTTCCACCAGTGCGGGCCGGAGCAGTCGGAGAGCACGAGCACGGCATGGCGGCCGGAGGCGTCGAGGAGGGTGCCCGGGTCCTGGCGCGGGCCGCCGGCGGTCGCGGTGATGCCGCCGGTGGGGTCGAGGAAGGCGGTGTGGACGTCCTGGAACGCGCCCTGGCGGAGCAGCGCCTCGGCCAGCTCGCGGGCTAGGGGGCGCCAGAGCCGCATCGTCGGGCCGGTGTCGACGACGAGGCTCAGGCTCAGCCAGCGTTCGGGCGACGGGACGAGGACGGGCGTCCACAGGCGGGTGTCGGCGATGCGGGCGGCGGTCGCGTCCTCGTCCAGCTCGACGCGGTGCCTGGACGGGACGCGGCGCTTGAGCGGCCGGAGCGCCCGCTGCACGCCGAGCGGGTCCGCCAGCATCGGCGCGGTCGGGACGAGCACCTCCGCCGCCTCGCCGGCGGGCTCGGCCGCCCCGGGCGCGGGGCGCGGATGCAGCCGGGAGCGCGGGTCCCGAGCGGGCGGCGACGGCTGCGGAGCCGGAGCCGGAGCGGGTGGAGGGGGAGGGAGCGCCTCGGCGGGCTCCCCGGGCGGCGACGGCGCGACCGGCGGGGCGGGCTCGGGCGGGGAGATGTGGCAGGCGAGCCACAGCATCTCGCTCAGCTCGCGCGCGTCCGGTGGCGGGCCGATGGCGGTGAGGGCCTCCCGGAGGCGGTCAATCGTCATCGATGGGCTCCGACAGGTACGGCATGATGCGGTCGGCCAGGGCCCGGCGGTCCTCGGTGGCGGCGTGGCGGCACAGGTAGACGGCGTTGAGGAGCTGGTCGGTCGCGAGGGTGCCGGACGCGGAGCGCTCGAAGAACCGGCGGACGAGGTCGTCGCTCTGGTCGGCGAGCGGCCCGAGATGCTCGCGGACGATCGCCGCCAGCTCCGCCTCGCCCGCCGGCTGCCGCAGCTCGACGGTGACGCAGCGGCGCAGGAACGCGGGCGGGAACTCGCGCTCGCCGTTGCTGGTCATCACGACCAGCGGGAACGCGCGGCAGCGGACCGTCCCGGCCATGACGGTGACGCGGGAGCCGGGGCCATCGGCGGTCATGACGTCGGCGGACGGATCCGCGCGGCGGGTCAGCTCCGGCAGCTCGTACTCGCCCTTCTCGAAGATCGTGAGCAGGTCGTTGGGCAGGTCGATGTCGCTCTTGTCGATCTCGTCCACGAGCAGGACGCGCGGACGCCCGTAGGGGAGCAGTGCCGTGCCGAGAGGGCCGAGGCGGATGTAGCGGCCGATGTCCTCGTCGGAGGGGGCCTCGGTTCGGCCTGCCGCGTAGAGGCGGGTCAGGGGGTCGTACTGGTAGAGGCCGTCGCGGAGGGTCGTCCGGCTGGTGATGGGCCAGTGCAGGACGGGTCCGAGCCCCAGTTCGTGGGCCACCGCGTAGGCGAGCGTCGATTTGCCTGTGCCGGGCGGACCGGTCACCAGGAGCGGACGACGCAGGTACAAGGCGGCGTTGACCTGCTGCACGGCATCGTCCGAAGGACGGTACGTCGTCGCCTGGTGCTCGTTGCCCGAAGGCCCGGACGGGAACGGCAGGACGGGGTCGCCGTCGAACGCGCGCCAAGGCGGCGGCGGGGGCAACCGGTCGATGCCGTCGTGGGGGCGACGGCTCCCTGTGTAGAGCAGCCAGTCGGGCACCTAAACCTCCATGGCGAGCGGGGGATCGGGGAGCCGGGACGGGTCGTCCCACAGCAGGGTCAGGTCGCGTCCACAGTGCGGCTCGTCCTTCGGGGTGATGAGCGCCTGCTTGCGTAGGGCGAGCGCCACCTGGGGCAGGTCGCCGGGGTGCTTGTCGCCCACGGCGGCGGTCAGCTCGTCGAGGACGCGGTGCCCGCGGCAGTCGCCGTGGGCCGGCGCGTCGCACGGCGTACGGGTCCACAGCATGACGGGGATGCCGTTGTTGAGCGCGGCCGTCAACCGGCTCTTGGCGGGACGCGACCCATAGACGAGCACGCAGAAATCGACATGCGCTTCCAGCCAGTCTTGGAATTCGCTGCCTTTGCGCGGCTCGTCGCAGGGGATCGGACGCGGGTCGCTGCGGCCCCGCGCGTTCAGCACCTTCCAGCGGTGGTGCGCCTGGTCGCGGCGGATCGAGTCGGGACGCAGCCGCTCGACGTCCCGCACCACCACCGGATACTGGCGCATCAGGATCTTGTTGCGGGGCTCGACGTACCACTGCTCGAACGGCTTGCCGAGCCAGCTCTCCGGCACCGCGAACTCGATCATCCAGTCGCGCCCGATCAGCGCCGACTTGAGCGCGGACACGCCCTCCTCGACCGTCGCCCGAACCCGCCGCTCCGGGACCCGCACGGTCGGCCGGTACGGCCCCCTGGCGCCGTCGATCCAGGTGTGCACGGTGACGTCGAAGGCGTTGTCGAACGTCACCCGCTCCAGCTGCACGATCACCGAGGCGGGCCCGGACCACGCCGGGTCAGGGACGGCGGGCGCCGCGCCGGGCAGATGCCGCGCCGACCAGCCCGCGAGCCGCTGCCGACGAGGCTCGGGCAGGTGCCGCCCAAGCGCCGCCAGATACCGGACGAGCCGCTCCTCCGCGAACCCTTCCGCGACGTTCCGCACCGACGCCCACGCCGACCGGAACTTCCCGACCGGCGGGCGGCCGACCGCCCGTTCCAGGTCGGCGGCGAGCGGTTCGGTGAATCGCACGCCGTCCAGGAGTTCCCGCAGCTCGCGGCGCGCGTCCGGGGTCGTCCAGCGGAGGGGGAGCAGGTCGTCCAGTTCCTCCCAGTGCGCACGGATGCTGGTGATGGGCAGCATCCAGCCGAGCTCCGCGCGGTCGCCGTTGTCGCCGTGCCGGAGCTCGGCGTTCGTCACCATCCCGATGACCTCGCCCGTCGACGTGTCGTACACTGCGGACCCGCTGTAGCCCTCCTCCAGCCACTCGCCCGCGCCCGTCTTCAGCTCCCACCACTCCTGCCGCATGCCGCGGTACGGGGACGTCGTCACGGTCGCGTGCCGCTCGTTGCGGTCGTGCCGGCGCGGGAAGCCGCAGACGCCGAACGTCCGGCCGCCTGTGGTGCGTTCGTGCAGGTCATCGGGGGCGGCGAGGCGGGCGGGCGGGTAGCGCACCGGCTCGTCAAGTTCGAGGACGGCGACGTCGCCGGTGTCGCCCTCGCGCCGCCATTCGCCGCGCCACACGACCTTCGCGGTCAGCCCTTCGCGGAGCCCGGGGAAGCCGACCCTGGCCTCATCCAGCCCGTGGACGGTGTGCGCGCAGGTCAGCAGCCGTGTTCCGGTGACGAGGAACGCGGCGCCGAGCTTCCCGCCCGCCGGATGGCCGACCCAGGCGCGCCACTGCCAGTCGTCGTCCACGTCCGGTCACGCCTCCTCCGGGGCCCCGGCTCCCGCTCCCGTCGCCGGCCCCGCCACCGTCTGGCCCCAGGTCATCTTGACCTTGAGATGCCCCTCGACGGACGTCTTGGCGATCACGGCCCCGGCCGCCGCGTTCAGCTTGACGCCGAACTCCAGCTCGACCGCGTCCGGGTTCAGCCTGCCGCCGCGCAGCGCCGCGAGCGCCGCCTCCGCCGCGTCACGGACGTGCCGGAACGCGTCCTCGAACCGCTGGGTGGCATCGTGGATCATCTCGCCGGGGCGCGACACCGAGGAGAATCCGGGCTCGCGGTCGTCGGTCTCCACGACGATGGTCCCGTGCTCGGTCTGCCAGCGCACCAGTTCGTTCACGTCCGCCCCCTCGTCACGGAAATCTATCAAGATCATGCGGTGTGTGATGCTTTGCCGGAGAACACCGCACCCCGCGCATACGGCCACAGGAGGACAGCATGATCACCGTCGACCAGGTGCGGGCGCTCACCAGGACGCTTCCGCGCACGTCCGAGCACCTGATCCGGGACCGGGTGAAGTTCCGCGTCGGCTCGATCGTCTACGTCGCGTTCTCCCAGGACGAGACCGTGATGGGCTTCGCCTTCCCCAAGGAGGAGCGCGCCGCGCTGATCGAGTCGGAACCGGCGAAGTTCCACCTGCCGCGCGAATCGGACCTGCGCTTCAACTGGGTGCGCGCCTGGACGGAGGCGCTCGACGAGCCCGAAATGCGGGAACTGGTCGTGGACGCGTGGCGCATGGTCGTCCCGAAGAAGGTCGCCGCCGCCCGCCTCGGGTTTTAAGGGGCGCCGCCGCCCGCCTCGGGCTTTGACTCTCAGTGCGGCGGCGGCATCGGGTCGATCGCGTTGCCCGCGCTGCACCCGCCCTCGCCGGGCATGCGCTGGATTCTCGACGGCGACCACACGGAGGTCCTGCCGGGCGCTACCCGCGCCAGGACGCAGTCGAGCGCCTCGGACAGGTACGGCTTCACCTTCAACACCACGCCCACGACGCCGCCCTGCGTCATGAACTCCACACGGATGGCCGGGTCGAGGCGCAACGACGCGACGGCCGCGCGGACCTTCGCCTCGTCCGCGGCACCTCCGGCCGGGACGCGCGGCAGCGCCTTCTCCAGCCGCTCGGGCGGGATGTCCGGCGTCTTCGGCCACGGCTCGAACTTGAGCGGCTCCCCTTGCGGGCAGGGCACCTCCCGCGGGTCCTCGTCCCTCTCCGCGTCGCCTTTGAATCGCAGTTCGAAGCACCGTTGCACGGTGATCTCGTTGCCCCACCCCTCGAACGCGGAGCCGGACGTCCGGACCACCACCCGGACCCCGTCCCCGGCACCGGTCGAGACGCCGCTCACCCGCATGACCTCGACCTTGCCGAGGTCGGCCGCAAGGTGCCCGACGTCCTGCGCGGACCACGTGCGCCCGTCGTACACGACGTTCAAGACCCGGCGGGCCTTCTCGCGGGCGGCATCGGTGGCCTCGTCCTCGGGCGACGTCCCGGGGACGCATCCCGTGATCAGCAGGCCCACCAGGACGATCGCGATTCTGCGCATGGACTCATGATCGAGGCGCCGGGACCCGCGCGGTATCCGCGTTCGTACTCAGTTCGCGGTGGCGGGCTGCGGTTCCTTCTCGTCCGGCGTCTCCTTGACGGGCTCGGCCTTCGACTGCCCGGACGGGGCGCCGCGTCCCCACGCCATCGCCGCCGCGAAGCACGCGAACGGCAGCGCGGGCAGCAGGTACCGGTAGTCGAAGTCCACGGTGATGGGCGGAATGGCCAGAAGCGTCACGCTCGACGTCCAGAACAGCGCCGTCCGCGCGCGCGCCCGCCGCCACACGATCCCCGCCGCCCCCGCCAACAGGACGACCCCCAGCACCGTGCCCGGGACACTCACCCGCTCCTGGTAGCCGCGCATGATGCCCGCGTACGGCTCGACGATGTGGGTGCGTCCCGTGCCGTGCGAGTACTCGCGGACGACCGTCCGCCGGTCGCCGCCGCCGAGCACCGGGAGGTCCGGCTTACGCGCGGTGGGCTTCGTCGGGAAGTGGTACCTGGCCTCGGTGCCCACGGTGGGGTACTGGCTGCGTTTCCACGAGAACGTCCGGACGAAGAAGTCGTACGACACCACCCGCGCGTAGTCGAGCGGCTGGTTCCGGATCGCCCAGAGCGCGAACCGCTGCGCGTCGGCGTTGGTCTTCTCGTCGAACGCCTTGCCGTTCGTCCATCCGGTCGGCGAGCCCTCCACCCAGATCTGGTGGGACGAGGCGAGCCGGTCCTCCTTGGGGCCATGGGGGCAGAGCCGGGCGATGTCCGGGGGCGGCGTGAAGGCGTCGCAGTCGGCGAACGCGGCCGTCCGGCCCCAGAGGAAGATGCCGTCCACCCCGGTCATGGCGAACCGGCCGTGCTCCTGCTGGTACCACGTCGCGTACGCCCCCACCGGCAGGACGAACGCCGCCGCGAGCGCGACGTACGCGGGCCAGCGCGTCCGGCGCACCAGCAGGTACAGCAGCGCGATCAGGAACAGCGGCACCCCGACCGTCCGCGTGACGGCCGCCACGCCCAGCAGCGCGCCCACCAGCGCCGCCCGCTGCCACCCCGTCGCGCCGGGCTTGGCCAGCACCAGCATCGCGCCGAACGCCAGGACGGTGAACAGGGTGTCCGACAGAAGCAGGTGCTCAAGCGTGATCTGGTACGAGTCCAGCAGGATCGGCGCGACCGCCACCGCCGCCCACACCCGCCGGACGTCGAAGTCGCGCACCAGCATCCGGTAGCCGACCACCGCCAGCCCGATGATCGCCGCATGGTGCAGCACCGTCACCAGCGCCAGGCTGTGGAACGGCTTCAGCATCCACAGGAAGATCCCGTAACCGGACGGCCGCAGCGGATGCGGAAACGGATCGTCGGCGATCCGCACGAAGTCGTAACTGTCGTTGAACCACAGCACGCCCTGGAACCCCAGCGTGGTGATCACCCGGAGCACAACGCCCCCGGCCAGCACCACCGCGAAGAGCCGGTTCCCCTTGACCGCGGCCACGACCTTCGGAAGGCGTTCGGCCAGAGGGGAGAGCGACACCGGGGACCCTTACTGCAGACGGGCGGGCGGAATCCTGCGTACCTGCGCCGACCGGGGACGCTCCTGTACCGGCCGGGGCCGGCCGCGTCGCGCCGGGGGCGGGAAACCTCGGGCCCATGCCCCTCCGCCCGCGCATCGGCCGCGATCCTACCAGCGCGTTCATGACCGTGCCCTGGGGGTGCGCGGACGCCCCCGATGCCACCCCGAAACCCGGACGCACCGAGATGTTCCCCACAACGCCCCCGATCAAGATCAAGATAAGGTGATCTTGGAAATCGGGACAGAACCCCCCGCTGGCGGGGGTCCTTCCGGGCCCGTACGTCCGGTTCTGCGCCCCAATTCCGACCCTGTCACCGCACAGAAGGGAAACCGGGTGAGGCGCTGGAAACCAGCCCTGATCGGAGCGGCCACGCTGGCCGCGCTACTCGTCCCCGCACCGGCCGCCGCGGCCGACCCGGCCGCACCCCGGGCCACCCAGCAACCCAGGCCCGCCGCCAGCATCGGCCACAGCAAGATCAAAGCCCCCGCACGCGCCGCAGCCGCCGACCACACGGTCACGATCCGCGGCATCGACATCGACGGGACGCCCGTCGCGCCCCTCGCCGGCCTGATCGACCCGGCGTCCGGCGCCGAATACCCCCTGACCCAGGCCGGTGACACGCTCACCGCCCTCGTCCCGGCAGGGACCTACGACCTGACCGCCATCGTCCTCACCGGCCACCCCGGCAACCCCACGGACCTGGCCCTCTACGGCAACCCGGCGCTGCCGGTGAACGGCGACGTCGACATCACCATGGACGCCCGGACGGCGCCGGAGCTCAAAGCGGTCAGCCCGTCCACGACCGCCACCGAGGTCACCAGCCACGCCCAGCTGACGCAGACGATCGCTGGGCAGCAGATCTCGTCCCTCATCAGCGGCACCCCGCAGACCAGCCTGCGCGCCTGGCCGTCGGCCACGACCACCCGCCCGTACCACTTCCTGTACGTGGAGAGCCAGTCCGAGCCGCTCACCACCCAGCCCGCGCCGCGCGTCTACAACCTGGCGTTCCCGACCGCCGGACGCATCCCCACCACGCTCACCTTCACCGCCGCGCCGAGCAGCCTGGCGCTGGTGAACACGACCTACGCGTCCCAGGGAGTGCCGTCCGACGGCGTCGGCCCGCACTCCTCGGTCCTCGACTTCGACGGCATCAACGAGAAAGTGATGGGCCTCTCGCACACGGCCGCCGCCCCCAGCACGCAGCGGATCTACTACACGGCGGCAGGCGTGGTCTGGAGGAGCAACTACTTCTACCAGTCCGGCAGCGTCCAGGTCGCCGAAAGGCAGACCAGCGCGCGGACCTACACCCCCGGCGCCACCCACTCCGAAGCCTGGAACAAGGCCGCGTTCGGCCCGACCGTGAAGACCGGCCACGGCCAGGGCCAGCTGCTGGCCTTCCCGATGATCGCCGACACCGGCACGCCGGGCCACGAGAACCTCGGCGGCAACTACTCGGAAGGCACCCCGGGCACGCTCACCCTGTACCGCAACGGCCAGCTCGTCGGCCAGAGCACCAACCCGCTCGCCGGAAACTGGAACGTGCCCGCCGAGGCCGCCACGTACCGGCTGGACATGTCCGTGCAGCGCTCGGTCCCCTGGTCGAGGTACGTGTCGAGCATCAACGCGAGCTGGACGTTCCCGTCCGCCGAACGCCCCGGTGACCCGTTCGAGGACCAGCGCGGCCTCCTCCAGCTCCGCATCACCGGCAACTACGACAACACCGGCCGAGCCCCATCAGGCGTCACGTTCCCCCTGGACGTGGTGGTGGAACGCGCCGCAGACGGCTCGGCGGTGACCTCGGCCTCGCTGGAGGCGTCCTTCAACAACGGCACAACCTGGACCACCGTGCCCCTGACCCCCAACGGCACCGACCGCTGGACGGCCAACGTCCCGCACCCGACAACCCACAACGGCTACGTGGCCCTGCGCGTCAAGGCCGCCGACGCCTCCGGAAACGCAGTGAACCAAACCGTAACCCGCGCCTACGCCCTCAACTGACCCACCCGCGGTCCCGGGCCCACGCCCGGGACCGCGCTCACCCGTCCAAGATCTCGATCATGGGGGCGGATCCCTCGTTGACCGTTCCCATCGCTTCCTGGGAGACGCCCTCTCGCGTGCCGGTGATCTGCATGGGAGAGATCGGTGTCACGAGGTAGACGCCCGGTGCCAGCACGTCGGGGCCGGGCACGCGGAGCGTGGTGGTGATCGTGTACCTGCTGAGGAAGGCGCATTCCGACGGGACGTAGGGCTGCGATTCCCCGGTCGTCTTGCTCGTCGCGGGCGCCATGACGGCGCCGGTTCCGGTGGGAAGCTCCTTCGGCTTCGCGGGAGGGACCCGGTAGAAGGCCAGGTAGTCACCCTTGAACGGGGTGTCTTCTCCGCTCCAGCCGAATTTGAAGCCGCCCACCACGTCCGTGCGCTTGGTCTTCTCACCGAAACATTGGCGTTGACCGCCGGGGAGGTATTTCGCGCCTGCGGGTGTGCGGGCGCGGAACCGGGTGACGACCCGCATGGTCATGCCGCGTTTCGCTCGGGCGGGGGTGACCGTCATGATCAGGTCCATGTAGGGGGTGTCGGACGCGGGCATGCTGTGCTGTCCGGTCAGGATTCCGGGACGGGTCCAGTACGCGTGGATCCCACCACGGCTGACGCCGCCGACACCCGGTCCCGCGGGCCACAGGACCCACGTGGCGATCACGGCCCCGACTCCGGCCACCCCGATGCCCGCGGCTCCCTTCGTCCCGCCGACCTTGGCGAGGACGCCCTTGGAGACGGACGCGCCGCCCTTGGCCATGAAGTCCGCCGCGGCCGCCCCTTGGACGTAGCCCACTGACGCCTGGCCTGCGAAGGTGCCCGCCGCCGCGGACGAGGCGCCTGGAGCGAGGATTGCGCTCCCGAGCATCGCCAACGGGATCGCCGGTGCCACGATCGCGGCGGCGGCTCCGAGCGCGAGGAATCCGCGGCGCTCCCAGTCGGGGCCGTAAGCCCGGACCGCGACCGCCTCCAACTCGTTGACGAATTCGGAGGCGTTCCACGTCCTGGCGGAGGGGTCCTTGGCCAAGCCGCGCTCGACGAGTGGACGCAACCGCTCGGGCACTGCGTCGAGGGGCAGCGGTCCTTCGGTGTGGGCGGCTCTCCAATCCTCCAAGGTCGTCCCCTGGAAGGGCTTCTCGCCACTGACGCATTCCACGAACACGCAGGTGGCGGCGTAGAGGTCGGTCGCGGGCGTGGCCGGTCCGCCTGCCCATTGCTCGGGCGCCATGTAGGCGGGGGTCCCTGCTATGCCCTTCTGCCCGGAGAGGACGGCGACTCCGAAGTCGATGAGCTTGCTCTGCCCGTCGTCCTGGACCAATACGTTCGCGGGCTTGTAGTCGCGATGGACGACTCCCACGGCATGAGCCGCCGCCAGACCCAGCAGTGAACCCTTCAGAGTCGTCAATGCGGCTTCGGGCGTGAACGGCCTCTGCTGATCGTCCAGAATGCGGCGCAGTGAACGGCCGGGCACCGCCTCCAGGACGATCGCCGCACCCCACGGTGATTCCAGGTAGTCGAGCAGCCGCGCCACATGCGGATCCATGACCCGCTTGAGCATCGCGGCCTCGTCCCGGAAGACGGTCCGCGCCGCCGGGTCGCCGAGCAGATCGGGGGCCAGATACTTGATCGCGACGGGTCCGGCGCCGGACTCGTGCCGGGCGAGCACGACCACACCTTGCGTCCCGGCCCCTAACTCGGCCAGCTCGACGAATCCCGGCAGGCGGTGTTCGCGCGGTGTCACTGGCCGGTGTTGGTCTGGATCTCGCTGACGATGAGCGGCGTGGGCTGCGACGTCATGGTGTGCTCGCCGAGGTCGCCGCCGGGGGCGGCGCAGGCGGTGCCCTCACACGTCCAGGTGATGTGCCAGGAGATGGTGGCGGTGATCTCGTACTTCCCGCCGGGCTGCCCGGCGGACGACCGCTTGTAGGCGTAGGAGCAGGCTTTCCCGTCCTTGCTGCCGGCGTTCTGGCAGACGAGCTTGCCCTCGCCGAGATTCCACGTGACCGACCTGGGCTGAGCCGTCGCCTGGACCCTCTGGGCACCCGCGCTGACGGGCGCCGTCTGCACGACGTTGAAGCCCTCCACCCACAGCGCCGTCCGCATGCGCACGTACGTTTTCCCATTGGGCGCGGTGTGCACCTCGGGGACGGGCAAGCCCTTCTTGGCCAAGGCGCTCTGGACGAGCTCGAACGTGTTGGGCGGGGCGGCCAGGAGCGGCCCTCCGCCCCCCTCCACGGGAACGAAGCCGACCGCCTCGTTCGCCGTCAATCCCTCCGGAGGGGGCGGTTCGACGGGACCGCCCCCGCCGTCTCCACCAGAGCCGGCGCCTCCGCCGGACGAACCGGTCTCGGTGGAGCGCGGGTTGCAGGACATCGTCCCGTCGGGCCGCACGATGCAGCCGAAGGCGGGGGCGGCGGTGGCGATGGGCACCAGGAGCGCGGCCGTCACGAGGGCGGACGCCGTGATGGCGCCGGATGCCGCGCGGCGCCTGATGAGGCTGTTGGGAGACATCGTGCGTCCTTCCCGATCTGCCGTCAGCATTGCTTGTCCCGGACGGTGGCGGCGGCCTTCCAGGTGCGGCCGTCGTATTGGAGTGTCGTCCGGTAGACGTAGGCCGCGCCAGGCCCGCCGCTGATGCGCTTGCCTGTCGCGGTGGAGAAGCGGTAGCCGACGAGTGTGCGCACGCAGTCGATGACGTAGACCCTGGAGCTGTCCGTCGAGCGGGCGTAGACACGGGGGTTGAAGGTGTTGGTGAAGCGCCAGAGCTCGCCTTTGGCCTTGGTGGCTTCCAGCTCCTTCGTCACCTGCCCGAGAAGCGGGTCCACGGCGACGGTCGAGAGCTCGGCCGCGTCGTTGGTCTCGTAGGCCTTTTGGTAGGCGGTCTGGTAGGCGCGGTAGCGCTTCAGGGCCGTCTGGTAGAGCTGCTTCTCTGGGATGCCGGACGGGGCCGCGGCGGCGGGGGCCGGGGCGGCGCCGTCGTTCAGGGAGCCGTTGGGGGCGAGTTCGCCGTTGGAGGACGAGCCAGAGGAGCCGCACCCGGCGGCCAGGCAGGCGATCAGAAAGAGACCCAGTGAGGGGGTTCTGACCAAGCGGGCGCGCATCGTCATCCCTGAGCGGCAGCCGACAACGGGGCGGAATACGCGCAGAAGCTTACAGAGGCGGGTGTGGCGAGAAAAGGGATTCGTTGGGGCCGCCTTGACCTCGACCGGGCTTGAGGTAGCACGCTGCATGTGAATGCCGTGATGGGAGGGGTTCTGATGCGTGCGGTGTGGCTGAAGGAGTTCGGCGGGCCGGAGGTCCTGGTGCCGGGGGAGGCGCCGGATCCGGTGCCGGGCGAGGGGCAGGTGCTCGTCGCCGTGGAGTTCGTCAACATCACGTTCGTGGAGACGCAGATGCGGGCGGGGTCTGGGCCCGCTCCGGTGCGGCTGGAGCCGCCGGTCATTCCCGGGAACGGGGTCGGGGGCGTGGTCGCGGCCGTTGGGCCCGATGTCGATGGCGGGCTCGTCGGGCGGCGGGTGGTGAGCGGCACCGGGGGCTCGGGCGCCTACGCCGAGCTGGTCGCCGTTGACGCGGCGGGGCTGTTCGAGGTGCCGGGCGGGCTGCCGCTCGACGACGCGGTCGCGCTGCTGGCGGACGGGCGGACGGCGACGATGATGCTGAGCGCGGCGCGGCCCCGTCCGGGGCAGCGGGTGCTGGTGGAGGCGGCGGCCGGTGGGGTCGGGACGCTGCTCGTCCAGCTGGCGAAGGCGGCGGGCGCGACGGTCGTCGCGGCGGCCGGTGGGGCGCGCAAGGGCGAGGTGGCGCTGGGGGTGGGTGCGGACGAGGCCGTCGACTACGGCGAGCCCGGCTGGGCCGCGAAGGCGGGGGAGGTGGACGTGGTGTTCGACGGCGTCGGCGGCGAAGTGGGGCGCGAGGCGTTCACGCTGCTCCGGCCGGGCGGGCGGATGGTCAGTTTCGGGCTGGCGAGCGGCGAGTGGGCGGGTGTCGCGGAGGAGGACGCGGCGGAGCGAGGGGTGACGCTCGTCCAGCCGGGGGCCACGCCGGAGGAATTGCGGGAGTTCACGCGGAGCGCGCTGGCGGAGGCGGCAGAGGGGAGGCTGCGGCCGGTGATCGGGCAGCGGTTCCCGCTGGACGGGGCGGCGGACGCGCACAGGGCCATCCAGTCGCGTGCCACGGTCGGCAAGACGTTGCTGGAGGTCAGGTGATTTTCTCCAGGAACGTGGTGAGCGCGCTCTCGTAGGCGACGGGGTCGACGTTCCACGATTCGGTGTGCCCGCCCGGTGTGGCTATGTGGGTGACCATGCCGGGTGGGGCCGTCCTGGCGAAGGTGTAGGCGGCGCCGTTGTCGACGGTGGCGTCGTCGGCGGCGGTGAACAGCAGGACCGGTGTGCGCAGCTTCGGCGCGTACCGGCGCTGGTCGAACTCCGACAGGTCGATGCCTATGCGCATCTCCAGGACGCGCTTGGCGACGCCCGTGACGAAGCCGGGCAGATTGCGGGCGTCGCCTTGCATGTCCAGGGTGGCGTTCCAGTCGAGGACGGGGGAGTCGAGGACGACGCCCCTAACGAAGGTGGGATCGTCGCGAAGTGTCCTCATGGACATCGCGCCGCCCATGGACCAGCCGTACAGGACGACGCCCGTCGCACCGTTCGCGCGTGCGTACCCCATGGCGGAGACGACGTCGCGCCATTCCGTGTCGCCGAGGTGGTTCTTCCCGTCGCTGGACGGTGGGGCGCCTACATCGTTCCGATACGCGATGGACATCATCGGCAGGCCCAGTGCATGAACGGCCTTCATGGCACGAAACGTCTCCGCCTTGTCGGCGTTCCGTCCGTGGACGCCGATGACCCACGTGCTGTTAGGCGACTTGCCTGGAATCAACCACGCGGGCATGGGCCCCGCCTGGGACGAATACGTGACGTCCTGGAAATCGAGCCCGAGGGCCCTCTTCGGGTCGCCGTCGTACACCCAGTGGTCGATGGTTGCTGAGGAGCCCTTGACCAGGGTGCCTTCGACGATGGAGGAGATTTGGCGGACGACTTGCGCGTCGTTGCCGCCGGTGACCGGGCCTAGGAGAGCGCGTCCGCCTTCCCAGGCGAGCGCCCACGTTCCCGCACGTTCCGTCGATTCTTCCTTGGGCAGCGTGACCGTGCCGTTCGCCGCGTCCAGGACGGTGAGCGAGTAGTCGGACGAGTGGTCGACCTCTATCGCGACGCCCGCGAAGTACCAGCCGATCCCGCCGGCGGCCGCGCTCAGCAGGACGATGACCGCGACCGCGGCCGCCATCAGCGGGCGGGCGCGGCGGCGCCGCCGGACCCGGGATCCGGGCGCGGCAGGGGCCGGTGACTCAGGGACGATGGTCGACACGACATTGAACCTAGCCTCCCCTGAAAGTTTCCGGCGCTCGGGCTGTTCCGCAATGCGGTGATCAGTGCGGTTAATCTGCCGGACAGGTGCCATGGATCCGACGGGAGGGCGCGCGGCGTGACGGGGCAGAGCGACCGCATCGCGGAGATCGAGGGCGAGATCATCGCGTTCGCGCGGCGGATGGCGCCGCCGGGATGGCGGCGGATCGACCTGCACTGCATCGCGACCGTCGCCGTCAACGACGTCGCCGTGACCGTGCTGACCGGCGAGGGGAAGACGGTGACGGCGGAGACCGTCCCGCCGGACCTGACCGGCCTGCTGATGGACCTGCGCCGCGCGCACTACCTGTCCGAGCAGGGCACCTGGTTCTCGATGGTCGCGATCATCGAGCCGGAGTCCGCGCGGGCGCTGTACAACTACGACTTCGACCCGCTGTGGGAACCGCCGATCCCGGCCGACTACTGGCGGCGCGACCAGATCGTCATGCCGCGCGACGGGGCGAACGTGCCGGGCTGGCTGCGGGACCGGCTGGACGGCCGCGAACCCGCCACCGCCGCCGTTCCGGACGTCGGGCCGATGGATCCGGTCGAGCAGATGGAGCTGCTGTCCAGCCAGGTCACGGTCGTGGTCGCCGATCACGCGCCGCCGCTCTGGCGGACGATCTCCGGCTACTACCAGGCGGTCGGGGACCATGTGGAGTTCCCCGCGATGACCTGCCACCGCGCGGACGGCGCCGTCACGCCCTGGACGGCTCCCGAGGCCACCGCGGGCCTCCTCGACCGGCTCCGAGCCGGGACGCACGCGTTCCAGGGGACCACCTGGTGCCGGATCGACTTCGAGGTCGTGTACGAGGACGGCGACGTCCGCTGCAGGGCGAGCTTCAGGCACGACGACGAGCCGCACTGGGACGCGGAGCCGTCCCCGGCCGACATCCGGCGCGAGCTGGAGCGGTTCCCGCGCGACGAGGTCCCGGACTGGATGACGCACCGGCTCGGCAGCCGGGCCGTCCAGCCGGCGACGGTCGCCGACCTGCCGGTTCCCGCGCCGGGCGGGCTCCGCCGGGCCCGGATCTTCGACCACGCGGGACCGGACGGAACACGTCCCGCTGTGTCGCGCCCGCCCGTCCCGCCGGACGAGGTAGAGCGCGTCACCGAATACCTACGACAGGGCCCGATCGTCATGGCGGCCCGATCAAACGCCCCCGACAGGCTCGACTCCTCACGCGGCGCGGTCGTCCCGCTGACGTTCCACACCGATGGGACCTGGGTCTGGTCAGGGGCGGTGGCCTATTACCTGAGCGAGCATGGGATCGCGCCAGAGGCCGACCTGGTCGCGCATATGCGCGCCAACGGGTTCGAGGTGCCGCCGGTCGACGACGACACCATGAACGCTGCGAACGCGGCCGTGACGGGTAGGACGGTGCCTGAACGCGTCCTGACGGAACCGCCGGAAGAAGCCGAAGCGGAAGAAAGCGGCGACTGGGCGAACAACCTCCAGCACCGCCTCGACCAACTCCGCGTCGACCGTGCCGCATACCGCATCAGGGAGACCGCAGAAGGCGTCTGGTGCCTCCTGCCAGAAGGCGACCGCTGGACGGTCTTCCAGCTGCGGGACGGCGAACGACGCAAGGAAGCCACGTTCGACGACACCGAACAGGCCGCCGCGCATCTGCTCGGAAATCTTCTCCTGGACCCGCGCAACACCGTCGAGGAGAACGGTCCGTTCGAGCCGCTCAGTGGCGAACCCCCGCTCTCCCTTCTGCGCGACCGGCACGTGATGGAACTGGCCGCAGGAACGGAAGTCGACCGCTACGGCGGCTCCGATGGCAACGTGACGTACGCGGCGCGCACGCCTTATCCGCGGCGGTCGCTGCCGCGCGAATGGCAGGACCGTCCGTACCACGTGTACCGGCTCCAGCGGCCGGAGGAGGCGCTGACGGGCACGGCCGTGCCGTGGTTCGGCCAGCCGGGCGGCGGGACGGCGCACGTGTTCCGCCGGTCGATCGCCGAGCTGATGTGCGACGGCGTCCTCATCGAGATCGACGCGCGGGACGCGGGGACGGGCTGATCAGGCTCTTCCGATCGCGGAGACCAGGTCCAGGCCCAGCAGCAGGTCGACGCGGATGAACGTCTCCAGCTTCGCGCCCGGCGGCACCCCGGCGTCGGCGGCGAGCCGGTCGAGGACGTCGAGCGCGCCGGGGCTGCCCAGATCGTCCGCCAGGGCTGTCTCCGCCTCCCTCGCGTACTCGCGGTTCATGGGGCGTCCGGGCGACGTCGCCCACTCCGCGACCTTGCCGCGCCAGCGGTCCAGCCGCTCGGTCGCCGCCGCCACCCTGGCCTCGGACAGCTCCAGCGGCTCCCGGTAGGCGACCTCCAGCATCGCCAGCCGCACCGCGAGCGGATCAGCGTGCGCTGTGCGGTCGCCAGTCTCGTGCCCTACGACCAGGCAGAGCGCGTCTGGGCGGCGGGCGGCCCCGCTCGTCACGTACAGGTCGGCGTCCGCCAGCGGGGTGTCCACCACCTCGAACGGCGCGACGTTGTGGTCGTCCAGCGCGAAAGGCTGGGTGGACGCTATCCGGACGTGGCGCCCGGCCCGTTCCGCGACGCGGCGCAGCAGGTCGGCGACCACGGGGACGCGGAGTCCTGACCCGTCCAGGATCTGGACGCGCAGGCCCCGCCCGCCGGGCAGCGGCTCGGCCCGCCGGGTGCGATGGTCGTACAGCCGCAGCATGCCCCCAACCCTAGGCCGGACGGCCCGGAGCGGGCGGCCCGGGAGGCCGGTTCCGGATCAGAGCTGCGGGTCGGACGGCATCGGGCCCGTCGGCATGGGCATGGCGCCGTCCGGCTTGCGGATGGCCGCGAACCGGAGCCGCACGTAGTCCGCGACCCATCCCGACTCGCGGCGCAGCGCCGGGGCGGCGAGGTCGTTGACCCGGGCGAGCAGCGGGTCGACCAGCTCCGGCGGGACGTCCGCCAGCGCCGTGGCCGCGTACGCGCGGACCCAGTCGGCGGCGCCGTTCGGGCCCTCGGTCATCCGGGTCGGACGGTCGGCGTGCTCCAGCAGCCGCAGCGTGAACCCGGCCTCCTCCAGCTTCGTCGCGTACTCGGCGGGGCTCGGGAAGTACCAGGGCAGGTCGGGCTCGCCGAGGCCGAACACCCGCCAGGCGGTCTGCATCGCGACGATCAGCTCCGCGCAGTTCCCGGCACCGCCGAGCTCGCCGACGAACCGCCCGCCGGGGCGCAGCGACGCGTGGACGCGTCCGATCACGGCGCCGGGGTCGCGGGTCATCCAGTGCAGGGCCGCGTTCGAGGCGACCGCGTCGAACGACTCGCCGACGGTGAAGTCGTGCGCGTCGCCGAGCACGAACGACAGGCCCGGCTGCAGCGCGGTCGCCTGCGCGACCATGTCCGGGTTGCCGTCGATGCCCAGCACCTCGGCGCCCCGCTCGGCGATCTCCGCGGTGAACGCCCCGGTGCCGCATCCGAGGTCGATGATCCGTTCGCCGGGTTGCGGATCGAGCAGGTCGACCAGGGGCGCACCGTGCGCGGAGACGTACCCGAAGGCGGAGTCGTACGTCGTCACGGCCCAATTCACTGTCGTAATTTATCGGACATCACCCCGTACTGACGCGGCGACGGGCACACGCCGCCGCCCGCGGAAGATCTCCAATATCGCGGCCTTGACGGCATGTGTCGCACAAGTAACGGAGGGTATGAGGCCGCCCAAGTGACACGTTCGGGGGTGCGTGGTGCGAATCAGGGCAATCACCGTCGCCGGTGCCGGGCTCCTGCTCGTCGCCGGGACCGCCGGAGCCGCCGGTTGCAGCGGGCAAGAGGAGAAGCGGGCGCGGACCGCCGGGGAGAACGCGGCGCTGGGGAAACGGGCCCAGCAGAAGCGGGCGCCGGCGCCGCCACCGCCCAGGAAGATCGACTGTGACCGGGTCAAGTGCGTGTCGCTCACGTTCGACGACGGGCCGGGCCCCTACACGGCACGGCTTCTGGACACCCTCAAGGCGGGCGGTGCCCGCGCGACGTTCTTCATGCTGGGCGAGAACGTCCAGGCCCACCCGGACGTCGTGCGGCGGATGGCCATGGAGGGCCACGAGGTCGCCAACCACACCTGGTCCCATCCCGACCTCACCACGGAGCCGGCCGCCGAGGTCAGGTCGCAGGTCCAGCGGACGCAGCAGGCCGTCAAGAACGCCTCGGGCGTCACGCCGACGCTGATGCGCCCGCCCTACGGGGCGACGAACGCGCAGGTCGGACGGGCCATCGGGATGCCGCTGATCCTGTGGAGCGTGGACACGCTCGACTGGCGGCACAGGAGCGTCAGCCGCCACACCAAGGTCGGGGTCAAGGAGCCCGTGGGCGGCGGCATCGTCCTGTTCCACGACATCCACAAGCCCAGCGTCGACGCCATCCCGAAGGTGGTGGACGGGCTGAAGAAGCGCGGGTTCACGCTCGTCACGGTGTCGGAGCTGTTCCAGGGGCAGCCGCTCCAGCCCGGCCGGACCTACACCGAGCGCGCCCAGAAGACAGCCCCGGTGACGGCACGGCCATCCCCAACCGGCGGGACGGGGCCCTCCGGCGGCACGGGGCCCTCCGGCGCGACAGGGCCGTCCGGTGGCACGTCCGGCGCCGGTGGCACGGGGCCGTCCGGGCCGCGCTAGCGGTCGTCGTCGTCCTCGGCGGGACGGCGGCGGGGGCGGCGCGGCGGGGGCTGCGGCGGGACGACCTTCGCCGCGACCATGATCCCCTCCGGGACCTCGACCAGCTCACCGGTCCGGCGCCGGACCGCGAGGACCCCGCCGGACCAGGATTCGAGGACGCCGACGACGTCGCTGTACTCTCCCGTTGGCAGGCGACGGCGCAGCGATATCCGCCGGCCCACGTCGGCGGCGCTGATCGATATCACCAGGCGTGCGGCGAACCGGCCGGACATCTGCGGACCCCCCGTGTCGAATCGACGGCGCCGTGGCGGCCATACTATTCACAGCGAGCTTGCGGTGAGCCGTGACGTACGGCGGGGCCGGAAATCCGAGAGGAGTCACTGACGTGACCTACGTCATTGCGCAGCCCTGCGTGGACCTGCTCGACAAGGCATGCATCGAGGAGTGCCCGGTCGACTGCATCTACGAGGGCAAGCGCATGCTGTACATCCACCCGGACGAGTGCGTCGACTGCGGTGCGTGTGAGCCGGTCTGCCCGGTAGAGGCGATCTACTACGAGGACGACACGCCCGACCAGTGGAAGGACTTCTACAAGGCCAACGTGGAGTTCTTCGACGACCTCGGCTCGCCCGGTGGCGCCTCCAAGGTCGGGAAGATCGACAAGGACCACCCGATCGTCGCCGCGCTGCCTCCGCAGAGCCAGGAGGACTAGCAGCGGCGGAACGCCGGAACGCGTCCCGCGGGGGACCGTAGGGGCCGTTCCCGGGGGGCGCCTGTCCCAGGGGCGTCCGCGTCTCCCGAGGGGTCGCCTGTGTCGTTTCGGGGCCGTGGCCGCCACGTCGTGCGTGGGACGGCCACGGCCCTCGACTTTTCTTACAGCCAGACAGGAGTGTGGGCGTGTTCACGTTGCCGGACTTTCCGTGGGACCGGCTGGCCCCGTACAAGGAGCGGGCGCTGGCGCACGCGGACGGCATCGTCGACCTGTCGGTCGGGACGCCCGTCGATCCGACCCCCGAGCCGATCCAGGCGGCGCTCGCGGGCGCGTCCGACGCGCCCGGGTACCCGCAGACCTACGGGACGCCGCAGCTCCGCGAGTCCGTCGCGGGCTGGCTGCGCCGCCGCGCCGGCGTGTCCGGCGCCGACCCGGACGCGGTGCTTCCCGTGATGGGCACCAAGGAGCTCGTCGCCTGGCTGCCGACGCTGCTCGGCGCAGGCCCCGGTGACACGATCGTCTTCCCCGAGCTGGCCTACCCGACCTACGACGTCGGCGCGCGGCTGGCGGGGGCCCGGCCCGTCTCCACGGACGGCCTCCTCACCCTCGGCCCCGTCTCGCCCAAGATCGTGTGGGTGAACTCGCCGTCCAACCCGACCGGGAAGGTGCTGCCCACCGAGCACCTCCGCAAGGTCGTGGCCTGGGCGCGCGGCCGCGGCGCGATCGTGATCAGCGACGAGTGCTACCTGGAGTTCGGCTGGGACGAGGAGCGCCCGCCGGTCTCGATCCTGCACCCGGACGTGTGCGACGGCTCCCACGAGGGCCTCCTCACGGTCAACTCGCTGTCGAAGCGGTCCAATATGGCGGGCTACCGGGCCGGGTTCCTCACCGGCGACCTCGGGATGGTCAAGCGGCTGCTGGAGGTCCGCAAGCACGCGGGCATGATCGTCCCCGCTCCGGTGCAGGCGGCGATGACGGTCGCCTACGGCGACGACTCCCACGTGGACGAGCAGCGGGCCCGGTACGCGCGGCGCCGTGAGGGCCTGCGGGCCGCGTTCGAGAAGCACGGGTTCCGCGTCGACCACTCCGAGGCGTCCCTCTACCTGTGGGCCACGCGGGACGAGCCGTGCTGGGACACCGTCGCGCATCTGGCGTCCCTCGGCGTCCTCGCCGCGCCCGGCGAGTTCTACGGCCCGGCCGGCGCCCGGCACGTCCGGATCGCGTTCACCGCCACCGACGAGCGCGTCGACGCCGCCATCGCCCGCCTCTGAGCCACCCGCCGCCCGCCTGCCGTGCCGCCCGCACCGCCTCCGTGCCGCCCGCCGCTATCCGCGCGGAGACCATTTCATTTCGGTTACGGCGTTCTCGCATGCAACCGCTGGTTCTTTTGATACGTCTGAGCGCGGTATGGGCATGTGAGACGGCAGTCGATAGGATCCCGCAGGTCTGTGCCCGACTGATGACGAAACGATGGAGGTGTCCGTGGGCGGAGCGGCGATAGTGATCCTGCTGGCGCTGATCCTGGTCGCCTTGATCGTGCTGATCGTCGTCCTGCTGCGGCGCCGGTCGGGGACGTCCGCGCCGGGCCCGGCGCCCGCGCCCGCCGCCCCGCGCGACCCGTTCGCCGCCGAGGACCAGGTGGCCGGCGACCCGCGGACGCTCAAGGCCGGCGACATGGTCGAGTACCTCGGCACCCGCTACTTCGTGCGCGGCTCGCTGCGCCTGAGGGAGGGCGGCTACACCTGGAGCGAGCACCTCCTGGACGCCGACACCATCGAGGGCACCAAGGTGTGGATCTCCGTCGAGGAGGACCCCGACCTCGAGGTCGTCTGGTGGACCGAGCACGACATCGGCGACCTCACCCCCGGCGACCGGACGATCGTCGTCGACGGCGTCGAGTACCGCCGCGAGGAGCACGGCACCGCCACCTACGACAGCGAGGGCACGACCGGCGTCGGCGTGCAGGGACGCGTCGAGTACGTCGACTACGAGGGCCCGCGCGGCAAGTACCTGTCGTTCGAGCAGTACGGCGGCGGCCAGTGGGAGGCCGGGCTCGGCGAGCGCGTCCCGACCGGTTCGATGACGATCTACCCGGGCAGCGGCGGCTGACGTTGCGTACCACCCTCGACACCCCCTACGCCGACGCGCGCGCCGACGCGCTGTCGTTCGCGCTCGGCCTGCCGCCGCTGGACGCGCTCGCCGTGCTGACCGTCGAGCGGGCCGGGCTGGCCGTGGAGCTACGGCTGCTGGGCGCGTCCCACCAGGTCATCGCCGGGCCGCTCAGCGAGACCGTGGCGTGCCTGCCCGGCGCCGCCGAGCCGCTGCCCGGGCGCGCGAGCAGCGACGTGCCCGGCTGGACCTACGAGTTCGCCGCGACGACCGCCGCGCTCAGCGACACCACGGCGTTCTGCCGAGCCGTCGAGGCGGTCTGCGCGCGGCTCGCGGACCGCGGCGACGCCCTGACCGGGAACTTCCCCGGTTCCCCCCACGCCGTGACCGCCCTCGCACTGGAACGGACCACCCTCGAGCGGGCCGTCCGCGAGCAGACCGCACTGAAGACCCCCGCTTCCGAGGAGACCGGGTTCGGCTGGCGGACATGGCATGCCTACCCGCAGACCCGGGAGATCGTGATGACGCGGAGCCGGCTGGTGAAACCAACGTGAACAGTAGACACCGGATGATCGGCGGCGCCTGCGCCGCCCTCGTGACCGTCCTGGCGCTCGGGGGCTGCGGCAGCAAGTCCCAGGAGTCCTGGATCGGAGACAAGTACAAGAAGATGGGGGCCGGCACCTACCGGTCCCCGAAGGCTCCGCCGGCCGTGGCCACGGAGATCAACAACAAGTTCAGGTCGATCGACCGGGTGGACAACATGGCCACCATGGGCGCGGCGGGCGGGATCTTCCTGCGCTACCCGCAGCTGGTCGTCGGCGTCCTGCCGAACGGGACGGGCAGCCGGATCACGGTCGACACGCCCCGCAGCGGCTACAACCGCTACTACTCACACGTCAGCGGCCGCTGGGCCAGCCCGGGAAGCCACGGCTGGACGAGCACGGGCGCCGCGTCCTTCCGCGGCGGCGGGTCCGGGTCGGGTAAATAAGGAGCAGCAGATGGACGACCTGTTGGACGAGATCGGCGCCACCTTCGCCTACGGGGCGATCGGCATCGCGCTGATGGCGATCGGCTACCTGGTGGTGGAGGTGACGACGCCCGGCCGGCTCGGCAAGCAGATCTGGACCGAGGGGAACCGGGGCGCCGCGCTGCTGCTGTCGGCGAAGCTCCTCGGCATCGGCGCGATCGTCACCACCGCGATCATCACGAGTGACAACGACCTGAGCGACGGGCTGATCGACACGGCCGTGTTCGGCGGCATCGGCATCGTGCTGATGATCGTCGCGTTCCTCCTCCTCGACGTGACCACGCCGGGCAAGCTCGGCGCGACGCTCGTCGACGGCGGCGGCGCGGCCGCCGCGGGCAGTGCCGGCGGGATCCACCCGGCCGGGTGGGTGGTCGCCGCCGCCGACCTGGGCGTCGCCGCGATCGTGGCCGGGGCGGTCTCCTGAAGGGTCCGGCGATCGGAGCGGGGCTGGTGGCCTCGCTCGGGGCGCTGATCATCCTGATCGCGACGTTCGCGACCGGGGTGTCACCGCGCGGCCACATCACCAGCCACTACCGGAAGGTCTCGTCCGATACCTACCGGTCGCCGGACACGCCGCTGAAGGTGGCCGAGGACATCGTCTGGAAGCACAAGACGGATGAGCGGATCTACACCCCGACCGGCATCTACCTGCGGTATCCCGGCGTGATCGTCGGGATCCTGCCCGACGGGCGGGGCTCGCGGATCACCGTCGACGACCCCGACCGCGGATACGCCCGCTACCACTCCACGGTGAGCGGGAGCTGGGGCGGTCCCGGCGGCAAGGTCTCGTCCTTCCGCGGCGGAGGGCCCGGAGGGGGAGGCAAGTGAGCTCCGGCAACCGCACCGGATCGGGCGGCGGCAACGGGTCGGGCGGCGGCAACGGGAAAGCGGGCTGCGTCATCGCGGCCGTGGTCGTCGTGTTCATGATCGGCTGGCCGCTGTACGGCATGTACGACGAGGGCGTCTTCGGCGGTCGCGCCAAGGCGGCCGAGAGCGCTCCGTTCTTCGGGCCACAGCAGCTGGGGCGGCTCGTCGAGCAGCTTTCGGCGGCCGAGGCCGCGCAGGGCATCTGCTACGGCTGGGTGATCGACTCCGGTCGCTACCGCAAGATCACGCAGGTGACGCCGTCCTATCAGGGGACGTTCAGCCCGCCGCCCCCCGGGGCGCCGCCGCCGTCCCCCGGCGTGGAGGTCGGCGCGCCCGCCTCCCCGGCGCCGCGCGCGACGCCGAGCCGAGCGCGCCCCGTGCCGAGCGGGGCACGTCCGGCTCCGGCCAGGACGCGGCCGGTCCCGACCGGGACGCGGCGCGCACCGGCGAAGCCGCGGGGCACCGCGCCCGCACCGACCGCGCCCGCCCCCATCACGACGGGACCCGGCGCACCCCGGCCCACCGCACCCGTGCCCACGCCCACGTGGACGCGCCCGTCGTCCGCGGACCTGGAGCGCGAGCGGGACCTGCGGGCCCTGGACGACCTGGGCGTGGAGTTCGGGTCGAACCTCGGGCCGGGCGTGGACCCGCGCCAGGTGCCCGGCCGCTGCCCGAAGTGGGTGGTCCTCGAAAGCGACTACAACTACTCCTCGTCGTCCAAGGAGTTCACGTTCGGGACCCTGGAGATCGAGTCGAGTTTCGACGAGACCAGGGCCTTCGAGAACCTGAACACCTACACGCTGGAGCGCAAGCTCCAGATGGCGGGTGAGGACGGCATCAACGGCGAGTACGGCGTCGCGAGGCTCCGGGACGCCATCGGCGCGCTGCCGATGCTCATGGCGGAGGAGGGCGTGGCACCCCCGGTCCCGGCGCGGACCGCGGCGGCGACCGCCCCGCCCGCGGGGGACAGGCTCCACACCTCGCGCGTCACCAAGCGCAACGTCTGGACGGTCATCGGGGTCGCGATGATCGCCGGCGCCGCCCTCTGGTTCACGGTCGCCGCGGTGCGGAACCGGCGGAAGAGCGGGACATGACCGGAGGCCCCGAAACCGCCGCCGTGAAGGCCGGAACGAACCCCGCCGACGAGCCGGGCCGGCCCGACGCGGCGGAGACCGCGGAGACCGCGAAGGACGCGGACGAGACGGCGGACCGGGAACGGCTGCGGATTCCGGCGCGGGCGGCCCGCTCGCTGGTGCTGGCGGCGGTGTTCACGTGCGCCGCCTGCGGCCTGGTGTACGAGCTGGCCCTGGTCGCCCTGGGCAGCTACCTGATGGGCAACTCCGTCACCCAGGCGTCGATCGTCCTGTCCGTCATGGTCTTCGCGATGGGGATCGGCTCGCTGCTCGCCAAGCCGCTGCGGCACCGTCCGGTGGCGGCGTTCGCGATCGTCGAGGGCGTGCTGGCGCTGCTGGGCGGGCTGTCGGTGCTCGCGCTGTACGCGGCGTTCGCCTGGCTGAGCCTGTACAACCCGGCGCTGATCGTGATCGCGTTCCTCGTCGGCGCGCTGATCGGCGCCGAGCTGCCGCTGCTGATGACGCTGCTGCAGCGGATCCGGCGGCAGGAGGCGGGGGCCGCGGTCGCCGACCTGTTCGCCGCCGACTATGTCGGCGCGCTCATCGGCGGCCTCGCGTTCCCGTTCTTCCTGCTGCCGCTGTTCGGGCACATCAAGGGCGCGCTGCTGGTCGGCGCGGTCAACGCGGTGGCCGGGATGGCGGTGGTGCTGTGGCTGTTCCGCCGCGACGTCGGCCCCTGGACGCGGGCCGCGCTGTCGGCCGGGATGGTCGCGGTGCTCGCCGTCCTCGGGACGGCCTACGTCCTGGCGGACGAGTTCGAGATCTCGGCCCGCCAGGTGCTGTACCGGGACCCGATCGTGCTGTCCGCGCGCACCCCCTACCAGGAGATCGTGATCACCCGGAAGGTGGCGCTGTCGGGCCGCCCCGACCTGCGGCTTTTCCTGAACGGCGACCTCCAGTTCTCCTCCGTGGACGAGTACCGCTACCACGAGTCGCTCGTCCATCCGATCATGTCCGGCCCGCACGGCAAGGTCCTGATCCTCGGCGGCGGGGACGGGCTCGCGCTCCGGGAGGTGCTGCGCCACGACGACGTCCGCAGCGTGACGCTCGTCGAGCTGGACCCGGAGATCCTGCGCCTGGCCCGCACCTACGGGCCGATCGCCGCCCTCAACGGCGGCGCGTTCGAGGACCCGCGCGCCAAGGTCGTCGAGGCGGACGCGTTCTCGTGGCTGCGCGGCCTGAACGAGCGGTTCGACACGGTGATCGTGGACATGCCCGATCCCGACGACGTCGCCACCGCCAAGCTGTACTCGGTCGAGTTCTACGGCATGGTGAAGCGGGCGCTGAATCCGGGCGGCCGGATGGTCGTCCAGTCCGGGTCGCCGTACTTCGCGCCGAAGTCGTTCTGGAGCATCCGCAAGACGATCGCCGCCGCCGGCCTCGCCACCACCCCGTACCACGTCGACGTGCCCAGCTTCGGCGACTGGGGGTTCGTGATGGCCGCGCCGACGCCGGACCCGCCTGCCCTGTCGCTTCCGTCCGGCGTCTCGGACCTGCGCTTCCTCGACGCCGCGGTGCTGCAGGCCGCGACGGTCTTCCCCAAGGACCGCCGGCACCGCGACGTGGAGATCAACACGCTCGTCCACCCGCGCCTGGTGCAGTACGCGGAAGACGAGTGGAAGGACGCCTGACCGCCTAGTCGGGGACGGACTGCCGGATCGCCTTGTCGACGGCCCGCTGGAACGACGTCACCAGCGACTGGATCATCAGCGGCTTGAGCTTCCCGGCCATCTCCATCAGCCGCTCCCGCTCCTCCGGCGCCCGCCCGCCCTCCCGGTAGGGCCGGACGACGGTCTCCTGGAAGGCCTGCTGCAGCTCGGCGGCCAGCGCGGTCGTGTGCCGGTCGACGGCCTCGTGCGAGGCGATCAGCGTGTCGAGCGGCAGCGGCAGCGCGGCCAGCTCGGCGCTGATCCCGAGCAGCGCGGGGCTCACGACGCGGACGACGCCGTCCGCGAGGATCTCGACCACTCCGAGGGCCGCGAGCCGTTTGAGCACGTCATCATCGAGGTGCCGTCCCGCCCGGCGGTCCAGCTCGTGGCGGTCGAGCTCCTCGGGACGTTCCGGCGCCCACGGCGACAGCAGCGCCCGCTGGAGCGCGAGGTCTTCGGCCGACGCCTCCGGCGGGATGCGCTTCAGATGCTTCTCGATCGCCGCCAGCGTGAGCCCGAGCGACTGCAGCTCCCGGACGAGCTCCAGCCGCGCCAAATGGTCGGCGCCGTACAGGCCCGTCCGGCCGCGGAGCTTCGGCGGCGGGAGCAGCCCGCGCCCGGCGTAGAACCGGACGGTGCGGACGGTGACCCCGGCGCGCGAGGCCAGCTCGTCGACGGTGAGCTCCATCCCGCCTCCCTCTATGTGACAGTGCCAGTGTTACATTAATCCTGTATCAGGACGCACTTACCAAGGGAGACCGCCGGATGGGACGGGACATCTACACAGGGGAGCACGAGGCCTTCCGTGACATGGTGCGCTCCTTCATCGCGAAGGAGGCGGCGCCGCACCACGAGCAGTGGGAGAAGGACGGCATCGTCTCGCGCGAGGTGTGGCTGGCCGCGGGACGCGCGGGCCTGCTCGGCATCGACATGCCCGAGGAGTACGGGGGCGGCGGCAACCCCGACTACCGCTACTACGTGATCTTCAACGAGGAGCTGGCGAGGGCGGGGATCCACGGGCCCGCGTTCGCCGTCCACAACGACATCAACGGCGGCTACCTGCGCCAGCTCTGCACTCCCGAGCAGAAGGCGCGCTGGTTCCCCGGCTACTGCTCCGGCGAGATCATCACCGCCATCGCGATGACGGAACCGGCCGCGGGCTCCGACCTCCAGGGCATCAAGACCACCGCGATCAAGGACGGCGACGACTACGTCCTGAACGGGTCGAAGACGTTCATCTCCAACGGCATCCTCGCCGACCTCGTCATCGTCGTCGCCAAGACCGACCCGTCCGCCGGGGCGAAGGGCGTCAGCCTGCTGGTCGTCGAGCGCGGCATGGACGGCTTCGAGCGCGGCCGCAACCTCGACAAGGTCGGCCTGCACGCCCAGGACACCGCCGAGCTGTTCTTCGACAACGTCCGCGTCCCCGCCTCGAACCTGCTCGGCGAGGAGGGCATGGGGTTCATCTACCTGATGCAGAACCTCGCCCGCGAGCGGCTGTCCATCGGCGCCACCGCGCAGGCCGCCGCCGAGGCCGCGTTCGAGCAGACCCTCGCCTACTGCAAGACCCGCGAGGCGTTCGGCCGTCCCATCGGCAAGTTCCAGCACAACCGGTTCACGCTCGCCGAGATGAAGACGGAGCTGACCGTCACCCGCGCGTTCACCGACCAGTGCATCGTCAAGGAGGGCGAGGGGGAGCTGTCGGCCGAAGAGGCCGCGATGCTCAAGTACTGGAACACCGAGCTCCTGAAGACGGTCGTGGACCGGTGCGTCCAGCTCCACGGCGGCTACGGCTACATGACCGAGTACCCGATCGCGAAGGCGTACCAGGACGTCCGCATCCAGACCATCTTCGGCGGCACCACCGAGATCATGAAGGAGATCATCGGCCGCTCCCTCGGCGTCTGACGCTCTCGGCCTGCGCGCACCGGGGCGTGTTCGGTGGGCTTCAACCGCACGGCGAGGCGATCTCGCCGGTGCCGTGCAGGAGGTGTTCTTCCGCGGTCAGGGGGCTGCCGGCCCATCGGCACAGTGCCCGCGCGGCGGCCTGGGGGTCGGTGTCCCAATGCCGGAGCGAGAAATCGCCGGTGGTGACGAGGAACCCGCCGGCCTCGCCGGTGAGGACGCCGATGCCGTGCGCCCCTTCGACGGCCGCGGCCGGCCGCGGCTTGCGCGGGTCACTCAGGCTCCACAGCCGGGTCGGACCGGGAGAGATGCCGCTGGTGGTGAGCAGGTTCCGGCCGCGGGTGTCGAGGTCGACCTGCAACACCGTGCCCCTGTGGCCGTCCAGAGAAGGCAGGGGCTCAAGGGCGGAGGATTCCGCGGCCTTCCACAGGTAGACACGCTGGTCATAGGAACCCGCCGCGAGGATGCGCCCATCGGCGGACGCGGAAAGGCTGGCCGCACTCGGGGCGTTGGCCAGCCGCCGCAGGAAGCGGGGCGCGTAGGGGGAGGCGACGTTCCAAAGCTGCACGCCTGCGTCTACGGTGCCGACGGCGAGCGTGCTCGTCTCGCCGAGGAAGGCCAGCGAGGTGACGCGGCGGACGGGGAGGCGGGTGCGGGGATCGGGACGGTAGGGGTCGGAGACGTTCCAGACGATGAGAGCGTCGTTGCCATTGGCACCGGTGACCAGGGTCCGTCCGTCGGAGCTGAACGCGGCGTCGTTGATGTGGTTCTCGGCGTGCGCGTTTCCGGAGCCCAAGCGCCGGGGGCGCTCGGGGCGGGACACGTCCCACAGGCACACGGCGGCCCACGTCCACGGTTTGCGGAGATCGGAGTGATCGGGGGCGTCGGTGGTGAGGGCGAGGGTGCGCCGGTCCGGGCTGAAGGCCGCGCCTCCCAGAGGGTGGCCCTTGCAGTCCAAGGAGGCGCCGAGCGGGCGCGGTGACCCGCCGGCGGCCAGGCTCCACAGGCGTGCGGTGCCGTCCCTGCCGGTGGTGAGCGCGAGCTCGCGGTCCCGGCTGATCTCCAGGGTCGTCAGGGAGTCGTTGTGCCCGGCCAGCGGGGGCAGCGGGCGCCAGAGGCGAATGCCCTGGGTACGGGTTCCGACGGCGAGCGAGGTGCCGTCGGGACCGAACCCGAGCCCGACCACCTGATCGGGCTGGTCGAGCGTCAGGTGCCAGGCCGTCTTCCAGCCGTCCCGCTTCCACAGGTCGTGGACGTTCCACACCTTGACCCGGGAGTCGATGTCACCCACGGCCAGGGCGGCCCCGTCAGCGCTGAACGCCAGATCGCTCACCGTGCTGACGGACTCGTAGAGCCGTCGTGGTCTGGTCGTTTCGCCGTCCTGAGCGATGCGTGCGAGGAGGACGGGATGGCCGGAGATGGCGGCGTTGACGAGGGCGAGAGAGCGGCCGTCGGAGCTGAGCGCGATCGTTTTGAAGTCGTGCCGTCCCCGCAGCCTCGGGACGGAATGGCGCCGCGGGCGTCCAGGGTTATCGACGTCCCATGCCGTGACCTGGTCATCGCCCTCCACGGTGGCCAGGCGGCGCCCGTCGCGGCTGACGGCCACGTCGAGAATGTGGTCGTTGTTCACCTGCCACTGCTTCAGCAGCCGGGGGTGCCGAGGGTCCGGGGAGGTGTTCCACAGGGCCAGCCGCCCGTTGCCGTGTCCGGTGACCAGGCGGCTGCCGTCCGGGCTGAACTCGATGGCGGTCACCGGGCCCGGAGCACCGCTCAGGTCCGGCAGCCGCAGCGGCCGGCGGGTGCCGCTGACGTCCCATAGGCGGATGAGGTGGTTGTCTTCGGAGACGGCGGCCAGCACACCCCGGGGATGAACCGTGATCTCGGTGATCGCGCCCGTGGCGATACGCACCGTCTCGGGGCGGTCCTGCCGTCTCCCTGCCGTACGCCACACCCGCACGGTCCCCTCCGCGGTGCCTTCCGCGAGGACGCGCTGGTCCGGGCTGCTCGCCCAGGCCGTGGTGTCGGTCCGGCCACCGGTCACATACCGGGTGGCGTAGGGCGGGGCGGACGAGCCGATCAGCGCGCTGCGCGCCTGCGGGGTGCGAGCCGCCCGGTCCGCGGTCAAGGCCAGCAGCGCGGCCAGGGCAGAGTCCTTGGGGCGGACGGCGTCGGCCTGGGTGCTCAACCGCGCGGAGGCCGTGTCGGCGGCCTGCCGGGTGACCCGGCCCGCCTGGTTCACGGCGAACCCGGCCGTGACCATGGCGAGCACGGCGAGTGCGGCGATCGCCGCCATCAGCCGCCGCATGCGCCGGGCGCCGCGCCGCTGCTGGCGGTGGCCGGCCGCGAGGAAGGCGCTCTCCAGCGGCGCGAGCTGACCGGGGTGGGCGGTGTGCCATTCGCCGGCCGCCGCGAGCCGTGTCCCGCGGTAGAGATGGCTGTCGTCGCGGCCCGCCGCCTGCCACGCCGCCGCGTCGTCGGTGAGCCGCTGGCGGACCAGCAGCCCGACCTGATCGGCGTCGATCCACTCCCGCAGCCGCGGCCAGGCCCGCAGCAGCGCCTCGTGGCTGATCTCGACGGTCCCGTCGCCCAACGTGATCAGGCGGGCGGCGGCGAACGACTCCAGGACCGTCTCGGCCTGCGGCCCCTCAAGCAGCGACCGTGACACGCGAAGGCGGGTGCCGGATCCCTGGTCGCCGACGCGGACCAGCCGCAGCAGCAGCCGCCGCGCCGCCGGCCGGGCGCCCTCGTCCAGTCCCTGGTAGACCTGCTCGGCGGTGGCCGCGACGGCGCCGTGGACGCCGCCGGTGCGCTCGTATCCCTCGATGGTGAGCACGCCGTCCTGCGGGTGCTGCCAGGTGACCCGCAGCGCGTGCGACAGCAGCGGCAGCGTCCCCGCGCCGCTCCCCTCCTCACCGGGTGCGGCGCCGAGGTCCCGCAGCAACACCTCGACCAGTCCCGGCTCCAGGGCGAGCCCTTCGGCGGCGGCCGGCTCGGTGATCGCCTGCCGCAGCTCGGGGACGGTCATCGGCCCCAGCGGCAGCACCCGGGCCCGCAGCGCCGCCAGCAGCGGCGGATGGGCCACGCAATGCCCGTAGAAGTCGGCACGCACCCCGAACACGACCGGCAGGCCGGCCTCCGCCCGCCCGCACAGATCCGCGATGAACGCCTCACGCTCGGACTCGTCCGCGCACAGGGTGAACAGCTCCTCGAACTGATCCACGATCACCAGCGCGTAACTCTCCAGCGGCCGTCGCGCGTCATGGCCGCGCAGTTCGTCGAGCGGGTGCGCGGTGGGCGTCAGGTACAGCGTCTCCGGGGCGCCGGGCTGCCGGGCCGGCAGGGCACCACGGGCGGTCGCCGTGGCCAGCCCGGCCCGCAGCAGCGAGGTCTTCCCGATCCCGGACGGCCCGACCACCACCGCCGGGTGCCCCGCCGTGCGCGGGTCGGCGAGCAGCCGTAGCAGGTCGGCGACCGCCCGCTCCCTGCCGAAGAACCACCGCGCGTCCTCGGCCCGGAACGACGTGAGCCCCGGATACGGGCACCTGCCGGTCACCGGCCCCACCGCGAGCGCGAACAGCGCGCCACCGGCCCCGAGGGCGGCGTCACAGGCACGGGCGAACGCCTCGCTCGGCTTCTGCAGCCCGCGCTCCAGCCGGCTCAGATATCCCTTGCTGGTCTGCAGGTTCTTGGCGAGGCCGGCCAGCGACAGGTCCGCCGCCTGGCGCAGGCGGCGCAACTCCGTCCCGAACGTGACCTCGCCGCCCTCACCCTGCACCCGGCTCGGCTCGGTCCGGGGGACCGCCTTGTCGCCGTCCAGGTCCATGAGCCCGTCCTCTCGCTGAAGGGCGCCCACTTCAACAACGCAGCGAGCCTACGGCTACGCACTGCTGAACGGTGGCGACATTCAGTGAGAAAGACCTGTTCGCGAGGGGCTCCCAGATTCCGGCCGTGCGGGAAACGGCGTAGGGCAGGGGAGCGCGGTGTGGCGGCGGCCCCGGCGGGGCCGCCGCCTACCTCGCTCAGCCGGGTTGTTCGGTGTCGGTCAGGGAGACGAGCAGGTCGTTGAGGCGTGACACGAACGCGGCCGGTTCCTCGATGCGGGCGCCGCTGGTCAGGACGGCCTGGTCGTACAGGACGTGCGCCCAGTCGGCGAGGCGTGGGTCGTCCTGGCCGCCGTTGAGGCGTTGCACCAGCGGGTGGCCTGGGTTGATCTCCAGGATCGGCTGCGCGGGCAGCCCCGACCCCCGCAGCCGGCGCGCGACGGTGAAGTCGTTCTCGGCCTCGTTGGCGACGATGCACGCGGGCGACGTGGTGAGCCGACTGGTGACGCGGACGTCCCACGCCTTGCCGTCCAGGTGCTTCTTGAGCTTGCCGAGGAGGTCGGCGTAGTCGGAGTCGGCCTGCTCGGCGGCCTCCTTCTCCGCCTCGTCCGCCATGGCGCCGAAGTCGGGTGCCCCCTGCGCGACGGACTGGAACTGCTTCCCCTCGTACTGCGCCAGACCGGTGACGACGAAGGTGTCGACGCTGTCGTCCAGCAGGAGCACCTCGATGTCCTTCGCGCGGAACGCCTCCAGATGCGGGCTGGCGGCGGCGTCGGACAGGCCCGGCGCGAGCAGGTAGTAGATCTTGTCCTGCCCCTCCTTCATCCCGGAGACGTAGTCGGCGAGCGACACGCGGGCCTCCCCGCCGGACCGGGTCGAGGTGAAGCGCAGCAGGGCGGCGATGTCCTCCCGGTGGGCGGGGTCGTCGAACACGCCCTCCTTGAGGACGGCGCCGAACTGCGTCCAGAACTCCGCGTACTTCTCCGGCTCGCCGTCCGCCATGTCCTTGAGCAGCCGGAGCAGTTTCTTGACCGCGCTGGCCTGGATGTGGTCGATCGCCTGGCTGCCCTGCAGGATCTCGCGGGACACGTTCAGCGGCAGGTCCGCGGAGTCGATGATGCCGCGCACGAACCGCAGGTAGCGCGGCAGCAGGCGGCCGGTGTCCTCCAGGATGAACACGCGCTGGACGTGCAGGCGCACGCCCTGCGCGGGCTCCGGCATCCACAGGTCGAAAGGCGCCCGCGACGGGACGAACAGCAGCAGCGTGTAGTCGTACCGCCCCTCGACCTTCGCGTGCACATGACCGAGCGGATCGGTGAAGTCGCCCGTGAGCTGCTTGTAGTACTCGTGGTAGTCGGCGTCTTTCAGTTCGCTCTTCGGGCGCGTCCACAAGGCCGACGCCTGGTTAACCGGGGTGTCGTCTTCGCCGACCGTGATGGGGCGGGCGATGTGGTCGGAGTAGCGCTTGATGATCGAGCGGAGCCGGTGCTCGTTCAGCAGCTCGTCCTCGCCGTCGCGCAGGTGCAGCACGATCGTCGTGCCCCGCTCCGCCCGCTCGGCGGCCTCCAGCGTGTACTCGCCCTTGCCGTCGGACGTCCAGCGCACCGCCTCGTCCGCGGGCAGCCCGGCCCTCCGCGTGGTCAGCACCACCCGCTCGGCGACGATGAACGCCGCATAGAAGCCGACGCCGAACTGCCCGATCAGCGCGGTGTCTCTCCGCTGGTCGCCGGTCAGCGACCGGAGGAACTCGGAGGTGCCCGACTTGGCGATCGTTCCGATGTTCTCGATCACCTCGTCGCGGCTCATCCCGATGCCGTTGTCGGCGACGGTGATCGTGCCCGCGTCCTTGTCGAACCCGACCCGGATCCGCGGCTCGCCGCCGTCCGGCTCGTCCTCGCCCAGTTCCGGACGCGAGAACCGCTCGATCCGCAGCCGGTCGATCGCGTCCGAGGAATTGGAGACCAGCTCGCGAAGGAAGATCTCCTTGTTGCTGTAGAGCGAATTGGCCATCAGATCCAGGATCTGCGCCGCCTCGGCCTGAAAGCGAAACGTCTCCTCTTCCGCCTGTAATGACACCTTTCCCCTCCCAGTAGGTGGTCGCCGGACAGCCGTTCAGGATAGAAATCCCCGGACCCGCCGGTCAACCGCCCACCCTGGACTGGTCCGGATCATGCGGTGTTGTAGCGCACCCGGACGGCGCCCTGACCCGCGCGCCGCCTACCGGGTCGTTGCCGGGAGGGGAGCCTGCCGACGACGGTCGCCGTGGTCGGCAGGCTGCGAACGTCCCGGGACGGTCAGGGGAGGGGTGGGGTCAGAAGACCGACCAGACGCTGAGGCCCGGGGTGGGGAGGTGGCGCGCGGATTCGCCGCGGCCCAGGTTGTCGAGAGGGTCGCCGGTGCAGTCCTTGCCCGACATCACGAGCAGGGCGACGGGAATGCCGACACCGCCGCCCGGAATTGTGTTGGCGGCGGACCGGACTGGGAACGGTGTGGTGACGCATCCCTCGCCGGGCCCGAACGTCACCACTTTCCCCGTGAAATTGTCTCCCGACCAGGCGCACAGCGAGTCGACCGGGCAGCCCGGGAGGGGATCGGCGGTCGTCGCGGACGCGAGCGACGCGGGGAGCACGGTCGCGGACGCCGCCATGGCCATGGCTAAAGCGGCTCGCCCTAATGATCGCTTCATGGGGGTGCACTCCTTTGATGAGTGAGTCGTGCCCCACATGATCACCGCAGGGGTCCATATGGGCCAGGGGGAGATCAACTTTGCCGGAAGCGGTCAGGCGGGTTTGAGCGGCCTACTCCGTCCTGGCTTGGATTTCCTGGATGTTCCAGCCGTTGCCGTCCGGGTCCTTGAAGTAGACGAAGCGGCCCCACGGGAAGTCGTGGACGTCGCTGACCTGGACGCCGCGGGACGCGAGTTCGGCGCGGGCGGCGTCGGCGTCGGCGACGACCAGTTGCAGGCCGTGGAGGGAGCCCGGGGCCATCTCGGCGCCGAGGCCGGTGCCGATGGCGATCGAGCAGGCCGAGCCGGGCGGTGTGAGCTGGACGAAGCGGATCTCGTCGCTCACCCGGTGGTCATGGTCGAGGTTGAAGCCGACCTGTTCGGTGTAGAAGGCCTTCGCGCGGTCGACGTCCGAGACGGGCACCGCGACCAGTTCCAGTTTGAAATCCATGAGTCCCTTCTATCCCAGAGGTGACATCCGTATACCGGATGCGTCAGATGGGTTTGGGTCGTCCGGCGGGGGAGCGGATGAGGAACGTTCCAGCGATGACGACGAGTCCGGACAGGGCCAGGACCAGGCGGGGCGGTTCCATGCCGAGCGGGCTCACGTCCCACCGTTCGAGCAGGTCGGAGGCCGCGCCCGCGAGGAGCGCCGCCAGCGCCAGGCCGAAGCGCAGGACGGCGTGGAACGCGGTGAGGGCGAGGTTGCGGCGGTACCCCTCCAGGCTCTCCTGCATGTAGGTGATGCCGCCCACGAGCGCGGCGGTGGCGGCGCCGCCGAAGATGACGGCGCCGACGAACGACCAGGTGATCGACGCGACCGCGCCCATGGTGGCGATCGTCAGGCCCTGGAGGGCGGTGGCCGTCCGGATCTGCGTCATCAGGGGCCAGCGGCCGTTGCGGACGAGGATCAGCCCGGTCAGCGCGCCGACCCCGAACAGCGCCACCAGGACGCCGAAGCCGACGGGGCTCGCGTCCAGGATGTCCTTGACGAACACGACGCCGAGCGAGAACAGCGCGCCGAGGCCCAGCGCGACCACCGCCACCCCGGGTAGGACGCCGCGCACGACGCGCAGGCGAAGCGCGTCGAGGAAGCCGCCCTGCTGCTTTCGCGACTGCCCGGCCGCCCATCGCTCGCCGGGCTTCGGGCCGAGGTCGGGAATGGAGCGGATCGCGAAATAGGAGATGAGGTAGGTGAGCGCGTCCAGCCAGAACACGACGACGTAGCGCCAGTGGCCCTCCCAGCCCGCGTTGTTCGACGCCCACAGCATCAGCCCGAACAGGCCCGCGCCGACGGGGATCATGCCGTAGGACGTGGCCATCGTGATGCCGTTCGCGACCTCGAGGGTGCCGGTGTCGTGCTCGCGCCCGTGCTTCTTCTCGCCGGGGTCCTCGATGAGGTACGGGATGGCGGCGTCCCGGGCGGGCAGGAAGCACAGGCCGACGACCTCGATGGCGAACGCCCAGAAGTACACCCACCACAGCCACGGGACGACAGGCAGCGCCAGCGCCATCCCCACGCGGATCAGGTCGGAGGTCAGCATGACGGAGCGGCGCGGCCATCGGGTGACGACCCGTGCGGCCAGCGGTGCGCCGAGCGCGGAGGGGAGCAGGCGCAGGACGAGGACGCCGCCCACCGCGGTCGTGGACCCGCTCAGTTCGAGGACGAAGTACATCAGGGCGAGCGTCCCCGTCCAGTCGCCTAACGAGGAGACCGTCTGGCCCACCATGAGCCGCCGGAAGTCGCGGCGGTTCAGCTGCTCCTTGAGTCCCATGCGGCCTCGACCCCCCGTACGGCGGCGGCGTTGCGAAGCCGCGCGCCCTCGTCTGCGGGGGACGGTTCCTCTGGAGTGACGGGACTGCCGCGCAGGAGGGCGGCCAGGCGGGCGGCGGCCCGGTCCCAGCTCCATTTCTCGCAGACCCAGCGGCGGCCGTTCTCGCCCATGAAGCGAGCGTGGGACGGGTCGGCGAGCAGGTCGTGCAGGGCGCCCGCGAGGCTGTTCGTGCGAGCCGCATCGACGAGCACGCCGGTATGCCCGTCTATGAGGGATTCGGGGCTGCCGCCGGACCGTCCGACCACGACCGGCAGGCCCGCCGCCGACGCCTCCAGGACCGACAGCCCGAGGCCCTCGACCTGCAGCCCGCGGCGGGTGTCATGGCACGGGAGGACGAACACGTCCGCGGCGGCGTAGTAGCGGGGAAGGTCGGCGGGGGAGACCGCGCCGGGGATGGTGACGGTGCCGGGGGCCGTGCGCGCCGCGAGGTCGGTCAGGTGGGCGCGGGTGGGGCCGTCGCCGACGATCACCAGCCGGGCGCCCGGATGCCGCCGGACGACGTCGGGCCACGCGTCCAGCAGCAGGTCGTGGCCCTTGCGGCGGACCAGCCGGGACACGCTGAGGACGACCGGCCCCTGCCCGAGGCCGTGCCGCCGGCGCACCGGCCGCCCGTCCAGCCCGGGACGGAACCGGACCGCGTCGACGGCCCCGGCGAGCTGGACGAGCCGCGTCCGGTCGCCGAGGGCGGCGGCGATCTCGCCGCGCGTGCCCATGCTGAGGAAGGTGAGCGCGTCGAAGGCCGGGGCCACGGCGCGCAGCGCGGCCCGGGTGGGCGCGCAGCGGAACCAGCCGAGCTCCTGCCCGTGCGTGGAGCCGATCAGCCGGTGCACCCCGGCCGCCCTGACCAGCGGCGCGTACATGGCGAACGGCGCGGCGGCGGTGATCCAGCCGACCTCGGCGCGGTGCCGCGCGGCGAGCCGGCGCAGGCCGCGGAACAGCAGGTAGGCGTGCCGGCGGACGACGGGGAAGTCGAGCCGGGCGTCGAAGGCGGCGGCCCCGGACCAGGCGGGCGCGACCACGAGCAGCCGGTCGGCGGGGAGGCGGCGCACCAGTTCCCACGTGAACGTCTGCACCCCGCCGGGCTCCGGCGGGAAGTGCCCGGTGATCACGAGGGTCCGGGGTATGTCCATGGGGACCCGCTTCCCCGGGAGCGCGACACCATTCACCGGCACCGTTCACCGAGAGTGTTCCAAAGGTCGTGATCATCGGGCCCCGGCGTTACTCGCGCCTCCACGCCGCACGGCCGCCCCGCCAGGTCCCGCGCGGCGCCGCACCGGGTCCGGTGCCACCCACACCGGACCCGGCCGGGTCCCTTGATCTGCCCTCATCCCGGACGAGCGGACGGGAAAGGATCACTCCACGGGGAAGGGATCACCCCACGCGTCTTAGCGAATCACGCCCGCCCGGCATAGTCAACTATTTCTACCTCTAAGGTAGGAAATCACTCTTCGATGTGGGTGAGCTTGTCGGGGTTGGCGACGGCGTAGACGCCGCGCACGCGGTCGCCGTCGGCTTCCAGGTCGAGGACCATGACCGCGAACGGGGCGTCCGCGTCGAACAGCACCGCGGACGGGTCGCCGTTGACGGTCCGGTAGCGGATCTCGAACCGCGCCGTGTCCTCCCGGCGCGCGGTGCCGGTGATCACGCGCGCCACCCGGTCGCGGCCGTGGATCGGGCGCAGCGGGCCGCGCCTGCCGCCCGCGTCCCGCCACAGCGTCACGTCCGGGGCCATGAGCTCCATCAGGGCCGCGAGGTCGCCGCCGAGGGCCGCCTTGAGGAAACGCTCGGTCACCTGCCGCTGCACCTTCGGATCGGCCTGGTAGCGGGGCCGCCGGGCCTGGACATGCTCGCGCGCCCGGTGCGCCAGCTGCCGGACGGCGGACGGGTTCCGGTCCAGGATCGGGGCGATCTCCGTGTGCGCGTACCCGAACACCTCGTGCAGGACGAACACGGCCCGCTCCAGCGGCGTCAGCGTCTCCAGGACGACCAGCAGCGCCATCGACACCGCCTCCGTCCGCTCGGCGGACTCGCCCGCGTCCCCCTCCCCGCCCGACACCAGCGGCTCGGGCAGCCACGGCCCCACGTACGACTCGCGGCGGCGGCTGATGTCGGCCTGCCGCGCGAGAGCCGTGTTCACCGCGATCCGCACGAGATAGGCACGGGGGTTCTCGATGTCGCCCGGGGTGTTCGCGTCGCCGCCCGCGCCGCCGTTCGGGGTGTTCGCGCTGTTCCGGGATGACCAGCGCAGCCACGTGTCCTGCAGGACGTCCTCGGTGTCGGCGACGCTGCCGAGCAGGTTGTAGACGACCGAGAACAGCAGCTCCCGATGATCGGCGAACGCCCGTGTCGCGGCGTCCTCGGTGATGTTCTCGGGCATGGTCGGACCTCCCGTCCTCACCCCTTCAGAGGGGCACGGGTGCCCGGAGTGTGACATGGCGGGCCGGATTGTGATCTGGGCCTCATCCGCGGGCGCCCGTGTCACACTCCCGCGCGCCGATCCGCTCATGGGACGCGACGAACTCGACTCGGAGGTCTTTCATGACGGATACGACGGGCGCTCAGCCGTCCTTTCTGGCGACCGGACGCGGCAAGCTGACGCTGACCCTGCTGTGCGCCATCGCGTTCCTGGATTTCATCGACGCCTCGATCGTCAACGTGGCGCTGCCCGCGGTCAGGCAGGACCTGGACTTCTCCGTCCAGGACCTCCAGTGGGTGCCGAGCGGCTACCTGCTCACCTACGGCGGGTTCATGCTGCTCGGCGGCCGGCTCGCCGACCTGCTCGGCCGCCGCCGCGTCGTGCTCGCCGGGACGGTGCTGTTCTCGCTGTCGTCCCTCGTCGGCGGCCTCGCGGTCAACTCCGGGATGCTGGTCGGGGCGCGGCTCGCGCAGGGCGCCGGGGCCGCGCTGATGCTGCCCGGGACGCTCTCGATCCTGACGACGATGTTCAAGGAGGGCGGCGACCGGGCCAAGGCGCTCGGCGTCTGGGGCGGCGTCGCCGGCGGCGCGAGCGCCGCCGGAGTCCTGCTCGGCGGGCTGCTCACCGACGGCCTCGGCTGGCGCTGGGTGATGCTCGTGAACGTCCCGGTCAGCGTGCTGGTGATCGTCGGGCTGTTCCTGCTGGTGGACGGCGACCGCCGGTTCGCGCGCCTGGCGAGCTTCGACGTCGGCGGGACGGTCCTGGTCACCGGCGGCATGCTGCTGCTCGTCTTCACCCTCGTGAAGGCCCCCGAGGCCGGCTGGGACTCCGTCCGCACGATCGGCGGCCTCGCCGGGACCGCCGTCCTGCTGGCCGCGTTCGCCGTCAACGAGCAGCGCCACCGCAGCCCCCTGCTGCCCCTGTCGATCTTCCGCGTGCGGGGCCTCGCCGTCACCGACGTCGCCTACCTGGTCGCCGTGGCCGGGCTGGCGTCCATGTTCTTCTTCCTCAGCCTCTACATGGTCAACATCCTCGGCTACTCCCCGCTGAGGACCGGCTCCGCGTACCTGCCGCTCTGCGTCGGCGTCGGGATCGCGGCGGGCGTCACGCCGCAGCTGCTCGCCCGCACCGGCACCCGCCCGCTGATCGTCGGGAGCCTCCTCGTGACCGGCGCGGGGATCTTCTGGCTGTCCCGCATCCCGGTGGACGGCGCGTACCTCACCGACCTGCTGCCGGGCCTGCTGGTGACCTCGCTGGGCCTCGGCGTGGTGTTCGTCTCCATCACCACCGCCGCGAACGCGAACGTCCCGCCGGACAAGGCCGGGCTGGCCGCCGCGCTCCTCAACGCCTCGCAGCAGATCGGCGGCGCGCTCGGCCTGGCGATCTTCTCCGCGGTCGCCACGTCCCGGACGGACGACCTGCTCGCCGACGGAAAGCCCGCCCCCGAAGCCTTGACCTCCGGCTTCGCGAGGGCCCTGCTGGTGTGCGGCATCTTCCTCGCGGTGGCCGCCGTCGTCGCGCTCCGGTCCGCGAACACCCGCGGCGAGGCGTCCGGCGCCCAGACGCCGGACCCTCGTCCCGAGACCGTCCCCGTCAAATGAGGGCGGACGTCACCAGACCACGTAGGCGCTCTTGCCGGGGGCGGGCAGGGACGGCAGGTACATGTTGCGGCCGACCTGCGCGACGACCTCGCCCTCGCAGCCTGCTTCCGCGAAGACGTACATGATGTATTGGCCCCCGCCGGTGTTGCCGGCCGACAGGACGGGGAACGGCGCGTCCGTGCAGTCTTCGAGCGGGCTGAACGTCGTCACCGTCCCGGTGAAATCGGCACCGCTCCAGCCGCACTGCGAGCGCTCGGGGCAACCCGGCGGGCCGCCGGCGGGGGCGGCCGAGGCGGTGGCGGCGGGGAGCAGGGCGAGGGCGGCGGTGATGGACGCGGTGAGCGAGATGCGGGAAAGCGTTCGCCACATGGGAGCCACTCCTTTCACGAGTGTCCCGCCCATGAACCCACGAACCGCTTTCATGATCAACTAGCCCGATCCGGATTGCCGGAAGCGGACATCCGTTACTGGATGATGACGCTGTCGTTGCGGGCGGGTTTGTCGTCCGTCCAGCCGTCGTGGCCCGCGTCGGCCTGCCAGTGGCGGCCCGCGTAGCGGACCTCGGTGAGGCCGTAGGCCTGGGCGTGGGTCACGGCCCAGGCCGCCACCGCCCAGCCCGCACGGGTGTTCGTGACCTTTACCGCGTTCCAGGAGTCCGGATCTGAGGCCGCGCCCTTCGCGAGGGGGCTCGGGCCGCTGACGCGGAGCTTGGTGCCGAAGGCGCGGCGCATCTCCCGGATCGCGTCCGGGCGGCGGGACGCGGTCCGCTTGCTCGGCGGGTACCAGCAGCGCGCCGTGCCCGCCTCGCGTCCGGTGAACGCCGCCGCGAGGAGCTTGCCGTCGTCCTCGTGCTGGGCGTAGGCGCGGCCGTCCGCGCTGCGCTGCACGGTCTGCGCCGCGTCGTGCAGGTCGCGGTCCAGGTAGCCCTTCACCTTGACCAGCGCGTTGAAGAACTTCGTCGTGGAGATGACGGGGTCGCGGAGCTCGGGCGGCTCGCCCCAGCCCTGCGACGGGCGCTGCTGGAACATGCCGACCGAGTCGCGGTCGCCGCCCGGCAGGTTGCGGATGTGGGACTCCTGGATCGCGGTCGCGTAGGCGATCACCGCCGCCCGCTCGGGCAGCTGCTTGCGGAACGCGACCGCGGCGATCGTGGCGGAGTTGGCGCCCTGCTCCAGGTCGAGCGGCATCTTGCCGCCGCTCGTGTTCACCTCGCAGCCGGTGCCGTGCAGGTATGGGCGGGCTTTCAGGAACAGCGTGTAGGCGCCCGCGCCGAGCAGCACCACGACGATGGACACCCCGGCCGCCCAGCGCCGCCCGCGGCGGCGTCCACCATGGTCAGGCCCCTCCCCGGAGCCCGCCTTCTCCCTCGCCCAAACAGCCACGCGTTGAAGGTACCGGGAGACGGCCCCCACTAAGCTCATGGCCATGACCGAAACGTTCACCAGCCCGATCTCCGGCGGCATCGACGAGCTGTGGGAGCAGCGCGCCGACCTCACCCCGGACGACGCCGACGCGCGCGCCGCCATCGTGGCCGCCGTCGACCAGATCGACGCCGGCGAGGCCCGCGTCGCCCGCATCGACCCGAGCGGCGGCGAGGTGCTCGTCGACGAGCGGGCCAAGCGCGCGATCCTGCTGAGCTTCAAGGTCCTCGGCATGGTGCGCTCCCAGGTCGGCGACTTCCGGTACCACGACCGCATCCCGCTGAAGACCCGGCTGGACGGCGTCCGCGTCGTCCCCGGCGCGATCGCCCGCTGGGGCTCCTACCTCGCGCCCGGCGTGGTGCTGATGCCGTCGTTCACCAACATCGGCGCCTACGTCGACTCAGGCACGATGGTCGACACGTGGGCGACCGTGGGGTCGTGCGCGCAGATCGGCAAGAACGTCCACCTGTCGGGGGGCGTCGGCATCGGCGGCGTGCTGGAGCCGCCCAACGCCAAGCCCGTGATCATCGAGGACGAGGCGATGATCGGCAGCCGGTCGATGATCGTCGAGGGGGCCCGGGTCGGGCGCGGCGCGGTCATCGGGTCCGGGACGAACCTGTCGGCGTCCATGCCGGTCATCGACGTCGAGACGGGCGAGGAGATCGCCCGGGGGCGCGTTCCCGACTGGTGCGTCGCCGTCGGCGGCACCCGCTACAAGGAGTTCAAGGGCGGCACGTTCGGCCTTCCTGCGGTGCTCATCCTCAAGCGCCTCGAAGAGGGTCAGCGGCACGACAAGGCGTCCCTCAACGACATCCTGCGGGATCACGGCATCAATACGTGAGTTCCGTGATCTTCAGGGGGCGGTCGGTGAGGACGGCGGCCGCGGCGGCGTAGCCGGGGCCCGGGTCCAGGTCGGCGAGGCGGACGGGTGACACCGCCGCCTCCCCGGTCCAGGCGATGACCTCGGCGGGGTCGCCGGGGGGCGAGAGGTGGATGTCGGTCATGGGCGCGGCCAGGCCGTGGCCCGTGGCCTTCAGCAGGGCCTCTTTGCGGGTCCAGTAGCGGTGGAAGCCGCTTCGCCTGTCGGCCATGGCCGCCAGGGCGGTGCGTTCCGGGGCCGCCAGGACCATTTCGGCCAGGCGGTCGATGTCGCGGTCGTTCTCCTGCTCCACGTCCACGCCGACGTCGGCGCCCTCGGTGAGGACGATGACGACCCGGTCGCCCGAGTGGGAGAGCGAGAAGTCCACGGAGGAGCCGGGCAGGCGGGGCTTGCCGTGGGTGTCGCCGCAGTGGGGGCAGTCGGTGGTGAACCGCATGGTCCGCGGGTCCAGGCCGGTGGCCTCGGCCAGGGCCGTGCGGGCGAGGAACCGCCCGGTGACGAAGCGGGCCTTGTCCTGGGGCTGGCGGAAGCGTTCGTAGCGTTCGCGTTCTCCGTCGGTGAGAAGGGCGCGCATCTCCGGGGTGTCGGCGGGGCGCGCCCAGCGGACGGCGCACTCCAGCACAGGCATGTCCACGGTCGTGATGATAAGACTTCGTTCATGGGCCTGGATCTGTTCTCGGACGTGGTGGACCTCACGGCGGCCATCGTCGACATCGAGTCGGTGAGCGGTGCGGAGAAGGCGCTCGCCGACGCGGTGGAGGAGGCTCTGCGGGCGTTTCCGCATTTGGACGTGGACCGCGTCGGGAACAATGTCGTGGCTCGGACCCGGCTCGGGCGGGAAGAGCGGGTCGTTCTGGCCGGGCATCTCGACACCGTGCCGCTGAATGGGAACCTCCCGTCGCGCGTGGACGGCGACCGGCTCTACGGGTGCGGGACGACGGACATGAAGAGCGGCCTCGCGGTCGCGCTGCGCCTTGCCGCCACCGTTGTGGAGCCGTCGCGTGACATCACCTACGTGTTCTACGAGTGCGAGGAGATCGAGGCCGAGCACAACGGGCTGCGGAAGCTCGCCGAGAACCGCCCGGACCTGCTCGCGGGCGATTTCGCCGTGCTGATGGAGCCGACCGGCGCGCAGATCGAGGGCGGTTGCCAGGGGACGCTGCGTGCCGAGGTCACGGCCGTGGGGGAGCGGGCGCACAGCGCGCGGGCGTGGATGGGCTCGAATGCCATTCACACCGCCGGGCGCATTCTGGATTTGCTGCGGGCGTACGAGCCGTCGTGTCCGGTCGTTGACGGGTTGGAGTTCCGGGAGGGGCTCAACGCGGTGTTCATCAGGGGCGGTGTGGCGGGGAACGTCATCCCGGACGAATGCGTCGTCACCGTGAATTACCGGTTCGCCCCGGACAAAACCGTCGCGGAGGCCGAGGCGTACGTCCGGGAAATCTTCGACGGCTTCCAGGTGACCGTCACCGATGCCGCGTCCGCGGCCCGTCCCGGGCTGACGCATCCGGCGGCGGCCGCGTTCGTCGCCTCCAGCGGGGCCGGCGTGCGCGCCAAACTCGGCTGGACGGACGTCGCCCGCTTCTCCGAGCTCGGCGTCCCGGCCGTGAACTACGGCCCCGGCGAGCCGACCCTCGCGCACACCAAGGACGAATACGTCGACATTCCCCTCATCGCCGAGTGCGAGCAACGTATGCGCATGTGGCTGGAGGGTCCTACTAACGTGGGTCCATGACATCGGAAGTGAACTCCCGCTCGCGCCGGCAGGGTCCGGCCATGCTGCGGGGACGGGCCGTCCCCCAGACCACCACCGACCAGCGCCTGCTCGACGGCCGCGGCCCGGCCGACTGGGTGCACGCCGACCCGTGGCGGGTGCTGCGGATCCAGGCGGAGTTCGTCGAGGGCTTCGGCCTGCTCGCCGAGCTGCCGAAGGCCGTCAGCGTGTTCGGCAGCGCCCGCACGAAGCCGGGCACCGAGGAGTACGAGCTCGCGGTGGACATCGGCGCCCGGCTGCACGACGCCGGCTACGCCGTGGTCACCGGCGGCGGGCCGGGGATCATGGAGGCGGCCAACAAGGGCTGCAACGACAACGGCGGGCTGTCGGTCGGGCTCGGCATCGAGCTGCCGTTCGAGCAGAAGCTCAACGACCACATCGGCATCGGGCTGGAGTTCCGCTACTTCTTCGTCCGCAAGACGATGTTCGTGAAGTACTCGCAGGCGTTCGTGGTGCTGCCCGGCGGGTTCGGGACGCTGGACGAGCTGTTCGAGGCGATCACCCTCGTCCAGACCAGGAAGATCACCCGGTTCCCGATCGTGCTGGTCGGCACGGAGTTCTGGGGCGGGCTGCTCGACTGGGTCGAGAAGGTCATGCTGACCAGCGGGAAGATCTCCCCGCAGGACCTGGACCTGATCCATGTCACCGACGACCCGGAGGAGGTCGTCCAGATCATCGTCGACGGGCACACCCGGGCCGAGCAGGAGATCATCGAATCCCGCGCCTCGGCGGAGGCGGGGGAGGCCGCCGGGGAGTGACCGCCCGTTCCGTCTCGGTGCGCGACTCGATCGCCCGGACGACCGCCGCCATGTCCGCCTCGCCGTGGCCCAGCGTCAGGGTCTCCCCGTAGAGGGCGTGGCAGACGTCCAGCAGCGGCGAGGCGATGCCGGCGTCCCTGGCGGCCTCCGCGACCAGGCGGTTGTTGTCCAGGACGTTGACGATCGACGCCTGGACGTCGAAGTCGCGGGCGGCGAGCTTGTGCGACTTCGCGCGTGACACGGTGCTCGCCATCGGGCCGGCGTCGAGCACGTCGCGGAGCCGCCGCTCGTCCAGCCCGTGCCCGCGGGCGAAGTGGAACGCCTCCGCCAGCCCGGTGACCATCGTGATCAGGAACAGGTTGACCGAGAGCTTCATCAGCAGCGCGTTCGGCACCGGGCCGCACTCGAACGATTCGTGGCACATCGGCCCGATCAGCGGTCGGACGGCGGCCACCGCCGCCGGGTCGCCCGCCAGCAGCGCGACCAGGCTTCCCGCCTCGGCGGGCCCGCGCGAGCCGGACACCGGCACCTCGGCGTAGCCGCCCCCGGCGGCGCGGATGTCGGTTTCGAGGCCGCGGGAGTAGCCCGGCGACGTCGTGCCCATGTGGACGATCACGCGCCCGGCGACGTTCGCGGCGAAGGCGGGCGTGCCGCGGCCGAGGACGGAGTCGATCGCGGGCCCGTCGGCCAGCATGAGGAACACGATGCGGGCGCGGCGGCACACGTCGCCGGGGCTCGCCGCGACCTCCGCACCGGCGGCCCGGAGCGGCTCGCATTTCGCCGCTGTGCGGTTCCAGACGATGAGGCCGGTACCGGCGCGGGCGAGGTTGAGCGCCATGGGCCGCCCCATGACGCCGAGACCGATGAAACCGACGTCCGAACCCATCGCCGCCTCCGGCCGTGCCGTCGTCCGATCTTGCGAGTTATGACAACGGTCATGATAATGGCCCAGGTGAAAGATGCAATGGCCGAAAGTCGTGGGCCGCGGGAGCGGATGGTGTTCAGCGCGGCGCAGCTCATCCGCCGCGACGGCGTCACGGCCACCGGGCTGCGGGAGGTCGCCGAGCACGCCGGGGCGCCGCGCGGTTCGCTGCAGCACTACTTCCCCGGCGGCAAGGAGCAGCTGGTCAACGAGGCCGTGGAGTGGGCGGGCCGGTACGCGAGCAGGCGCGTCGCGCGGTTCATGGCCGCGATGTCGCGCCCGACGCCGGGACGCCTGTTCGAGGCGATGGTCCGGCAGTGGATCGACGAATACCGCACGGCGGGCTTCGCTAAGGGCTGCCCGGTCGCGGCGGCGACGGTCGACTGCGCGGACACCATCGCCTCGACGCGGGCCGCGTCCGCCGCCGCGTTCGCCGACTGGCGGCGGCCGGTCGCGCGGGAGCTGGCCGCGATGGGCGTCCCGGCCCGGAAGGCGGACGCGCTCGCCACGCTGATGATCAGCTCGCTGGAGGGCGCGATCCTGATGGCGCGGGCGGAGCGGAACGTCCGGCCGCTGCGGACCGTGGCGCGCGAGCTCGGCCCCTACCTGGACTCCTGCGTGGAGAGGCCCGTCGAAGGGGACTGACGGCCGTCCGCGTATGGATCGCGTGAAGATGGCGGGGGCGGGCGTAGGGAACGCGTCAAGATCGGCGGAAAGCGTCCGAAACGGGTGTTTTCTTCGGGCATGGCAGACCTTGTTCTTATCCTGCTGACGCTCGCGGTCTTCGCGCTGCTCGGCCTCGTCGTGAAGGGGGCGGGACGGCTGTGAGTCCCGAGAACGCGATCGGGCTGGCCCTCGCCGCCGGGCTGGTCGTTTTCCTGGTCGTGGCGCTGATCCGCCCGGAGAAGTTCTAGATGGGGGCGACGGCGGCCGGGATCCTGTTCATCGGATCCCTCATCCTCGTGCTCGCGGCGGTCCACGTGCCGCTGGGCGACCACATGTACCGGACGTTCACCTCCCGCAGGCACTGGCGGGCGGAGCGGCTGATCTACCGGATCGTCGGCGTCGACCCGGACGCCGAGCAGGTCTGGAGCGTCTACGCGCGGAGCGTGCTGGCGTTCTCGGCCGTGTCCGTGCTGGCCCTCTACGGGCTCCAGCGGCTCCAGGGACACCTGATGCTCAGCCTCGGGTTCGGTGGCGTCGACCCTGACATCGCGTGGAACACGGCGATCAGCTTCGTCACCAACACCAACTGGCAGGCGTACTCCGGCGAGGCCACCATGGGCCACCTGGCGCAGATGGCCGGGCTCGCGGTGCAGAACTTCGTGTCGGCCGCGGTCGGGATCGCCGTCGCGATGGCGTTCGTGCGCGGCCTCGCAAGGCGGAAGACCGGCGAGCTCGGCAACTTCTGGGTGGACCTCACGCGCGCCGTGACGCGCGTCCTGCTGCCGATCGCCGCCGTCGCGGCGGTCGTGCTCGTCGCCGGGGGAGCGATCCAGAACTTCGCCGACCCGCACACCGTGACCACGCTGACCGGCGGAGAGCAGACGATCACCGGCGGGCCGGTGGCGTCCCAGGAGGCGATCAAGGAGCTCGGCACCAACGGCGGCGGGTTCTACAACGCCAACTCGGCGCACCCCTTCGAGAACCCGACCGCCTGGACGAACTGGATCGAGATCCTCCTCATCCTGCTGATCCCGTTCTCGCTGCCCCGGACGTTCGGCCGGATGGTCGGCGACAAGCGGCAGGGCGGCGCGATCGTCGCGGTGATGGGCGTGCTGGCGCTGCTGAGCGTCGTCGCGCTGAACACGGCGCAGCTCGCGCACCACGGAACCGTTCCCGAATCGGTGACGGCGGCGTCGGAGGGCACCGAGGCCCGGTTCGGGATCTCGAACTCGGCGACGTTCGCGGCGGCGACCACGCTGACCTCCACCGGGGCCGTCGACTCCTTCCACGACTCCTACACCAGCCTCGGCGGCGCGGTGACGATGCTGAACATGATGGTCGGGGAGGTCGCGCCCGGCGGCGTCGGGTCCGGCCTGTACGGGATGCTCATCCTGGCGATCATCACTGTGTTCGTCGCCGGGCTGATGGTCGGCCGGACGCCCGAGTACCTCGGCAAGCGGATCGGCGCCCGCGAGATCAAGCTCGCGTCGATGTACTTCCTGGTCACGCCCATGATCGTGCTGGTCGGCACCGGGATCGCGATGGCGTTCGAGACGCCGCGCGCGAGCATGCTGAACGCGGGCCCGCACGGCCTGTCGGAGGTGCTCTACGCGTTCACCTCGGCGGCCAACAACAACGGCTCGGCGTTCGCGGGCCTCACCGCCGCGACCACCTTCTACGACGTCGCGCTCGGCCTGGCCATGGCGTTCGGGCGCTTCCTGCCGATCGTGCTGGCCCTGGCGCTGGCCGGGTCGCTGGCGCGGCAGACGCCGGTGCCGGTGTCGGCGGGCACGCTGCCGACCCACCGTCCGCAGTTCGTCGGCCTGGTCGCCGGCGTGACGCTCATCCTCGTCGCCCTGACGTTCTTTCCCGCGCTCGCCCTCGGGCCGCTTCCAGAGGGGATCCACTGATGCTCGCAGGCATGCTGCTCGCCTCCGCGCCCGCCGCGCTGCGCAAGCTCGACCCGCGCGTCATGTGGCGCAACCCGGTGATGCTCGTGGTCGAGATCGGGGCGGTGTGGACGACCGCGATGGCCGTCCTCGACCCCTCGGTGTTCGCCGTGCTGATCACGGCCTGGCTCTGGCTCACCGTGATCTTCGCGAACCTGGCCGAGGCCGTCGCCGAGGGGCGCGGCAAGGCCCAGGCCGACACGCTCCGCAAGGCGAAGAAGGAGACCACGGCCCGGCGGCTCACCGGTTCCGGGGGAGAGGAGACCGTCGCGGCGGCCGAGCTGCGGCGCGGGGACCTCGTGGTCGTCGAGGCCGGGCAGATCATCCCCGGCGACGGGGACGTGATCGAGGGCATCGCCAGCGTGGACGAGTCGGCCATCACCGGCGAGTCGGCGCCGGTGATCCGCGAGTCCGGCGGCGACCGCAGCGCGGTGACCGGCGGGACGCGGGTGCTCTCCGACCGGATCGTCGTGAAGATCACGCAGCGGCCCGGCGAGTCGTTCGTGGACCGGATGATCGCGCTGGTGGAGGGCGCGTCCCGGCAGAAGACGCCGAACGAGATCGCGCTGAACATCCTGCTGGCCGCGCTGACGATCATCTTCCTGGTCGGGGTCGCGAGCATGCAGCCGCTCGCGATCTACTCCATGGCGAACGCGCCGGGCGCCGACGGCGGCTTCGCGCTCGACGAGCACGGCGTCACCGGGATCGTGCTGGTCTCGCTGGTGGTGTGCCTGATCCCGACGACGATCGGGGCGCTGCTGTCGGCGATCGGCATCGCGGGCATGGACCGGCTCGTCCAGCGCAACGTGCTGGCGATGTCCGGACGCGCCGTCGAGGCCGCCGGGGACGTCAACACCCTGCTGCTCGACAAGACCGGCACGATCACACTCGGCAACCGGCAGGCGTCGGAGTTCGTCCCGGTCGGCGGCACGACGGGCGCCGAGCTGGCCGACGCGGCGCAGCTGTCCTCGCTGGCCGACGAGACGCCCGAGGGGCGGTCCGTCGTCGTCCACGCCAAGGCCGCGTACGGGCTGCGCGAGCGGCACCCGGGCGAGCTGTCGCACGCGGAGTGGGTGCCGTTCACGGCGCAGACCCGGATGTCCGGCGTGGACGTCGACGGGCGGCGGCTCCGCAAGGGTGCGTCCGGCGCGGTCACCGGCTGGGTCCGCGACCAGGGCGGCGAGGTGCCGAACGCGCTCGCCGCAGTCGTGGACGGCATCTCCGCGTCCGGCGGGACTCCGCTGGTGGTCGCGGAGGCGCGCGACGGCAAAGCGCGCGTGCTCGGCGTCATCCACCTGAAGGACGTCGTCAAGGCGGGCATGCGCGAGCGGTTCGACCGGATGCGCGCCATGGGCATCAAAACGATCATGGTGACCGGTGACAACCGGCTCACCGCGCAGGCCATCGCCGACGAGGCGGGCGTGGACGACTTCATCGCCGAGGCGCGCCCCGAGGACAAGATGGCGTTCATCAAGTCCGAGCAGGAGGGCGGGCGGCTCGTCGCGATGACCGGCGACGGCACCAACGACGCGCCCGCGCTCGCGCAGGCCGACGTCGGCGTCGCGATGAACACCGGCACGTCCGCCGCCAAGGAGGCCGGGAACATGGTCGACCTGGACTCCGACCCGACCAAGCTCATCGAGATCGTGGAGATCGGCAAGCAGCTGCTCATCACGCGGGGCGCGCTGACGACGTTCTCCATCGCCAACGACGTCGCCAAGTACTTCGCCATCATCCCGGCGCTGTTCGTCGCGCTGTTCCCGGGCCTGGACGCGCTGAACGTGATGCGGCTGTCCAGCCCGGAGTCGGCGATCCTGTCGGCCGTCGTGTTCAACGCGCTGATCATCGTGGCGCTGATCCCGCTGGCGCTGCGCGGCGTCCGGTACCGGGCGGGCTCGGCGTCCCGGCTGCTGAACCGCAACCTGCTGGTCTACGGGCTCGGCGGGATCGTCGCCCCGTTCGCCGGGATCAAGCTCATCGACCTTCTCGTCCACTTCATACCGGGGATCAACTGATGAACGCGCTACCCGGCTGGCTCCGCCGGCATGTCGCCGCGCTCCGCGCGCTGCTCGTCTTCACCGCCGTCCTGGGCGTCCTGTACCCGCTGGCCATCACGGCCGCAGCGCAGGTGCCCGGCCTGAAGGACCACGCGGACGGCTCCCACGTCAGCGTCGACGGACGGCAGGTCGGCAGCGAGCTGATCGGCCAGCCGTTCACCGGCAAGGACGGGAACCCGCTCAGGCAGTACTTCCAGGGCCGCCCGTCCGCGGCGGGCGACGGCTACGACCCGACCGCCACCTCGGCGAGCAACCTCGGCCCCGAGGACATCATCGACAAGGGCGATGAGCAGAGCCTGCTCAGCATGGTCTGCACCCGCAGCAAGGAGATCGGGGAACTGAACGGAGTGGACGGCTCGCGCCCGTACTGCACCAAGGGCGGGGTCGGTGCCGTCCTGTCCGTCCAGCCCGGAAGGGTGATCAGCGTCAACGAGCCGTGCCCGGCGGCCGCGCCGTTCATCGCCGAGTACAAGGGCGTCAAGGTGGAATGCGCCCCAGCCGGCCTGGATCCCCGCGCCGGGAAGATCGTGCCGGTCCGGGGGAGCGCCCCTGCCGAGCCCGCCGTCCCGGCCGACGCGGTCACCGCGAGCGGCTCCGGACTCGACCCGCACATCTCCGTCGCCTACGCCGAACTACAGGCGAGGCGCGTCGCGGAGATGCGCGGCGTCCCGGTGCGGACGGTGCGGAAGCTCGTCGGCGGCGCGACGACCGGACGCGCGCTCGGGTTCATGGGACAGCCCGTGGTGAACGTCCTCCAGCTCAACATCGCCCTGGACAAGGCCGCCCCCTACCGGGGCTGAGAGGATGGAGCCCATGGCCAGGGGGCAGCTCCGCATCTACCTGGGCGCCGCACCAGGGGTCGGGAAGACCTACGCCATGCTGTCGGAGGCGCGGCGGCGGCAGGACCGCGGCACCGACGTCGTCGTCGGCTACGTCGAGACGCACGGACGCGCCCGCACCGCCGCGCTCCTCGACGGCCTGGAGGTCCTGCCGCGCGCGACCGTGACACATCGGGGCGCCGAGTTCACCGAGCTGGACGTGCCCGCCGTGCTGCGCCGCGCCCCCGAGGTCGTGCTGGTGGACGAGCTCGCCCACACCAACGTCCCCGGCTCCCGGCACGACAAGCGCTGGCGGGACGTCGAGGAGATCCTCGACGCCGGGATCGACGTGATCACGACCGTGAACGTCCAGCACCTGGAGTCGGTCAACGACGTCGTGGAGAACATCACCGGGGTGCCGCAGCGCGAGACCGTCCCGGACGAGGTGGTCCGCGGCGCCGGGCAGGTCGAGCTGGTCGACATGGCACCGGAGGCGCTGCGCCGCCGGATGGCGCACGGCAACGTCTACACGCCCGAGAGGATCGACGCGGCCCTGTCCAACTACTTCCGCGTCGGGAACCTCACGGCGCTGCGGGAGCTGGCGCTGCTGTGGCTCGCGGGCAAGGTGGACGAGCAGCTCGACCGGTACCGCGCCGACCACGGCATCGGCGGCACCTGGGAGGCGCGGGAGCGGATCGTCGTCGCGCTCACCGGCGGGCCCGAGGGAGAGACGCTGCTGCGCCGCGCGACCCGCATCGCCGCCCGCTCCAAGGGCGCCGACCTGCTCGCCGTGCACGTGGCGCGCGGCGACGGGCTGGGCGGCGGTGGCGCCCGGCCGCGCGAGCTGGCCCGGCAGCGGGAGATCGTGGAGGGGCTCGGCGGCACGTTCCACCAGGTCGTCGGGGACGACATCCCGCGCGCCCTGCTGGAGTTCGCGCGCGCCGTCAACGCGACGCAGCTCGTCCTCGGCATCTCCCGGCGGGGACGGCTCGCGCAGCTGCTCCGGCCGGGGATCGGCGTGACGACGACGGCGCTGTCCGGGACGATCGACGTCCACATGGTCACCCACGACCAGGCCAGGCAGGGCATCCGCGGGCCGGTCCGCGACCAGGGCCTGTCGGCCCGCCGCCGCGCCGCCGGGTTCCTGGCCGCCGCGGCCGGGCTGCCGCTGCTGACGTTCGGGCTGGCGGAGGCGCGGCCCGCGCTGTCGCTGCCGTCCGACATCCTGTTCTTCCTCGCCGCCGTCGTCGCGATCGCGCTGGTCGGCGGGATGTGGCCCGCGCTGTTCACCGCCGTCGCCGGGTTCCTGCTGCTCAACTGGTACTTCACCCCGCCGATCCACCGGTTCACCGTCGCCGAGCAGGAGAACCTCATCGCGCTCGCGGTGTTCGTGCTGGTCGGCGTCGGCGTCAGCATGGTCGTCGACCACGCGGCGCGGCGGTCGCGGGAGGCGGCGAAGCTCGGGAGCGAGGCCGGGCTGCTGTCCACGCTCGCCGGGAACGTGCTGCGCGGCGAGCGCGCCCTCGACACCCTGCTCGGACGGATGCGCGAGACGTTCGGCCTGACCTCCGTGACCCTGCTGGAGCGGCCGGTGCCCGCCACGCCCGACAGCCACGGCGACCCGGCCGACTGGCGGATCGTCGCGACGGTCGGCGGCCGCCCGTGCACCTCGCCGGGCGAGGGCGACACCGAGATCCCGGCGGGCGACGGCCTCACGCTGGCGATCCGCGGCCGTCCGCTCCCGGCGGGGGACCGGCGGGTGCTGGAGGCGTTCGCCGTCCAGGCCGCGGGCGCGCTGCGCCAGCAGCGGCTGGAGGCGGAGGCGGAACGGGCCCGGCCCCTGGAGGCGGCCGACAAGATGCGGACCGCGCTGCTCAACGCCGTCAGCCACGACCTGCGCACCCCGCTGGCCTCGGCGAAGGCCGCCGTCGACAGCCTCGGCACCAGCTCCGTCGACTGGACGCCCGAGGAGCGCGCCGAACTGCTCGACACCGCCGCCCAGTCCCTCGACCGGCTCGACCGGCTGGTCGCCAACCTCCTCGACATGAGCCGCCTGCAGGCCGGGGTCCTCGGCATCGCGGCGCAGCCCATCGCGCTGGAGGAGATCATGCCCCGCGCCCTGGACGACCTCGGCGGCTCCGGCGGGGACGTCACCGTCCGGCTCGACCCGCTGCTGCCGGAGGTGACCGCCGACCCGGCGCTGCTGGAACGCGTCCTGGTCAACCTGATCGCGAACGCGCTGCGGCACAGCCCGCCGGGCGAGCCCGTCCTGATCACCGCAGGCGCGATCAAGGACCGGGTGGAGCTGCGGATCGCCGACCGCGGCCCCGGCGTCCCGCCCGCCGACCGGGAACGGATCTTCCTGCCGTTCCAGCGGCTCGGCGACCGCGACAACCACACCGGCGTCGGGCTCGGCCTCGCGCTGGCGCGCGGGCTCACCGAGGCGATGGGCGGCGAGCTGGTCCCCGAGGACACCCCGGGCGGCGGCCTCACCATGATCGTCGCGCTGCCCGTCCACGAGCAGGGGCCCGTCCCCGAGGAGGCGGTATGACGCGCGTGCTGGTCGTCGACGACGAGCCTCAGCTCCTCCGCGCGCTCCGCATCAACCTGCGCGCCCGCGACTACGACGTGGACGTCGCCGCCGACGGCACGACCGCGCTCCGGCAGGCCGGTGCGTCGCCGCCGGACCTGGTCGTCCTCGACCTCGGGCTGCCCGACATCCCGGGCGTCGACGTCATCCACGGGCTGCGCGGCTGGACGCAGGTGCCGATCATCGTCCTGTCCGGCCGGGCCGGCAGCCAGGACAAGGTCGAGGCGCTGGAGGCGGGCGCGGACGACTACGTCACCAAGCCGTTCGACATCGAGGAGCTGGTCGCCCGCATCCGCGCCGTGTCCCGCCGCGTGTCGGTCACGGGCGAGGTGTCGCGGGTGGAGGTCGGTGAGCACACCGTCGACCTGGCGGGCAAGACGGTCAGCGGCGGCGTCCACCTGACCCCGACCGAATGGCATCTGCTGGAGCTCCTGATCCGCAATCCCGGCAAGCTCATCAGCCAGCAGCAGCTCCTCACGGCCGTCTGGGGGCCGTCCTACCGCCGCGAGACCCACTACCTGCGGCAATACATGGCGCAGCTCCGCCGCAAGCTCGAAACCGACCCCGCGCACCCGAAGCACCTGCTCACCGAACCCGGGATGGGCTACCGGTTCCAGCCCTGAACTCGCAGGCCTGATCTCCGGGAGGAGGGAAGGAACCGGGCCGGGAGGTGGGGAGCGTGGAAGGAAAAGCCAAGGTCAAGGCCTGCTTGGCGGCGGTCACGGCAGGGACGCTTGCGCTTGCCGGATGCAGTGGCGACGAGGGCGAGGGGAGCACGGCCGCGCGGACGTCCGCGCCGGTCAGCGCCGGTCCGGCGGCGGATCTCCAGCAGCAGTACGAGAAGGTCGTGGACGCCGTCCTGCCGTCCGTCGTGAAGATCACGACCGACAAGGGCGAGGGATCGGGGGTCGTCTACGACGGCCAGGGCCACATCGTCACGAACGCGCACGTCGTGGCCGGGGCGGACCGGATCCAGGCGACGGCGGCCAGCGGCGGCTCGCCGCTGAACGCGCAGCCCGTGGGCGCGTTCGCCGCCGACGACCTCGCCGTGGTCAAGGTGTCCGGCGGGTCGCTGCGCCCGGCGTCGTGGGGCGAGTCGGGCAAGGCGGAGGTCGGGCAGATCGTCCTGGCGATGGGCAACCCGCTGGGCCTGGCCGGCAGCGTCACGAACGGGATCGTGTCCGCGCTGCACCGGACGGTCTCGACCCGGGGCGAGGGCGCCTTCCAGGGCTCGACGATCGCCGACGCCATCCAGACCAGCGCGGCGATCAACCCGGGCAACAGCGGCGGCGCCCTGGTCACGCTGGACGGCCAGGTGATCGGCGTGCCGACGGCCGCCGCGTCGGACCCGTCCATCGGCGCCCCGGCGGCGGGGATCGGGTTCGCGACGCCGAGCGACACGGTGAAGCGGATCGTCCCGCAACTGATCCGGTCCGGGAAGGTGTCGGACTCGGGGCGGGCGGCGCTCGGCGTGACGGTCCGGACGATCGTCGACCCGCAGAGCGGCCAGAGGTCGGCGGTCGCGGTCGTGGAGGTCGAGCGGGGCGGCGGCGCCGCGAAGGCGGGGATCGAGCCGGGCGACCTGATCCTCTCGGTGAACGGCACCGCCACGCCCGACCAGACGGCGCTGTCGTCGGTGCTCGCCACGCTCAAGCCGGGCGGCATCGCGAACGTCGAGATCCAGAAGCCGGACGGGACGAAGAAGCGCGTCCAGGTGACGCTCAGCGAACTCCCCGGAGGCGGCTGACCAGCCTCGGCGACGGCCTGGAAACCGGCCTGGACGTCTCGCCTGTACAGAGGTACAGTGTACATCGGTACAGTTTGCTGAACGGATGTACAGGCGGTGAGGATGGCAGCCGGCGAACGGCCCGAGGACCTGACCGGACGGGCCCGCATCAGGGACGCCGCGCTCCTGGAGTTCGCGGAGCGCGGCGTGAAGGGCGCGACGATCCGCGGCATCGCGAAGGCCGCGGGCGTCTCGCCGGCCCTCGTGCAGCACCACTACGGGACCAAGGAAGCGCTGCGCGAGGCATGCGACGAGTACGTCGTCGCGGCCGTCCGCGAGATCAAGGACGAGTCGCTCCAGGGCGGGATGGCGAGCCCCGGCTTCATGGAGATCGCCATGCGGACGGCGCTGCCCATCCAGCGCTACATCGCCCGCGCGCTGACCGACGGCTCCCAGGCCGCGGCGACGCTGTTCGACGACGTCGTGGCCTACACCAAGGAGGTCCTTGAGGCCGGCAGGCCCGGGGTGGCCAAGCCCACCACCGACGACCTGCACGCCTACGCGGCCGTCATGACCGGGATGAGCCTCGGCACCTTCGTCCTGAACGACCACCTCTCAAGAGCCCTGGGCGCCGGCGTGCTGACGCAGGAGGGCTATCCCCGGATGGCGCTCGCCATGATCGACATCTACGACGACAGGCTCCTGTCGCCGGAGCTGGTCGCCCAGGCGCGCGCCGGCCTGAAGCACATGCTCGCCTCCGGCGGGCAGTCACCCCAAAAGGAGAAGCGGTGACCGAGAACACGCCCCCCGTCGAGATCCACGGCCTGGTCAAGACCTTCGGCCAGACCCGCGCGCTGGACGGCCTGGACCTGACCGTCCGGCCTGGCGAGGTGCACGGCTTCCTGGGCCCGAACGGCGCGGGCAAGTCGACCACGATCAGGGTCCTGCTCGGCCTGCTGCGCGCGGACTCGGGCACGGCCCGGCTGCTCGGCGGCGACCCCTGGCGGGACGCGACCGAGCTGCACCGCCGCCTCGCCTACGTCCCCGGCGACGTCACGCTGTGGCCGAACCTGTCCGGCGGCGAGGTCATCGACCTGCTCGGCCGGATGCGCGGCGGCATGAACCCGCGCCGCCGGGCCGAGCTGCTGGACCGTTTCGAGCTCGACCCGCGCAAGAAGGGCCGCGCCTACTCCAAGGGCAACCGGCAGAAGGTCGGGCTGATCGCGGCGCTGGCGTCCGACGCCGAGCTGCTGCTGCTGGACGAGCCCACCTCCGGCCTGGACCCGCTCATGGAGGAGGTCTTCCAGGAGTGCATCCGCGAGGAACGGCGCGACGGGCGGACCGTCCTGCTGTCCAGCCACATCCTGTCCGAGGTGGAGGCACTGTGCGACCGGGTGACGATCATCCGCAACGGCGCCGCCGTGGAGACCGGCACCCTGGACGAGCTGCGGCACCTGACCCGCACCTCGATCCACGCCGAGCTGGCGGCGCCCCCGGACGGCCTCCCGCTGCCCGGCGCCCACGACGTCCACATCGACGGCAACACCATCAAGTTCGAGGTCGACACCCCCCGGCTCGACGAGGCGCTGCGCCAGCTCACCCAGGTCGGCGTGCGGAGCCTGACGAGCCGCCCGCCGACGCTGGAAGAGCTTTTCCTGCGCCACTACAAGGACGAATTGGAAGAGGTCTCGAAATGAGCGCGCTCGTCGGAACCGGGGGGCTGGTCCGGCTGATCCTGCGCCGCGACCGGTTCCTCCTCCCCGCCTGGGTGATCGTGCTCGCCCTCATCCCGATGGGCTTCGTCGGCGCGACCGACAGCCTCTACCCGGAGGTCGCAGACCGGCTCCAGTACGCGCGGACCACCGGCACCAACCCGACGTTCCTCGCCCTCTACGGGCCGATGTACGACACCAGCCTCGGCAGCATCATCGCCCAGCGCTCCGGGTTCATCCCGGTCGTGGTCGCGATCATCAGCGCGCTGATGGTCGTCCGGCACACCCGCACCGAGGAGGAGGCCGGGCGCCGCGAGCTGCTCGGCGCCACCGTCACCGGGCGGGGCTCCGGCCTGGCCGCCGCGCTCATCGTGACGATGGCCGCGAACCTCGTCCTCGCGGTGCTGCTCGCCGCGGGCCTCGCCTCCCAGGGCCTGCCGTTCGCGGGGTCGCTGGCCCTCGGGCTCCAGCTCGCCGCGGCGGGCTGCCTGTTCGCGGCCGTCGCGGGCGTCACCGCGCAGCTCAGCGAGGGCGCGGGCGCCGCCCGCGGGATCGCGCTCGCCTCGCTCGGCGTCGCGTTCGCGGTCCGGATGGCCGCCGACGTCGGCGGCGCGGGCAACGGCCTGTCGTGGCTGGGCTGGGTGTCGCCGTTCGGCTGGATCAACCGGCTGCGCGCCTTCGGCGGGGAACGCTGGTGGACGCTCGCGCTGGTCGCGGTGCTCATCGCCGCCCTGGTCGCCGCCGCCGCGGCGCTCCAGGCCCGGCGCGACGTGGGCGCCGGAATCCTGCCCCCGAGCCTCGGGCCGTCCGCCGCCTCGGCGCGGCTGTCGGGGCCGTTCGGGCTCGGGTGGCGGCTGCAGAGCCGTCCCCTGTACGGGTGGCTCGCCGGGTTCGCCGCGCTCGGCGTCGTCTACGGCGCGCTCGCCAAGGGCATCCGGGACATGGTGGAGGACAACCCCGAGCTGGAGGAGATCTTCACCAAGATCGGCGGCCAGTCCGGGATCACGGACGCCTACTTCGCCTCGGTGATGAGCATGCTCGGCCTCATCGTCGCCGCCTACGCGGTGTCGGCCGCGCTGCGGCTGCGGACCGAGGAGTCCGGGCAGCGCGCCGAGCCGCTGCTCGCCACCGCGACCGGACGGCTGCGCTGGGCCTCGAGCCATCTGGTGTTCGCCCTGCTGGGGCCCGCCGTCGCGCTGGCCGTCGCGGGCGGCGCCGCCGGGCTGACGCACGGGCTGAACGCCGGTGACGTCGGCGGCGAGCTGCCCCGCGTGCTCGGCGCCGCGATGGCGCAGCTCCCGGCCGTGTGGCTGGTCGCGGCGATCGCGCTCGCGCTGTTCGGCCTGGCGCCCCGGCTCACCGCGGGCGGCGCCTGGGCGGCGGTCGGCCTGTTCGGGCTGCTCACCCTGTTCGGGGCGAGCCTCGACCTGGACCAGCGGGTGCTGGACGTCTCGCCCTTCGCCCACATCCCGAAGATCGGGCAGGACTTCGCCGTCATGCCGCTGGTCTGGCTGGCCGCCCTCGCCGCCGTCCTCGCCGCCCTCGGCCTGGCCGGGTTCCGCCGCAGGGACCTCGCGATGCACTGACCCGTCCGGCCCCCGCCCCGCGCCGGGCCCGGCGCGGGGCGGGCCCGTAGGATTGGGCCGGTGGAATCTCCGAAACCCCTCGCCGTCTGCGTGTTCTGCTCGTCCAGCGGGACGATCGACCGCGGCTACGTCGACCTCGCTGCGCAGGCCGGAACCGAGCTCGCCCGGCGCGGCCACAGCCTCGTCAGCGGCGGCGCCAAGGTCTCGTGCATGGGCGCCGTCGCCCGCGCCGCGCGGGCGGGCGGCGCCCGCACCGTCGGGGTGATCCCCGAGGGCCTGGTCAGCGTCGAGATCGCCGACGAGGACAACGACGAGCTGATCGTCACCCCCGACATGCGCACCCGCAAGGGCGAGATGGACCGCCGCAGCGACGCGTTCCTCATCCTGCCCGGCGGCATCGGCACCCTGGAGGAGCTGTTCGAGGTGTGGACGGCCCGCGTCCTCGCCATGCACGCCAAGCCCGTCGTGATCCTCGACCCGACCGGCGTCTACGACCCGCTCCGCGAGCTGATGCGCGGCCTCACCGAGCAGGGCTTCGCCCGCGCGCGGATCTGGGACGCCATCGGCTGGGCCGACTCCGTCCCCAAGGCGTTCGACCTGCTGGAACGCTCCCAGCCGCGCATCGAGTTCTCTCCCGACGACTACGCCGAAGCGGAGCTGTGACGCGTGCGCGCCCGTGAACTCGCCGCCGAGTACCCCACCGTCACGCCGTCCGACAGCGCGCTGGACGCGGCCCGCCTCCTCGCCGCGCAGGGTCTTCCCGGCCTCGTCGTCGTGGACGGGGAGGGCCGCGCCGTCGCGGTGATCCCGGGCTCGCGGCTGCTGCGCCAGATCGTCCCGGCGCACGTCCGCGAGGACCCGACCCTCGCCCGCGTCTACGACGAGCGGCACGCCGACCGGCTCTGCGCCGGGCTCGCCGACCGGACCGTCGCCGACCTGCTGGCGGACGAGCGCACCCCGCTCCCCGTCGTCGACCACAACGCCACCGTCATGGAGATCGCCAGCGTCATGGCGGGCGCGCGCAGCCCCGTCGTCGCGGTCACCGACGACGAGCGGCATCCGAAGGAGGGCGTGGTCCTCGGCGTCGTCACCGCCGCCCGCCTCCTGGAGCGCCTCCTGCCGACCTGACCAGCGCCCTGCCCGAACCACGTGCGTCACCCGAAGGAGCCGAATGTCCATCGACGTGCCCGCCTCGCGGGAGCTCGCCGCGATCGCCGAACTCGCCGCCCGCACGGCCGGCGGCCCGCTGCGGGCGGCGTTCCGCTCGCGCCCGGAGGTCGACGTCAAGACCGACTTCCACGACCCGGTCACCGAGCACGACCGCGCGTCGGAGGAGACGATCCGGGAGGTGCTCGCCGAGCACACGCCGGGCAGCGTCGTGGTGGGGGAGGAGGGCGGCGCGCGCGGCGACGCCGGCACCGCCGAGATCCGCTGGTACGTCGACCCCATCGACGGGACGGCCAACTTCGCGGTCGGGCTGCCGTTCTGGTGCGTGTCGATCGCCGCCGTCGCGGCGGACGAGCTGGTCGCGGGCGCGGTGTACGACCCCATGCGCGACGACATGTTCACCGCGACCCTCGACGGCGCCACCTGCAACGGCGAGCCGCTCCGCAGCCGCGGCGCGACCCGTGACGCGACCGCCGTGGCCGCCACGTCCTACCCCAGCCCGCACGACCTGAGCATCGGCGACCGCGACGAGACCCTGCGCCGCTTCGGCCTGATGGTGGACGCGTTCGCCACCGTCCGCAGGCCCGGCAGCGCCGCGCTCACCCTCGCCCACATCGCCGCGGGCTGGACGGACGTCGCCTACGACTCCTCCATCAACGCGTGGGACATCGCCGCCGCGATGCTCCTGGTCAGGCAGGCGGGCGGGACCTACCTGCCGCTCGGCGGACGCCCCGGCGGCCACGACTGGGACGCCCCCGGATACCTCGCCTGCGTCGGCGGATTCGACCTCCCCGGGTCGGTCATGACGGAGATCGCCGGGCTCGCCGGCGCGGGCGCGCACTAGCGCCGGCGCCCGGAAACTGAAGATTGTCCTGGGGGTTTGCCGTCCGTCCGGTGCTCGTTCATCGCCGGTTCAGGGGCGGCGACCAGGCTCCCGCGTGATCCCCTCACGTGAAGGAGTGCCCATGTCCGTGACCCGTCGCGGAGTCGTCAAGGGCGGCGCGGCCGGTGCGCTGTCCATCGCGCTCGCCGGAAGCCTGGACGGAATCTTCCAGACCTCCGCGGGCGCCGACACCGGAGAGGCGTTCGGCTACGGCCCGCTCGTCCCCGACCCCAAGGGCGTCCTCGACCTGCCCAAGGGTTTCTCGTACAAGACGCTGTCGGTGGAGGGCGAGCCCATCTCCGCCGGCGTCGTCGTCCCCGGCCACCACGACGGGACGGCCACGTTCCCCGCGCGCGGCGGCCACGACCACTTCCCGCACTGGACCGGCCGGGACGAGCGCCCCGACTGGCCCGGCTGGGGCGACCGCGAGCGCGGCAACGCCCACCGGGGCCACACGATCCTGGTGCGCAACCACGAGCAGAGCAACAACGGCACCCGCGCCGTCGCGCCGCCCGAGCTGACCTACGACCCGGCGGCCAACGGCGGCACCACCAACCTGCTCGTCGACCGGGACGGCGACCTGGTGTCGCAGTACGTCAGCCTCGCCGGGACGGCCGTGAACTGCGCGGGCGGCCGCACCCCCTGGGGGACGTGGCTGACCTGCGAGGAGACCGAGGGCTTCAAGGGCGAGACCAAGAGCCACGGCTGGGTCTTCGAGGTCGACCCGTACGGCAGGCGCACCAAGCCCGTCCCGCTGACCGGTCTCGGCCGGTTCGCGCACGAGGCCGTCGCCGTCGACCCGCACACCCTCACCGCCTACCTGACCGAGGACGCGTCCAAGCCGTTCGGCCTGTTCTACCGGTTCCGTCCCAAGGCCCACCGGGGCGGCTACCACGCCTACCTGAAGGGCGGGGAGCTGGAGGCGCTGAACGTGCCGGGCCTTCCCGACCTGTCGCTCGTCACCGAGCCCGGGACCAGGTTCCGCGCCCATTGGGTGGACGTGCCGGACCCGTCCGCGAAGCAGACCTCCGTCCGCAAGCAGTTCGAGTCGATCACGCGGAGCCAGAAGCTCGAAGGCGCCTGGTGGGGGCACGGCAAGGCGTACTTCGTCGCCAGCTTCTCCAGCAAGGAGGACGGCGCCGCCGGCGACCACGCGGGCCAGGTCTGGACCTACGACCCGCGCCGCAACGAGATCGAGCTCCAGCTGATCTTCAAGCCGGGCGGCCGGTTCGACGGCCCGGACAACATCACCGTCTCCCCGTACGGCGGCGGCGTGATCCTGGCCGAGGACGGCGACGGCGAGCAGTACCTCGTCGGCACCACGCGCAAGAACAGGCCGTTCGCGTTCGCCCGCAACGCCCTCAACGGCAGCGAGTTCGCCGGGGTCACCTTCTCCCCGGACGGCCGCATCCTGTTCGCCAGCCGCCAGTCCGACCCGGGCGCGACGTTCGCGATCACGGGCCCCTGGCACCGCCTGCGCGGCTAGGGCCGCGGGGTCAGGCGAGTCCGCGGCGGGCGACGGCGGGGGGCCGGGTCCCCTGGATGGAGGCGACCATGTCCAGGACCTGGCGGACGCCGTCCGCCTGCGGCTCGGGGACGCGGAAGAGCGCCGCGCCCAGCCACGCGTACACCGACACCGCGGCGAGCAGCGCCGGATCGGGCTCCCGCGCGTCCGTCTCAAGTGTGACGAGCACCATGTCCCCCGCGGCCGCGTGCCGCTCCACGCGGTCCGCCGGGGGCGCCGTGCCCGCATCCACGGCGCCGTCCGGCACGGGCGCGTCCATCGGCAGTACCATCCGCTCTCGCACTTCCATGCCTCAAAGCGTGGCACGATCTGAGACCGGGAAACGTCCTTCAGAGGGGGACGTGTGCAGATCGGAGCGAGATGGTAGTCGTGGTTCTCGTCCTGGCCGGCCTGGCCGTTCTGGGCGCCGTCGTCGTCCTCGCCATGGGCCGGGGCGGGGAACTGGCCGAGACCCATCCCGACTACCCGCGGCTCCCGTTCGGCGCCGACGGCCGCCCGATCACCGGCCCGGACGTCGCCCACATGCGGTTCCCGCGCACGTTCTGGGGCTACCAGCCGCAGGTGATGGACGAGGCGCTGCGCCGCGTCTCGCACGCGCTGTCCGAACGCGACGCCCGCGTGGCCGTCCTCGAACAGCAGCTCCACGACCTTCGCTACGGCGAGGGCTCGATCGGCGCCCTGCACGGCCTGGAGCAACTGGAGGAACCGGCCTCGAACGGCGGCCCGCCCTCGCTCCTCAAGGAGGAGACCGAGGAGGACGAGCGCGTCGGCGGCGCGCCGGAGGACCGCCAGTGAGCAGCGTCGCCGTCCACGCGGAGGCGGTCTCGGCCGCGCCCGCCGACCGGCTCTTCGACGTCCTGACCGACTGGCCGCGGCACGCGGAGTGGATGCCGTTCACCAGCGCGGAGGGCGGCCACAAGACCGGCGCCGACCTGAAGGCCTGGACGGGCATCGGCCCGATCGGGTTCCTCGACACCATGGTGATCACCGACTGGCGGCCGGGGCGGCGCGTCGCCGTCCGGCACACCGGGCGCGTGGTGCGCGGCGAGGCGTGGTTCAAGGTCGTGCCCGAGGGGTCGGGCAGCCGCATCGTGTGGGCCGAACGCGTCGACCTGCCCCTCGGCCCGCTGGGCCGCGCCGGATGGCTCGTCGTGGGCCCCGTCGTGAAGGCGTTCATGCGCCTGGGCCTCCGCCGCCTGGCCGCGCTGTCGGAGGCGTGCGGTAGAACGGGCGGGTGACCACCGCGATTCTGGGCGAGGACGGCCTGGCCCGCTGCCCATGGGGCCTGTCGGCGCCCGACTACGTCGCCTACCACGACGAGGAGTGGGGCCGTCCCGTCCGCGACGACCAGGGCCTTTACGAGAAGCTGTGCCTGGAGGCGTTCCAGTCCGGGCTGTCGTGGCTGACGATCCTCCGCAAGCGCGAGGCGTTCCGGGCCGCCTTCCACGGGTTCGATCCCGAGAAGGTCGCCGCGTTCGGCCCCGGCGACGTCGAGCGGCTGATGGCGGACGCCTCGATCGTCCGCAACCGGGCGAAGATCGAGGCGTCCATCGCCAACGCCCGCGCCGCGCTCGACATCCCCGGCGGCCTCGCCGCGACCGCCTGGCGCTACGCCGACCCCGACGCGCCCGCCTATGCCGACACGGACGACATGCCCGCGTCCACCGACGGCTCGAAGGCCCTGGCCAAGGAGCTGAAGAAACACGGCTTCCGCTTCCTCGGCCCCACCACCGTCTACGCCCTGATGCAGGCCTGCGGCCTCGTAGACGACCACCTGACGGGCTGCCACCGCCGAGGCGCCTACAAGTAGGAATCATTCCGCCTTGGCCGCCTCCAGGACGGGGACCCCTGCGGCGCGCCGGGCCGGGAGGGCGGACGTCGCCAGGGTGACGGCCGCCGCGCCCGCGATGACCGCGACGAACAGCCACCACGGCGGGCTCGGCGTCAGGAACGAGCTGCCCGTCCCGACGTGCATCAGGTAGCCGGTCCCGAGCGCCGTGCCGAGCCCGAGCAGCGTCCCGAGCAGGACGACCGTCGCGGCCTCCCACCGGACGACCGACCGGATCTGCGCCGCCGTCGCGCCCACGGCGCCGAGCAGCCCGAACTCGCGGGTCCGTTCGGCGACGCTCATCGACACGGTCGTGGCCATCCCGAACAGCGCCAGGACGAGCGCCATCCCGATGAACCCGTACACGACCTTCACGCCGCTGGTCATCGCCTTCGCGGCCGTCTTGACGTAGCCGGACTCGTCGAGCACCTGCGCGCCGGGCACGTCCGCGACCGCCCTGGTCAAGCCGTCCTCGGTGCCGCCGCGGACGAGAATGACCCGCGTCCCGGCGCCCGGGTCCAGCCGGTCCATGGTGGCCGTCGACACCAGCGCCTGGTCGGCGAACAGGTGCGACGGGTCGTGATACGCGCCCGCGACGGTCAGCGTGACCTTCCCCCGCACGCCCCGCACCACGATCCGCTGCCCCTTCTTCAGCCTGTTCGCCTCCATGACCGTGGACGTGACGCCGATCTCGCCGGCACGCAGCGGCCGCAGGCTCCCGCCGAGGTCGAGGACGGACGGCAGCGCCGCCTGGTCGGCCCCGGTCACGTCCAGGAACACCGGCTCCGGCGGCTCCCCGGGCTCCGGCGGCTTCGGCGGCGGGTCCACCAGCCGGACCGCGGTGCCGGTCAGCGCCGTCGCGTGGGACACGCCGGGCGCGGCGGCGGCCTTCGCGACCGTGTCGCCGGGCAGCGGCGCCTGCCCGGACGAGGTCTTCTCCGCCGCGGCGATCGCGTGCTCGGCCACCATCACCTCCTTCCCGGCCTCGTCGAAGCGGGCGTTCACCGACAGCACGAGCACCGCGGTCGAGGAGACGAGCGCGACGCCGAGCATCAGCGAGGACGCGGCCGACGACACCCGCCGCGGGCTGCGGGTGATGGTGGCGCGGGCGAGCCGCCCGGCCTCGCCGCTCACCGCGGTGCCGACGCGTCCGACCAGGCCGCCGAGCGGCCCGACGAAGAACGGGGCGAGGACGGCGAGCCCCGCCACCGCCGTCATCGACCCCATCAGGATCATGATGCAGACGCCGACCGTGCGCTCCATGCCCGGCGGCTCCTCGTACCTGATCGCGAACACCAGGCCGTAGAACCCGGCGGCGAGGGCGAGCACGGCGAGCGCGCCGAGGATCCGGGGCCAGCGCCGTCCGGCCGAGTCGGTGCTCGCGGCGCGCAGCGCCTGCATCGGCGTGATCCGGGACGCCTTGCGGGCGGCGCGCCAGGCGGCGAGCTGGGTGACGAGGATCCCGGCGAGGGCGGGCGCGCCCAGGGCGAGCCAGCCGAAGTCGGCGTCGGCGGCGGAGATGTCGAAGCCGTCCTTGGCGAACAGGTCGGTGAGCAGCCCCGACACCGGGTAGCCGACCAGCACCCCGCCGATGGACGCGACGATCCCGAGCGCGAGCGCCTCCAGCCGGATCAGCCGCTTGATCTGGCGGGGCGTGGCGCCGATCGCGCTGAGCAGCGCGAGCCGCCGGGTCCGCTGCCGCACCAGCGTGCCGAAGGTGTTGGCGACGACGAACAGCCCCACGAACACGGCGAGGGACGAGAGCATGCTCAGCGAGCCGCCGACCGAGACGCCCGCGGCGTCCAGGGTGGCCGACTGCGCACCCCGCACCTCGGCGGCGGTGCGGACGGTGACGTCCTCGCCGCGCAGGTCGCGGGCCAGATCGGCGCGGAGGGCCGACGCCTTGACGCCGGGCGCGGCCTTGACCCACACGCCCTGCCACGTCCCCGGCGGCAGCTCGGCCGCCGCGCGGACCGTCTCCGGCGGCGCCAGCAGCAGATCACCGCTCGCCACGGCGCTGCGGCCCTGCACGGTGACGATCCCGACGATCTTCAGCGCGCGGGTCTCCTCGGGCAGCGTCGTCCGCATCGAGTCGCCGACCTTGAGCTTCCCGGCGCGGGCGATGTGCCGGGTGACGGCGATCTCGCCGTCGGCGGCGGGCGCGCGCCCGTCCTCCAGGCGGTAGGGGTTGAGCCGGTTCTCCGGCGTCCAGGGCCGGAGCATCGTGGCCGCCCCGGCCGGCGGCAGGATGATCTTGCCGTCGGAGCCGGTGGCGGTGACCGGGACCATGGCGTCCCCGGCCGCCGCCGCCACGCCGGGACGTCCGGCGACCCGGTCCAGCGGGACCTGCCCGTCCGGGACGGTGTAGACGTCGCCGGGATCGGCCGTCCCGCCCAGCACCAGCACGTCGGCGCGGGCGTACTCGCTGGCGTCGGTGCCCGACACCGCCTCCTGCGCCCGGAACGTGAACTGCAGCGACCCGGCGATCAGCCCGATCGCGAACATCGCCGCCAGCAGTGTGGCGGTCAGCTGCTTCCAGCCGCCGGTGAACGAGCGGCGCGCGATGAGCCACATGGCGCGCTCAGCCCTCCATCCGCCGCATGGCGGCATGGACCTGGTCGATGGTGGGGGAGTGCAGCTCGTGGACGATCATCCCGTCGGCGAGGAACAGCACCCGGTCGGCGTGCGCGGCGGCCAGCGGATCGTGCGTGACCATGATCACGGTCTGCCGGTAGGCGTCCACGGCGGTGCGCAGGAACCCGAGCACCTCCGCGCCCGACCGCGAGTCGAGGTTGCCGGTGGGCTCGTCCGCGAACAGCACCTCGGGACGGGTCAGCAGCGCCCGCGCCACCGCGACGCGCTGCTGCTGCCCGCCCGACAGCTCGCCCGGCCGGTGCCTCAGCCGCTCGCGCAGGCCGAGCGCGTCCACGATCGTGTCGAACCACTGCCGGTCCGCGCGCCGGTTCCCGAGCCGCCCGGTGAGCCGGATGTTCTCCTCCGCCGTCAGCATCGGCAGCAGGTTGAACGACTGGAACACGAACCCGAGCCGGTCGCGGCGCAGCTTGGTGAGCGCGGTCCGGGACAGCTTGGTGATGTCGACGTCGCCGATCAGCACGGAGCCCGACGTCACCGCGTCCAGGCCGGCCATGCAGTGCAGGAACGTCGATTTCCCGGAGCCGGACGGCCCCATGATCGCGGTGAACCGGCCGCGCGGGAACGCCGCCGAGACGCCGCGCAGCGCGGCGACCGCGCCGTCGCCCGTCCCGTACGACTTCACCACGTCACGCGCCACCGCGACGTGGTCGTGGAGCTGCGCTGCCGGAGGTACGGCGGTTGTCTGGATCATGCCGTCCAGGAAACCGCCGGGACCCCCTCCGGCACATTGACGCACACTCCCGAGCCCGCACTGGGGATGGCCCCACCAACGCCCACGTGCAGGCCGGAGACCGGGGCTAGTGGCCCTCGAAGGTGGGCTGCTCCTTCTTCAGGAACGCCTCGGTCGCGTTGTGGTGATCACTGGTCTTCTCGCAGTTGTCCTGGAGCTCGGCCTCCCGCTCGAGCGCGGACGCCAGGTCGTGCGTCGCCGCGAAGTCGAGCGCCGTCTTGACCGCGCCGTAGGAGACCGTCGGGCCCGCGGCGAGGCGGCGGGCCAGCTCCACGGAGGCGGGGGCCAGCTCGTCCGCCGGGACGACCCGGTTCACCAGCCCCAGCTCCAGCGCCGCCTCGGCCTTGATCGGCTCGCCGAGCAGCAGCAGCTCCGCGGCCTTGGCGCGGCCGACGAGGCGCTGCAGCGTCCACGACATGCCGCTGTCGGGCGCCAGGCCGATCCCGGTGAAGGCGGTCGCGAACCGGGCCTTGTCGGACGCGACGATCAGGTCGCACGCGAACGCCAGCGACGCGCCCGCGCCCGCCGCCACCCCGTTCACCGCCGCGATCACCGGCTTCCGCATCCCCGCCAGCGCCAGCACGATCGGGTTGTAGTGCTTGCGGACGGTGTCGTCCAGCCCCCTGCCCGCGGCGAGGTTGTCGCCATGCTCACGTAGGTCCTGACCTGCGCAGAAGGCCCGGCCGGCGCCCGTCAGGATCACCGCGCGGGCGGCCGGGTCGGCGGCGGCGCGCACCACCGTCGCGCGCAGCAGCTCCTTCATCTCGACCGTCAGCGAGTTCATCCCGTCCGGCCGGTTCAGCGTGATCGTCCCAACGCCGTCCGTCAGGTCGTAAAGCACGGTCTCAGCCATGGTGGTCCCCTCTTTCCAGCCTTCACCCACCCTCCCATCTTCCGATCTGGAGGCTGATCGTTACCACTTCGCGCCCGGAAGACGAGATAATGGACCACTACTGATGACGCGGATGCGACACGCGGCCACGCGGCCAACGGTGTGCGAAGGCCGCGGCCCTACGCAGGAAGGGGATACGCATGGCGGCGATGAAGCCGCGGACGGGAGACGGTCCGCTCGAAGTGACCAAGGAGGGACGCGGAATCGTCATGCGAGTCCCACTCGAAGGCGGTGGACGTCTCGTGGTCGAGCTGTCCGCCGACGAGGCCAAGGAGCTCGGCGAGGCCATCAAGGGCGTCGTCGGCTGACGGCACGGCCGTTCCCGGCTTGTTGGTGACGGTCCCGGCGGGGGTTATCGCCGGGGCCCTTGCCATTCCCGCACCGAAGACACCCGACCGAAGACACCCGACCGAAGACACCTGGGGGAACCGCAGCCATGCCCATCGAGACCCGCATCCACGGCGCCGGGGGCACCGTGTCCCAGACCGCGGTGGACATCGATGCGGAGGTCGTGGCGGTGCCGGTCGGGTCGGGGCCCGCCGCCCCTGCCGCCGAGGTGGCGGAGTCGCTGCCGTTCACGCTGGACGAGCTGCTGGAACTCCACCGGGCCAAGGGCGAGCCCGGCGAGATCACCGCGACCCAGGTCCGGCTCGGCGACCGGATGCGGGAGCTGCTGCTGTACGGGGTGGGCGACGCGGCCCCGGCCGACCTGCGCAAGGCCGGCGCCGCACTGGCCCGCCGCGGCAGGGGCCGCACCGCGCTCGCCGCGGGCGTGCCCGCCGGTGACCTGGCCGCGTTCGTCGAGGGCGCGCTGCTCGCCGGCTACGAGTTCAAGATCGGCGCAGAGCCCGCGCCGGCGAAGAAGGCGCTCGGCACGCTCGCCGTCCTCACCGAGGCGGGCCCCGAGTCGGACGCGCCCGCCATCGAGCTCGGCACCGCCCGCGCCCGAGCCACCGCGCTGGCCCGTGACCTCGCGAACACCCCGTCCCGCGAGAAGGACCCGTCGTGGCTCGCCGCCCAGGCCGAGCGGGTCGCCGCCGACGCGGGCCTCACCGTCCGCGTCCGCGGCGAGAAAGAGCTGGTGGAAGAGGGCTTCGGCGGCCTCATCGCGGTCGGCGGCGGATCGTCGCGGCCGCCCCGGCTGATCGAGCTCTCCTACGTTCCCGAGGGGCCCGCCGAGCGGCACGTCGTCCTCGTCGGGAAGGGCATCACGTTCGACAGCGGGGGCCTGTCCCTCAAGCCGAACGAGGGCATGAAGACGATGAAGACCGACATGGCGGGCGGCGCGGCCGTCATCGCCGTGATGGGCGCGCTGCGCGGCCTCGGCGTCCGCGCCCGCGTCACCGGGCTGGTCGCGGCGGCGGAGAACATGCCGTCCGGGTCGTCCATGCGGCCCGGCGACGTGATCACCCACTACGGCGGGACGACGTCGGAGGTGCTGAACACCGACGCCGAGGGACGGCTCGTCCTCGCCGACGCGCTCGCCTACGCCGACGCGGAGCTGGCCCCCGACGTGGTCGTTGACGTCGCGACCCTGACCGGCGCGGCGAAGGTCGCGCTGGGCCTGCGGCACGCGGCGCTGTTCGCCACCGACGACGCCCTAGCCACCGCGCTCACCGAGGCCGGATCCACGGCGGGGGAGCGGGTGTGGCGGATGCCGCTCGTCGAGGACTACCGCGCCGCGATCGACTCCGACGTCGCCGACATCAACAACATCGGGCGCGGCGGCTACGGCGGCGGCGCCATCACGGCGGCGCTGTTCCTGCGCGAGTTCGCCGGCGACCGCCCCTGGGCGCACCTCGACATCGCCGGCCCGGGCCGCAGCACGTCCGACGACGCCGAACTCACCCGCGGCGCGACGGGCTACGGCACCCGCCTGCTCTTGACCTGGCTGACCGGCTAACCGTCCTCCAGCCCCCCACCCGCCACCATTCAAACGATCACTTCGTGCGGCGGTCGATCACCGGGACGCGGCGGTAGCGCCTCGCCTGCTTGACGATCTGCGGGAGCGTCGCGTCCCAGCCCGACTCCACGGCGAACGACCACGGGACGGCGGCGGCCGTGGACGGCACGTCCCGCAACGTCAGCGCCATCAGCCGCGGCCGCTCCGACGTCCGCGCCATCTCCGCCAGCTCGGGCGTCGGCAGGAACACCAGGTAGTCCTGCTCGCCCCGCCGGGTTCCGGCGGAGCCGCGCCGCAGCGCCGCGATCGCCGCCACGTCCGGCCAGGGCAGCGCGCGCCCGGCCCGGCGGGGCAGCGGCCAGCGCGCCGGGCGGCGCACCCCGGCGCCGTCGAACTCCAGGACGGGACGCCGCGCGAGCATCCCCCCGGCCGAGGCGAGCAGCCCCGCGCCGAACAGCCCGAGCCCCGCCACACCCAGGATCATGATCGTGATGCTGGCGAGCCCGGCGCCGCGCATCGCGCCGCCCGCGATGAACGCCACGGACGCGAGGAACATGATCAGGAACGCGATGACCCGCCACGTCCCGCGCCAGGTGACCCGCTGCCGCACGGCGAACACCTCGTCGGCGGCGGCCTTCTCCTCGCCCACCCGCTAGTCGCGTTTGACCGCGCAGAGCAGGCCGTCGCCGACCGGGACCAGCAGCGGGACGAGCCGGTCGTCCTCGCGGATCATGTGGTGCACCTCGCGGATCGCCTCGGTCTCCGGGTCGCGGCGGTCGGGGTCGGCGACCCAGCCGCCCCACAGCGCGTTGTCGAACGCGACGACGCCGCCGGGCCGCAGCAGCCGCAGCGCGCCGGTCAGGTACTCGGGGTACTCGCGCTTCTGCGCGTCGCAGAACACCATGTCGTAGGCGCCGTCGGTGAGCCGCGGCAGCACCTCCAGCGCGGGCCCGATGATCATCCGGGTGCGGAAGGAGGCGAGGCCCGCCTCCGCGTACGCCTGCTTCGCCAGCCGCTGGTGCTCGGGATCGATGTCCACGCTCGTCAGCACCGCGTCCTTGGGCATGCCGCGCATCAGCCAGATCCCGGACACGCCGCAGCCGGAGCCGATCTCCACGACCGTCCGCGCGCCGAGCAGGGTCGCGAGGAAACGCAGCGCCGCCCCGCCCGCCGGGCCGATCGGCGTCGCGCCGATCTCCTCACCGCGGCGCCTGGCGTCCGACAACGGCTCGTCTTCGGGGAGGAAACCCTCCACATAGGCAAGTTTGGCCTGGTCGGCGTCGATGGCTGCCTCCTCGCGGGACCCCCGCCTGGCTCATGCTGGGAAGACCATATCGCTGAGGGGGAACCAACTCGCGTTTCAGTGCGTTATGAACAGAGAAGGAACCCGTCATGCGCGGGTCGAACCCACGAGAACCCAGTCGGTCCAGCACCGCCCCAGCCCAGGCGAGACCGTGCCGTTCCAAGGCGAGTCCTTGGCCCACGAGAGAGGAACAGCCCGGCACCATGGGAGTCGCAGCACTCAGTTTCAGAAGCGCTGTGGGGGTGGGCCCCGGGCAGGGGCTCGGTAGCGTCGCGGGCACTCGCGAGAACGCCCCCGAGGCCGATTGGGCGCCGCCGTCCTGGGACGAGGTCGTCCGCGAGCACGGTACCCGCGTGTACCGGCTCGCCTACCGCCTGACCGGCAACCAGCACGACGCGGAAGACCTTACACAAGAGGTCTTCGTCCGCGTGTTCCGGTCCCTGTCGAACTACACGCCGGGGACGTTCGAAGGCTGGCTGCACCGGATCACCACGAACCTGTTCCTCGACATGGCCCGGCGCCGCCAGCGGATCCGCTTCGAAGGGCTCGCCGACGACGCCGCCGAACGCCTCCAGGGCCGTGAACCGACCCCGGCGCAGGCGTTCGACGACAGCAACTTCGACGCCGACGTCCAGGCCGCGCTCGACGCGCTGGCCCCCGAGTACCGCGCGGCCGTCGTGCTGTGCGACATCGAGGGCCTGTCGTACGAGGAGATCTCCGCGACGCTCGGCGTCAAGCTGGGCACCGTCCGCAGCCGCATCCACCGGGGGCGGGCGCAGCTGCGCACCGCGCTGGAACACCGCGCGCCGACGCGGCGCCGCCCCGGCACGCGCAACGAGTTCCAGCCCGCCGACGCCATGCTGATGGAGGCGTCCGAGCTGGACGGCACGGAGCTGGACGGCGAGCAAGACCTCGGGGCGACCGACGACGCCGGCGACGGCCTGCACGCGGCAGGCGGCCGGCCTCAGCCGGAGGGCGTGTAAAAGCTGTGCTCACCGCGCGGTGCGGGACCGCGCGGGTGACTGACCGGAAAGACGGAGGCCGCGTGAGTTGTCTGGGGGAGCGTCTGACCGCTCTGGTCGACGGCGAGCTGGGACATGAGGAGCGCGACCGCGCCCTCGCCCACCTCGCGTGCTGCGACCGGTGCAGGGACGAGGTCGCCTCGCTGCGCAAGCTCAAGGGCCGGCTGCGCGGGCTCGACGAGACCGGCGAGCTCCCGTCCCCCGACTTCCTGACCCGGCTCCGCACCCTGCCCGCGGCCGCCGGTTCCCCCGCGCCCCGCGACGACGCTCCGCCGAAGCCCGCCGGCCCGCTCTCCGGCCCGGCCGCAGACCCCCTCGCCGACCCGCTCGCCGCCGCCTCGGCGGTGCGGCACTCCGCGCGCCCGCTCCGGTCCGCGACCCGCCCCGCCAGGGTGTCCACCGCGCGCCCGCGCGACAACCGCCCCTCCGGACGCGTCGCGGCAGCAGCCGCGCTCGGCGTCCAGCCGCGGCGCCGCTACCTGGTCATGGGCGCCGCGACCCTGTTCCTCGGCCTCGGCGGCGTGTCGTACGCCGTCGGCGGCGGTGACGACGCGCCGACCATCACCCCGGCGTTCGACCGCTACGCCGTCCAGCACGCGCTGACCTCGGGGGACGCGCCGATGACCGACCCCCTGACCGACCCGGCGAACCAGGTCCAGGTCTCCCCGGGGCCGTGATCGCCAAGACCCTTACCCGCCCGGGACGGCGCAGGACCGTCCTGGCCTGGGGGCTGGCGGGCGCGCTCGCGCTGGCCGCGGCGCTCGCCGGTGACCCGGCCACGGGCCGTCGCGTCCGCAGCGACCCGGGCGCGGTGGGCCTGCTGCGCGCCGCCGGCGACGCCGCCCGCCGCGTCCCGTACGAGGGCAGGCGGTTCCTCACCACGTGGAACCGGGGCCGGTCCAGCACGTCCCGGATCACGGTGTCGCACACGCCGGGCGACGGCGTCCGCTACCGGGCCGGGACGGGCGCCGCGGACGGCTACCAGCCCGACTCCGGCCCCGACTCCGCCGACCCCACCGGTTTCACGCCGGTGACGCTCGACCTGCTGACCCGCAACTACTCGGTGGTCCGCGGCGCCGACTCGGCGGTCTGCGACCGTCCCGCCCGCGTCATCGAGGCCCGCCGCGACGACGGCAGCCCGGCCGGCCGGTTCTGGATCGACGCCGAGACCGGGCTGATGCTGCACCGCGAGCTGATCGACGCCACCGGCCGCCGCGTGGTCGCCGCCGGGTTCAGCGAGATCAGCTACACCGTCCCGGCGAAGCAGCCCGCGACCTACGCCATCGGCGCCGCGCCCCGCGGCGGGTCCGAGCGCTTCCCCGCCTCCGGCGGCCACGGCTCGGCCGTGTGGAGCGACCGGCTGGATCGTGCCGATCTCGCCGCGCTCCGCGACCGCGGCTGGCCCGTCCCCAAGGACCTGCCCGGGCGCCTCACCCTCCACGACGCGCGCCGCGACGGGGGCGGCGGCGCCGTCCACCTCAGCTACTCCGACGGCCTCGCCGCCGTCTCCGTGTTCGTGCAGCGCGGCACGATCGACGAGCGGACCCTGTCCGGCTGGCAGAAGACCGTCAAGCGGGGCCGGACGATCTTCCACCGGGAGTCGCTGCGCCGCTGGGCCGTGTCCGCGGGCGACGGCTACGTGTACACGGTGCTGACCGACGCCCCGCTCAGCACCGCCGACGCGGTCGCCGCGAGCCTGCCCCGCGACACCACCTCGATCTGGACCCGCGTCTCCCGCGGCGCGCAACGCCTCGCCGCCGTCGCCAACCCCTTCGACTGATCGCCCGAACCGGGATGATCAGCCGGCCCGGAGGTCTTATGCTCGCCACATGCCGAGCCGGGCACGATGAGCACCAGATGACGAGAACCATGCTCGGTAGGAGAGATGGGGATGACGGAAGACAACCGCGGGCCGGTCAGGGCGCCGTCGGACGACGAGGACGTCGTCCCCGGCCTGGAGCCTGAACGGCAGGAGGCGGCGGCTCCTCCCGAGACGGTGACCGACCAGGAGATCCCCCTGGAGCCGCCGGCGGACACGCCACCTGATCAGGAACCCGCGGCTCAGCAGGTCCCGTCGGACGCCTCCGACGACGACCCCGAGCCGGGCCGGGAGCCGGGCTCCGGCGACCGGCTCGTCGCGGGCGGTTTCGCGCCGCCCGACTCGCTCGGCGACCCGCCCGACACCAGCGAGGACGTACTGTCCCGCGGCAGCCCGTCCGACATGGGGCCGCAGGAGGTCCCGCTGCAGGACGCCCCGCCGCGCGACATGCCGCAGCCGCCGCCGCTCGTCGCGCTCGACAAGCCCATCGCGGACGCGCCGGACGGGCGGCCCGGGTTCGTCCCCTACGACCAGGACCCGAGGGCCGCGCACGGGCAGCCTCCGCACGGCGGCGGCTGGCCGCAGCAGTCCCACCAGGGCCCGCCGCCCCCGCCCGGGGCGGGCAGGCCGCCGATGGGCCCGCCGCCCGCACCGATGGGCCCGCCGCCCGGCGGCCCCCGCCCGATGGGCTTCGGGATGCCGCCCGGAGGCGGCCCGAACTGGGCGCCCGTCCCGGCGCTCTCGCCGTCCGCGCGCGGTGGCCCGGGCCTCGGCCTCTTCGCGATCGTCGCGCTGATCGTCGCGCTGGTCGCGGGCGCGGTCGGCGCCGGAGTCGGCGTGATCGCGACGGACGGCGACGACGGCGGCTCGGTGAGCCTCGGCGGCGGCAACGACAGCGACACCCCGGTCCAGGCCCGCCCGCCGGACTCCGTCGCGGGCGTGGCGCAGCGCGTGCTGCCCAGCGTCGTGATGATCCGCGCGCAGTCCTCGCAGGGCGAGGTCGGCGGTACCGGCTTCATCGTCAACGGCGGCTACGTCATCACCAACAACCATGTCGTGGCGGGCGCGGGCGGCCAGATCCAGATCGTCTTCAACGACAAGAAGGTGCTGCCCGCGACGGTCAAGGGCACCGACGCGAGCTCCGACGTCGCCGTCCTGAAGCCCGAGGGCCAGCACTCGCTGCCCGCGCTCACCGTCGGCGACTCCAGCAAGATCGCCGTCGGCGACCCGGTGATCGCGATCGGCTCGCCGCTCGGCCTGCAGGGCTCGGTGACCACCGGCATCGTCAGCTCGCTGAACCGCGCCGTTCCCACGCGGGGCGAGGGTGGCGGCGACGCGGCCTACCTCAACGCGATCCAGACCGACGCGGCGATCAACCCCGGCAACTCCGGCGGCCCGCTGGTGGACGCGAAGGGCCGCGTGATCGGCATCAACACCGCGATCGCGACGGTCGGCGGCGGGGGCCTCGGCGGCGAGCAGCAGGGCGGCAACATCGGTCTCGGCTTCGCGATCCCGATCAACCAGGGCAAGCGCGTCGCCGAGGAGATCATCCGGACCGGCAGCGTCCGCCAGGCCAAGCTCGGCGTGCTTCCCGACCCGCGCTACCAGGAGGGCGGCGCGCTGATCATGCCGCAGCCGGTCAACGGGCAGGACCCGGTGACCAAGGGCGGCCCGGCCGACAAGGCGGGCCTGAAGCCCGGCGACGTGATCACCAAGGTGGACGGCAAGCCGATCGAGGACGCCACCGACCTGATCGCGCAGATCCGCAGCCGCGCCCCCGGCGACAAGATCAAGGTCAGCTACCGCCGCGGCAGCCAGGAGAACACCGTCGAGGTGACGCTCGGCTCCGACTGATCACGGCAGGAATGTTCAAACTCGGTTCATCCGGACTGGGGATACGCTTGGGGGACCGGCCCGCCTAGGGCCGGTCCCCCTAAGCTGGCTAGTGGAGGACGGGTGTTCGACGTCGGACTCGGTGAGATGGCGGTACTCGTCGTCCTCGCCCTGGTCATCTTCGGAGACCGGCTGCCCCAGGTCGCCGGGCAGGCGGGCCGCATGCTGCGGCAGTTCCGCCAGATGGCCAACTCCGCCAAGGCGGACCTCCAGGAGGGCCTCGGGCCGGAGTTCAAGGACTTCGACATCGCCGACCTCAACCCGAAGACGTTCGTCCGCAAGCACCTGCTCGAAGACGACGACGACTACCTGAACGGCAAGAGCGGCCTCTTCGACGACGAACCGGCCATGGCCCCCGCGGGCGGCGAACTGGCCTTCGGCGAACGCCCCCCGTACGACAACGAGGCCACCTAGCCCAGGGGGGCCTACGGCCGCACGAGCCGTGGCCCCGGCTTGGTTACTTCCGCTTCGGGGCGATGCCCAGGGACATTCCGGCCAGGCCGCGGCTGCGGCCGGCGAGGGTGTCGGCGATGGTGCGGAGTTCCTTGGCGGCGCCCGCGTCCGGGTCGGACAGGACGAGGGGGACGCCGTTGTCGCCGCCTTCGCGCAGGCGCGGGTCGATCTGGACCTGGCCGAGCAGCGGGACGCGGGTGCCGAGCGTCTTGGTCAGGGCGTCCGCGACGGTCTGGCCGCCGCCCTCGCCGAAGATGTGCTGCCGCTCACCGCAGTGCGCGCACGACAGGTACGACATGTTCTCGATCACACCGACGACCTGCTGGTGGGTCTGCGCGGAGATCGCGCCGGCCCGCTCGGCGACCTCGGCGGCCGCCTGCTGCGGGGTGGTGACCACGAGGATCTCCGCGGACGGCAGCAGTTGCGCGACGGAGATCGCGATGTCGCCGGTGCCGGGCGGCAGGTCCATGAGGAGGAAGTCGAGGTCGCCCCAGTAGACGTCGGCGAGGAACTGCTGGAGCGCGCGGTGCAGCATCGGCCCGCGCCACACGACCGGCTGGTTCCCGGCGGTGAACATCCCGACGGAGATCACCTTCACGCCGTGCGCGGACGGCGGCATGATCATGTCCTGGACCTTGGTGGGGGAGCCTTCCACACCCAGCATCCGCGGCACCGAGTGGCCGTAGATGTCGGCGTCGACGACCCCGACCTTGCGGCCCTGCGCGGCGAGCGCGGCGGCCAGGTTCACCGTCACCGACGACTTGCCGACGCCGCCCTTGCCGCTCGCGACCGCGTACACCTTGGTCAGCGAGTTCGGCTTGGCGAACGGGATCTCCTTGGCGGGCTCGCCGCCGCGGAGCTTGGTCTGCAGGTCCTTGCGCTGCTCTTCGCTCATCACGTCGAGCTCGACCTCGACGGCGGTGACGCCGTCGAGCTTGGACACGGCCTCGCGGACGTTCCTGGTGATGGTGTCCTTCATGGGACACCCCGCGACGGTCAGGTACACGCCGACGCGGACGGCGCCGCCGGCGATGTCGACGCTCTTGACCATGTCGAGCTCGGTGATCGGCTTGCGGATCTCCGGATCGATCACCGTGGAGAGCGCCGCGGTAACCTGCTCGGTCGTCAACTGGGAGGCCATGCCCCCATCGTATGAACCGGATGCCGCTCCTCCTAATCAGGGTGTCCCACCCCACAGTGCGGGGCGCCGCCGTACGATCGGGTCCGTGACCAACGGCGCCCTCTCGGCCACCGAGCTGATCGTCTGGCGGACCATGCTCCGCGCCCAGGCGCGCATCTCCCGCGGGCTCCAGGCCGACCTGCTGGAGCGCCACGACCTCGCGCTCGGCTCCTACGAGGTGCTCATGCACCTCGGTGAGGCCCCGGCCGGGCGGCTCCGGATGAACGATCTCGCCGACCGGGTGCTGCTGTCGCGCAGCGGCCTGACCAGGCTCGTCGACCGGCTGCAGCGGGAGGGGCTCGTCGTCCGGCAGTCGTGCGCGAGCGACGCGCGCGGGCTGTTCGCCGTGCTGACCGCCGCCGGGCGGGTGCGGCTCGGCGAGGCGACCCCGACCTACCGGCAGGGCGTCCGCGACTACGTGCTCAGCAGGCTGGACGAGCCCGACCTGCGCACCCTCGGCGCCATCCTCGACAAGCTCGCCGACGAGAAGATCCCCGCGCAGCCGCTCAGCGGTGGCCGTCCTTGGCGTCCAGCTCCCGCATGATCTGCTGGAGCTCGGAGCGCAGGAAGTCGCGGGTGGCGACCTCGCTGAGCGCGACCCGCAGCCCGGCGATCTCCCGGGTCAGGTACTCGGTGTCGGCGATGCTCCGCTCGTTCCTGGAACGGTCCTGCTCGTACTGGACGCGGTCGCGGTCGTCCTGCCGGTTCTGCGCGAGCAGGATCAGCGGCGCCGCGTACGACGCCTGCAGCGACAGCATCAGGGTCAGGAAGATGAACGGGTACGGGTCGAACTTCAGGAACGACGGCGCCGCCAGGTTCCACACGATCCACACGGTGACGAACACCGTCATGTAGACGAGGAACCGGGCCGTCCCGAGGAACCTCGCGATCCGTTCCGACAGGCGCCCGAAGGACTCGGGGTCGTAGTGGACGCGCGGCACGAGCGTCCGGCGGATCTCCCGCGGCTGGTCCAGGCGAGCGGGCATCTGGCGTGTCGTCATTGCGTGTCCCCCCGGAGCGCCTCTTCTTCGGGATCCCGGTCGGCGGCCTCGTCCGCGCTCGCGTCCATCACGGTCTCGCGCCAGTCCTCGGGCAGCAGGTGGTCGAGGACGTCGTCGATGGTCACCGACCCCAGCAGGTGGCCGTTCTCGTCCACGACGGCGCCCGCGACGAGGTTGTAGGTGGCCAGGAACATCGCGACGGCCTCCAGCGACATGGTGGGCCGCAGCGTGTCGAGCTCGGCGTCCACGATGCCGCTGACCAGCGTCGGCGGTGGCTCGCGCAGCAGTTTCTGGAAGTGCACGGTGCCGAGGAACCTGCCGGTCGGCGTCGCGGTCGGCGGGCGGCACACGTACACCTGCGCGGCGAGGGCCGGGTTCAGGTCGGGGCGGCGGATCAGCGCGAGCGCCTCGGCGACGGTCGCGTCGGGCGCGACGACCACCGGCGCGGTCGTCATCAGCCCACCCGCCGACTGGTCCGGGTAGGTCAGCAGCCGCCGCAACGGCGCGGCCTCGTGCGGCTCCATCAGCATCAGCAGCTGCTCGCGCTGCTCGGTGGGCAGGTCGCCGAGCAGGTCGGCGGCGTCGTCGGGGCCCATCGCCTCCAGGACGTCGGCGGCCCGGTCCACGCCGAGCTTGCCGAGGATCTCGATCTGGTCGTCCTCCGGCAGCTCCTCCAGGATGTCGGCGAGCCGCTCGTCGTCGAGCGCGACCGCGACCTCCGCGCGCCGCTTCTCCGGCAGCTCGTGCATGATGTTGGCGAGGTCGGCGGGCTTCATCCGCTCGAACGCGGCGATCAGCCCGGCGGCGCCCTGCCCGTGCTCGACCGCGGCGAACCCCTCGACGTCGTCCCAGTTCACGACGAGGCTCTCCCCGCGTTTGCGGAGTCCACGCCCCGTCCTGCGGCGGACGGCGACCTTCCCGATCAGCCAGTCGCGGGTGCGGGTCGGCTCCATGGCGACGTCGACCACGGAGACGGACTCGCCGGTGTCGCGGAACCGGACCGTCCGGTCCAGCATCTGCCCGATGACGAGCGTCTCCGACTCGCGTTTCTGGAACCGGCGGACGTTCAGCCGCCCGTCGAAGATCACCGCGTCCGCCTCGAACACCGTCACCCGGGTGATCGGCAGGAACACGGTGCGGCGCGAGGCGACCTCCACCACCAGCCCCAGCACCCGCGGCGGCCGCGGCGCCAGGCGCAGCGCGACCACCACATCGCGGACGCGCCCGACCTGGTCACCGGCCGGGTCGAACACCGCGACGCCCGCGAGCCGGGCGATGAACACCCGTGTCGGAGCTCCGCTCATGGTCCGGACACTACCCATGATCGACCCGCTGATCCGGGACAAAGGGGGGTGATACGGGGCGCGGGACCCCATGAGAGGCTGTGCAGCGTGAGCGACGTCATGACCGAGCCGTTCGAGGAACACCGCAGCCTGCTGTTCGCGGTCGCGTACCGGATGCTGGGCACCGCCGCCGACGCGGAGGACGCCGTCCAGGACGCCTGGCTGCGCTGGTCGGCGGCCGACCGGTCGGCCGTCGCCGACCCGAAGGCCTACCTCGTCCGGATCACCACCAACGTCGCGCTCGACCGGCTCCGGTCGGCGCGCGCGCAGCGCGAGACCTATGTCGGGCCGTGGCTGCCCGAGCCGATGCTGACCTCGCCGGACGTCGCCGCCGAGGGCGCGGAGCTGGCGGAGTCGGTGTCGATGGCGATGCTCGTCGTCCTGGAGACGCTGAGCCCGCTGGAGCGGGCGGTCTTCGTCCTCAAGGAGGTCTTCGGCTACCCGTACGCCGAGATCGCGGAGGCGCTGGACCGCTCCGAGGTGTCGGTGCGGCAGCTCGGCACCCGCGCCCGCAAGCACGTGGAGGCGCGCCGCCCGCGCTTCGAGACCGGCGGCGCGGAGCGGCGCGCCGCGACCGAGCGGTTCATGGAGGCGGTGCTGGGCGGCGACATCAACCGGCTCATGGAGGTCCTCGCCCCGGACGTGACGCTCTGGACGGACGGCGGCGGCAAGGTCAGGGCCCCGCTGCGCGTCATCCACGGCGACCAGAAGGTGGCCCGCTGGCTCAGCGCCATCACCGGGCGGCCGTACGCGGGCGTCGAGCCGGAGGACATGCGGATCAGGAGCGCCGACCTCAACGGCGAGCCCGCCCTCATCGTGGAGGGCCCGGGCGGCCGGCCGATCGGCACGGTCAGCGTGGACCTGGACGAGAACGGCCACATCCGGGCCGTGCACCTCGTCGCCAACCCCGACAAGCTGGCCTCGATCGCAAGCGGCCGCCATCTGCCGATGTAGGCCCCCGGGGTCAGCGGTCGACGTGGCGGCGCTTGCCGCCGAACAGCCGCGGCGGCGTGCCCGCCGTCGTCGCGGGCGTCGGGACGGGACGCACGGTCGCGTACTCCTCCGCCGCCTCCGCGACCTCCTCGGCGGGGGTGAGCCGGACGATCCACGACTCGGTCGCCCACCGCTCCACCTGGCCCTCGTGGGACCCGGCGTTCAGCCGGTCCTTGGCCATCGGCGGCGTGACGGCGTCCCACAGCTCCGACCCGGGCTCGACCAGCTCGGCGTCGGCGGCGAACGTGACCAGCCGCCCGCCCTTGTCCTTGCTGCGCACGATCACGGTGACCCGCTGCCGGGCCTGCGCGGCCTCCGGCAGGCCGGGCAGCGGCTGCTCGCCCTCCCCGCCGGTCAGCACGTACGCCGACCCCTCGTGCCACAGATGCCAGGCGGCCCTCGGCTGCGGAAGGCCGGGCAGATCCAGCCACAGCAGCCCCGACTTCTTGGCCGCCTCCTCCACCAGCGCCGCGTTCAGCTCACCCATGTCACGAGGGTCTCATATCGCCCGGATAGCATCCGGGCCATGCGCGCCCGACGAACGACCCTTTCCGTCCCCGGCAGTAATCCCCGTTTCATCGAGAAGGCGCAGGGCCTCCCGGCAGACGAGGTCCTCCTCGATCTGGAGGACGCCGTCGCGCCGTCCGCCAAGGAGGAGGCCCGCAAACTCGTCATCGCCGCCCTGAACGAGGGCGACTGGACCGGCAAGACGCGGGTCGTGCGGATCAACGACCTCGGCACCCGGTGGGCGTACCGGGACGTGATCGAGGTCGTGGAGGGCGCGGGCGCCAACCTCGACGCGATCATGCTGCCGAAGGCGCAGGACGCCGGGCACGTCCAGTGGCTCGACCGGCTCCTCACCCAGATCGAGCTGGCCATGGGCCTGCCCGCGGGCCGCATCGGCATCGAGGCCCAGATCGAGGACGCCCGCGCCATGGTCAACGCCGACGCCATCGCCGCGTCCTCGCCCCGGCTGGAGTCGCTCGTGCTCGGGCCGGGCGACCTGATGGCGTCCCTCAACATGAAGACCCTCGTCGTCGGCGAGCAGCCGCCCGGCTACACCGAGGGCGACGCCTACCACCACATCCTGATGCGGATCCTGATCGCCGCCCGCGCCCACGGCCTCCAGGCCATCGACGGCCCGTACTTCAACATCAAGGACGTGGACGCGTTCACGCGGGTCGCCGAGCGCGCCGCCGCGCTCGGCTTCGACGGCAAATGGGTGCTGCACCCGGCGCAGATCGAGGCGGGGAACGCGGTGTTCTCCCCGTCCCAGGACGACTACGACCGCGCCGAGCGGATCCTCGACGCCTACGACCACTCCGTGACCGTCGAGGGGCGCGGCGCCGCCCGGCTCGGCGACGAGATGATCGACGAGGCGTCCCGGAAGATGGCGCTCGTCGTCGCCGCGAAGGGCCGCGCGGCCGGGATGACCCGATCGCGGAGCGTGGGCGACGCGGCGCTTGGAGATGCCTCACCGGGGAACTGACACCCCGTACGATTCGTCCCACGTAGGCGAGGCATTACGGGAGGGTCGCACGTGTCAGAACAAGGGGACGCCGATGGCTGGGCCCCGCTCGACCCCGACCTGCCCGACGGCCGTCCACCGGAGCCGAGCTCCGGGCAGCCGCAGTCCCCGCCTCAGCCGCAGCCGGTCGGATTGAGCAAGGAGTACGGCCCGCCCCAGTACCCGCAGGCGCCTTACGCTCCCGGCCCCTATGAGCACGCGTACGGCGCACCATACGGCGCGTACGGCGCGCCGCCCGTGAAGCGGCCCTGGACGGTCGAGGCGCCGAAGGGGTCCCCGTTCCACCGGCTGGCCCGCACCGAGATGCACCGGTGGTGGCGCCCGCTTGTGGGGACGCTGGCGATCGTGGCCGCCGGTACGGGCCTGGCCCTCGGGCTCATGATCGTCGGGATGATCATCCGGGTGGCGGCGACCGGGGAGCTGCCCGAGGCGTCCGGTTCGGACAGCGAACTGATCTTCGGGAACGAGACGGCCGACCTCGCGTTCAACCTGGCGGCGCTCGCGGTGTTCCTGCCGGTGGCGCTGTTCGCGGCGTGGGGGATCCAGCGGCGGCGTCCCGGCACGCTGTCGTCGGTCGCCGGGCGCCTTCGCTGGCGCTGGATGCTGGCGTGCTGCGGCCTCGCGATCCTGTTCTGCGTCGTGTCCTACGGGACGTCGATCCTGGCGGGCGTCTCCATGGACGACCAGTCGAGCGGCGACGAGCACTGGGTCGGCTGGGACGACTTCATCATCCCGGCGATCGCGATCGTGCTGCTGGTGCCGTTCCAGTCGGCGGCGGAGGAGTACGTGTTCCGCGGCTGGATGCTCCAGGCCGTGGGCGCCTGCACGCTGGAGAACGCCAAGCGGCGCGCCGGGCGCGCGCTCAGCGTCCTGTTCCGCACGCCGTGGCCCGCGATCGTCGTCGGCTCGGCGCTGTTCACGTCCGGGCACGGCTACACGAGCTGGGGCATCCTCGACATCTTCGCCTTCGGCGCGATCGCCGCCTGGCTCGCGGTGCGGACGGGCGGCCTGGAGGCGAGCATCGCGCTGCACGTGTTCAACAACCTGATGGCGTTCCTGTTCTCCGCGGCCATCGGCGAGCTGGACATCGAGCAGGGCAGCGTGCCGTGGCAGGTCGTCGTGGCCGACGTCGTCCCGATGGCGCTGTACGCGGCGGCCGTCGTCTGGCTGGCGCGGCGGATGCGGGTCCAGACCGTCACGGCCGGCCCGGAGGACGAGGACGACGTCCCCGTCACCGGCACGCCCCAGCCGACCTCCGTCTCATAGCAACCCGGGTCTCATAGCAGCCCCCACAGGACGAGCGCGTCCAGCAGCCCGTCCGTGACGGGGAGGTCTCGCAGCTCCTCCGGCGGGATCCACCGCACCTCGGACGCGTCGTCCCCGGCCCGGAGGATCCCTCCGATGACCGCCGCCGCGTAGTCGTGGATCTCGTAGACGACGCCCTCCGGCCCCGGCCGCTCCACCGACCCGACCTTCCCGCGGGCGACGACGTCCAGGCCGGTCTCCTCCTTCAGCTCCCGCGCGACCGCCGCCGGATCGTCCTCGCCCGGCTCGACGCGCCCGCCCGGGATGGACCACAGGCCCTCGCCCGGCGGGCGCCCCCGCCTCACCATGAGCAGCCGGCCGTCCCCGTCCCGGACGATCCCGCCGACGCAACGCACGCGCATGCCCCCATATTGCCGCGCCTTGCCCGGCCGCCGACCCGGCCGAACTTGACGAACCGGGACGTCGCCGCGCAGGGTGGGTAGGCATGAGGGCGGAGCCCACCTGCCCGCGGTGTGCGGGTCCCGTGCACCCGCCGGGACTCTGGTCGAGCGACTGGATCTGCGGGGTGCACGGCGCCGTCCTGCCGAGGCAGCCGTCCAAGCGACCCGGCCCGGACGGGCTGGCCGCCGTCCTGCTCGACGCGAAGGTCCCCGTCTGGACGCCCTGGCCCCTTCCGCTGGGCTGGCTCGTCACGGGCTTCGCCACGGTCGGGGACGACCGCACGGGCGCGCGGGCGACGGCCGTCGCCGCCTCCGGGCCGGGCCTGGTCAGCGGCCCCGCCGACCTGGTGCTGATCGCCGAGGAGCCCGGCGTCGGCCTCGGCGCCCACTACGCGGGCCTGGACGGCGCCGACCCCGGCGAGGTGTTCGACGGCAGCCCCCCGCCCGTGCGGATCGACATCAGCGGCCCGGCGGCCACCTGCGGCCACACGGTGCCGATGTGGTCGGTCGGCGAGCGGCCCGACCGCGCCGTCTACGTCGGCGAGGCGATGGGCGACTGGCTGTGGGCGGCGCTCTGGCCCGCCGACGCCGGCGTCCTGCTGCTGGAGCGCCAGAACCTCCTCGACCTGCGCGAGCCCGGCATGGACCTCGACCTCCCCTACGGCGCGCACAGCCCCCGCCTCGACGACTGACGCGAGACCATCACACGATGCGCATCGATCTGCACAGCCACAGCACCGCCTCCGACGGGACCCGGCCGCCCGCGGAGGTCGTCCGGCGGGCGCGGGAGCGGGGGGTGGACGTCCTCGCGCTCACCGACCACGACACCGTCGCGGGCTGGGACGAGGCCGCCGCCGCGCTGCCGGACGGCCTGACCCTCGTCCCCGGCATCGAGCTGTCGTGCAACCAGGACGGCCGCAGCCTCCACCTCCTCGGCTACCTGTTCGACCCCGGCGAGCCCGTCCTCGCGGCCGAACTCGCGCGCATCCGCGGCGACCGCCTGCTCAGAGCCCAGGGCATGGTCGGCAAGCTCCGCGATCTCGGCGTGGACATCACCTGGGACATGGTCCGCGCACTGGCGAAGGGTGAGGCGGTCGGACGCCCGCACGTCGCGCGGGCCATGGTCGACGCGGGCGCGATCGAGGACTACGAAGAGGCGTTCACGACGCGATGGATCGCGCAGGACGGCCGCGCCTACGTCGAACGCTACGCGCTGGACCCGGTGCGGGCGATCGAGCTCGTCCGCGCGGCCGGGGGAGTGTGCGTCCTCGCGCATCCGCGGGCGCGCCGCGGCGGCTACGTCTTCTCCGACGCGGTGATCGAGCGGCTCGCCGCCGCCGGGCTCGCCGGGATCGAGATCGACCATCCCGACCAGGTTCCGGAGGACCGCGCCCGGCTGCGCGAGCTCGCCGCCGCGCTGGGCCTCGCCGCGACCGGTTCCAGCGACGATCACGGCGCCCCGACCGGTGACCGGCTCGGCGCCGAGACGACCGATCCGGAGGCGTTCGGGCAGCTCGTCGCGGGTGCGTCCGGCGGCGACCCGCGTGTGCAAGATCAGGGTCGCGAATCACGGTAGGGTGCCCTCGTGGACGCGCGCATCGAACAGGTTGTGACGTCGGGGAAGCTGACCCTGGACGACACCGAGTACGACGTCGAGAACAACACCTACATCGTCGGTAACGACGACGAGGTCATCGTGATCGACCCGGCGTACGACGCCGAGGCCATCCTCGCCGAGGTCGGCGACCGCGAGGTCATGGCCGTCCTGCTCACCGACGGCAACGAGCACCACCTCAACGCGGTGCTCGAAGTCGCCGCCGCCGGCGAGGAAGACGAGGAGAACTGGGCACCCATCGCCCTGCACCGCGCCGACCGGCTGCTGTGGCGCGACTTCTTCTCCCGCCTCGCCAAAGAGGAGGAGGACGAGGACGACGCCAAGGCGCTCCGGTCCGTCGAACCCGACATCTGGCTGGAGGACGGCGGCATCTTCGAGATCGCCGACGCGCAGCTGGAGATCGTGCACACGCCCGGCCACACGCCCGGCAGCGTCTGCGTGATCAGCGAGCAGCTCGGTTCGCTGTTCTCCGGCGACACGCTGCACCGCGGCCGTCCCGGCTCCATCGGCGGCGTCTACGAAGACCTGCGCAAGCAGCTCAACTCGATCGGCGCGCTGCTGACCCCGCTGCCGAAAGACCTGCAGGTCCTGCCCGGCCAGGGCGAGGAGACCACGGTCGGCGAGGAAGACTCCCGCTGGGAGACGTGGGGCGCGCTGGCGCAGGAGTCCGACGACTGACGGTGGAGCAGCTCGGCTTAGAGGGCATGCCCCGGCGGCTGTACGCGTGTACGCCGTCCCGGTTGAACGCGTGGCTCGACTGCCCGCGGCGCTACCGGATGACGTACCTGGATCGCCCCATGCCGTCGAAGGGTCCGCGCTGGGCGCACAACAGCGTGGGCTCCAGCGTCCACAACGCGCTCGCGGGCTGGTGGCGGCTGCCCGTGCACGAGCGCACCCCCGAGGCGGCCGGGACGCTGCTCGTCCGGGGCTGGCTGACGGACGGTTTCCGCGACGAGGCCCAGTCCGCCGAATGGCGTGACCGGGCCCGCGACATGACCGAACGCTACGTCGCGGGCCTCGACCCGTACGACGAGCCGCTCGGCGTGGAGCGCACCGTCGCGACCCGCACCGACCGCATTGCCGTGTCTGGCCGCATCGACCGGCTGGACGCCCGCGACACCGAGCTCGTCGTCGTCGACTACAAGACGGGACGGCACGTCCTCACCGCCGACGACGCCCGCGGTTCGCTGGCCCTCGCGATCTACGCGGTCGCCGCGTCCCGCGTGCTGCGCCGTCCCTGCCACCGCGTCGAGCTGCACCATCTGCCGTCCGGCGAGGTCGCGGCGTGGGACCACACCGACGAGTCGCTGGCCCGGCACATCCGCCGCGCCGAGTCGATCGCCATGGAGGCGGCAGAGGCGGACGAGGCGTACCGCGCTCGTCCGGGGGGTGTGGGGGGTCGTCCCCCCACAGAGGACCGCGCGAGGGTCCCGAAGCCGCGTCCCGGCGACGCCGCGGCCGACGTCGACCACGCCCCGCACGACGATCTGTTCCCGCCCCGTCCGAGCAACCTGTGCTCGTGGTGCGACTTCGCCCGCCACTGCCCGGAAGGCCAGGAAGCGGCCCCGCGCAAGGAGCCCTGGGCCGCCCTCCCGGTAGACGTCCCTTAGCCGTTCAGGGGGCCGTGGCTATGGCCTTCTGGGTGCTGGACGGCCAGCGGCGCGGGTCGCGGAGCCCGTAGAGGCCCTTGCCGACGTCGTAGCCGTCCGCCGCCAGGCGCTGCCTGGCACGTTCCAGCATGCCGCGGGTGTTCTTGGCGAAGGCGTAGTCGTGCAGCCGCTCCGGCATCGAGTTCATCGCCAGCCGGAACGACCTGAGCGCCGCCGTCACCGCGGGTTGCGGCACCTCGGGCAGCGCCCCGTACATCCTGCGGGCCCAGCCGGGCAGCGTGTAGTAGCAGAGCGCGCCGAACGGGAAGTAGCCGGGCTTTCCGGGCGCGAGGAACTTCAGGTTCTCCGGCATGGCCGGCCACATCAGGAACCGGACGGTGGCCGCGGCCTCGTCCGTCACCCGGAGCCGGGGCAGCATCTCCGCGAAGTACGCCTCCATCTCGGCGACGCTGCCGGGCACGTCCTCGGCGTGCAGCCCGACGAACGTCGCGGACCGGCGCTGCTCGTCCAGGTACCTGTCGGCCATGGCGCCGGTGAGCGGCAGCCCGGCGCGGCGCGCGACCTCCAGGTAGGAGTACACCTCGGCGCAGTGCACCCACAGCAGCAGCTCGGGCTGGTCGAGCCGCTCCTTCTTGCCGGTGTCGTGGTTGAGGATGCGCAGGCTCCGGTGGATCTCCCGGACGCGGAACGCCGCCTTCTCGATCTCCTCGGGGCTGCCGAACGTGCCGAGCCCGACGAAGTCGGCGGTGCGCTGGAGCCGTCCGAACGGGTCCTCCTGGAAGTTGGAGTTCTGCCAGACGCCCCACATGGCCATGGGGTGCAGCGCCTGCAGCATGAGGCTCCGGACTCCGCCGACCCACATGGACCGGTCGATGTGGACGCGCCAGGTGACGCTCTCGGGGGGCTGGACGGTCGCGGGCATTCACACCTCCATGAGACAAGCTCAAGTAAGTGTGTCATTACTCCCGATTGGCCGCGACACCACCCCGCCTTTGCGGACTCAGTTCTGCCAGAGGGAGCGGCAGTGCTCGTCCAGCCAGGAGGTGCACGCATCGAGCGTCAGGCCCGTGTAGTCGAACGGGTAGGGGCCGTGCGGGCCGGTGATCAGGTCCAGGGAGTCGGGGCGGGCGATGAACACCGTCTCCAGCCGCGCGGCGGGACCGCGCCCGTAGTCCGCCGGGAAGAAGAACTCCAGCTCCTGCCAGAACTTCGAGGTCTGGTTCCGCCCGCCGTTGACCCGGCCCGTCTTGACCTCGGCCTCGTCGAACCGGAACCCGAGCGACTCGTACGCGCCGAAGAACAGGTCCTGGGCGGGCAGCGCGTGCACGGCGATCTCGTCGAAGTCGCCCCGGTCGACCGCGTTGCCGATCTCGAGGATGGTCCGGACGGCGGCCCGCGTCCCGCGCATCCTGCGGCCCAGCGCGTGCGTGATCGGCATCTCCCACGGGACGTCGATCGCGATCCGGTGCTCCTCGACCTCCTCGGCCGCCAGCTCGAACGCCGGAAGGGCCTGGGACGCGACCACCCCCGGGTTGTCCCAGCTCTTCTCGGTCGGCTCCGCCGCCTCGACCCGGGTGACGAGCTGGACGGCGATCCGCTCCACCCGGACGCCGGCTCCGCCGCCCTTGAGCGCCACCCGGGCGCGCACGGTTCCACCGGGCCTGACCTCGTCCGATTCCAGGATCGTGGTGACTTCCGGCGCGTTGATGCCGAGCGAGCTGAGGAACGTGCGGAACGCCATGTGCGCCTACCTTCGGAACGGTCCCAAGCGGACGCCCCAGAGTAGGGTCTGAGGCGTCCGCGGAGCCGCTTCCCACGGCGAAAGCGCCACTTCCGGCCACGGCCGGGAAGGTCAGCCGATGGCGTCCAGCACCTCGCGGAACCGGACGGCGAACGCGGCGGGGTCCTCGGTGAACCCGATGTGCCCGCCGGGGAACAGCACGGGCTCGACGCCGAGCGCGCCCGCGAGCGCCCTGGACGCGCGGTCGCACAGCTCCCCGCCCGAGTTCGCGCCGATGCCGACCACGACCTGCGTCGCCACCGACTTCAGCGCGACGGTATCGGGCTTCCAGTGCGTTGTGCCGCGCAGCTCGTGCTCGAACCAGCGCCTCTCGTCGGCGAGCTGCCGCGGGTCACGGTCCCCGCCGAACATGTGCTCCAGCGCGCCCGGCGGCAGCTGGATGTTCGCCTGGTCCATGAACTTCCCCCACGCGCCGAGGACGTCGCCGTCGAGGTAGGTGGCGATCATGTCCTCGGTGCCCTTGTGGAGCTCGTCGCGGTCGTCCAGCAGCTCGACCAGCGGCGGCTCGTGCGCGACGACCGCCCGGACGCGCTCCGGATGGGCCTGCGCGAGCGCCAGCACGGAGCACGCCCCGCCGCTGGAGCCCAGCGCCACGGCGGCCGGTCCGAGGTCCACGTGCTCGATGAGCGCCGCCAGATCGCGGGCGCGCAGCGGGGGCGTCGAGTCCTGCGCGGGGTCGTCGACCGGGCTCCGGCCGATGCCCCGGGGATCCGTCGTGAGGACGGTGTGGTCGGCGGCGAGCAGCTCGGCCAGCGGCTCGAACGCCTCGGCGTCCATGGGCGCGCCGACGAGCACCACGAGCGGCCCGATGCCGCGCACCTCGTAATGCAACTGCGCGTCGGGGACCCGCAGCGTGGACGGAACAGCCGTCATCAATCCTCCAGGCGAGAGAGCGGTTCATGGGTTCGAGGTACAGACCCGCGAACCCGCCCGAACTCATCGCCGGACGGCGGCCCGGTCATCGGCGGCCGGTCAGCGCATGCCGACGGCCGGTCAGTGCATGCCGGCGGCCGGTCAGTGCATGGCGGCGGCCGGTCAGTGCATGGCGGCGGCCGGTCAGTGCATGGCGGCGGCCGGTCAGTGCATGGCGGCGGCCGGTCAGTGCATGGCGGCGGCCGGTCAGTGCATGGCGGGCTGCTCGTCCTTGAGCATGCCGCGGATCTCCTCCCGGAACTCCGGCGTGTCGTCGTGCCCGTGCACCGAAGCCGCGTGCTCGGCGGCGGCGCGGACGACCTCGTCCTCCTCGCCGCTGATCGTGAGCGTGCAGTTCATCTCGCTGGGCGTCTCCCGGCAGTCGGCCACCTTCCGCATGGCATTCTCCCCTCCCGGCCGGCCCGCGGGGGAGTGCGACTCCGCGGCGCCGACCGCTCTCGCAACTCCTTCTCATCGTCGCATAGGCCCAGGTCAGAAGGAAGTTGTGGGGAAATGTCGGTGCGGGGGCGTAGGGTGGCGCGGCTGGGGTGAGGGGAGGCGGATCGGTGGACTGGATCGAGACCGGCGGGGGGCCGCTGCTGCTGGCGCCCGCCTCCCAGCTCGAGCACTGGGCCGGCGGCCCGGACGACGATGACGGCCCCGTCGAGACCTGGGGCGACTACGGCCGCGCCTGCTCGGTCGAGGGCTACATCGGGCTCGTCAAGGTCGGTGCCCTGGACGGTCTCGTCCTCGGCGACGAGCCCGCCACCACCACCTACCTCCCAGAGGAACGCCTCCTCGTCCGCTGGGCGGCGGCCGACTCCGCGGCCGAACTCGTCGCCGCCGCCAAGAGGGGCGTCCACACCGCCCCCTGGGAGGAGCACCTGGTCTGGGACGTGGCGGGCCCTGTCGTCCTGTTCGACTCCGCCTGGCCCGGCACTGCCCTCGAACCCCGCAACCACCTGGTGATCGACCTTCCCCCGTCCCGCTACGACGTCCGCGCGGCCTACGTGGAGGAGGAGAAGACCTTCATGATCCTCGTTCAGCTCGACCCCTCAGACCCCTGACGCACGCGGCCGGGTCGAGACGGCCGGGGTGACGGCGTCGTCCATCGCCCGGTACCCGTCCGGGCCGGGGTGGAGGTGGTCCCCGGGCGGCTCGGTGACGGGGCCGGGGGTGGGGTTTGTGCGGCGGGGTAGCAGGGCGGTGGTGAGCAGGCTCGCGGCCAGGGCCACTGCGGCGGCGGTGAGCATGCCGGTGCGGTAGCCGCCGGTGAGTGCCACGGCCGCGACGCGTTCGCCGCCGGCCAGGGACGCCGTGGTGCGGGCGGTGGAGATCGCGACGACGGCGGCCAGGCCGAGCGAGCCGCCGACCTGCTGGGCGGTGTTGAACAGCCCGGAGGCGAGACCGGCCTGTTCGGGGCGGGCGGCGGAGGTCGCGCCGACCGTGGTGGTGACGAACGCCAGCCCCGCGCCGACTCCGATCACCAGCGTCGGGCCGAGCACGTCGGTGAGGAAACCGCCGCCGGCGGACATGCGGGAGAACCAGGCCAGCCCGGCGGCGGTGATTGCGAGCCCGGCCGCCATGGTCGCGCGCAGCCCCAGGCGGGCGATGAGCGCGCCCGCCGCGCCTGCGGTGACGGCGATCGCCAGCGCCAGCGGCAGCTGCGCCATCCCGGCCCGGACGGGGCCGAAGCCGAGGACCTGCTGCATGTAGAAGGTCAGGTAGAAGAACAGCGGCGCCATCGCCATCAGGGTCAGCAGCGCGACCACGTTGGAGCCGCGCAGCACCGGCTGCCGGAAGATCTTCAAGGGCACGAGGGGGTGCGCCGCCCGCGCCTCGATGAGGAAGAACAGCCCGATCAGCGCCACGGCCAGCGCACCCAGGCCGAGCGTGCGCGGGGACGTCCATCCGGCGTCGCCGGCCTCGACCAGGGTGTAGACGAGCAGTGCCAGCCCCGCGGTGGCGGTCAGCGCGCCGGGCAGATCGAACCCCCGCGCGGTGCGGTCGGACGCCTCGGGCAGCAACCGCGGTGCCAGCGCGAGCGCGGCCAGCCCGATCGGGACGTTCACCCACAGCGTGGCCTCCCAGCCCAGCCACTGGGTCAGCATGCCGCCCAGGATCGACCCGGCCGCGCCGCCCGCGCCCGCCACCGCCCCGAAGACCCCCATCGCCCTGTTGCGTTCGGGACCGGCCGGGAAGACCGTCATGACCAGCGACAACGCCGCCGGGGACACCAGGGCGGCGCCGATGCCCTGGGCGGCGCGGGCGGCCACCAGCATCCCGGCGCTCGTCGCTAGGCCGCCGGCCAGGGACGCGGCCGCGAACAGCGCCATGCCGAACATGAACATGCGGCGCCGGCCGGCCAGGTCGGCGGCGCGGCCGCCGAGCAGCAGCAGCCCGCCGAAGGTGAGGGTGTAGGCGTTGGCGACCCAGGACAGATCGTCGGGGGCGATGTTCAGGTCGGTGCCGATCGACGGCATCGCCACGCCGACGATCGAGGCGTCCAGCACCAGGACGAACTGGGTGGCGGCGAGCAGCGCGAGCGCGAACCCCCGCCTGGAGGCATACGTCATGATCATTTCTTTCCTTGAGGGTCCCGCCGGAACGGGGATCGTGTCGGCGCGGCTTGGGCACGCGCACCGATCCCGGGTGGGCGGCGAGAGGGAAGGGCGACGGCGCAGAACCGTCGGGGGCTGTCAGGCCGCTTTAGAGGAGGGGAAGGGTCGTCGTATCTCGGAGGTGGGTTCCGGGGCGAACCACGGGACGTCCGCCCCGGAACCCGGTTTTTGGGGAGTTGTTCAAGGGCTAGCTAGCCGTGGCGGCGCGCCACTGCTCGGCCGGGGAGACGCCCGGCAGCGGCTTGCCGATCAGCGCGAGCGGGATGAAGAAGCCGACCTGCCCGATCGCCATGGCGAGCGTGGCCAGCGCCGCCTCGTCGTAGTGCTCGGCAGCCCGCTCGTACAGCTCGTCGGGGACGCGCTCGCCCTGCGGGGCGGGCGTGAGCACGGCCTCCACCAGCTCCAGCGCGACCCGCTCGGCGCCGGTGAAGCAGGGCGCGTCCTTCCAGGACGCCACAGCGGTGATCTTCTCCTCCGGCACGTCCGCACGGCGCAGGTTGCCGGTGTGCAGCACCGTCAGGTAGGTGTTCCCGACCAGCTGTCCCGCACGCAGGTGGACCAGGCCGATGGTGCTCCGCGCGACCAGCCCGTTCCCGGCGATCTTGAACAGGGCGGCGCTGGCGGCGCCGAGCTCGGGGACGAGCTGCTGCGGGTCGCCGAACCGGGAGGTGAGGGTGTCGTTCATGGGATGTCCTTTCAGCGAGGCGGGCCGTCCACGCCCGCCTGATCTGCTCGTTCACCGCACTGACGACCCCGCATCGGCGGAGGTGACCGCTGAACCGGATTTCTCCGGAGCCTTTTCGGCACGTCGCGGGCGCGTGCCCCCGGGCTCCATATGCGCAGCGGCCCCCTTCCGGTGACCGGGGTCATCGGGAGGGGGCCGCGTACGGGACGGTCAGTCCGTGGTGGAGGCCAGGTCGAGGCGGGCGAGCCGTTCGGGGTCGGCCAGGATGTCGATGCCGGCGATCCGGCCCCCGGCGACGGTGAAGCTCATGACCGAGATCGGCGTCCCGTCGACGGTGTTGACCAGTCCGGCCAGGCCGTTGATCAGCGCGGGGTGCGTGGTGGCGGTCGTGGCCATCCGCTGGAAGGTGGCGGCCTGCCCGGCCACCGCGTCCGCGCCGCGCAGGACCCGCAGGCCTCCGGCGAGGACCCCGCCGTCCGCGCGCAGGACCACGTCCGGGTCCAGCAGGCTGAGCAGGGCGTCGAAGTCGCCACCGCGCGCGGCGGACAGGAAGGCGTCCACCACCCGGCGCTGCCCGGCCGGGTCCGGGTCCGGCGGCGGGGCAGCGCCCCGAACCCGCTGCCGCGCCCGGCTGGCGAGCTTCTTGGCCGTCGCGGGCGTCCGGTCGACGATCGGCGCGATCTCCTCGAACGGCAACCCGAACATGTCGTGCAGCACGAACGCCAGCCGCTCCGCCGGGCTGAGCGACTCCAGCACCACCAGCAGCGCCAGCCCGACCGAATCGGCCAGCAGCGCCTGCTGCTCGGGGTCGCTCGCGTCCTCCCGTCCGACCACCGGATCGGGCAGCCGCGCCTCCAGCGACTCCTCACCGCGCCGCTTGCGCGCACGGAGGATGTCCAGGCACACCCGTCCGACGACGGTGGTCAGCCAGCCGCCGAGATTGTCGATCTCACGATCGTCGGACCGGGCCAGCCGCAGCCAGGCCTCCTGGATCGCGTCATCGGCTTCGGACAGCGAACCAAGCATCCGGTACGCGACCGCCCTCAGATGAGGCCGGTACTCCTCGAAGCGGACGGCAAGGAACTCGGACGAATTCACGGTCACACACCCCTTCCACGGACGTTATCGCCCCATGACGCCCCGGCTTCCAGGAAGGTGACCGAGTGGCAAGGGGATCCGCTCGGGAGAAGACCGCCGCGAACTAGTGGCTGGCCTCGTACATGGCGATGATCGCGGCGGGGAGCGGCCCTGAGTCGTTGACCTTCATGCCCCGGACCTTGGCCCAGGCGCGGATGGCTTCGAGACGCTCGTCGCGTTCCGGTGGCCGTTCCGCTGCGGCGGCATGGCGTCGTTCGGCCTCCGCCTCCTGGTCTGGCCAGAACCTCGCCACGTACAGCTCGATGCCCTCGGCGCGTTCCCACTCCTCGTCGCCGGGCGCGATGTCCCGGGCGTACAGGTCCTTCTCGATGGCGGGCATGACGCTGCGGCGGTAGCCGAGCAGGTGGACGTGGTACCAGCCGGGCGGCAGCTCGAACACGTCCGGTTCGGCCCCTGTGGCGATGCCCTCCATCCCGATCGACCCGCGGGTCACCAGGAAGCTCAGCCGAGCCTGCACCTCCGGCTCGTCCCCGGCGTCGGTCACGTCGGGAGGCGGAGCGTCGCTCCACAGCTCGAACCGCATACCGGGTTCCGGGAGCTGGCACATGGGGCGGATCTCCACCCCGCCGCGCGTCGCGGAGAACCAGCCATCGGAGATTTCGGGCTCGGGGGTGTCGCCTCCGTCGTCGTAGAAGGCGAATACGCCGTAGCCGGTCATCGCCACCCGCTGCGTGGCCGCGACGAGGCCACTCGCGTTGTCCACGGTCTCCGGCCACAGCTGGACGGTGTAGTTCTCCAGCCCGCCGAAGTCGCCGCCTCTGGCGGCCAGCTCGCGATGACGTCCGGCGACGCGTACGTGATACCGGCCGGGGCGCACGGTGAACACGTTCCGGACGAGCCCCCGCCGCCCGTTGAACGCAAGCTTCCCGGTGGGGACGGTGATGGTGTGGGTCTCCTCGGTCTCCGGCAGGTCATCGTCCGGCGGCGGGGGCGGCTCGCCGTCCCACAGCTCGAACCTGACGATCTGCTCCCTGACCCACTGGGCGACCCGGATGAAGATCGCCTCGCCGGTCGCCGTCGCCCAGCCGGACGACACCGGCGGTATCGCCGCCGCCTCATCGGCCATGATCCCGAGAACGGGCCCGTGTGGCTGGGCGCTGTGCCAGGTCGACGAGATGCGCGTGCTCGTAGGCCGCGCTCCGTCCCGGGTTCCGCTCATTGGACCACCCGGCTCGGCGATCCCGGCTCGGCGGCCCGCGGCTCGGCGACGCCCGCGATGAAGTTGGGGCCGACCGGCTGCACGTCGCCCGTCCAGCCCCACCCCGCCAGATCCCGGACGAGCTGGTCGGCCTCATGGAACACCTTGACGATCCGGTGCTCGCTGCCGTCGTCCAGCCGGCGCCGTACCGCGGGGACCTCGTCCCCGGCCAGAACCTCCTCGATCGCGGCTTCGCCCGGCCCGTTGTCGATGAAGACGGCCTTGCCGCCGGGGGCTAGAGCGTCCGCCACGATCTGCCAGAAGCGGGGCGAAAGGCTCGGTGGGACGTGCGAGAGCCAGAAGGCGAAGAAGACCGTGTCGTACGTCCGCGCCGGGCGCCAGTCGAACAGATCGGCACAAACGAACTCGACCTGCGCGGGCGCGACCCGCTCCCGGGCGATGGCGATCGTCTCGGGAGCCGCATCGACGGCGGTCAGGGAACGCGCCCGAGGAGCCAGAAGGGTCGTCCACTGCCCGGTGCCGCAGGCGAGCTCCAGGACGTCCCCGACGATCGGAAACTCGTTGAACACCGGCAGCAGGAGTCGCATGTCATCGCTCCGCTCGGCGTACTCCCGGTCGTACTCCGGCGCACGTGCCCGGTAGTAGGCGATCTGTTCCCGTAACGCTCTCTCGACGTCCAGTCCCATGCTCGCCACCGTAACGCAACCGCTCCTCGCCGGGCGATCGGCTCAAGGGGCACACGGACCATTCAGAGTGGAGACATCTGCGCCGGGATAGTCGTCGTACTCATCGACCTTCAATGCGACCGGGAACAGTAAAAAGAGGGCCAGGCAAAGCGCGCATACGCTGACCAGCCTGGTCCACGCGGACGACTTCGGTGCGCCGACCAGCACGGTAATGGCCAAGACCAGTGCCAGCGACAGTGTAATCAGCACGAACACTGGGACAATGAAGGGGAATCCTTTCGTCCATTGCGCTGACGACGGATCCATTTCACATGCTCGCCTTGTGGCGGCGGTCGCCCGATCGTCGAGGACGCCCATCTGCCAGAAAATCAAGGTGCCCAAAGCGCTAAGGGCCGCCGCTGCTAAGGAAAGCCCTCTCCAGACCCGGCGTCGAGAGGGTGCGACTTTCCCAGGCGGGCCGTCGATATCTGATTCCATGCCGACACGGTAGCCCCATCACCATGAGCCGGCCCTGACGATTGCCCGGCGCGGCTCCGGGGGAGTCGCGCCCCGGTACGGATTACCCGCCCTTGCGTGCGATTCCCGCCAGGGGCTGGATGGCGGGCGGGGGTTCGACCGGGGTGACTTCAGGACGCCAATCCAGGCAGGGGACGATTCCTGGGGGAAGGAGATCCAGGCCGTCGAAGAGCCGGCGGATCTGGTCTTCCGAGCGGAGTTTGTAAGGAACCGAGCCGCCCTCGTCGTAGGTGCGTTGCGCCTCGGCGAATTCGGCGGAGATGGTGTTGGCGCCGTCGCCGATGGCCAGGTGGCTGCCCGGCGCCAGGCCGTCCATCAGGTGCGCCACGGTGGCGGCGGCCTGCTCGTCGTCCTCGACGTGGCCGAGGACGCCCATGAAGGTCAGGCCGACGGGTTTGGACAGGTCAAGCGTCCGTGCCGCACCTTCCAGGATCGCCTGCGGGTCGCGCATGTCGGCTTCGACGTACTCGGTGGTGCCTTCGGGGGTGCTGGTGAGGAGTACGTGCGCGTGCAGAAGCACGAGGGGGTCGTTGTCGACGTAGACGACGCGGGCGTCCGGCGCGATGCGCTGGGCGACCTCATGGGTGTTGTCGACGGTGGGCAGGCCGGTGCCCACGTCCAGGAACTGGCGGATGCCCGCGTCCTCGGCCAGGAAGCGGATGGAACGTTTGAGGAAGTGGCGGGTGAGGCGCGCGATCGCGATGATGCCCGGGAACGTCTCCACGTATTGATCGCCCGCCGCGCGGTCGACCGGGAAATTGTCCTTGCCGCCGAGCCAGTAGTTCCAGATTCGCGCCGAATGCGGTATGGATCTGTCTATACCGGCGGCGTGCTCCTGTTCGGCGATGTTGAAGAATTCGTCGTCGCTGCTCATCCTGGTCTCCACCGGGGCGTCTGGACGGTACCCACCCATACTGGGTATGCGGGAAGGTGCAGGCAACCCCTGCCGCCCCGGTGGACAAGAATGTTACTTGGTCTCCGTTTCAAGACTGCGCAGGAGCGCCTCGGACGGCCCGGGCTTCAGCGCGGCGAGACCGAGTTTTTGGAACGCGTGCAGGTAGTGCCCGACGTCTTTCTCGTCTGACGGGTAGAGGGCGCCGCCGGCATGATCCAGATACACGAGATCCTGGAGTTGGAGCGACTCGAACCGCAAGATCGTAATGGGCCCGTCGGCCGAATCGTGCGCCGGATGGGACACGGGAATGATCTGGATGCACACATGCCGTTCCAGCTTCAGAAGGTGACGGACCTGTGCTCGCATCGTCGCCGCGCTCACCAGGCCGGACCGCAGCGCGCCCTCGTTGAGAACGGCCCACATGCGCGGCCGCCCCTTGCGGCGGTTGAGGTGCCGCTGCCGGTGCATCCTCAGCTGGACGCGGCGCGCGAGCCGCTCCTGCGATTCGTGCCCGTACCGCTGCTGGAAGATCTCGGCCGCGTATTCGGGTGTCTGGAGCAGGCCAGGGATATCGAAATGGCTGTAGCAGAAGATGAGATCGGACAGCGGTTCATGATTGAGATACCGTTCAAGCCCCGCGGGGACGATATCGGAATAGTCGCTCCACCAGACCTGCGCGCCGCCCGCCGGCATGGCGGGCTCGCCCGCGTCGGCGGCCGTTTTCGCCGGAATGCGCGGCGCCGGTGATTTCGCCGCCGCGCGAAAGGCGGCCGCCGCCGTCTCGTGCTTGAGCTTCCATTCGTCGAGGTTTCCGACTCGCGAAGGGTCGATGTTCCGCTCCGCGGCCGCCGCACGGAAAACATGGAGGAGAAGGGCGACCTGGTCCCAGGTGGGGAGTTGCTTTCGTTTGCCCTTGAGGGTCGACCATGCGGCCGTCCTGCTCAGATTGGTGATCCCGGGCCCGCCGGGACCCGCCTTTTTCGCGGTCGCGTTCAAACGCTTTTCGAGCTCGCTGAAGGTGGCGATCCCCGATCTGCCGTAGGCGTCGAACAGATTTCGTGAGAACTCGTCGACGATGCGCTGCTGTTCGTCTGTCACCGTGTCTCCTTGCCGCGAGTTCGGGCCAAGGTTGCGCGCAACGATACAGCGTAGCCGGGTGCCGGGCACCAACTGTGTATTAGTACACACAACAGACATCTGGTGCCGGCTCACGGTCCGCGAGCCCGCACGCCCCCCGGCAGCCGGGCGGCTGGTGACCGAAGTCTGGACCGTTTCAAGATCGCGTTCGTATTTGTCCGCACTTGTGAGTCTCGCCCGCCTGGACGGCAATGCGCCGCCAGAATCTCGATCAACCCTCCAGCCGCCCGTAAGGGGATGTCTCCGCCGATGCTGCGTTCGTTACCGATCCCGTTGTTCGACGAAGCCGACGCATTCTGGCGTGACGTCGCATGCGCGTTGTTCGTGGTCTGGGCCGCCCGGACCGGCAGAGGGCTGCGTCCTGTCCCCGTCACGCAACTCAGTGCTCACGAACTCGAAGAGTTCTGGGCCGATGACCACCTCGACCCTCCTCCCGGAACCGGAAGTCAGCAACCATGCACAAACCTCTCGTCGCCGTCGACATCGTTGCTTTCGGCGACCTGCGCCGCGACCTCGACCTCCAAGTCAGGCTGCGGACGAGCATGTACCGAGGAGTGGCGCAGGCCTTTACGATCACGGGCCTCTCCCTGGCGGACTGCCACTATGAGGATCGCGGCGACGGTGCCCTCATCGTCGCTCCCGGCGAGGTCGATCCCTGCCGGTTCCTGGACCCCTTCGGCCACCACCTCACCGCAGTCCTGCGGCGCGAGAACCGCTATCTCGACACGGCTCACCGCCTCCGCCTCCGCGCCGCCGTCCACTACGGACACGCCGAGCACGACGAGCGCGGCATCGTCGGCCGCGCACCGGTAGAGCTGTTCCGCCACCTGGAGGCCCCCGCCTTCAAACGGGTCATGGCCGACACACCGGACGCCGACCTGGGCCTGATCGTCAGCGGCTCGCTCTTCGACGACGCCAGCCACCGCGGCGGCCTCATCGACCGCGACGCCTACCGCCCCATCCGCGTCCTGGTAAAGGAAACCCGGACGAATGCCTGGATCTGGCTGCCGCCGCGCCCTCCTCACCACCCCACCAAGCCGTGACGAGCCCGCCGTGCGATCGCCACCCGTTGACGGCCAGGTGCGGCGAGGCAAGCTGGTGCAGCGGCAGACGCGGAACAATCGGAGTACGCGGGCGCGTCGCCCGGCCGGCCCTCGCGGGAGGCGCAGTGAACGCTAGGCGGCGTCAGGCGGCTGCGGCCGCAGCGGGTGTGAAAGGTTCGTCGAGCATGGGTCAGCGGACCTCGACGAAGGTGTTGGTGACCCTGTCCTGGGGGCAGTAGGTGCCGGACGTTTCGCCGACCGGCTTCCAAGGCCCGTGGCCGATGATGGTCCCCACACCCGGAATGTGGTGGGTGTAGAAGCAGACGATCCGGTGCTCTCCAGTGCCGCCAAGGCAGGAGCTGAACGCAGTGCTGAAGTCGCGGCCGACGCTGCACTGCGACGGGACGGCCGCGGCAGGCCCCGCCATCGCCGGGACGGCCGTCAGCGCGCCGAGTGCGACGACCGAGGCTGCGGCGGCGTTGCGCGAGAAGAACTTCACAGGTCCTCCCTGAGGTGCGTGAGTGGTCGCTCGCTCACCATTCGCCCGAGACGGCTCTGCGGATGCCGACTCGTTCAATCGGTTCGGTGCTCTCGTCACCGCGCAGCCTTACCGTGTGTCTAGGTGTTCCGAGAATAAAAGGAGCGGTCATGACGGAGCCGGAGCCGGTCGCCGAGCCATTGTCCAGCCCCAGCGGCAGTCCTCTGACGTCCCTCACCTGGGCGGACGCTCGGACACGGTTAGCCGAAAGCGATGACTACCTGGTGGCGACGTCCGGCCCTAATGGGCGCGTGCACGTCGTGCCGGTGCTGGCCGTCTGGCTGGAGGGCGCCGTTTGCTTCAACACGCACCGAGAGGCGCGCAAAGCTCGCTACCTCGAACACAACGGCAGGTGCGCCGTCACCGTCCCGGCCAGCGACGTCGACCTGGTAGTCGAGGGAACCGCGCACATCGTCCGGGACGCCGACCGGCTGCAACGCGTCGCGGACCTGTTCCCGACCAAGTATCCGTGGTGGCATCCATTCGTCCAGGACGGTGAGTTCTACGACCCCGACGACACCGAGCTGGCCAATCCCAGGTACGTCTTCGCGGTCGAGCCGACGGTGGTCTTCGCCTTCGGCAAGGAGAAGGGATTCAGCGCAACCCGCTGGCGCTTCTAGGGCACGTCCGAAGTGACCCGCCCACATGACCAGCTGGTCCCTGGAGTTCGATGGCGGCCTGACCTCGATCCCGCACTTCCGCCCCGCCCCGCCTGGTCGATCTGGACTACGACTTCGACCACCTCGCCACCTACATGACCAGGCACCACCTGACCAACGTCCAGCCGGTGTGGCGGGCGTTGCAGCACGTCTTCCACGTCCGCGACCCGTTCCCGAGCGGCGGCGTGGTGGAAGACCCGGCCACGGACGCTGCGGCGGCCTGCCATGAGACGGCGACGGCGGCGGTGAAGCATCGGTGGGTCAGCGGGAAACGCGTACTGCGGGGCCCTCGCCCGGTCGGCATTCGCGGGCGGAGTAGGGAACGAAGAGCCCTCTCCAGACCCAACGAGTTCTCGATCTCACAGAAGAGTCCCGGGCATTCATTCGACTACGAATCCGGTGCAGTCGATGTAGGCGGCGCTCCCGTCGGGCCGGACGTGGTAGACGACCACGATCCAGTGTCCGGGCGCGGGGCTCAACTTCCAGGCGGGGCCGTTCATGTACCGGAAATCAGCCGGGTACTCGAGCGTCTTCCTCCAGGTGTCGTCCGGGATGAGGAAGGGCTTGGACAACTGCCCCAGCGGGACCGATGACCCCAAACCCGCAGGCCAGACGCCCGCCGCAAGATAGTAGGAAGCAGGGGGCGGCCCGGCCCGCTCGATCATGAACTCGATCTTCACCGAGCCGCGACTCTTCGCCTTGGCGGGGGCCTCCACACGGAAGTCGCGCGGGGGGTCGTCGACCGGGGCCTGGGCTTCCTGGCACGACTTCTTGGCCGGATCCCAGTAGAAGTAGTCCGGGTTACCGGGCAGCCGGATGTTGACGGTCGCCGGCACGCCGCCCTTCACGGTCTTGGGGGTGCTCGACGCCGAACCCGGACCGCCGGACGTCCGCCCCTCGCCGCCGGTCAGCAGGTTGACGACCAGCGCCCCGGCCAGGACGACCGCCAGCCCGCCGAGGCCGACGAAGACAGGGCGGGGGCTGCGGGAGTTGGACGGCGTGGGAATGGTGGCGGGGGTGCGCTGGGGAGCGAGCCCGGCCGCGATGGCCTCGGCGAGGCTGCGCGGTGCGGGCGGGGTGGAGCGGGCCAGGCGCTGGTACCAGGGGTCCTCCTCGACCGGTGGCCCTGCGGTCAACCGGACCAGCCGGTCAGGGGTGATCCGCGCCGCCGGGTCCTTCTCGGCGCACATCTCGACCAGATCGGCGAGTTCGACCGGCACCCCGTCCAGGTCGATCATCCCGCTCAGCGTCCGGTGGAGTACCGCCTGCAGCGGCCCGCCCCCGAACGGAGGCCGTCCCGTCGCGGCGTAGGCGATCGTCCCGGCCAGCGAGAACACGTCGGACGCCGGGACCGGCGCGGCCTCCTGGATTACCTCCGGCGCCAGGAACCCGGGCGTCCCGACGAGGCCACCGGTCCGGGTGATCTGGGTCTGGCCGTCGCCCCTGGCGATGCCGAAGTCGATGAACCGGGGCCCGTCCGGGGCGAGGATGACGTTGCCCGGCTTGAGATCCCGATGCTGGACGCCCTGGGCGTGCAGCTCGGCCAGCCCTTGGGCCAGCGCGCCCAGCAGCCGCATGCAGGTCTCTGCCGGGAGCGGCCCCGACTGTTCGACGGCCTGCTTGAGCGTGGGTCCTGGCACGTATTCGGTGGCCAGCCAGACGGGCGAGACGTCGAGACCGGCGCCGACCAGCCGCGCGGCGAACGGGCTGTCGACCCGCTCGACCGTCCGCACCTCGCGCCGGAACCGGGCGTGGATGTCGGGGCTGTCGAGCCCTTCGAGGACGACCTTGACCGCGACCAGCCGATCGTCCCGGCCGAGGCCCAGGTACACCTGGCCCATCCCGCCGGCACCGAGCCTGGCCAACAGCCGATGGCCGCCTATTTCTGTGGGATCGGTGTCAATCAGCGGTTTCATGGCGATCAAGGATCTTAGCCGCGATCAACGAGCCGATGTCCGTTCCTCTGGACGATTACGGCCAGGTGCGACGAAGCATCGGTGAGTCAGCGGGAAACGCGTAACAATCGGTGTAACGCGGGCGCGCCGCCCGCGTCGGCATTTGCAGGAGACGTGGTGAACGCTAGACGTCGGCAGGGGGCAGCGGCCGCAGCGGGTGTGGTGGTCGGCGCGGTGGTGAACGTGGTCACGGGCATGCTGACCCAGCAGTGGGACGTGGCTTGGATGGCGGCGACGGTGGCGTTCGTCATGGTCGGCGCTGGCCTGCTGGCATGGCTGACGTACCGCGCGACACCAGACCCGGACCCGGTACGCTCGGGCCGAGTGTCGGCGTCCGGCGACGGCGCAATAGCCGCAGGCGGCTCCGTGAAGGGTTCCTCGACCAAGGTGACAAGGCCGCCCGCAGGCACCCCGCCCTCACCAGGCCCAGACACCGATCAGGGAGTCAGCGCATCGGGCCTCGGCGCGATCGCCGCAGGGGACGACGTAGACGACTCCCACACCCAGGTCACAGGCGACGGCCCGGCAACCTCTTGAGGCGCGAACGAGGCGGCCGCACTCCAGGCGAGCCGGGACGAGACGACGAGCAGCGCGACCAGCATCTCGAAGCCTCCGGTGTCGGGGCCAAGGCTGCCGGACGCGACATCATCGACTCGCCCACGCACGTGGGCGATGTGTACCAGGCGGCGCCGTTGCCGCGGCCTGAAGAGGTGGAGCCGCCACCGTGGACGCCGCCGACGCTGCCGCTGCGCACGACGATGTTCGTCGGACGTGATGAGGAACTGGCCGAACTGGACGCCGTGCTTGCGAACCCGGGTGGGGTGGTGGTGCAGGCGGTGCACGGGCTGGGCGGCGTGGGCAAGAGCACCCTGGCCGCCCAGTGGGTGCACCGGCACGCCGACGCGCACGTCCTGACGTGGTGGATCACCGCCGACTCCACAGCGAACGTCACCGCCGGGCTGGCCGACCTGGCCGGGATGCTGGTGCCAGAGATGGCCCGCAGCGCACCGGCGGCGGTCGCACCGGAGGACCGGGCGGCCTGGGCGAGGCGGTGGCTGGCCGCGCACACCGGCTGGCTGGTGGTGCTCGACAACGTCAACGATCCCGCTCATGTGACCGAGCTGCTGACCAGCGCACCAGACGGCCGGTTCTTGATCACCACCCGCTTGCGGGAAGGGTGGGATGACCTCGTCCCGGCGTTGATCGAGCTGGACGTGCTCAGCCCGTCCGAGGCACAGGAAATGCTCGCCCGCATCGTCACCAACGGCCGCCCTGTCACCGAGTTGGACGGTGCCGCAGAGCTTTGCGCTGAGCTGGGCCATCTGCCACTGGCCATCAAGCAGGCCGGCGCCTACATGCGCCAGACGCACTTGTCCCCGGACACCTATCTGCGGCTACTGCGCGCCGACCCGGCCGCCCTCTACGACCAGACCGCTCGTGGCGCTGACCCGCAACGCACCATCGCCCGGATCTGGCGCCTCACCCTGGACCACCTGGTCACAACCACGCCGTTCGCCGGTGACCTGCTGCGCATCCTGGCGTGGTGGGCACCCGACGACATCCCACGCAGCCTGCTCGACCCGCTGGACGACCCGGTCCCGATCGCCACCGCACTCGGCGACCTGGCGGCCTACAACATGATCACGCTGGGCGTCGACACGATCGCCGTGCATCGCCTGGTGCAGGCCGTCGCCCGCACCCCCGACCCTCGCCCGGCCGAGAACGACGGCGACCCCCACCGCCGCCCCGACGACATCGACCAAGGCCGCACTGAGGCCACCGCCCTGCTCAACGTGGCCTGTCCCACCACGGTCGACCCGGCTCAATGGCCGGTATGGCAGACCTTGCTTCCCCACATCACCGCACTGGCCGACCACACCAACCCCGAGACCGACACGAGCGACACTGCACGTCTGCTCAATTGGACAGCGTCCTTCCTGGATGCGCAGGGAGTCTTAGATCGTGCTATCGCCTACTTCCAGCGCACTGTGACCGAGCGGCAGCGGACGTTGAGTGAGGATCACCCTGACACACTGGCCTCTCGCAACAACCTCGCTTCCACCTACCAAGCAGCTGGTGATTTGGAGCGGGCGATTCCGCTGCATGAGCAGACGCTGGTCGATCGGACGCGGGTGTTGGGTGAGGATCACCCTGACACGCTGGTCTCTCGTAACAACCTGGCAGTCGCCTACCTGGAGGCTGGTGATCTGGAGCGGGCGATTCCGCTGTACGAGCAGACGCTGGTCGATCGGACGCGGGTGTTGGGTGAGGATCACCCTGACACGCTGGCCTCTCGTAACAACTTGGCGGGCGTTTATCGGGCGGCTGGTGATCTGGAGCGGGCGATTCCGCTGCATGAGCAGACGCTGGTGGATGGGATGCGGGTGTTGGGTGAGGATCACCCGTCCACGCTGACATTTCGCAATAACCTGGCAGTCGCCTACCTGGAGGCTGGTGATCTGGAGCGGGCGATTTCGCTGCATGAGCAGACGCTGGTCGATCGGACGCGGGTGTTGGGTGAGGATCACCCTGACACCCTGGCCTCTCGTAACAACCTGGCAGTCGCCTACCTGGAGGCTGGTGATCTGGAGCGGGCGACTTCGCTGCATGAGCAGACGCTGGTGGATGGGATGCGGGTGTTGGGTGAGGATCACCCGTCCACGCTGACATTTCGCAATAACCTCGCCCGCGCCTACCGGGCGGCTGGTGATCTGGAGCGGGCAATTCCGCTGTACGAGCAGACGCTGGTCGATCGGACGCGGGTGTTGGGTGAGGATCACCCTGACACGCTGGTCTCTCGTAACAACCTGGCGGTCGCCTACGAAGCGGCTGGTGATCTGGAGCGGGCGTTCTCGTTGTACCTGCAGGCGCTGGTCGATCGGACGCGGGTGTTGGGTGAGGATCATCCCGACACGTTGAGCTCGCGCGATAGTCTCGCCCGCATTTACCGGGCGGCTGGTGATTTGGGTCAGGCGATCCCGTTTGTTCGAGGTGACACTTTCTGAGGGAGAGCGGTGCTGAACGACGAACATCCGCTCACCAAAGCGTTGGTTGAAAACTGGACGCCGCGCGGCAGTGAGCGTTGTCCGGAATATCTAACGGCGGCGGTCTAGTTGGCCGGTCTTCACCGTGGTGAGGAAAGCGGCCCAAGCTTCGGCCCCGAAGCCGAGCACCGGCCCGTCCGGGTCCTTGGAGTCCCGTGCCCACACCACCGCCTCGTCCGCCGCCACCTCAACGCACTCGCCACCGTTGCCAGTGCTGTGACTGGTCTTGCGCCAGCCACCGACCTCAACGCACTCGCCGCCGTTGCCGATGCTGCGGCTGCTCTTACGCCACGCACCGACCTCGACACATGAACCGTTGTTGGCGCTGCTGCGGGCCTTGCGCCAGGTGATCTGGGAGAGGTCCATGATGGAGACCTCCACTTCCTGTTGTGTCACGCCTGCTGCCGAGCTACCTGAGCGATCAACGTACGTGTCTCGTCGGGGCCGAGCGCCCTCGCTCGAAGTTGATTGAAGAGTTGGACGTAGTCGTCCACCTCTTCTGATTCCTCAAGGTAAATGCACCCGTTTCGGTAATCAACGTACACGACGTCCGGATCGCGGCGGTCAGGAAAGCTGAGGATCTCGAAAGCGCCGTGCATGGACGGGTGTGCGCCGCTGACCAGCGGAAGCACCTGGATGGTCATCCCGGGCATCCGTGAGAGGGACGTGAGGTGGTCGAGCTGCTCCCGCATGACGGCCTGGCCGCCAACCTCCCTACGTAGAGCCGCTTCGTTCTGGATGATCCACAGCTTCGGGCGATCCGGGCCTTCGAGTACCTTCTGCCGCCGCATGCGGACTTCGAGCATGCGCTCGCCGTCGTCGGGTGAGACGTTGTCGTCCGCGAGCAACACGGCGCGGGCGTACGCTTCCGTCTGTAGGAGGCCGAAGATCGCCTCTGATTGGTAGGAGCGTATCTCGGAGACTTCTTCTTCGAGACCGACGTAGACCTCGAACCAGGCTGGGATCGCGTCCCCATACTTCTGCCACCAGCCGCGCTGGCGGCTCTGACGGGCGAGGGTGACCAGGACCTCCGTGCGTTCGTCGTCCAGGTCGTAGAACTTGCAGAGCGCCATGATGTCGGCGACCTTCGGGGCGTGGATGGCCGCCTCGATGCGGCTGACCGTGGCGGGCGCGATGTCCGCGAAGCGGGCCGCCTCTTCGCGGGTCCTTCCTGATTCCTTGCGCAGCCGTCGCATTTCGGACGCGAGACGCCGCCTGCGGACCGTGGGGCTTGTCCGACTCGCCACGTTCGTACCTCCTGTTGGTATATGCCCACCGCGCGGACCATGATTCTTTGAGCGAGTTCACTTCTTTGGGTTTACAAAGTCATCCCGTCCGCTGCATGCTCAGACCCTAGCGAGCAATTACGCACGGTGTATGGGTGATCACGAAAGTAGTTGTGGATTCGTGGTGCCCGCGTGCCTGGAGAAGGGGCGTCCGATGTTGTCGACGGATCAGCGGCCGCACGAGGTGCGGTTCAGCCTCCTGGCTGATCTGTATTACAAGCTGGGAGAACGCGAGCGGTGCACGTCCATGCTCGTCCGCCCGACGGAGGGGGAGAGCGTGCTGTGGGCGCCGGCGCTGGTGGCGCGGACGGCGGGTGTGCGGTGAAGCGGCATCATCTGGGGACGTGCGTTATCCCGTCCACGCCGCAGAACGTGGTGAACGGGCGACGTTGGCTGCTGGGGCGCCTGGAGCCGATTCTCGGTGAGAAGCACAGTGCGTGCGACGACAGCGTCCTGCTGCTTTCGGAGACGCTCACCAACGCGATCGTGCACGGGTCGGGGGCGACCGTGGAGGTGGACGCGTACGTGGACACCGCCAACATCCGCATCGAGGTGACGGACGAGGGCGGCGCCACCGTCCCGCAGCGGCGGCACGACCCGGACGGCATTCACGGGCGCGGCCTGCCGATCCTGGCGATGCTCACCAAGTCGTGGGCATTCGAGCAGCTCGACGACGGGCGCCTGCGGGTGTGGTTCGAGGTGCCGCACACCGCCGTTCCCGATCAGCGGAACGGCGAGCGTGTCAGGGAGCCGGGCGGTACTCCCTCGCGGGAGGACGGTACCCGTGGCTCGTGTGCCCTCTTGGTGAACGACTTCGGCCATTCCACTGATCGGTGACCGGGCGGCCGTCCACGGGGCGAGCAGAGTCCTTCGGCGGTCTGGAGCCTGGGGTGGGGGTCCATGGGCGGACCCGGTGCTTCGGGGCTGGACCGTCGAGGGAGTGGCGGGGGTGCTTTGGCGGCTCGAAAAGGCGGAGCGTGAAACCGGGGCGGGCTTGGCGGTGCAGGACGGAAAGGGGAGCTAGCGGAGGGCCCTGCGGTGGGTTTCCAGGAGCGTGCGGGAGTCTTCGGGAGTCAGGGCGACTTCTTCGAGTTTTTTCCAGGTGTCCCAGAGGTCGACCGGGGACGCGTCGATGCCGAGGGCGGTGTAGACGATCGAGATCCGGTCGGTGACGTCGGGGAACTCGAACACGTCGAAAGAGCCGTGCAGGCCCGCGTGGACGCCTTTGGAGGTCGGGATGACGCGGACCGTCGACCGGCCGTCCTCGGAAAGATCGAGCAGGTGCGTGAACTGGGCGCGGATGATGTCGGCTGGGCCGTTGTGGCGTTCCAGCATGTAGCCGTCCAGGATCACGTCCAGGGTTCGGGGACGGCCGCCGGGGCGGTGCTGCTGGCGGCTGCGGAGCAGGTCGAGTTCCTGGTCCACGTCCAGCCTGGGGAGGTGGTACCCGTAGACCAGGCGCGCGTACGCCTCGCAGCGGACGAGTTCCGGCATGCGCGCGATGCCGAAGGTGTGGACGAGCGACGACTCCGACTCGATCGTGTAGATGTCGCGGACGAGGGCCTTCAGCCGGCCGACATGGCGGGCCAGCCAGGGCGGGCCGTCGGGGCGGGACGCCAGGTCGACCAGGACGTCGCGGATCTTGCGCGGGACGCCGTAGGCGTCCAGGATCTCGGCGATCTCGGCGGGAGTGACCTGGCCGAAACCCGTCTCGACGCGGGCGAGCCAGTCGGCGTTGCGGCCGAGGTGGGACGCCGCGTCGAGGTAGGACAGTTCAAGGAGTTCCCGGATCTTCCTCAGGTGCTGGCCCAGGCTCCGGGCATTGATGTTGGGGGCTCGGTAATCCACCGGCATGCACCAAGCCTAGGCCGAATCCGGCTCCAGCGCGCAATCTTGATGTAGCCGACCGTGGTTTCTCCTGGAAGGGTGGGGTCATTACAGAGAGTGGCCGGGTGTTTGTCCTGCTTTATTACCGGCCGGGATTTTCTGCCTGGTTCCAGAAGGTGGTCAGGGCCGTCGCGGTGGTTTCGGGTGCGTCCCAAGCGGGGGAATGGGCCGCGCCGGGAATGACGACCTTGGACGCGTTCAGCCGCTCGGCCATCGCCGCCTGCACGGCCGGTTCCCAGACGTCGTCGTCCTCGCCGTAGAGGACGAGGGTGCGCAGGCTCGTGTCGGCGCAGTGCTTGGCCAGGTTCTCGACTTGGTCGGGGGCGGTGAGGATCCCGTCGGCCATGCAGGCGAGGCCCGTCTCGGAGTTGCCGAGCGTGCGCGCCTTGATGAAGGCGATGATCTCCTGTTCGAGGCCGCGTTTGGTGTAGTCGGGCTCCAGGGCCATCTCCCAGATCGCCTGCATGCCGAGCTGCGGGACGAAGTCGCGCAGCGCCTGCGCCTTGTCCGCGGCCTGACCGGTGACGGCGCACGGGCCGGAGCTCATCAGGGTGAGCGACGCCGGACGGACCCGGTCGGCGAGCACCGTCTCCTGGCTCACCAGCCCGCCGAACGAGTGCCCGACCAGGTGGACGGGGTCGGGACCGAGCGTTTCGAGGAGGGCGGTGAGGTCTTCGCCCAGCGCGGCCCTGGAGTAGGCGGACTCGTCGTCCGGGCCGATGGACTCGTACTGGCCGCGCATGTCGATCGACACGACGCGGCGGCCGGACGCGGCAAGGGTCTGCAGGACCCCGAGGAAGTCCTCCTTGCTGCCGGTGAGGCCCGGCACGAGGAGGGCGGGACGGCGTTCCGGCACACCGGATCCCGGCAACGCCTCCAGGGCGGCGAACGGGCCGCGGGACGTCTCGATGGTCGTCCGGCGAACGCCGGGGGGCAGCTTCAGGAACCGGGGCGTACTCACAGGTGACCACCATAGTCAATGCGCCAGAGCGACGGCCTGCTGGAAATCTTCCGGTGATAGCGTCGCAGGGTGCGTCCGAAGCCTGCCGTCTCCGCGCATCGCCGCGACGAAGCGGGCCTCGCGGGTCTCAACGAGGCCGTCGAGTCCGGCGCCGAGTACGTGGAGATCGACATCCGGCGGACGGGGGACGGGCGGCTCGTCGTCCACCATGACCCCGATGTCGCCGGTCTGCCGCTGAACCGGATCAGCTACGAGCGGGCGCAGGAGCTGTCTCCTCGCCCGATCCCGCTGGTCGGCGAGGCCATGGACATCATGGGCGGGCGCGCGCAGGGCCATCTGGACCTGAAAGAGCGCGGCTGCGAGCACGAGACCGTGGCGCTGGCCGTGGAGGCGTTCGGGCGGGACGGCTTCGTCGTCACCACCCGCGAGGTGCTCTCGCTCGTGGAGATCAAGAAGAGCTTCCCGGGCGTCCGGACGGCGCTGTCGGTGGGCCGCAACCTGTGGGAACGCGGCGTCGCACACGACTTCGCGCCGCTGCGGCTCATCCGGAAGGCGGGCGCCGACATGGTCGCCGTCAACTACCGGCTGGCCCGCGTGGGAGTGCTGCGGCAGTGCGGCCGCGCAGGGATCCCCGCCATGGTGTGGACGGTCAACGCCGAACCCGTCATGCAGCGTTTCCTGCGCGATCCGCGGGTCGCCGTGCTGGTGACCGACCATCCCTCCATTGCGCTCAAGCTGCGGGACGGCTGAGGCACGGGGCCTCGGCAAGAACAGCGGGCAAGAGAAAACCGCGAGACTGAGCGGTAGTCTCGCGGTCGGCTCCGTCGGTCAGGCGGTCTGCTGGGACTCCGCCGTGTCGGCCGCCTGGGCGGCGGCCGGCTTGCCCGCGCGGGTACGGCGCCGCGGGCCGCGGCTGCGCTTGCGCTCGGTGGCCACGGCGTCGACGACGTTGTCGTCCGCCTTGGGTGCCTCCGGTGACGCGGACGCGGTCGCCTCCACCGGCTGGCCGGCGCGGGTCCGGGCCCGGTTGCGCTTGCGGCGGCGAGGCCGCGGACGCTCCCGCTCCCGGTCGTGGTCACGGTCGGCGCGGACATTGCTGCGGACCTTGCCGGTCTCGCCGATGTCCTCCAGCTCCTCGGCGTCCAGCCCGGCGCGCCCGTTCCGCAGCTCCGCGGGCAGCCGCCCCTTCGTGCCCTCGGGGATGCCGAGCGTCGCGAAGAAGTGCGGGGACGTGGAGTAGGTCTCCTCCGGCTCCGCGAACGGCAGCCCGAGGGTCCCGTTGATCAGCTTCCAGCGGGTGAGGTCGGACCAGTCGACGAACGTGACGGAGACGCCCTCCTTGCCCGCGCGGCCGGTCCGGCCGATGCGGTGCACGTAGGTGTCGGCGCTGTCGGGGCACTCGTAGTTGACGACATGGGTGACGTCGTCGACGTCGAGACCGCGGGCGGCCACGTCGGTGGCGACCAGCACGCCGATTTTGCCGTTGCGGAACGCGCGAAGCGCCCGCTCGCGCTGGCTCTGCCCGAGGTCGCCGTGCACGGCGGCGGCGTCGAAGCCGCGCTGTGCGAGGTCGGCGGCCACCCGGTCGCAGGCCCGCTTCGTCTGGCAGAAGACCATGGTCAGACCACGGCTCTCGGCCTGCAGAAGGCGGGCCAGCATCTCCGGCTTGTCCATCTGGTGGGCCTGGAAGACATGCTGGACGACCTGCGGCGTCGCGTCCGACTCGGTGTGCGACTCGGCCCGGACGTTGGTCGGGCGGGTCAGGTACCGGCGCGACAGCGCGACGATCTCGCCCGGCATGGTCGCGGAGAACAGCATCGTCTGCCGCTGTGCCGGGATGCGCTCGATGATGCGCTCGATGTCCGGCAGGAAGCCGAGGTCGAGCATGCGGTCGGCCTCGTCGAGCACCAGGATCCCGACCTCGGAGAGGTCGAGGTGCTTCTGCTTGACGAGGTCGAGCAGCCGGCCGGGCGTGCCGACGACGACGTCGACGCCCTCACGGAGCGCGGAGATCTGCGGCTCGTACGCGCGGCCGCCGTAGACGGACAGCACGCGGGAGCCGAGCTTGCCGCCGGCGACCAGGAGGTCGTCGGTGACCTGGAGGGCCAGCTCGCGGGTCGGCGCGACGACGAGAGCGCGCGGGGCGCGCCCGCCGTGCTCGATGCGCTGCAGCAGCGCGGCGCCGAACGCGAGGGTCTTGCCGGTGCCCGTGCGGGCCTGGCCGATGATGTCGTGCCCGCCCAGCGCGATCGGCAGGGCGAGCTCCTGGATGGGGAACGCTTGGACGATGCCCTCTGCTTCAAGGGCATCTGCTATCTCGGGTACGACCCCGAGTTCACGAAAGGTAGTCAGGGCTTTCAGCCTCCAATATGCGGGGTCTCTACTCCCGGGTGCGGCGCGGCCCACCGGAGGGCGGCGCCGTCTCGGGCGTGCCCGCCGATCGCTCTTCTTCCGGCCGCGCGCTCGCGCGGGAGGGACCAGCCGTTGCTCAAAATGTTCCGGCGACCGCAGTCAGGGGTCGAAAGCAGTCACTCGCTGTGGCTGCGTGCGGTCACACTCCGCGACGCAGTGTACCGACCGTTGATTGCATACACCAATAGCCGATCACCATGTCCAACGTTTGCATGGTTTGATCTATTCCGCGGCTTGCCCGCCAGGCCATATGCGGCGCCGGGGATACGTGGTGCGGGGCGGTCGGCAGCGCCTGCGGGACGGCCACTTCCGGACATCGGAGCACTCCGGAGCACACTGGAGCATTCCGGGGACGGAGAGGCCCCCGCGGCAGCGCGTGCGGGGGCCTCTGGCTGGGACCGATGGACCGATGTGGATCCGGTCAGCGGTCAGTAGGTGCGGCGGCGGGGCCGCCAGCCGTGGCGGCGCGCCAGCGGGCCGCGGCGGCGGCCGGAGCCGATGCCGCGCGTGTTCGCCTGCGCGAGCGCGGCCACGCCGAGCGCGGCGATCAGGATCGCGAACACGAAGGCGATGAAGGCGCCCGCGCCGAGCGCGTCCGCGATGACGCCGCCGACGACGGCGCCCGCGATACCGACGAGCACCGTGAGCAGGATCCCGATCGGGTTGCGTCCGGGGACGAGCAGCCGTGCCAAGGCTCCGATGACGGCACCGACGACGATGAACCAGAGGATCGTCGTGAGCATGTCGATCATCCATTCCTCTTCCGTGGGCCGATGGCCCGTGGTCGAAGATCGATGTGCCCCGCGTGCCAGCGTCAAACAAAATGCAGGTCAAGCCCCGGCCGGGTGGCGCGGATCGCGCGTCGGGGGGTCGCTCAGGTGTACTGGGTGCCGAAGCCGACGCTGCGCTGCTCGTCCTCGACGATCTCCAGGTAGCCGACCCGTGCGCCGGGGACGAGGATCCGTCCGGCGCGGCGGTCCTGGAGGACGAGCACCCCGTGCGGATCGGAGAGCGCGTCGGCCAGCGCGGCCTGCACCTCGTCGGCCGACTGCCGGGTGTCGACCACGAGTTCCTTCGGAACGTTCTGCACGCCGATGCGAACCTGCACGCGATGCTCCCGTCGTTCGATCACGTCCCGCCGACCGCCGGCGGGCCCGTCTTGATCTCGATGTTCGCACGCGGGCGGGCCGGCGCGCCGTCCCGGGGGTTCGGCCCAGCGTGAAACCGGCCCTCGCGCGGGCGGCCCGGCCTGTCCGAGGCGGCCGGGGTTACGGGGTGTCGCCCGCGCGGGGGAAGCCGGAGATGCCGCGCCAGGCCAGCCGGGCGATGATCTTCTCGGCGGTGTCCTTGGGGATGGGGCGGTGCTGGGACAGCCAGTAGCGGGCGCTGACCTCCGCCATGCCGACCAGGCCCATGCCGAGCAGGTGCGCCTCGTCGCTCGGGGCGTCGGTGTCTTCGGCGATGACCTGGGCGATCATCTCGGCGCACTGCTGGTTGGCGCGGTCGACGCGGGCCCGGACGGGTGCGACGTTGCGCAGGTCGGACTCGAAGACCAGCCGGTACGCCTCGCCCTCACCGGCGACGAAGTCGTAGAAGGCGCGGATGCTCGCCTGGACGCGGAGCTTGTTGTCGGTGGTGGCCTCCAGCGCCTCGCGGACGATCTTCACCAGGGCCTCGGCGTGCTCGTCCAGCAGGGCCAGGTACAGCTCCAGCTTGCCCGGGAAGTGCTGGTAGAGCACGGGCTTGCTGACGCCGGCGCGCTCGGCGATCTCGTCCATCGCCGCGGCGTGGTACCCCTGCGCGACGAACACCTCCTGGGCCGCGCCCAGCAGTTGCCTGCGGCGCGCCAGCCGCGGCAGCCTCGTGCCGCGGGGGCGTGCGTCCGGGGTCGCGGTCACCACACTCTCCGATCACCGATGTGTATGCGGCGGATGGGAGGCGTCCGCCACGTGGGAACTGTCCCTCATCCTACGCGTGAGTAACTCCGCCGGTCACGAGCTGAGCCCGCCGACGTTCTTTCACGCAGGTCAGTGTATTTCCGGCGAAGGGGCGGAGGCAGCCCCACCCCGATCTTCGGGCAACTTTGTGGCCCGTTCCGCCGGACGCCCCGGCCGCTAGCGGTAGTCGTCCTCGTCGAGCCGGACCTCGCGGCGCTGTTCGGCCGCGTCCGCCTCGTTGACCTCGTCCGGGACCTGCGCGAACCACTCGCGCGGGCCCGCCTCGTCGTCGAGCGCGGCGCGCTGTTCGGCGGCGTCCGCCTCGTTGGCCTCCCGGGCCGTGTCGGCGGCGTTCTCGGGCGGTGGTTGTTCCAGGTCGTCGGTCTCGCTCATCTGCGGGTCCTCCTCACGCGTGGGCTCACGCGTCGATGTGGGGGCTGCCTCACACGTGCCCGGCCAGTTCCCTGAGTGGCGCCTCCACGGACTCTCCGTAGGTCGGGAACGCGTGGACGACGTCGGCGAGCAGGCTCAGCGGCGTCTCCGCGCGGATGGCCAGCGCGATCTCGCTCATCCACTCCTCGGCGCCCAGCCCGGCCGCGGCGGCGCCGATCAGCAGCCCGCGAGAGCGGTCGGCGTACAGCTCCACCCGGCCGCGTTCGTCGGCCTCGACCGCCGCCCGCGCCGTCGCGGCGAGGTCGTACCCGGCGGTGCGGAGGTCTATGCCGAGTTCCGCCGCCCGCGTCGGCGTGACGCCCACGGAGTAGACGGTGGGCGTGGTGTAGACGACGCGGGGAATGGCGCGGTAGTCGGCCTCGCGGCGCTGCCCGAGGATGTTGGAGAGTGCCACGCGCGCCTGGTAGCGGGCCGCGTGGGTGGTGCGCGCGACGCCGGTGACGTCACCTGCCGCCCACACAGCCCCCGTGTCGGAGGTGACCTGGCATGTGTTGTCGACGGGGAGGCCCTGGCCGGGTGTGAGGTTGATGCCGAGTTCTTCCAGGCCCAGGCCCTCCGTGCGGGGACGGCGCCCGGCGGCGACGAGGATGCGGTCGGCGTCGAGCGTGCCGCCGTCCGACAGCCACAGCCGCAGGCCGGTGTCCTTGCGCTCGACGTTGGCGAGCGCGGCACCGAGCCGCAGGTCGACGCCCATCCGGCGGAGCGCGTCGGCGAGCACCTCGCCCGCGAACGGCGCCTCGGCGGTCAGCAGCCGCCCGGACGCCTCGATCAGCGCCACCTGCGACCCGAACGCCGCGTACACCTGCGCCATCTCGCAGCCGACCGGGCCGCCGCCGAGGATCACCAGCCGGCGCGGCAGGTCGGGGACGGACAGCGCCTCGTCGCTCGTCCACACCGGGACGTCGGCCAGGCCGTCGATCGGCGGGATCACCGGTTCGCTGCCCGTGCAGACGATGAGGTCGCCAAATCCGTGGACGGTACCGTCCACCTCGATGCGGCCCGGTTCCAGGACGCGGCCCCGGCCGCGCAGGACGGTCACGCCCGCCTCGGCCATCCGGGCGACGGCGGGGTCGTCGCCGCGGTGGCCGGTCAGCTCGTCGCGGCGGGCGACGGCGATCTCCCAGGTCTCGCCGCGCCGCGCCGACATCAGCAGCGACTTGGACGGCACGCACGCGAAGTACGGCGACTCCCCGCCGACGAGGCGGTTCTCGGCGAGCGCGACGTCCCGTCCCGCGCGGGCGAGACCGGACGCCACCAGTTCGCCCGCCGTTCCCCCGCCCAGCACCACGGCGTCATAGTGGTTCTGCGACAATTTCTTTTCCTTCCGGCCACGTGGTGTCCCCCTGACATGGTGGCGGACCGCGGCGGCGGAGAGTGCTGCTTCGACCACTTAGGGCGCTCGGCAAGGGCCAAAGGTTCTCAGGGGAGCGCTTGCCGGTCCTTGAGAAGCGGCTCCAGCAGGTCGCCGTGTTCTTCGATGCGGTCGAGCATCTCGGCGGGGGAGAAGGTCAGGCCGGCGGCGTTGTCGCAGGCGTCCAGCTCGTCCCAGGTCACGGGCGTCGAGACGGTCGGGCCGCGGCTCACCGCGCGCAGCGAGTAGGGCGCGACGGTCGTCTTGGCCGGGTTGTTCTGGCTCCAGTCGACGAAGATCTTGCCCTTGCGGAGCTTCTTGTCCATCTTCGCGACGACGAGGCGGGGATGCTCGTCGGCGAGACGCTGCGCGGCGGCCTTCGCGTATTCCGATGTTCGTTCTGCCTTCGACGGCTCCTTGACCGGCACGTACAGGTGCAGGCCCTTCTTGCCGCTCGTCTTCGGGTAGGAGTCCAGGCCGTCCTCGGCGAGCACGTCGCGGAGCAGGTGCGCCACCTCGCACGCCTCCACGATCGTGGCCGGGGCGCCCGGGTCGAGGTCGAAGACGACCAGGTCGGGGTTGTGCACCTTGTCGCGCGGGCCGAGCTTCCACTGCGGGACGTGCAGTTCGAGCGCGGCCAGGTTGGCGCACCACACGAGGGTGGGCAGGTCGTCCACGACGACGAAGTCGAGCGTGTCGCGGCCCGTGGAACTGCCGGGGGTCGGGATGGTCGCCGTCCGCACCCAGTCCGGGGTGTGGGACGGGGCGTTCTTCTCGAAGAACTTGGTGCCGTCGACGCCGTCCGGCCAGCGGATGCGGGTGGCGGCGCGGTCCCTCAGGTGCGGCAGCATCACCGGGGCTATGCGGGCGTAGTAGTCGATGACCTCGCCCTTGGAGAACTCCGGATAGAGGTGCTTGTCGAGGTTGGACAGGGACAGTTTGCGTCCGTCCACCTCTACGGGTGTCCGCTTGGCGTTCATGGGCGCGCCCCAGGCCGCGCCTCCCGGTCACTGTTCACTGGTGACCTCCAGAGGGTCCTTGTCGTCGCGGAGGCCGCGCCAGGACGGGAAGCGCAGGCGGCCGTCGCGCGTCCGGGCGCTGTAGGCGACCTCGCCGACGAGCCGCGGTTCGACCCACTGGGCGTCGCGGGTCAACTCGCGCGGGACGGCCTCGTCGTAGGGGCTGGTCGCGCGGCGCAGCGGCCAGAGGGTCTCGTACAGCTCGTCCAGGGCACGGTCGGAGAAGCCGGTGCCGACGTGCCCGACGAAGCCCAGCGCCCCTTTGACGTCGTACTCGCCGAGCAGCAGCGAGCCGACGCCGCCCTCGCGCCGGCCCTTGCCGGGCTTCCAGCCGCAGACGATGACCTCGCGGGTCATGAAGTTCTTCACCTTGCGCCAGAAGTCGACGCGGCGGCCGGGACGGTACGGGGAGGTCAGGCGCTTGGCGAGCACGCCCTCAAGGTGCTGCTCGCGGGTGAAGGCGAGCAGCTCGGTCACCTGGTCGGTGTCGGAGCCGTGCAGGTACGGGGGCACTTCGACCGGACCGGTTCCGGCGAGGTCCAGGTCGGCGAGCAGGGTGCGGCGCTGCGCGTACGGCATGTCGTAGAGGACGTGCCCGTCCAGGTACAGGACGTCGAACACGACGTACCTGACGGGGACCTCGCGGATCAGTCTCGGGTCGGGGTGGGTCACGTGCATCCGGCGCTGGAGGCGTTCGAAGCTGGGGCGGCCGGCCTCGAAGGCGACGACCTCACCGTCCAGGATCACGTCGTGGTCGGGCAGGAGATCGGTGAGCGCGGACAGCTCCGGGTAGCGGCCGGTGACATCGCCGCCGCGCCGGCCGCCCGCCCGGACGCCGTCGGCGGAGACGTGCGAGAGCACGCGGACGCCGTCCCACTTCAGCTCCAGACCCCATTTCTCGCCGTCGGAGGGGAGGTCCCCGGTGGCGGCCATCATCGGCTCAACGGGCCACGGCATGGTCATACCGGCGTCTTACCCGGTCCCGCCGCACGGAAAAGGATCAAGGGCACGCTGTAGCGCAAATCGAACGCGATTGCGACGCTAGGGGCCTGAACGCACTGGGTAAGGACTGGTCATGCGCAGTATCTGGAAGGGCGCCATCTCGTTCGGGCTGGTGACGATACCGGTGAAGCTGTATTCGGCGACCGAGCAGAGGGACGTCAGCTTCCACCAGGTGCACAGGGAGGACGGGGCGCGCATCAAGTACAAGCGGGTCTGCACGGCCGACGGCGAGGAGGTCTCCTACTCCGACATCGCGAAGGGGTACGAGCTGCCGAGCGGGGAGATGGTCGTGCTCACCGACGAGGACTTCGCCGAGCTGCCGCTGTCGTCCAGCCGCCGGATCGACGTCCTGCAGTTCGTGGAGCAGGAGGAGGTCGACCCGATCTACTTCGCGAAGTCCTACTACCTGGAGCCCGACGCGCAGGGGGCCAAGCCGTACGTGCTGCTGCGGGACGCGCTGGAGAGCTCGGGGCAGGTCGCCATCGTCAAGATCGCGATCCGGCAGCGGGAGTCGCTGGCGACGCTGCGGGTGCGGCAGGGCGTGTTCGTGCTGGAGACCATGCTCTGGCCGGACGAGGTCCGCACCCCCGACTTCGCGTTCCTGGACGAGGACATCGAGGTCCGCAAGCAGGAGCTGTCGATGGCGACCTCGCTGATCGAGTCGATGGAGGGCGAGTTCGACCCGTCGGAGTACAAGGACGCCTACCGGGAGGCGCTCCAGGCGGTGATCGACGCCAAGGTCGAGGGCCGGGAGGTGACCCGCCCGGCCGAGGAGGCCGCGGAGGAGCCCGCGGCCGACCTGCTCAGCGCGCTGCGCGCCAGCGTCGAGGCGGCGAAGAAGAGCCGCGGCGAGAAGGCAGGGAAGGCCGCGTCGTCGCGGTCGTCGGAGAAGAAGCCCGCGGCGCGGAAGTCGTCGTCCTCGAAGCCGGGGAGCGGGTCGGGGACGAAGAAGGAGCCCGCGAAGGGACGCGGCCGCAAGTCGGCCTGACCCCGCCACAGGCTCGGCCTTGCGGCCGCGAGTCCGGAGTGACCCGCCGCTTGGCCAGGTCGGCGGCGGGTCGGTTCACGCGGCTGGAACAGCGTGAACGTTTTCATCCTCGGCAGGCCCGCGAGGCCAGGTCATGGTGGACAGGCCGGATGAAAATGTTCAGGTCAGAACGGGACCGTGGTGCAGACGTTCCGCGCGCCCGCGCCGCCCGTGGCGGGGTCGGTGGGCAGGGCATGGATGATCACCGAACCGGCCGCCTTCTCGGCGACCCGCCACGGCACGACGTCGCCGGAGTGACCGGTGCCGTCCTTCGCGACCGTGACGTCGAGCCAGATCTCCATGTGCTCCATCGGCAGGTCGTGCGAGCCGTCGGGGTTCATGTAGTGCGGCCCGGCGTCCTCGCCCTTGGGCCCGCACGGGTTGACGTGCACGTGGACGCCGAACTTCTTGCCGGCGGCGTCCGCGGGGAATCCGGTCGCCCGCAGGAGCACGCTCGTCGAGTCCGTGTCGCGGACGACGGTGATCTTGGTCTTGACGTCCTTGAACGCCTGGTCGTAGACGTAGGACGGGCCGTCGACCTCGATCCTGTCCTGGCCGGCGGTCGCCAGGGCGGGGTAGGCGAACGTGACGAGCGCGGCGCCTGCCGCCGCCAGCGGGACGGCGGCGCGGACGGATGGTCGCATGACGATCCTCTCCGGGTTGCGGGAGCTTGCGTGAGCGCCGCGGGCACCGTCTTTTCGGCTCGGTGCCCGCTGGCCGGTGGCTCACGATCATGCCCATCCGGTGGGGAATGTCACCCCGCCGGTCTGCGGGAGGCCGCCTCCGTGCGACGAGCGGATCAGTTGTCGCGGCGGGCGGTGAGGACCCGGGCGAGCGCCGCCGCGGCCGCGGCGGGGTCGGCGCAGGGGGCGATCCGCTCGCCCCAGCCGTAGAAGTAGGCCCAGCCGCCGCCGGTCTGCTCCCGGGTGGCGATGACGCTCTCGTTCAGGGCCGGGGTCCGCGGGTCGGCGACGAGCGCGGAGGGCCGGCGGTCGTGCGGTGCGGCGACCTCGACCGTCCAGCCGCGCGAGCGCAGCTCGGCGGTGAGGTGCTCCAGATGCCCGAGCGCCTCCTCCGCTTCGGTGATCATCTGCACGGACATGACTGCCTCCAGGGGAAATGCACGAACGAGAATTGCGCGAACTGCGCGGGGGGTGAGCATTTTCATCCGGCCTGGCCGCAACGACCTGACCTCGCGTGCCCGCCGAGGATGAAAAGTGCTCAGTGGAATTGAATTCAGTGTCCCGGTGGGTGGGGGAGATCACAAGCGGTTTGCACATTTCCGCGCGGGGCCGCCGGGAGGTGGACGGTGAACACCGCACCGGCCCCCGGACGCCCGTCCGCGCTGATGGTGCCGCCGTGTCCGGTCACGACCTCGCGGGCGAGGGCGAGACCGAGGCCGAAACCGGCCGGGCCGGTGGACCAGCCGGGCGAGCCGGACGAGCCGGGCGAGAGACGGCGGAACAGGCGGGCTGCGGTCCGCGGGTCGAAGCCGTCGCCGTCGTCGTGGACGGTGAGCCGCACCGCCTCCGGCGTGCCCGTCACGGTCAACAGGATGCGGCCGCCCGGTGGCGTGTGCCGGAGTGCGTTGTCGAGCAGCGCGGACAGCACCCGCCGGAGAGCCGGTTCCGACCCGTGGACGACGACGCCCCGGCTCCCCGTCCGGTCGACGTCGATCGTCACGCCGCGCTCGCGGGCGCGGGGGGACTCGGCCGCCGCCAGGTCGGTGGCGAGGGCACCGAGGTCGACCGGGGCGAGCGCGGCGGGACGGCGGCCGAGCCGGGCCGAGACCAGCACGTCCTCGACGATCTCGCCGAGCTGGCGGGTGCCGGTGACGAGCCGGTCCACGTCCGCGGTGGCGTCCGCGCCGGTGCGCAGGTGGCGCGCGGCGAGCTGGGCGCGGGTGTGCAGGCGGGTCAGCGGGGCGCGCAGCTCGTGGCCGACGTCGGCGGCGAACCGGCGGCGGCGGGCGAGGGCGTCCTCAAGCGGCGCGAGCGTCCGGCGGGCGACGGCGTGACCGGTCAGCAGCGCGACGGGCACGCCCGCGGCCTCCGCCATGGCGAGTTTCCGCCGGAGTTCGCGGCGGGCGGCGGCGTCGCAGCGGCCCGCCGCCCGGCGGTAGCCGAGCGCGCCGAGCGCGCCGAGCGGCAGGACGAGGGCCGCCGCGATCTGGAGGGTGATGCGGCGGCGGGCCCGGGCCAGCAGCCGCCGGTCCGGATCGAGGACGTCGCGTCGCCCGCTCACAGCTCGCCTATGCGGTATCCGACGCCCCGCACCGTGCGGACGACGTCCGCGCCGAGTTTGACGCGCAGGTAGTAGACGTAGGTGTCGACGATCGACTCGGTCCTGGCCTCGTCGAACACGCGCTGCCGCAGCGAGGCGCGGGTGTGCACCTGGGCGGGCCGGGTCGCCAGCGCCATCAGCAGCCGCGCCTCCCGTCCCGACAGCTCCACGTGCTCGCCGGTCGGCAGGCTGACGAGCCGGGACCGCGGGTCGAGCCGGCCCGCGCCGAGCGGCAGCACCTGCGCGCGGTCGAGATGGCGGCGGTGCAGCGCCCGGACCCGGGCGAGCAGCTCGTCGATCTCGAACGGCTTCACGAGGTAGTCCTCGGCGCCCGCGTCCAGCCCGGCGACCCGGTCGGCGAGCGACCCGTAGGCGGTCAGCACGAGCGCGGGCGCGGTGATGCCGCGGCCGCGCAGCCGGCGCAGCAGCTCGACGCCGTCGAGCACGGGCAGCCCGCGGTCGATGATCAGCGCGTCGTAGTCCCGGCTCAGCCCGAGATGTAATCCGCGCTGGCCGTCGGCCGCGAGGTCGACCGCGTACTCCTGCTCGGCGAACAGACCGGCGAGCATCCGGGCGAGCTCGCGGTCGTCCTCGACGATCAACAGCCGGCGTGGCGGGTCGCCGGGGCCCGTTGGATCGGCCACGGTCCAACGCTCCCACCGCTCCCGCCGGGCCACCAGAGCCCGGACAGTATTGGACAATTTTCTTTAAATTTGAACCGAAGCGGCGCGAAACTCGTCACGCGGCCTGCACGGCGGGCTCCTTCTCCCCCGGCTCCTCCGGGACGACGAGGTCGCGTTCCAGCCGCTCCGGCAGCGCCAGCCGGTAGAGCGGGACGGCCCCCGCCGTCGTGATCACGGCGACGAGCACCAGCATCGCGAACAGCTCCCGGGTGATCATGCCCTGGGCCAGCCCGATGTTGATGAAGATGAGGATCATCAGCCCGCGCGCGTTCATCAGCCCGCCGACCGCGCAGGAGTCGCGCCAGCCGAACCCGAGCCCGCGCATCGCGAACGCGCAGCCGAAGTACTTCCCGCAGAACCCCGCCGCCATGATCGCGAGGAAGGCGAGCACCATCGTGGCGCCGGTGATCCCGCCGAGCTCGGTGTTCAGGCCGGAGAAGGCGAAGAACACCGGCAGCAGCAGCGTCGACACGACGCCCATCATCCGCGCGTGCAGCGCCTCCCGGAACGCCCGGTCGCGCGGCATCGCGAGCCCGGCGATGAACCCGCCGAACACCGAGTACACGCCGATCCAGTCGGTGGCCCAGCCCGCCGTCAGCGCCACGATGACGACGACGTACAGCCCGGTCGCGGAGAGCGTGCCCGTCCGGGCGACCTCGCGGCCGAGCGGGCGCAGCGCGCGGGCGACGACCAGCAGCATCACCGCCGCGAACACGCCCGCGAGCCCGATGGTGCGCAGCGCCGAGCCCGAGCCGGTGCCGAGATGCCAAGCCGACAGGACGGCGAGCAGGCACCACGCCGCCGCGTCGTCGATGGACGCGGCCAGCAGCGACAGCCGCCCGAGCTGCGAGTTCTCCAGGCCGCGCTCGTAGAGGATCCGGGCCAGCATCGGGAACGCGGTCAGCGACAGCGCGCCGCCGACGAACAGCGCGAACTGCCAGCGTCCGACGTCGTCGCGGGAGAGCGTGCTCCACAGCAGCGCGCCGACGGCGAAGCCGAGCACGATCGACGGCAGGATCCCCGACAGGGCCAGCAGCGACGCGCGCCTCCCCTCGCCCGGCGTCCGGGCGCCGTGGTCCAGGCCCGCGCCGACGAGGAACATGTAGAGGGTCAGGCCGATGGTGCTCACGATGTAGAGGGTCGGGACGACCTCGTCCGGGAACACCTTCTCCTGCGCGTCCGGCCACACCGCCCCGAACAGCGTCGGGCCGAGCAGGACACCCGCGACCATCTCGCCGAGCACCCGCGGCTGGCCGACCGTCCGCGCCAGGCGCCCGCACACGGCCGCGGCGATCAGGATGACGACGAGCGCGGGCAGCACCTTGAGGGTCAGCGCGAGGTTGGGATCGACGGGCGCCGCCGCGAGGGCGCCGAGTGCTTCAGCGGGTGCCGCTGCGTGAAGAGGCATGGCTGGTCTCCAGTTGTGCGAAATGGCGTTCGCAGAGCCGCTGCCGCCGCGCGTCCCACACCATGTAGGTGCCGAAGACGAGCTGGACGAGGCTGCGCCAGACGTCTTCGGCGCGGTCCCGGATCCACATGAACAGCAGCACGGCGCGGTGCGTCCGGGCCCGGCGGGTCGGGCGGGCGTGGCGGGGGACGAGCAGGCACGGCCCCCGGTTGGGCATCGATCTGGTGTGCGCGGCGGTCGAGGCGAGCGCGTACCGGCGCAGCACCTCCCGCGCCGCGACCCGCATCGTGAGCGGCGCGAGCCGCCAGGCCGGGCAGGGCCGGTTGGCTGCGATGCCGAACGGGATGTGGTTCACGTCCTTGGCGGCGGGCCCGTCGCGGAACCGGTCCGGGTCGAAGCGGCCGGGGTCGGTGAACCCGGTGCGGTGGAACTCGGGATAGCCGAAGCACAGCACCGAGCCCTCGGGGATGGACGTCCCGTCGCCGAGGTCGATGTCGCCGGTGGTGATGCGGTGCGCGACGCCGAACAGCGGGTAGAGCCGCATCGTCTCCTGCAGCACCGCGTCGAAGGCGCGGTCGTCGCCGGTGAGCGCGACCGCCGCCGCGTCCGGGTGCCGCGCGAGGACCATCAGCAGATGCGCCATCGCTTCCGACATCTGCACGACGGCCGTGTTGAAGAACGTTCCTTGCAGGTAGTAGGCGCGTTCTTCGTCGGACAGGCCGCCGGGCAGGGGGTGGCGGACGTCGTCCAGCCGCCCGGCGAGGTAGCGGGTCAGCCGGTGGCGGCGGCCCATGTGGCGGAGCCCGCAGCACTTCAGCGCGGTGACGACGTCGTCGGCGTTCCCCACGATCAGGTCGCGCGCCGCGCGCGGGCAGGGCTCGCCGAACACCAGCTCGTAGTAGAACTCGGCCCAGACCGGCATCATCAGGTCGCGCAGCCGCACCAGCCGCGCTGAGTCTCCGCGCGGAGCCTGCTCGCGCAGGACGCGGGTGACGCAGCGGTGCGCGAGGTCTTCCGCCTCCGCGCGCGGGACGGCGAGGTACCGGCGCGTCGTCCGGGCGACCTCGTCGTAGCGCTCGCCCGCCTCCAGATGCTCCTGGTGGACGTGGGCGCCCGGCGACAGCCAGTACCAGAACAGGTCCGACAGTACGGCGCCCTTGCTCCGGCCGCCCGCCGCCGGGTGCCCGTACACCTCCCTGAAGCGTTCCACGCCGATCAGGTCGCCGGGGACGGCGATGCCCTCGTCGCCGTTGATGCGGGCGAACAGCCGCCCGCGCAGCGCCACGACCCGGCCGGGCAGCCACCACGGCAGGCTCAGCACGACGGCCACCGTCGCCGCCGCGACCAGCGCCGTCACCATGACGGCCTCGGCCGCCGCACCATGCCGGGCTCCAGGTCGTGGACGGCGGCGACACCGCACAGCGCCAGCGCCTCCTCGACCTCCGCCCGCAGAAGTTCGAGGACGCGGACGGCACCCCTCGAACCGTCCGCGCCCAAGCCCCAGACCACCGGACGTCCGATCGCGACCGCGGCGGCGCCGAGCGCCAGCGCCTTCAGCACATCGGTGCCGCGCCGGACGCCACCGTCCAGCAGCACCGGCGCCGCGCCGCCCACGGCGGCCACGATCTCCGGCAGGACGTCGACGGTGGCCGGGATCGTGTCGAGCTGCCGACCGCCGTGATTGGAGACGATCAGCGCCGACACGCCATGGTCGAGCGCCGTCCGCGCGTCGGACGGGTGCAGCACGCCCTTCAGCACGATCGGCAATGTCGTGATCTCGGTGAGCCGCGCGATGTGGGCCCAGGTGATCGCGGGGGAGAACTCGATCGGGCGGACGCGGTCGCCGTCGCGCATGTTCTCGCAGCACAGGCCGTCGGGGAGGTCGTGGAAGCCGTTGCGCTCGTCGCGCCGGCGCGTCCCGAAGACCGGCGAGTCGACGGTGACGACCAGGGCCCCGCACCCGGCCGCCTCCGCGCGCCGCACCAGCGTCTCGGTGAACGCCATGTCCGGCTGGACGAACAGCTGGAACCACAGCCGGGCCCCGGGCACGGCGGCGGCGATGTCCCCGACGGCCACCGTCGAGGCCATGCTCACCATCATGATCGTCTCGGCGGCGGCCGCCGCCCGCGCCGTGGCGCGCTCGCCCTCCGGATCGGCGAGCCGGTGGAACGCGGTCGGCGCCACCAGCACCGGCATGGACGCGCTCCCGCCCGGCAGCGTGACGCCCAGCTCCGGCTTCTCCGCACCGCGCAGGACGCGGGGGAGCAGCGCGAGCCGTCCGAACGCGGCCTCGTTGGCGCGCAGCGTGACCTCGTCGCCCGCGCCGCCCGCGAAGTAGTCGTAGTGCACCGGGTCGAGGCGCTCGCGGGCCGCGGCCTCGTACTCCCGCAGGCTCGCCGGCGTCGGCGGCCCCGCGCTGCCCGGCCGGGGGCTTGACGGTGGCATGGTCAGACCGGGGTGGACGCGGTCTGCCGGGCGAAGAACGCCCGCAGCGGCTCGGCGTGGACGTCCTCGGACGTCCACTCGTTCTCCAGGTTCTCGGTGACGTGGTGGACGGCCGTCACCGCCCCGTCCCGGTGATGCCGGACGATCGGGTGCAGGTAGTGGCCCTCGTGCGCGTTGCCGGCGTCGCTCTGGGAGATCCGCGCGACCGAGACGTCGAACGGGTCGATCTTGTCGTGGTCGGGCCCGTAGTCCAGCGTGATCGTGAAGAACCCGCCGGGCCCGGCGGCGGAGACGGGCGCGTCCCGGTAGTCGGCCGGCACCTCCTCCAGGTAGCGGGCGCCGCCGTCGCCGTCCAGGACGATCATGTCCGCGAGCGTCCCGAACTGCTGCCACAGCGCCGAGCTGCGGTTGACGCGGGCCAGCACCGCCGCCGCGAGCTCCTTCGGGTCGGTGCCGAGCGCCTGGCCCGGCCACTGCGCGCCGTGGTAGCGGTGCTCCATGATGCGGTGCAGCGCGCGGGTGCCGTACCGGAAGCCGTGGATGAAGCCGCTGGTCCCGTGCTTGAAGTCGCGCGACTGCGTCAGCGTCCCGGCGAAGAACAGGCCGGGGACGTTCACCGACTCGTAGGCGGGCGTGAGCGCCGGGAACCGGCCGTTGATCGTCAGCTCGGGGCGGCAGCCGTCGCCGAACACGGAGGCGTCGACGCGGAAGCCGGTGCAGACGATCACGCGGTCGTAGGGGATGTCCTTGGTGACCTCGTCCACGCGGGTGAACGCGACCGTGACCAGGTAGCCGCCGTCCGGCCGCCGCTCGATGCGGCGGATCTCGCCGTCCAGGATCGCGTTCTGCGACTTCAGCTGGTAGGTGTCGAGGAAGTTGTTGTTGACGGCGCGCAGGTGCCCGACGAAATGCGTCCGCCACGCCAGCCGGAGGGAACGCGGCCCGGCGACGTGGATCACCGCGGCCGTCTCGATCAGGTTCTCCGCCGTCTCGAACGCCGAGTTGCCCTTGCCGAGGATCAGCACCCGCTTGTTCGTGTACTCGGCCGGGTCGGTGGGATGGTCGCCGTAGAGGTCGGCGGTCTCGATGCCCGGGATCGGCGGGACGTTCGCCCTGGTGAACCCCGCCGCGATGATCAGCCGTGCCGCCGTCCGGGTCTCGCCCTTGTGGTCGACGACCTGGAAGCGGCCCTGATCGTCGCGCGTGATGCTCGTGGCCCGGGTGTTGTAGGCGATGTCGAGATCCCAGCGCTCGGCGAAGTCGGCGAGGTAGCGGACCATGTCGTCGGCGGCGGGGAAATAGCGGTCGCTGTAGCGGGTGAACAGGAGTTCGGGGTCGTCGGAGAGGAGCGAGTTCCAGTCCATCCGGAGGTTGAGCTCGGGATCGCCGGTCCCGGTGTGCTTCTTGTTGGTCGAGATGAGCTGGCGGTGGCGGGGGAACGTCCGGAAGAACATTCCGGGCGCGGGGCCCGCTTCCAGGATCAGATGGCTACGGCCGGCCTTCTTGAGGAGGTAGCCCAGCTGCAGGCCGGCCGGTCCGGCACCGATGACCAGGTAGTCCAGGGTTTGGTTCGCCACGACACCCTCCACCACGACGACGATGTGATTGAACGGTCAACCCAAGTGAAGGCGCCGAATCTCAGAGGTTGATCAGAAGCGCGGCTCGACGACCTTCAGCAGCGCACGCTTGTCGGGCTTGCCGCTCGCGTCGGCGGGCACGGCGGGCACGACACGGATCGTCTGCGGGACGCTGTCCTCGCCCAGCTCGTCCTGGACGGCCGCGGACATCTCCTTGAGCGCGGCACCGTCCGGACGGTGCCCGGCCGCCGGGACGACGAACGCGTGGACGGCCTCGCCCGTCCGCTCGTCGGGTGCCCCCACCACGTACGCCTCGGCGACGTCCGGATGCCCGGCCAGCACCCGCTCGATCGGCCCCGCGTACACGACCATCGCGTTGACCATGACGGCGTCGCGGGAGCGGCCGTCGAGGTGGAGGTACCCGTCCCGGTCGAGATGGCCGAGATCGCGGGTGCGCACCCAGCCGCCGGTCCGCAGCGTGGCGTCGTTCTCCGCCGGATCGCCCCAGTAGCCGGACATCGTGTACGGGCTGCGGACGTAGATCTCGCCATTCCCTTCCTGGCCGATCTCTCCGCCGGCGTCGTCCCGGACGCTGATCTCGACGCGCGGGTGCGGACGTCCGACCGAGTCCAGGCGGCCCGCGGCGATGTCGGCGGGCGTCAGCATCGAGACCGAGCCCGCCTCCGTCTGCCCGTACCCGTTGTAGACGACCGGCCCGAGCAGCTCCACCGCCTCCGCCAGCCGGTTCGGGCCGAGCGGCGACCCCGACACCATCAGCGCGCGGAGGCTCCCCACGTCGACCGTGTCCCTGCGCAGCACGTCGAGCATCTGCCCCAGGCGCGGGACGGTCACGATCGACCCGGTGATCCCGTAGCGCTCGATCGCGTACGGGAACAGGGGACGGCCGTCGTCCGCGGGGATCACGGCGGTGCCGCCGCCCAGCAGGCACGGCGCGACGAACTCGAACACCACCATGCTGGCGAGCGTCCCGAACAGCAGGTACCGCTCGAACGCGGCGGCGAACCCGGCGGCGACCGGCCCCCAGGAGCGCGGCTGCCACGCCCAGTGCTCGCTCAGCGCCCGGTAGGTGACCGCGCAGCCCTTCGGCCGTCCGGTGCTGCCGCTGGTGAACGCCAGCAGGGCCACGTCGCCGGGACGGGCCGTGACGTCGAGCGTCGCGCTCTCCGGGCCGTCCAGGAGGTTGCGCGCTTCGAGGGCGCCCGTCCCGCCGAGCGACAGCACCGGGATCGGACCGGCGGCTTCGAGCAGGTCGGGCGACGCGGTCTGCGGATCGACGAGGAGGGCGCCGACGTCCATCCCGAGGACGTGCGCGAGCTGCCCGGCGGGATACCCGGGCCGGACGCCGACGACGCGGCAGCCGACCACGTGCGCGGCGATGTGCGCGGCGAACGCCTCCGGCGTGACGGACGTGCGGACCGCGAGACCGTCGCCCGGCCCGAGCCCCGCGTCCCGGAGCGCGGCCGCCAGCCTGCCGATGAGCCGCAGCGACTCCTCCCGGGAGACGACCCGGCCGGCATGCTCGAACGCCGCCGTGCCGGGCGACTCGCGCAGCGCGTCAAGAAGGGATCCCGGAAAGAGACTCATTGCCCGACTCCTCGATTCCGCCCACAATGCGGTCGTCCATCGATCGTGAACGTAGGCCGCGAGGATCAGAGGCCGATCAGAAGGGCGGAGCCGGCATGAAGGTGATCGGCGCGGGATTCGGCAGGACGGGCACCGCCTCCCTGAAGGCGGCCCTGGAACGGCTCGGCTTAGGCCCCTGCTACCACATGTCGGCCGTCATCGCGGAGCCGCGCCGCGTCCGGCAGTGGCTCGACATCGGCGAGGGCCGCGCGCCCGATTGGGATGACGTCTTCGCCGGATACCGGTCGGCGCTGGACTGGCCCGCGGCGTCCTACTGGCGGGAACTCGCCGATCACTATCCGGACGCGAAGGTGGTCCTGACCGTCCGCGACCCGGAGCGGTGGTACGACAGCGTCGCGTCGACCATCTTCGCCCGCGCCCTCGCGGAACGGCGGCTGCCGCTGCGCCGGAGGATCGTCCGGTGGCTGGTGAAGCGGCGGTCGCCGGACTTCGCGCTCTACCCCCGCATGGCCCGCGCGACGGTCATGGACCGGGTGTTCGGCGGGCGCATCGACGATCGCGACCACGTCCTCGACGTCTTCGACCGGCACATCGCCGAGGTGAAGGCCACGATCCCGGCCGGACGGCTGTTGGTGTTCGACGTAGCGGCGGGCTGGGAGCCGCTGTGCGCGTTCCTCGGCGTCCCCGTACCGGACGAGCCGTTCCCGCAGTCGAACGAGCGCGCCGCCTGGCACGGCAAACGCCCGCGCCGCCTGGCCCGCCTGATCCTCCGCGGCCGCTGACTCCCGTTCTGGACGGCGTGTCCAGAAGTGGTCGGATGTAGATCATTGCCGTATTCTTCGCGTCTATCGACAATTCTGTGCGATCACCGCGAATGGGCCGGTGCGGATCACAGACGGACAGACGGACAGACGGACAGCGGAACGGAGTCGCGATGAAGGTGCTGGGAGCGGGCTTCGGACGGACCGGCACGGCCTCCCTGCAGACCGCGCTGGAGCAGCTCGGCTTCGGCCCCTGCTACCACATGTGGGGCGTCATCTCGGAGCCGCACCGCATCCGGCACTGGCTCGACACAGAGGACGGCAAGGACCCCGACTGGGACGAGGTCTTCGCCGGATACGCGTCGGCGGTGGACTGGCCCGCGGCGTCCTACTGGCGGGAACTCGCCGATCACTATCCGGACGCGAAGGTGGTCCTGACCGTCCGCGACCCCGCACGGTGGTACGACAGCATCTCGTCCACGATCTTCGACCACATCCAGAAGGAGCGCCGGCCGTCGCCGCGGCAGCGGATCCTCCGGTGGCTGGTGGCGCGGCGGTCACCGGACCTCGCGCGCCTCAACCCCCTCGTCGAGTCGACGATCGTGGACCGCGCGTTCGGCGGGCGCATCGAGGATCGCGACCACGTCCTGGCCGCCTTCGACCGGCACGTCGCCGAGGTGAAGGCCGCGATCCCCGCCGAGCGGCTGCTGGTGTTCGACGTCGCGGAGGGGTGGGAGCCGCTGTGCGCGTTCCTCGGCGTCCCCGTCCCGGCCGGGCCGTTCCCGCGCTCCAACGATCGCGCCGAGTTCCACAGCCACCTGTCCGGCCGGCTCCGCGAAGTCATCCTGCACGGCAGCTGACCGGAGGAGTCACCCGTCGCCGTCCTTGGCGGGAGGACCGTCCGCGTGATCGCCGTCCGCGCCGTCGCCCGCGATGCCCGACAGCGCCGGACGGCGGTGCATGGCCAGCAGCACGATCAGCACGACGACGCCGATGCCGAGCCAGATGAACCCGAGCTCCTGCGCGGCGACGTCCGCGTTGTAGACGACGTAGCCGAGGAAACAGAACCCGACCACCGGCACGATCAGATGCGCCCACCAGTTCCGGCTCTTCGACCGCACCACATAGTGGACGACGACCGACACGTGCAGCGTCAGGAAGGCCGTCATCGCGCCGAAGTTGACCAGCGAGCTGAGCAGCGTGATGCCGTCGTCCCGCTGCTCCATGTAGAGGCCGAGCGCCAGCGAGATGACGGCGACCAGCAGCGTCGCGTTCACCGGCACCTGCCGCTTGACGTCGACCTTGGCGAGGAAACCGGGCAGCTGCCGGTCCCGCGCCATGGCGAACAGCAGCCGGGACGTCGCGGCCTGCGCGACCAGCGAGTTGGCGAATCCCCACGCGATCGCGGTCGCCGCGGCGGTGAGCTTGGCGAGCCAGACCCCGCCCGCGACGTCGGCGGCGTCATAGAACGCGGTGCCTCCGGGGTCGCCGTCCGAGATCAGCTTGTCCGGGTTCTCGACCAGCAGCGACGCCACCCAGGTCTGGACGATGAACAGCACGCCGACCAGCAGCAGCGCGGCGACCATGGACCGTCCGATGGCGCGGGCGGACTCGCGGTTCTCCTCCGCGAGCGTCGAGATGCCGTCGAACCCGAGGAAGCTCAGGACCGCGATCGACACGGCGCCGAACACCAGGCTCCACGAGAACGTCTCGTCGTTGAAGATCGGCGTGAGGCTGCCGCCGTCGTGCCCCTTGCCCTGGGCCAGCGCCACGGCGCCGACCACCAGGAAGATCGCCAGGACGATCAGCTCGGCGACCAGCATGATGCGGGTGATCCGCGCGGTCATCTCGATGCCGAAGAAGTTGACCGCCGTGTTGAGGACGACGAACCCGACGAGCCAGAGCCACACCGGGACGTCCGGCACCAGCGAGTTCATCGCCACGCCCGCGATCAGGTACAGCAGCGCCGGGACCAGCACGTAGTCGAGGAAGATCATCCATCCGGCGAGGAATCCGACCGGCTGCGTGATGCCGCGTCCGGCATAGGTGTAGACGGAGCCCGCCATCGGGAACGCCCGCGCCATCTGCCAGTAGGACGCCGCGGTGAACAGCATGACCAGCATGCCGACCGCGTACGCGAGCGCGACCATGCCGCCCGAGCCCTGGAAGACGGACCCGAAGATCCCGAACGGGGCGATGGGGACCATGAAGACCAGGCCGTAGAACACCAGGTCCCGGAACCCGAGCGACCGCCGGAGCTCCTGCTTGTACCCGTAGCGCTCGATGCCTGCCGAACCCTCAGCGCCCTGTGGGCCTCCCGGCCCTTCGGAGCCTTCTGGCCGCGCTTCCTCGACGGTCACGGTGTCCTCCTTCGCCGCGAGGATCACCGGGCCCCGCGGTTCCAGCGCGCAGCCTAAGGACATTCCTTTCAAATGAAAAGCTTTTACACGAAAAGACCTCAGAACCGGGTGAGCACGGTGAGGTCGAGGCCGTCCGCCCTGGCCAGGAAGCCGCCCACCTGCGGCGGCCCCAGCGGCGCGCACGCCCAGCTCCGCGAATCTCCGGCCCCCGCGAGGAGCCGCCCGGCCGCCGCTTCGGCCCGCCCCGCGCTCAGCATCCCCGCGACGGCGAGCGCCACCAGCAGGTGGACGCCGTCGTAGCACCCCTCCGCATAGGCATCGAGCACGGGACCCTTCGGCCCGAACGCCGCCCGATGCCGCTCGGCCAGGGCGATCCGCCGCTCGTCCCCCTGCCCGGCGAACGACCGCATCGCCGAATACAGCTCACCAGTCTCGTCCCCACCCCCGGCAAGCAGCACGTTCTCCTCCAGCGCCCCCGACAGCCGCACCACCCGCGAGGACAGCCGCGACGAAGAGAACACCCGGTTGAAGACGGCGAGATCCCGTCCAACCAAACTAAGAAGCACGGCCTCGGCGCCCGCCCGGCCCAACTCCTCCACAAGCCGCTCGAACCCGGCCTCCCCGTCCGCCCACGGAAACGGCACGAGCCGCTCGTGCACAACCTCCGCACCCAGCGCCCGCACCACCCGAGACGCCGCCCGATGCACCGACCGAGGCCAGATGTAGTCGTTCCCCACCAGCGCCCACCGCCGCAACCGCAGCCGCTCGCTCAACCACCGAACGGCCGGCCCCAATTGCCGCTCCGGCTCGTCCCCGAGCAGCACGACACCCTCCCCGCGCACCCCTCCTTCATGCGGCGGCGTGAACACATAGGGGACCCGCCCGGCCAGCGCCGAATCCAGCGCCCGATGCACATCACTCGTGTGGAACCCGACGAAGGCGTCCACCAGCCCCGCGTCCGCGAGCAGCCGCGCCTCCGCCGCCACCGTTCCCGGCGCGCGACCGGCGTCCACCGGCACCAGCTCAACGCCCCGCCCCGCCGCGTTGACCTCGGACGCCGCCAGCCACGCGGCACTCAGCCCCGACGGCCCGGTCAACCCGAGCGGCCCCGACAACGGCAGCAGAAGCCCCAGCCGCAGCACCGCGGCATCGGGCCCTGAGACCAGCAGTTCCATGCTGTCCCGCACCACCACCGAACCGTTCATGACCAGGCAAGTATGCTCGCGGCAGGGGCGGCCGGGCGAGGGAGGGCACAACGTGGACGACACGGCTCTGGACCGGACGGCGAACACCGAACTCGTGGACCTCCTCACCCGCACCCAACGGGCCCTGGCCCGCGACCTGGGCGCCTTCCTCGATGAGGAGAACACGTCCGTCGAACAATGGCGCGTATTGCGCGCCCTGGCCGACGCCGACGACATCTCGATGGGCGAACTAGCGGTCATCGTCGAAATCCCGCACCCCACCCTGACCCGCATAGTCGACTCCCTGGCCGACGCGGCCTACCTGTACCGCTCCCAGTCCCCCCGCGACCGCCGCCGAGTCTCCGTCCACGTCTCAGACCGCGGCCGCACCAAACTGGCCCGCCTCGAATCCCTGGCCCGCACCCACGAACAAACCCTCACGACCAAATACGGCCAGGAAACGATCCGGGACTTGACAATTCTCCTCACTCGCCTATGGGCCACCCGCGTCACCACTGCCTGACCCCGCGGGGCGCTCAGGCCCTTGTGCGCGTCGTCCGGTCAGCTCCCTGACCCCACTGTGAATTCAAAGCGCTACTGATCGTGGCGATGTCTGATGGCGGATTAGTAGAAGACGCTCGTCCGTGGTTTCTTGGCTACACGGGATTGGTGTGATCTAGATCACATTGGCAGAGATCGGCCTCGTCTCTTTCCCTCTCCTGATCTCCGGGTTACGTTAAGGCGGCTTTAACTGCCCTTTACATCGAGGGGTTCATATGGGTCGCGATGCGGTAGGCCGTTGTGCCTCGATTCTTCGGTCGTTGTTGTGGCGGCGCCCGGGATGGACTGTTCGTCTCGCGGTCTTGACAATGGTCACCGGATTGGTGCAGGTGCCATTGGCGGCGGTGACCCAGGAAACCGCAGTTCACGCCGATGAACCGCCGAAGACGGTGAAGGCGGCAGTGTCCGAGGAGAGAGCCGTCGCCGCGGCGCGGCAGTCCGGTGACCCGGTGGAGATCACCTCCCAGCGCGGGGAGGACCGCACGGTGCGGGCGTTGCCGAACGGGCCGGCCCGTCGCTGAGCGTGCTGAAGGACCCCGGCCGGGGCGTCCGGGCGGGCGGGCTGCCCGTGACGGTGCTGCCGCCACCGGAGAAGCGCACGGCCGGGGCGGCCACGGCCGCGGCCGCGGAGCGGGTGCGTGTGCGGATTCTTGACCGGCAGGAGGCGCGCGGCCTGGGCATGAACGGGCTGGCGTTCACCGTGGCACGCACCGATGCCGCCGAGGCGGGACAGGTGCGGCTGCGGCTGGACTACTCCCAGTTCGCCCAGGCGTTCGGTGGCGCGTACGGTCCGCGCCTGCGGCTGATGCAGATGCCATCGTGCGCCCTGACGACCCCCAGCGACCCCAAGTGCCGCACGGGCGTACCGGTGAAGGCCGTCAACGACGCGGTCGCCAGGACACTGACCGCCGATGTCGAGGCGGCGCCCGCGTCCCCGGCGCCCGCGTCTTCGGCCGTCGCGGGGACGGGGCAGAACGCGACTCTCCTCGTCGCCGCAGCCGATTCCGGCAGCTCGCAAGGCGACTACAAGGCCACCTCACTGGAGCCGTCGGCGACGTGGAAGGCCGGCGGAAGCAGCGGCGATTTCACGTGGACCTATCCGATGCGAGTACCACCCGTACCGAGCGGGTTGACACCGAACGTCGAGATCTCCTATTCGTCGGCCAGTGTTGATGGGCGTACGGCCAATGCCAACGGGCAGCCGTCCTGGGTCGGAGAGGGTTTCGACCTGTGCCGGGCTACATCGAACGGCGCTACAAGCCCTGCGCGGACGACGGCGCGCCCAAGGACGAGTGGGGAAACTCGCCCGGTGACCAATGCTGGGCATATGACAACGCGACCGTCACCTGGAACGGCAAGGGCGGGGAGCTGATCAAGGCGTCCGACGGCACCTGGCGGACGAAGAACGACGACGGCACCAAGTACGAGAAGCTCACCAGTTCGTCCACCGGCAACGGTGATGACAACGGCGAGTACTGGAAGGTCACCACGACCGACGGCACGCAGTACTTCTTCGGCCTCAACCGGCTGCCGGGCTGGACGGAGGGCAAACCGGAGACCGGTTCGACGTGGACCAAGCCGGTATTCGGCAATGACTCGGGTGAGTTCTGCCACGGATCGTCGTTCGCCCAGTCCTGGTGCCAGCAGGCCTATCGCTGGAATCTCGACTACGTCGTCGACCCTGCGGGCAACGCCATCAACTACACCTACGGCAAGGAGATCAACCACTACGGCCGCAACCTCAAGGCCGCGGACGAGACCCCCTATGTCCGCGGCGGCTACCTCAAGACGATCTCCTACGGCCTTCGCAAGGACGCGTTGTTCGCCAAGCCGCCCGCCCAGGTCACCTTCACCACCTCAGAACGCTGCATCCCCGACGCGACCTTCGACTGCGACCCGTCCAAGATCGGCACCAATCCGGACCGCTGGTGGGACGTCCCCTGGGACCTGAATTGCAATTCCGGCCAGGAATGCAAGGACGGCCACGGCGCTCTGGCCCCGTCATTCTGGTCGCGCAAACGCCTCACGAAGATCACCACGCAGATCCTCAAACCGGACGGAATCGAATACCGTCCGGTGGACTCGTGGTCGATGAACCACACCTGGGGGCTGGCCGACGTCGAACGTGACCTGCTGCTGCACGACATCCAGCACACCGGCCACGCCGCCGACGGCACCACCGCGACCCTGCCGAAGGTCACCTTCCAACCCGTGCAGCTGCCCAACCGGCTGGACGAGGTCGGCGACGACATCCTGCCTTACATCCGCTTTCGGCTCGGCGCGATCTACGACGAGTCCGGCGGGCAGATCGACATCGCCTACTCCGACACCGACTGCTCGCTGTCGAACAAACCCACACCGGAAACCAACACGACCCGATGCATGCCGGTCATCTGGACGCCGCCCGGCCGCGAAGACCCGATCACCGACTGGTTCCACAAATATGTGGTGACCTCGGTGATCCAGACCGACCGCACGGGGCTGTCCCCGGACATGGCCACCAAATACCAATACCTGGGCGGCGCGGCCTGGCACTTCGACGACGATGACGGGCTGACCAAGGAAAAGGACAAGACCTGGTCGCAGTGGCGCGGCTATGGCCACGTCCGCACGTTCACCGGCTCGTTCGACAACCCGTCCACCCAGTCCGACGCCTATTACCTGCGTGGTATGCACGGCGACCGCCTGAACAAGGACGGCGGCACCAAGACGGTGACCGTGTCCGACGGTGAGGGCGGAACCCACACCGACCACGCCGCTTTTGCCGGTTTCACGCTCAGAACGGAGCAGTACACCGAGCCGGGCGGCAGTATCCACGCCAAGACGGTCGACACGCCCTGGCGCGTGCAGACCGCCTCCCGGACCCGCTCGTGGGGAACGACCACCGCGAACGTGACCGCGGTCAAGTCCACCGGAACGTGGACGGCCAAGGACGGCGGCGGTTGGCTCCAGACCCGCACCGAGAACACTCACGCCGGCCTCGGCACGGGCGTCGGCAGGATCATCTCGGTCAACGACCTGGGCGACACCGGCACCAGCAGCGACGACAAATGCACCCGCACCAGCTACGCCGACAACGCCGGTGCCTGGATGGTGAACTTCCCGTCCCGGGTGGAGACGGTCTCGGTCGCCTGCACCGTCACGCCCGACCGGCCCGCCCAGGTCGTCTCCGACGTCCGGACCCGCTACGACGGCGGCGCTCAGGGCGCCGCGCCCACGGCCGGGAATCCCACCAAGATCGAGAGGCTCGCCTCCTACAACGGGACGTCACCGGTCTATGTCACCAAGACGCAGACCACGTATGACGCCTTCGGGCGCCCCACCCAGGTCACCGACGCCGCGAACCAGACGACCACGACGGCCTACACCGACACGCATGGTCTGAACACCGGGACGACGTTCATTTCCCCGCCCGCCAGCCCCGGCAATTCGTCCACGGCGCTGACGACCGTCCAGTACGTCGACCCCGCCTGGGGTCTCCCGGTCAGGAAGGTCGACCAGTCCAACCTGGGCCTGCGCACCGACCTGGCCTACGATCCGCTTGGCCGGCTGACCAAGGTGTGGCTGCCCAATAGGTCCAAGGCCAACAACCAGGACCCCAACCACGAGTTCGAGTACCGCGTGACCGAGGGGCAGATCGTCGCGGTCACCACCAAGGGTCTCAACGTCACGGGCGGGCAGCGGCTCGAGCAGGTCGAGCTGCTGGACGGGTGGCTGCGCCCGCGGCAGGTCCAGACACCCGGCCAGACCGGCCGGCTGATCAGTGACACCTTCTACGATGCCCGCGGCCAGGTCATCAAGACCTACGCCCCGTACGCGGCAGAGGGTGCGCCCGCGCCCAGCCTGTTCGGCGTCGGCACGCCCGGCGCGGTCGAGACCCAGACCCGCACCGAGTACGACGGGCTAGGGCGCAAGACCGTCGAGAAGCTGGCCCAGGGCAACGGTTCCCAGCCCGACCAGGAACTGTGGCGTACCACCTACGCCTACGGCGGTGGCAACCGCGTCTCGGTCACCCCACCTTCGGGCGGCACCCCCACCACCCAGATCAGCAACGCCCGCGGCCAGGTCGTCGAGCGGCGCCAGTACAAGGCCGCCACCCCCACCACCCAGATCAGCAACGCCCGCGGCCAGGTCGTCGAGCGGCGCCAGTACAAGGCCGCCACCCCCACCGGCGACTACGACGCCACCACCTACACCTACGCCCCGTCCGAGGAACTCGCCTCGGTGACCGACCCGTCCGGCAACGTCTTCACCACCACCTACGACCTGCGCGGACGCAAGACCCAGACCACCGACCCGGACAAGGGCACCACCACTTTCACCTACGACGACCTGGACCGGGTCACCTCCACCACCGACGCCCGCGGCAAGAAGGTCTTCACCAACTACGACGGCCTAGGCCGCGAGACCGCCACCCGCGACGGCGCGGCAGACGGGCCGTTGCTGACCTCGTTCACCTACGACACGGTCCTGCGCGGCAAGGGCAAGCTGACCAGCGCCACTCGCCACACGCCCGACGGCGACTACGTCAGCACCGTCCGCAACTACGACTCGCTCGGCCGCGCCGACGGAACCGCCCTAACCATTCCCGCCTCGCAAGGCCCGCTCGCAGGCCGCTACCTGTTCGGGACCAGCTTCGGCCTGGACGGGACCGTCCGGTCGCAGGCGCACCCCGCCGCCGGCGGCCTGCCCGGCGAGGCCGCTCTGTACGACTACGACGACCTTCTCCGCCCGAGAAGCCTCACCACCGGCGAAGCGACCTATGTCGGCGCCGTCGGCTACACCAAGACCAACAAGCCCAACATGGTCGAGTTCGGTGGGACGATCGGCAAACGTGCCTGGCAAACCTTCAGCTACCAGTACGGCACCCAGCGCCTGGACGCCGCCAAGACCTTCCGCGAGGGCATCAGCGGCAACGACCGTAGTGCCACCTTCCACTACACCGACTCCGGCGGCATCACCTCCATTACCGACGTCTCCCGCGACGGCGTCGACAACCAGTGCTTCACCTACGACTATCTGCAACGTCTGATCCAGGCTTGGTCCCAGGCCACCGGCGAGTGCGCGTCCGAACCCACTACCGCCCTCATCGGTGGTCCCGCTCCCTACTGGCAGAGTTTCACCTACGACAAGGCAGGCAACCGCACGGGCGAGACCCGTCACGGCCTCGGCGGCGCCGCCGACACCGTCCGCACCTACACCTACGTTCCCGCAGGCCAGGGCAACCGTCTCAACCAGGTCACCCAGACCGGCCCCACCGGAAACCGCACTGACACCTACACCTACGACGCCACCGGCAACACCACCGCCGTCCAAACCGCAGATGGCGGCCCCTCCACCGGTACGCAGACCTTCAACTGGGACACCGAAGGCGAACTGGCCAAGGTGACCGAGAACGGCACCGACGTCACCTTCGTCTACGACCCCGACGGCGACCGCCTGATCCGCAAGGACCCCGCCGGCACGACCCTGTACCTACCCGACGGAACCGAGCTGCGCGCCCTCAACGGCGCCAGCGCCGCGACGGGCACGCGCTACTACACCTTCGCAGGCAAGACGGTGGCGATGCGCACCTCCGACGGCACCGTCACCTACCTCACCGATGACCACCAAGGCACCTCTCAAATCGCCATCAACTCCGTCAGCCAGCAGTCCACCGTCCGCCGATTCACTCCCTTCGGCTCGATCCGCGGCCTGGACGACGACGCCACCTGGCCGAATGACAAGGGCTTCGTAGGCGGCACCCAGGACCCGACCGGCCTCACGCATCTGGGCGCCCGCGAATACGATCCCGACACAGGCCGATTCATCTCCGTCGACCCGCTCATGGACCAGGCCGACCCGCAGCAGATGAACGGCTACACCTACGCCAACAACGACCCCGCCACCTACTCCGACCCGTCCGGGGCACTTCGCGACGGAGGAACCCAATGCGGCGTCATTCGTGAGAACCCATGTCAGGGCGGCGGCGGTGGTGGCGGTCGTGGGCGTGGCGGCGGAGGGTCGAATGCAGGCCCGAGCCGGAGCGTCCACTACCCGGAAGGGATGAGGCTGCCACCGGCCTCGATGCCGAGAAGGCAGCGGCAAATAGTCTTGAGAAGCGTCATCACCCAGATGATGATGTCGGGAAGAAATGCCGCAGAGCTGGCTCGGTACAATCAAGCTCAGGAAGCGTTCTGCGCAGAATTCCCGGCAGATAGTGTCTGCAAGAACCTGCCCGATCCCAACGCGCCGGGCGGGTATCTGAAGACGACTAAAATCGGCCAGCAGGCCGATAGGTGTGGAGAGGGCAGCACTGGCGCGTGTATCGGCACGATCATATCGATCGCCAACATCATCTTCACGATCTGGCCGGGGCGGATCAAGGGACCGCTGACGCGAACAAAAGGTCCGCGTACGGAGGCCCATGAATATGGGCGATGGGACGGTCACACACTTCGCAAACATGTCGGTAAGACGGAAGCCCAACTGAGGGCGAGGGCGCTTGCAGAACCGGGTCTCAGATATGTATCGACCTATAATTCGGCGAGGGACGCAGAGTTTGCAATCTGGATCGCGTTGCAGGTAGACCGCAAAAAAGTGGATGAACTTCTCACCAGACCGTTCGGGAACACCATTACGATTCGCGGTCCGATAGAGAGCGGAGCCGGCAAGATTCTGGATACGAAGACCAATAAGTGGCTGACTCCCGATTACGCTAGGGTCGACCTGATGAGGGTGCCCAATTCGACACTCGGCTACAAGGTCATCACCTCTTACCCTGCGCGCAATGTGCGGTGAGAAAAGAAACCTTGTCCCAGGGCGACTTGGTAGAGCGGTCTGTGGCTCATGATATTATGCAAATCGTGAGTCCCGTAGAACGAATTCGAGAACTGCTCGCCCCCTTGAGCGGCGATGAAGATTCATACCTCCGTGTTCAGGTGGGTGACGACCCCGAACGTTCTCCTGCTGAACTCCTGTACGGCGTTGTGTTCGACCCCTCGTTCAACCGAGGAAGCCAGCAATACCTGCGACCCAGGACCGTGGAGGAATTTGCTAGGGCATTGCAACCCGTGCAGGTGACCGAGTCGCAAATGTCCTCGTTTCTGGCTTACCTGTGTACCAGGGAGTTGTCTTATCATGCGAAATGCGGCCCATGGGGCCTGGAAGCCGCCCGAACGGTAGTAGGGAGCGTTATTGATCAGCTGCTGCCCGGGGTTCAATGGTGGAGCAATGTAGAGTATTCAGCGCAGGCTTGGGAAGAGGGTGACTTTCTCTATGAGAGTTTCCTTCGGGCCCCGGTCACCGGGCACGTGTTTGATTGTGCTGTCGTCGGTATCGGCAGCGAGGCGACGGTGGTCTTCCTCTCCTATGCCAACGACTGAAGCTCTGCAGCTGATGGCGAGGCCGCGATATGAGAGGCGGCTACAAGGTCCTCACCCGAATAGGGATCGATGGCATCCGGGACGCCGCACGCCTGATTGATCGATACGCCGAAGGCGGTTACGGCGGCCTGAACTTGCGATTCAAGGACCCGGGCGTCAAGAGCCCCGATTTCCTGGGGACTGTCCGGGGCTGCGCTACCTGGAAGTCAATGGACGCATCCGTGACGACTTGGCGTCCTTCCGCCTCCCGGACCTGCGCGAGTTGGCCCTCCTGACCCGGAGCCCACGGGCGATTCCCGGCTTTGCAGCGAAAAGGCTGCTTGGGCTCGGTATTCACGACCGTCCTGGCAAGGAGTACATCGCGGAACTGCAGAAACTGCGCGAATTGCAGATCGGGCTATGGAAAGGGGTAGACCTTTCTTTCCTCGGCGCGTCTGCGCCGCCGCTTCGGGTGCTGCGTCTGGAAGGGAAAAAGCAGCTCGCCGCCTTGGACGGTATCGAAGGCTGCCAAGATCTGACGGAACTGCAAGTTCGCCACGCTCAGGTTGAGAGCTTTGCGCCCCTGCAGAGCCTCGCCTCCCTGCGAACGCTGCGCATCTTGCCGGGCTACCAGCCCAAGATGCGTACTCGCCTCGACCTTTCAGCTCTCACCGGCATGAAGAACCTGGAGGTGCTCGCGATCGTGTACACGGGGGAAGTCGTCTCGCTCCAGCCTCTGCGCGCCCTCCCGGCCCTGCACGATGTGCGTTTGGGTGGAGTCGACGTCCTCGACGGCGACCTGTCCCCGCTTGACGACCTGCCCACCGACGCGACGGTGGTCGGCCCAGCCGACTGAACACTGCACAGATGGGGACGGAAGCGGCACCCGGGGGAGGGGGCTGTGGCGGACGGCGACGAGGCCGGTCGGGATGAGAGTGCCGTTCGGCTCCAGATGGAGCAGCCCGTCCGCGACGGCTTTGTGTTGCGCCAGGGCGAGTGTGGGCGAAAACGAGCGGCCGGCAACTCGACCGTCTCGTCGGCCTACCTCCAGGCGGTCGTGGTCGAGAGCCCGAACGCGGCGCCGAGCTTGGCGAACTTCTTGCCCATGCGCAGCTACACCAGCCCCATCAGCGTCTGTGTGCCGGGTGGGAGAGCCTGGCCTTTGCTGCCGTTCCCCGCACGGTGCCATCGGATCACCCCGTGGTCCCAACACAAGAGATGCCCCCGGTGGATCGCTTGGATTCGCTATTGGGATTCGAGAAACCCACCTTCGTGAGAATTCGGGGGATCAGAAATGGAACTTAAAGCAGGTCTGTCAATCATCGGCTCTGCCGAAGCGGAGAAGGTCGTTCAAGCGACCACCAAGAATGCCCACTTTATGTCCTGTGCACAGTCGAACGGTCGAGCCGAACAGATTTTATCGCCGCTGCCCGGGAATCGCTTCCTTTGGATCCTTCGCTGGGTGTATCCAACAAACGGGATGAAAACAAATGGGATGCTCTGGCCGATTCTTTCTGGGAAGGGAGCCATATCACGAAGTCGGACCACGTCGCCATCCTGCGGCTTGGCCCGACGAAGATGGCGAAGGAAAACCCAATCGAGTATGAAACCGCGATAGACGTTCTAAAACAGGTGGCGCGGCTTTCTATGGACATAGTTGCAAGTGTCGGAGCACTGGCCGTGGTTATATTTATGTTTGCAAGGACGATTAGACCGATGCTCTGAAGCTGAACCGTACTCGGGTCATCTTGGCGGTAAGTTGAGTGAGCTACGCGTCTTACTGGACAGTGACTCTTTGCGGTCGTACGGTACTACCGCTCGCAAACCGTACACAGAGAGTGCAAATGCGTTGTCATCCACACGTCTATCCGGCTGTTCGAGAGCCAATGTGATCGAGTCCTATTTTCGAGTTGTCAGAGGCGAGTTCGCCGTGGCTGGGCCCGCCGGTCAGTCGATGCCTTCGATGATGCGGAAGTCGCGCTCCAAGCCGTCGGGGAGGCCACCAGCGCCTCCTGGTAGACCTCGCTCTCGTATGCCGCGACGGCCTGTTCAAAGCTGTCGAACTCGATCAGAACGACGCGTTGCGTGATTCCGGCCTCCTGGGCGACGATTCGACCGCCACGCGACGGGAGTAGGGACAGGACGCGCCCGCCCTCAGCCTGGACGGCCAGACCGGCCAGCTTGTCGTTGGCAGACAGCCTCTCCGGGTCCGAAATGGCGGGGTAGACACTGACCCAATAGCCCTTAGCCATGGAAACCTCCTGTATTCGGCCGGACACGTCCGACTTCGAATTGACACTCAGATCGATCGATCCCGGCGACGGGTACTGCGATCAGTTGAATCGTCATATACGCAGGTTAGGGCTTATGTGCGGTCAAGGGAAAGACCGATACGGGATAGACTCGGAACGGATCGTTATCGATCGGCAGGGAGGCACACGTGGCGCCGGATACGGTGAGCCTGCGGTACTTCCTGGTGCTGGCGCAGGAGTAGGACTTCACCCGCGCGGCCGCACGGATCGGTATCGCACAGCCCGCACTCAGCGCCCCGATACGCCGATTGGAGGCGGAACTCGGTACAGCCCTGCTGGTCCGCAACACGCGTAGCGTCGAATTGACCACGGCCGGTGCGGCTTTGGCGGAGTCCGCGCCGCCCGCGCTGGCGGCACTGGACCGGGCATGGGACACCGCCCGGAGCGCGGCCGGTGAACTGGGCACGCTGCGCATCGGATACAGCCTCAGCACCGGGGCCGAGACGGTACCGGCCCTCGTGGACCGGCTGATTCGCGGCAACAGCGGACTCGAGGTCGGCGCGGTCCCGATGGCGACACCGGAGATCTCCCCTGCGGTCGCCGACGGCCGCATCGATGCCGGGATCACCCGCGGTGAACAGCCGGGCCGTGGCGTGCGCCGGTTCCTGCTGCGGTGTGAGCGCGTCGGGGTCCAGTTGGCGCAGCACCATCCGCTGGCCGAACACCCGGAGATCGAGATCGCCGACGCGGCCGCGTATCCGCTGCGACTCCCGGACCGTGCGGCCAACCCCGTGATCCACGATCAGCTGTCCGCACTGTTCCGAGACACCCGACCACACCCCCGATTCCACACACCCACAGTCTCCTACGACATGTCTCAGCGCGACCTGCGCGACGGGATCACCCTCGCCCCGATCGGAGAAGCCGCGGCCACGGCACAACCGGCCGGTCTCACCTGGCGACCGCTGCGGGACGCGCCCAGCCTGACGATCCACCTGGTCCTCCCACGCGAGCAGTCGCCACTACACCGCCGCATCCGTGCCGTCGCCAAAACCCTGGCGCACGAGCTGCACTGGCTGCCGGACTGACGCGCACTAGGTCAAGCGAGACGGACGCCTGCGGTGGCGAGGCCGAAGATCTTGCGCCCGGCGGACTTCGCGGTGATGACGGTGACGGCGGTCTCGCTGAATGTCCGACACGACCTCGCTACGCCGGCGGATCAGCATCCGATGATGGCCCCGGGTCCTGCCCGAGTCGTCCACCGCGGCGACGTCCTCGCCCAGCCCGAGATCTCGGCGGATTCCCTGCCTTCGCCGACACCGAACCGGACAAGCACGAGTAACCGGCGGGAACGCCCGCCGTCAACGGCGTCCATGTGCCCTTCTTCGGTTCCTCGGTCTCGTCCACGACAGGTCGTCGGTCCGCGCGTGAAGTGCGGTCGTAAGGGTGTCCAGGTCAGCGTCAGCGTCCTCCACGATTCAGCGGCGAGCGGCGCTGAGCCTGGACACCCACCTCACCCGGCAGGTCCGTCGTGCGGCCTCCCGGCCCCATCGGCTACCTCAGGACGACTTCTGGTAGACGCGGAAGGCGCGCGTGGACACCAGGCCCATCACGACGGCCGCCGCTGCCAGCAACCCCAAGTGCACCCAGACCGTGCTCCAGTCGATGTGGTCGAGCATCGCCTCCCGGGACGCGGTGACCGCCCATTGCATGGGGTTGTAGTCGGCGACGCGGCCGACCCAGGCGGGTGCGAGGCCGAGGTCCATCACGGCCGAGCTGAGGAACATCAGCGGCAGCGTCGTGAACTGGGAGATCGCGATGAGTGTTGCCTGCTGGCGGGTCAGCAGGGCGACGGCGTCGGACAGTGCCGAGAAGATCAGGGTGAGCAGCGACGCGGCGAGGAGCGTGACGGCGACACCGGCGACACCTCCGGGGAAGCGGGCACTGGCGATCAGGGCGATGGCCACGATGACCAGGCTCTGGATGAGCGTCTGGATTGCCTGGTAGGACAGGGTCGCGATCACCATGGCGGCCCGGCTGGCGGGCGAGGTGAGCATCCGGTCCATCACGCCGCGGTCGATGTCCTGGAGGTAGGTCGTTCCCGACCATGTGCTCGCCAGCAGCGCGGTCGTCATCACCACGCCCGGGGTGAGGAACTGCAGGAAGCCGCCGTCCGCGTGGGTGAACCCGGGCAGGTTCACGACCGAGCGGAAGAGCTGACCGAACAGCAGCAGCCAGATCACCGGCTGGACGAGGCCGATGACCAGGAAGGTCGGCATCCGCTTGAGCCCGCGCAGCAGCCGGCCGGTCAGGAGCGCGGAGTGGGTGATCACGGTCAGCGGAGTCGAAGTGGCCAGACGTGCGGGCGCGGTGGTCACTTCGCCACCTCCAAGGACTTCGGAGCCGCGGCGGCGTCGAAGCTGTGGCCGGTGTGGCGAAGGTAGACGTCGTCCAGCGAAGGCCTGGCGAGCGTCGCCGAGCTCACCGCGATGCCCGCTTCCTCCAGCGCGGCCAGCACTGGTGGCAACGCCCGGGCACCGTCGCCGGTACGGCCGCGGACGGTGCTCCCGTCCACGGTGATCTCCCGCAGCCCGGGCACCGCCCGCAGCACCGCAAGCGCTCTGTCGTCGGCGTGGGCGAGTTCCACGTGCACCGCATCGCCGCGCAGCCCGCTCTTGAGCTCGTCCGGGGTGCCCGCGGCGACCACCGTGCCGTGATCGACGATCGCGAGCCGGTCGGCGAGGTGGTCGGCCTCCTCCAGGTAGTGCGTCGTCAGGAGCACCGTCATCTCCTCCTCGGCCATCCGCGCGATCTCGGCCCACAACTCGCTGCGGGCTTGCGGGTCGAGCCCCGTCGTCGGCTCGTCGAGGAAGAGCACCCGGGGGTGGTGCATCAAGCCGACAGCGACGTCGAGCTTGCGCGCCATGCCGCCGGAGTACGTCCGCACCAGCCGGTCCGCGGCATCGGTCAGGCCGAACCTATCGGCCAACTCGCGGGCTCGCGCCACGGCTTCCCGGCGGGACATCCCGTGCAGGCGCCCGGCCAGTAGCAGGTTCTCGGTTGCGGTGGCCATCGGGTCGGTGCCGGGCTTCTGGGACACGTACCCGATCGCCTGGCGCACCCGCTCGGGCCGCGTCCGCACGTCGATCCCGGCCACGCGCGCCGATCCGGAGTCGGCGGCCGAGAGCGTCGAAAGGATCTTCACCGTGGTCGACTTGCCGGCCCCGTTCGGGCCGAGCAGCCCGAAGATGCTCCCCTTCGCCGCGGAAAAGCTCAGCCCCCGCAGCGCGTGGAGCGGTGCTTTGCCCCGGCCCGTCGACGGATAGGTCTTGACAAGATCGACGGCCTCCACGGCCGGATCTACTTCGTGGGCAGCACCCATCGTCACACCCCTTGTCAGGATCTGGTGTGACTTCCACCTTCCTGGCGTCACCGGACGCTAGGAGGCTGAATGGCGAGGGCGGACCCTACGGTGAAAAGTCGCCACAGACGCTAGCACACGCGACCAGTTCCGACGCCGACACCGACCAGGAGTCCCGCCGCCCTGAACCCCGACGGCAGCTGCCCCTTGGAAGCGGCTGAAGTACTAGAGACGTGGGCGGGCGCTTGTTGTCTGGGTCTACCTGGTGAAGAAGTCGAATTCGTTGTTGCGGACGCCTGCGAGGAAGGCTTCCCGTTCTGCGCGGGTGTAGAGGATTACTTCGGCGTCGGGACGGTGGCTGTGGCGGACGGCCACGCGTTCGGTACCGTCCGCGAGGGGGGCTGCCTCTACGCAGTTGCCACCGCCGTTGTCGCTGAACGTGCTGATGTGCCAGGCAACGTGTTCCCGCTCGTGCGGGCTCAGAGGCTCGCGCGCCTTTCTCTTGCTCATTGCAACTCCTCCGCCAGGGACGAGATCAACTGGGCCGACTCGTTTGGGTCGATCGTCAGTGCCTGCAGCCGATCGAATGTCTCGGCTAGGCGCGCGCAGTTGGGGATTCGATGTAGACGCTGCCCTGCGGAGTCTCGGCGTGGGCGATCAGCAGGAATGGAGGTCCTGTTCGGAGTTGGGCTGGGTTTGCTAGTGGAGGGCGAACACCGTGGTTAGTGCCTCGGGGTCGTAGCCGTCTACGTGGAACCAGGCTTCGGCGATCTTGCCCTCGGTGATTCGGTAGATCGCGATTTCGTTGCCTGCTACGTGGGTCTCGCCTCGGCTGGCTGACCAGCGGATCTTGGCTACCACGTGCTCGTCTGTTGTTAGGAAACCCGTGGGTTTGAGGGTGAAGGTTCCGTTGGTTGCTTGGTGGAGGTCTTCCAGCAACTTCAGGACGGTTTCTCGGCCCTCGTGGGTGCCCGAGTAGTCCTCGTCGCCTGGTTCGTGCCAGCGGACGTCTGGGGTGAGGAGGGCGCGGAGGGCTTTCGTGTCGTTGGTGCCGCGGGCTGTGTAGAAAGCGCGGACTATGTCGTCGTTGGCCACGTTGTCCCCAGGGTGTGGGAAGGCCCCGAACCCGGTGCGGGTTCGGGGCCTTGGGTGGGCTTAGTAGGTGGGCTGGGACGGGTCTATCTGGTTTACCCAGGCCAGGACGCCGCCGCCTACGTGGACGGCGTCTGAGAAGCCCGCGTTCTTGACCACGGCCAGGGCCTCGGCGGAGCGGACGCCCGACTTGCAGTGCAGGACGATCTTCTTGTCCTGCGGGAGGCGCTCCAGGGCCGAGCCGTTCAGGAACTCGCCCTTCGGGATGAGCGTCGCGCCGGGGATCGAGACGATCTCGTACTCGTTCGGCTCGCGGACGTCCACCAGGAAGATGTCGTCGTTGCGGTCCTGCATGGCCTTGAGGTCGATGACGGTGATCGTGGAGTCCTGCGCGGCCTCGGCGGCCTCGTCGGAGACGGCGCCGCAGAACGCCTCGTAGTCTTCGAGCAGCTCGGTCTGGGTGGGGTTCTTGCCGCACAGGGGGCATTCCGGGTCCTTGCGGACCTTGACCGAGCGGTACGTCATCTCCAGCGCGTCGTAGATCATCAGGCGGCCGACGAGCGGCTCGCCGATGCCCGCGAGGAGCTTGATGGCCTCGTTCACCTGGATCGAGCCGATCGACGCGCAAAGGACGCCCAGGACGCCGCCCTCGGCGCAGGACGGGACCATGCCCGGCGGCGGCGGCTCCGGGTAGAGGCAGCGGTAGCACGGGCCGTGCTCGGCCCAGAACACGGAGGCCTGGCCGTCGAAGCGGTAAATCGAACCCCAGACGTAGGGCTTGCTCAGGAGGACGGCGGCGTCGTTCACCATGTAGCGGGTGGCGAAGTTGTCGGTGCCGTCCACGATCAGGTCGTAGCCGGAGAAGATGTCCATGATGTTGTCGCGGTCGAGCGCGGTGTTGTGCACGACCACGTCGATCAGCGGGTTGATCTCACGGACGGTCTCGGCGGCCGACTCCACCTTCGGCTTGCCCAGCGAGGACTGCCGGTGGATGATCTGGCGCTGCAGGTTGGACTCGTCCACGACGTCGAAGTCGATGACGCCGAGCGTTCCCACACCGGCGGCGGCGAGGTAGAGGAGGGCGGGGGAGCCGAGCCCGCCCGCGCCCACGACCAGGACCTTGGCGTTCTTGAGGCGCTTCTGCCCGGCCATGCCCACATCGGGGATGATCAGGTGCCGCGAGTAGCGGTTGACCTCGTCGCGGGTGAGCTCCGCTGCGGGCTCGACCAAAGGTGGCAACGACACGGTGGGTGCTCCTGTGCTGACGCGTGTTAGGGGCGGGGACGTCTTCGTCCTCTCACCGCACAACCTTGCCATGCGCTGCGGCATTCCCGGGCTATCGGCGCCCTGGACGGCCTCCTCACCGCAATGTCAGGGCGTAATGTCGTGAAGCAACGATAATCTTGGCTGTTGTGGCGTTCCTGCCCCCCTCCCAGCAGCCGCCCCCGCCGCGGCCCCCGCACCAGCCCGGCATGCCCGCCGGTGGTCCGTCCGGCATGCCCGGTGGGCGGCCCGGTCCGCCTCCTGGGATGTACGGGGGGCCCGGTCGTCCGCCCGGTGTGCCGTTCATGGGGCCGCCGGGGCCTCCGCCCGGGACGCCGCCGGTCACGGTGCTCGGGCTGCGTGGACGGCAGTGGATGATCGTCGCGCTCGCCGTCGCCTGCTGCTACCTGGTCGCCACCGGCATCTCGTTCACCGGCGCGTGGGCGACCCTCACCCGCGAACCCACCAACGCCGAGCTGCAACTGGCCTCGAACAAGGAGGTCGCGCGACGGTGGCAGGCGTGGCCGGCGGGACGCATCTTCCCCGAACAGATCAGTTACCGCCCCGAAACGGGCCACAGCGAATACGCGACCCGGACGGGCATCGTCCCCGACACCGCCTGCGCGCAGGCCGTCGACGAGGCGATCGCGGCGACGCTCGCCCGGCACGGCTGCCTGGCCGTCCTGCGCGCGACGTACGTCGATCAGCTGGAGGGCATCGTCGTCACGGTCGGTGTGGTGGCGTTCCCCGACCCGTGGAAGGCCGACAGGGCGTACAAGGAACTGCCCGGCGCGCAGGGGGCGGACGGGCGCGGCTTGGTGAGCCCGGCGCTGCATGCGGCGCCCTTCCCCGGGACGGCGTCCGCCCGGTTCAACGACGCGGCCCGGCAGGACCGAACCGTCGATCGTGGTGGGCCGTACGTCGTGCTGACGGCGTCCGGGCAGGCCGACGGGCGTCCCGCGGCGGCGATCAAGAAGGCGCGGCCGGGCGAGCCGTTCGTCGTCGCGCCGCAGATCGGGCACGCGATCGCGCGGTCGCTGGCCGCGAAGTCCCTGCCGGACTGCGACGAACCCGAGTGGGAATGCTGACGGGAGCACGGATGCCAGGGCGCCAGGCGGGCGCGACGCGGCGGCTCCGACCGCCGTCTGCACGGCGGCGGACGGTGGCCGCGGTGTTCGCGACGGCGGTGGCCGGGACGTGGCTGATGCCCGTCCCCGCGCACGCCGACGCCGTCCGCGAGATGCAGAAGCCGATCCTGAACCTGCTCGGCATGAACGCCGCGTGGCGGATCACCAAGGGCAAGGGCGTGACGGTCGCGGTCGTCGACTCCGGCGTCGACGCGCGCCAGGCCGACATCGCCGGCTCGGTCACCACCGGGCCCAACATGCTCGCCGAGGTCGACGCAGGCACCAAGCCGATCCGGCGGCACGGCACCGGCATGGCGGCGCTGATCGCGGGGCACGGGCACGGCCGCGGGGGCGGCTCCGGCATCATCGGGATCGCGCCGGAGTCGCGCATCCTCGCGATCCGGGCGATCGCCGAGAAGCAGGACCCCGGCTACCCCCGCTTCCGGCGGTCCGAGCGGGCCGCGCTCGCCGTGGCGCGCGGCATCCGCTACGCCGCCGACCACGGCGCCGACGTGATCAACCTCTCGCTCGGCAAGGAAGGCGCGATCCCGGACGAGCGCGCCGCCATCGGGCACGCCATCGACAAGGGCGTCGTGGTGGTCGCCGCGGCCGGCAACGAGGGCGACGACCCGGACCTTCTCGACGACGACGGGTACGCGCCGTACTCCTATCCCGCGTCCTACCCGGGCGTTATCGCGGTCGCCGCGACGGAGCCCGGACACGCCCGCGCGCGGTTCTCCAACCGCAACTTTTCGGTGCTGCTGTCCGCGCCCGGCGTGGACATTCCCGTAGCGGGCCCCGGCGGGCAGTACTTCATCAGCGCCGGGACCAGCGACTCCAGCGCGCTCGTGTCCGGGATCGCCGCGCTGATCCGCGCGAAGCACCCGAAGATGGCGCCGGCGCTGGTCTCGCAGGCGCTGATCCAGAGCGTCCGGCACACGCCGTCCGGCGGCTACGACGCCGAGACCGGGTTCGGCGAGGTCCACGCGTCCCGCGCGCTGTCGGCCGCCGACGCGCTGGCCTCGTCGGGCGGGCCGGGGCAGGGCGCAGGCAAGTCCTCCGCCCGGCGGTTCGGGGCGGAGGAGGAACCCGGGCCGGTGGAGGTCATCGACCGGCCCGGCTGGGTCTCGCCGCTGATCATCGGGCTGGTGCTCGCCGGGGTCGGCGGGACGGTCGCGGCGGGCGCGATCGGGGTCACCTTCCGGCGGCGTCATCCCCGTACCCGGCCCGCCGGTGATCCTCCGCCCGGCCCGGGTCCGGGACCGGGGTCAGGTTTCGGCTCGCCTGTTGGTGCTGGTCCGCGGCCGTTTTCGGCTCTGGGGCAGGCGCAGGCCGGGCCGCCGCCGCATGGGCCGGGTGGGCCGCCGATGGGTGGGGCGCCGTCCGGGCCGCCGACGTCCAGGCCGTACGGGCCGCCGCCTGGGGCGTTGCCGCCCCTGCCGCCTGCCTGAGACCGCGAGAATCGCCGGATGTGGTCTGAACCCGATGAGTACGCCGAGGCCGTCCTGGACGCGGTGGAGCGGATCCCGCCGGGACGCGTCCTCGCCTACGGCGATGTCGCCGAGCTGGTCGGACGGGGCGGGCCCCGGCAGGTCGGGCGGGTGATGTCGCTGTACGGGGGCGCCGTGCCGTGGTGGCGGGTGATCCGCGCGGACGGCAGCCCGCCGAGCGGCCACGAGATCGAGGCGCACGAGCAGTACCGCGCGGAGGGCACGCCGCTGCGCCCGGACGGCCGCCGCGTCGACATGTCCCGCGCCCGCTGGACGGGGGCGGAGCCGTCCTGACAACCGTGCCGCGGGGTTTCTTGGGCGACATGGGTGCGTTGTGGTCAGAACCGTCCCGGTGATCTGTTCCAATGAACTGTTGTGCCGTCTGCTTCCTACCGTCTCGTGCGCCGCGCGGGTCCCGCGCGGGCCGTCCCGCCCCTGCTCGATGAGCAGCAGCGACGGGTCGTGGAGCATGCGGGCGGGCCGATGCTCGTGCTGGCGGGGCCGGGCACCGGGAAGACGACCACGATCGTCGAGGCCGTCGTCGATCGCATCGAGAACCGCGGTGTGGACCCGGAGCGCGTCCTCGTCCTGACGTTCAGCCGCAAGGCGGCGGGGGAGCTGCGGCAGCGGATCACCGGCAGGCTCCAGCGGACGACGCGCACGCCGCTGGCGCTCACCTTCCACAGCTACGCCTACGCGCTGCTCCGCCGGGACGCCGTGCTGGAGGAGGGGCAGGCGCCTCGGCTGCTCTCCGGGCCCGAGCAGCTTCTGGAGGTTCGGCGGTTCCTGGAGGGTGAGCTGGCGGACGGTGCCCATGACTGGCCGGAACGGTTGAGGGCCGCTCTGGCAACGCGTGGATTCGCCGAAGAGCTGCGTGACTTCGCCTTGCGCGCGGTAGAGCGGGACGTCTTCGGTGAAGACCTCGTTGCGCTCGGGCGTATGCGCGGGCGTGACGACTGGCCCGCCATCGGCGCGTTCATGGAGCGGTACGCGGACCGGTTCGCGCTGGACCCCGTCCCTACCTATGACTACGGCGAGCTGATTCAGATGGCCGCGCGCATGCTCGCCGACGAAGAAGTACGAATCCGGGAGCAGGACGCCTACGACATCGTGTTCGTGGACGAATATCAGGACACCGACCCCGCGCAGGAATCCCTTCTGCATTACCTCGCTGGCGATGGTCGCGACCTCATCGTCGTCGGCGACCCCGATCAGTCCATTTATGGGTTCCGCGGCGCTGATGTGCGAGGGATCCAGGAGTTCCCCAACCGGTTCCGGACGCTGGACGGCGAGCCCGCGTCCGTCGTGGCGCTGCAGACGTGCCGCCGGATGGGGCCCGAGATCCTGGCGGCGTCGCGGCGGATCGCGCGGCGCCTGCCCGCCGGGGCGGCGGGGGCCGCCGAGCACCGTGCGCTGCGTCCGCTGGAGGAGCTGGAAGACGGCGAGGTGCGCGCCGTGATCGCCGACTCCGAGAGCCAGGAGTCGGCGCTCGTCGCCGACGAGCTGCGCCGCGCGCATCTCCTGGACGGCGTTCCATGGTCGCGGATGGCGGTTCTTGTGCGCAGCGCCGTCCGGCAGGTTCCGGTGCTGCGGCGGGCGCTGGCCCAGGCCGGGGTGCCGGTGGTGGTGGCGGGTGACGAAGTCCCGCTGATGGGCGAGCCCGCCGTTCGTCCATTCCTTGTCTTGCTCAGGGCGGCGTTGAAGAAGGGCTTCCTGGACGACGTCGTCGCAGAAGACCTGCTGACCGGGCCGCTAGGCGGGGCCGACGCGCTGGCCATGCGTCGCCTCAAGCGGGCGCTGCGTGACCTGGAGGAACTGTCGGGTGGGCAGCGTCCGCTGGGAGAACTTCTGGTCGCGGCGGTGAACGACCCGCGCGAGCTCGTTCTCGTCCACGAAAGGGTGCGGGCACCGGCCGAACGGGTCGCGCACCTCATCGACGTGGCGCGGCGCAGCGTCCACGACGGCGGCAGTGCCGAGGACGTGCTGTGGGCCGTGTGGCAGGAGAGCGGGCAGGCGGACGTCCTGCTGGAGCAGAGCGTCAAGGGCGGCGTGCGCGGTGCGGCGGCCGATCGCGATCTCGATGCCGTCGTGGCGCTGTTCGACCATGCGGCGCGGTTCGTCGACCGGCTTCCCCAGGCGGGGCCGGAATTGTTCGTCGACAACATCGCGTCCCAGGAAATCGCCGGCGACACCCTTGCCGAACAGGCACCGGAAGGCGAAGCCGTCCGGATTCTCACTGCGCACCGCTCCAAGGGGCTGGAGTGGGACGTGGTCGTGGTGGCCGGTGTCCAGGAGGGCGTCTGGCCCGACGTGCGCCTCCGTGGGTCGCTGCTCGGCATTGAGGAACTGGTGGAGCACGCGGCTGGGGCCGAGCCAGAAGGAGATGCTGCGGCCGGAGCGTCCATGGCGGCCAAAATGCTGGACGAAGAGCGGCGGCTGTTCTACGTCGCCGTAACGCGAGCTCGGAAACGGCTCGTCGTGACCGCCGTCGGTGGGGACGACACAGAGGAACGGCCGTCACGCTTCCTGAACGAACTCCTCCCAGGGGCCATCGAACAGTCGCAACTGGACGAGAAGACCCGGTGGCTTTCGCTGTCCGCGCTGGTCGCCGACCTCCGTTCCGTGGTCGCGGACCCGTCCCGTCCCGAACCGCTGCGGCGCGCAGCCGCCGGACACCTGGCACGCCTGGCGCGCGCGGGCGTGCGAGGCGCGAAACCGGAGAACTGGTACGCCATCACCGCGCTCTCCGACTCCGGGCCCGCGTTCGCCGAGGACGAGCCCATCACCATCTCCCCGTCCCAGGTCGAGGCGTTCACGACGTGCGGGCTGCGCTGGCTGCTCGCGTCCGCCGTGGGCGCGCAGGAGGGCGGGCCGAACGAGTACAGCACCATGGGCAAGGTCATCCACGCGGTCGCCGAACTCGCGGGCGCGGACGACGGCATCAGCGAGGTCCACGTCGCCGAACGGCTCGACGAGATCTGGAACGACCTCGAATTCCGCAGCGACTGGTACTCCGAGAAGCAGCGCGAGCAGGCGGGCCGGATGGTCGACAAGTTCCTCGCCTGGCACCGCGACAACCCCAACGAGGTCGTCGCGCTGGAGGAGTCGTTCAAGGTCGACCTCGGCCGCGTCGTCATCAAGGGCCGCATCGACCGCGCCGAGCGTGACGAGGACGGCCGCGCCGTCATCATCGACATCAAGACGTCCTCGACCGCCGTCCCCAAGGACGACCTGGCCCGCCACCCGCAGCTCGGCGTCTACCAGTACGCGGTGATGCTCGGCGCGTTCGAGCGGCACGGGCTGATCGAGCCCGGCGGCGCCAAGCTCGTGCAGGTCGGCAAGGCCGCGTTCACCGCGAAGGCGCGCGAGCAGGCGCAGCCGCCGCCGTCCGAGGACGACGACCCCGAATGGCCCAAGAAGCTCGTCGAGATCGTCGCCAGCGGAATGGCGGGTGACGTCTTCCAGGCGCGGGCCAACGACAAGTGTCGGACGTGTCCCGTACGCTCCTGCTGCCCGGTCCACGACGAAGGCGGCCAGGTCGGCGACTAGGGGCGGTGCGTGTTCTGTACGCTCCTGCTGACCCGTCCGCCCTGACGAGGGCGGGCAACGGATTCGTAGCTCGGGGGGAGTGGGGTGATCACGCCGGGAGAGCTGGCCCGGCTGCTGGAGATCCCGGCGCCGACCGAGGAGCAGGCCCGGGTGATCGAGGCGCCGATGGCGCCGATGGCGGTGATCGCGGGCGCCGGGTCCGGCAAGAGCGAGACGATGGCCGCGCGCGTGGTGTGGCTGGTCGCGAACGGGTTCGTCCGGCCCGAGCGCGTGCTCGGCCTCACGTTCACCCGGAAGGCCGCGGCCGAGCTGGGCGTCCGCGTCCGGAAGCGGCTCGACAAGCTGCGCGAGGTGCTGCCCGGCGACGAGCTCGACCGGCTCGGCGGCGAGGCGCTGTTCGACGGCGAGCCGATGGTGTCGACGTACCACTCCTACGCGGCCCGGCTCTTCGGCGACCACGCGCTGCGCGAGGCGCTCGAACCGACGATGCGGCTGATCTCGCCCGCCGTCGCCTGGCAGATCTGCTCGCGCGCCGTCGACTCCTACCACGGGCCGATGGACCAGATCGAATGGCAGCCCGACACCGTGACGAAGGCCGTCATGGAACTCGCCGGAGACCTGTCCGAGCACCTGCGGACGGCCGACGACGTCCGCAAGGTCGGGGCCTGGCTGGACGAACGCCTCGCCGCGGTGAAGAAACCGCTCAAGGCGCAGCGCGACGTCCTCGCCAAGCACGCCGTCCGCGAGCAGCTGATGCCGCTGATCGAGGCGTACGGGCGCGCCAAGGCCGACCGGGAGGTCATCGACCACGGCGACCAGATGGCCCTGGCCGCGCGGATCGCCTACAAGCATCCCGAGGTCGGGATGATCGAGCGGTCGCGGTTCTCGGTCGTCCTGCTCGACGAGTACCAGGACACCTCGCAGGCGCAGCTCGTCCTGCTGAAGTCGCTGTTCACGGGCGGGCATCCGGTGACGGCCGTGGGCGACCCGTGCCAGTCCATCTACGGGTGGCGCGGCGCGAGCGCGGGGAACCTGCTGCGGTTCGCCTACGACTTTCCGTTGCAGGACGCGGTCGGCGGGGGGCGGCCGGTGCCCGCGCCGGTCGTCCAGCTCAGCCGGTCGTTCCGGAACGGCGAGCAGATCCTGGAGGCGGCCGCCCGGATCCAGGAGGAGCTGCGGGCGGAGACGAAGGCCGTGCCCCGGCTCGTTCCGGGCGCGGGACGGGAGGGGCGCGGGCGCGTCGAATGCGCGCTGTTCGAAACCGTCGAGGACGAGGCCGAACGCATCGCCGCCCGCATCGCGGGCCTGATGGCCGCCGACCCCGAAACGGCCCCGGACGGCGGCCCGCCCGCCGGCGGTGACGGACTGGAGTACTCCGACATCGCCGTCCTCGCGCGGAAGCGGTCGCAGTTCCCGCTGATCAGGCGGGCGCTGGAGGCGCGCGGCATCCCGGTCGAGGTCGTCGGGCTCGGCGGGCTCCTCACCGTCCCCGAGGTGCAGGACGTCGTCGCGACGATGCGGGTCATGCACGACCCGGCGGCGGGCGCGTCCCTCGCCCGGCTGCTCACCGGCCCGCGCTGGCGCCTCGGCCCGCGCGACCTCGTCGCCCTCGGACGCCGGGCCCGCACCCTCGCCCTGGACGGCGCCCGCGACATCACCCCACCGGAAAAGGAACAGCCCGAGGAGCCCCCGCCGGATGGGTCCCTGCCGGACAACTCCCCGCCGGACGACTCCGGAGACGACCCGCTGCGGCAGCTCGTCAGCGAGCTGAACCAGGAGACCGGCAGCCTGGTCGACGCGCTCGACGACCTCGGCCCGCCGGACGCCTACTCGCCGGAAGGGTACGGCCGCCTCCGCCGCCTCCGCGACGAGCTGCGGACGCTCCGCGGGCAGGTCGGCCTCCCGCTGCCTGACCTGGTCAACGAGGTGGAGCGGGCGCTCGGCCTCGACATCGAGGTCGCCGCCCGCTCCGGGCTCGACCCGGTCACCGCCCGCGCCGACCTCGACGCCTTCATCGACGCCGCCGCAACCTTCGCGGGCGACGCCGAAGATCCGACGCTCGGCGCGTTCCTCGCCTACCTCAAGGCCGCCGAGACGGAGGAGTTCGGGCTGGAGGCCGGGCGGGTCGGCGAGACCAACAGCGTCAAGCTGCTCACCGTCCACGCGTCCAAGGGGCTGGAATGGCCGGTGGTCGTCGTTCCGGGGCTGTCGTCCGTCCCGCAGAAGAACGGTGCCCCGGCGAAAGGATCGATCTTCCCGTCGCCGCCGCAGAACGCCACCCGCTGGACGGCGAACCCGCGCGTCCTGCCGTTCATGCTGCGCGGCGACCGCGCCGACCTGCCGCCGCTGAACGGCCTGGAAAAGGACGACCTCGCCGCCTTCGACGACGCCTGCGCCGAGCGCGACCTGCGCGAGGAACGGCGGCTCGCGTACGTGGCGGTGACGCGCGCGTCCAGCCTGCTCATCGCGACGGGCTACTGGTGGGGGTCGTCGGGGCGTCCGCTGGGTGCGTCGCCGTTCCTGGAGGAGATCCGCGCGGTCTGCATGGCGGGCGCCGGGTCCGTCGTCGTGTGGGCCGATCCGCCGGAGGAGGGGGCCGCGAACCCGCTGCTCGCCGACCCCGACGAGGCCGACTGGCCCGTCGCGCCCGGCGACCGCGGCGGCTCCGACGTCACGGCCCGCGAACGGTACGAGGCCGTGGTCGAGGCCGCCCGCATGGTCGAGGACGAGATGTCCGGGCGGACGCGGCACTGGGCCGGGCACGACGGGCTGTCCGACGCCGACCGGGGCCGCATGACCGCGTGGGCGCGCGACGTCGAGCTGCTGCTCGCCGAGCGCGACCGGGGGCGCGGCGGCGACGGGCTCCTCGTCGAGCTGCCCGCGCACCTGTCGGTGTCGTCGCTGGTGTCGCTGGCCCGCGACCCGGCCGCGCTCGCCCGGCAGATCCGCCGCCCGATGCCGCGCCCGCCCGCCCCCTACGTGCGGCGCGGCACCGCGTTCCACGCCTGGCTGGAGAGCCGCTGGGGGCAGCAGCGCCTCCTCGACCCGGACGAGCTGCCCGGCGCGGCCGACGAGGGCGCCGCCGACGACGCGCAGCTCGCGCGGCTCCGCGACCGGTTCGAGGAGTCCGAGTGGGCGGCGCGGGAGCCGCTCGACATCGAGGTGCCGTTCGAGACCATCATCGGCGACCGGCTGATCCGCGGCCGGATGGACGCCGTGTTCCGCTCGCGGACGGGCGACGGCGGGTACGAGGTCGTCGACTGGAAGACCGGCTCGCCGCCGTCGGGGGAGGAGGCCCGGTTCGCGTCGGTGCAGCTCGCCGCGTACCGGATGGCGTGGGCGGAACTCGCCGGGGTGGACGTGGCACAGGTCAGCGCGGCCTTCCACTACGTGGCCGCCAACGTCACCGTCCGCCCGGCCGACCTGCTGGACGCGGCGGGGCTCGCCGCGCTGCTGGAGTCCGTGCCCGCGGCCTGACGCGTCGGCGTGTCTCGCCGGCCCTCTGTTCACCGTGGGCGCTTTCGGGGATGATCCGGACAACCATCCGAGGAGGCGACGTGACGGTGACGCATGATGACAGGGTCGTACGGGAGTTCTCCAAGCAGGCCGCGGGATTCGCCGACCCCGCGCTGAACACCGCGTTCACCCGCCATCTGGACCGGCTCGTCCGGTTCATGGAACCGGAGCTCGACCTCGAGGACGTCGTGCTCGAGGCCGCCGCCGGGACCGGGCTCGTCTCCCGGGCGATCGCGCCCCGCGTCCGCCACGTGACGGCGCTCGACCTCACCCCGGCGATGCTCGCCGAGGGCAAGCGCGACGCCGACCACGCGGGCCTCACGAACGTCACCTTCACGCGCGGCGACGCCGCCGCGCTGCCCTACGTCGACCGGTCGTTCACGCTCGTCGTCACCCGATTCGCACTGCACCAGGTCGCCGACCCGGCGGCCGTCATGGGGGAGCTGGTCCGGGTCAGCAGGCCGGGCGCGGCGCTGATCATCGCCGATCTCGTCCGGCCGGACGGGCTGGACGGCGACCTCGACCGGATCGAGCGGCTCCGCGACCCGTCGCACGGCACCGTGCTGACCGAAGCGCAGATCGCGGGCCTCGTCGCGGCGGCGGGCGCCGAGGTGAAGCGGGCCGAGCGGTTCGATCACGTCCGGCCGCTGGACCCGTGGCTGGAGCTCTCGCAGACGCCCCGCGACGTCGCCGCGCAGATCAGGCAGGAGCTGGAGGACGAGCTGGCGGGCGGGCCCGCGACCGGAATGCGGCCCAGCAAACCGGACGGCGTCCTGCATTTCACGCATTCCCACCTCTTCCAGCAGGCGATCGCGCTATAACGGCGATATCTATTCGATCAAACGTTCGACGAATGTCACCGGTGTGGTTTAGGTTGTCGAACATGGGTTCTACGAACGTGCGTTCCCTCGAACGTGAGCCGGCCGCGCTGGCGATGCGCATCGGCGTCGTCGCGGCCGAGGCCGCCCTCGCCACCTTCGCCCGCAACCTCGACGTGGACGACCTGGAGGACGGCGTCGACTTCCAGGGCACCATCGGCCCCGCCGAATGGCCCGTGTTCTCCCTGGTCATCGACACCCTCGCCGAGGCCGGTCCGGGCGACCGCCGCTCCCTGGACGAGCGCCGCGCCGACGCGCTCAACGACCTGGCCCGCATCTGCATGGCCGCCAAGACCCGCCCCGGCGCCGCCTGACCCCGCCCCCGGCACCGGCGTGCCGGGGGCGTGCGGCCCTCGCTCCCGAGCCTCGCGGCCGGCCGTCGTCAGCCGCCGTCAGCCGTCGTCAGCCGCCGTCAGCCGTCGTCAGCCGTCGTCAGCCGCCGTCAGCCGTTGTCAGTCGCTGTCGGCGGTCAGGGCCTTCGCCTTCACCTTGCCGGTGCTGGTGCGGGGGAGTTCCGCGACGAACCTGACGTCTCGCGGCACCTTGTAGCGGGCCAGGTGCTCGCGCACGTGCGCCCTGACGTCGTCCTCGGTGAGCCGCGAGCCGGGAGTCCGGACGATGTGCGCGGCGAGCCGCTGGCCGAACCTCTCGTCGTCGACGCCGGTCACGGACACCTCGGCGATGTCCGGATGGCCGCCGAGCAGGCTCTCGACCTCGCCGGGGAAGACGTTCTCCCCACCCGAGATGATCATGTCGTCGGCACGGCCGTCGATGAACAGCCGTCCCGCCGCATCGAAATGCCCGAGATCGCCGCTGCCCGTCAGGCCGTCCCGCACCCGCCTGCCGCCACCGCCCGTGTAGCCCGCGAACCGCAGGCCGCCGCCGGTGTAGATCTCGCCGGTCTCCCCGGCGGGCAGTTCGCGGCCCTTCTCGTCCAGGATCTTGACGGTGATGCGGAAGGACGGTTTCCCGACCGTGCCGGGCGCGTTTCTCAGGTCGCCGGGGGTCGCGATCGTGGCCCAGCCCGTTTCCGTGGCGCCGTACACATTGACGAGGACGTCGCCGAACCTGTCCATGAACGCGTCCGACAGATGCGGATGCAGCGCCGAGCCGCCGCACACGACCACCCGGAGGGACGGCGTCACCGGCGGTTCCGCCAAGTCCAGGATGCGCTGGAGCATCACCGGCACCGCCACCAGCGCCTCCGCCTCGCAGGCGGCGATCGTGTCCAGCGTCACCCGCGCGTCGAAACGCCGGGACAGGACGAGCGGCATCCCCATTCCGAGCCCGACCGTCGCATACGCGAAACCCAGGATGTGGAAAAGCGGCGGCGCGACCACGATGGGCGCGCCCGACCGCACGGGAACGCGCATGAGATGGCTCAGCGCCGCAGGCAGCAACGACGAAATCGACAGGTCGTGCCGCGCGCCCTTCGGTGTTCCGGTGGTTCCGGAGGTCATGACGATGATGCGGCTGGTCTTCTCTGGGGCGATCGGCTCCGGTTCCGTGTTCGCCATCAGGTCATCGATCGTCTCGCCGCGCTTGGACGTTCCGTGCGGGGCGGTGCCGCCCGTTGTGCTGTCCGTGGTGCCGTCCGTGGCGCTGTCCGTAGTGCCTTCCGTCCAGGCGAGGAGGCGCTGCCCAGGGAATCCGGAGTCGTCGACCTTCGGGCCGAACTCCTCGTCATGGACGAGCAGCCCGATGCCTTCACGTTCGGCGACGTCGCCCAGTTGCGCGGCGGAGAAGTCCGTGTTGAGCAGGACCACGTCACCGCCCAGGCGGGACGCGGCGAGGACCGTCTCGACGAATCCGCGGTGGTTGCGGCACAGGACGCCGACCCGGGCACCGGCCGCGCGGTCGCGGAGCGCGGTCGCGAGGGACGCCGCGCGCCCTTCGAGGTCCTGGTAGGACAGCGTGCCGCGGTCGTCGATCAGCGCCGTCCGGGCGGGGAAGCGCAGCGCCGCCATCGCGCCGATCGTGGCGGGGACGGGCCCGAAGCGCATGTACGGGAGCAGCAGGCGCGCGGCCCTGTCCGGCCGCACCGGGTGGATGACGCCGACGTCGCGGACGGCGCGGGTCGCCCGTAGGCCGAGGCGCGCGAATCCACGCATCCGGTCCAGTAGCAGCACAGCGTTCGTCACTCCTCCGGAGACCGTCGTCCGCGTGGACGAATCCAGACCCCACGGCATACCCGCCTTTGCCCAACATATGGGGCGAAGATGCCCCGATCAGCGGGTGCGCCGTCCACGCGGACCCGCTGGGTAGTGTCGGATCATGCCGCGCCCATCCGAACCCGTCGATGCCGTCACCGCGGACGATCTCGATCTGGCCGTCCAACTCGCCGTCGCCACCTTGCGGAAGGCGCCGCCCGGAGCCTGGGACGCCAAGGCCGGGACCCTCGAATGGGACTGCTGGGAGACCGTGGAGCATCTGAGCGACGATCTCTTCGCGTACGCGGCGCAGCTGGGTCCGAAGGCGCCGCCGATGGACGGCGAGGTGCCGTTCGTGTGGGAGAGCCGCAGGCCCGGCGGGCCCGCGAACGCCGTCCACGCGAACCGTGCGGCCGGGCCGGACGGGCTGCTGCAGGTGCTGGAGGCATGCGGCGCGCTGCTCGTCGCCATGGTGCGCGTCACGCCGCCGGACGTCCGCGCCCATCACGGGTTCGGGGCGTCGGACCCGGAGGGGTTCGCCGCGATGGGCGTCGTGGAGACCCTCGTCCACACCCATGACCTGGCGGAAGGTCTCGGCCTGGCGTGGGAGCCGCCCGCCGGGCTGTGCGCGCGGGTGCTCGGACGGCTGTTCCCGGACGCCCCGCGCGACACCGGCCCGTGGCCGGCCCTGCTGTGGGCCACCGGCCGCGCCGACCTTCCCGGACGTCCGCGCCTCACGTCCTGGCGCTGGCACGGGGCGCCGCACGTATGACCGCTTGGCTCGGCCCGCCCATCGACGTGCGCCCGCTTTTCGCCGGGCAACAGGCCGCTTTCATCAATCTGCTGCGCGGATTCACGGCCGAGGAATGGACGCGGCCGACCGTTTGCCCGGGATGGGACGTCAAGGACATCGCCACCCACGTGTTGGGCGACCATGTGGGCCGCCTCTCAATGCTGCGGGACCGGTTCGTGACGCTTCAGCCCAGGGAGGACGAGGCGTTTCCCCGGTTCATCGACCGCATCAACGACGAATGGGTGACGGCCGCGCGACGCCTGAGCCCGTTGCTCCTCGTCGACCTGCTCTCGACCGTGGGCGATCAGGTCGTCGAGTACTGGCAGACCGTCGATATGGACGCCATTGGCGGTTCGGTCAGCTGGGCCGGTCCGGAGTCGCATCCCGTGTGGCTGGACGCCGCCCGCGACTTCAGCGAGTACTGGACGCACCACCAGCAGATCTGCGACGCCACCGGACGGGCCGGGCTCACGGAGCCGCGCTATCTCGAACCCGTCCTCGACACGTTCATGCGGGCATTGCCGCACACCATGCGGGACGTTCCAGCACCTGAAGGCGCTGCCATTCAGGTCGTCATCCGCGGGTTCGGCGGCTGGGCTTGTCTCCGTGGTGGCGAGCGCTGGGAATTGCGGCGGCCGGAGCCGTGGCGGGAAACGCTCGGCACGTTCGACGCGCTGATCGAGCTCGACCCCGACACGGCTTGGCGGCTGTGCACGCGCGGCATCACGCCTGCACAAGCCATCGAGCGCGCTCGGATCGAAGGAGACCGGGCGCTCGGCGAGGCGGCGCTGCGGATCGTGTCGATCATTCACCCGGGCGAGGACGCTCCAGATCAGCGGATGTAGTGGAACGCCGGTTTCGGGTGCATGAGGAAGTCGTGGTGGGAGATGTTCCAGGCATAGGCCCCGGCCATGGTGAACGCGATGATGTCACCCGGGATCAGGGGCGGGACGAGGACGTTGCGCGCGAAGACGTCCTTCGGCGTGCACAACTGGCCGACCAATGTCGCGGGGATGCTCGACCCGCTTGTGGTGAGAATTCGAAAGGGTTGGTCGTGGCCCTTCGTCACCGGGGTTCGCAGATGGTGGGTGCCGCCGCGCAGGATGATGTAGGTCTCGCCGCGGGTCGTTTTCACATCCAGGACGTCCGTGACGTACCAGCCGTGGTAGGCGGTGATGGCGCGGCCGGGTTCGATGCGGACCTTGGCGGGGATGAGGCTCAGCCCCGTCCCGTATGACTGCCAGTCGAACCGGGAATCGGGGCACGCGTAATCGACGTTCATGCCGCCGCCCAGGTTCAGTTCCGGATCGTGCACGCCCAGGGATTTCAGCCAGGGGATCGCCCATTCGGTTATCTGGTCGGCGAGGTCGAGCATGGCGGGCGCGTCCAGGCCCGATGCCAGATGGGCGTGGATGCCGCGAAGGCTGAGCTGGGGATTGTCGGCCAGTAGATAGGCGCATTCGTTGAGGGTGTCCTCGTCCATGCCGAACGGGCCGTTCATGGTCAGGGCGGCGTCCGGTGTGTTCAGCGGGAGGTTCGCGCGGAGGAGGATGTCCGCGAAGCCTTCGCCCGCGAGGCGGGCCAGCTCGCTAGGGCTCTCCACATGGACCCGGTCGGCGTGGAGCGCGAGCGACAGTTCCTGAGGTGTCTTTCCGGGCCCGCCGAAGGCGATGCGCGTCTTCGGCAACGTCTCCCGGACATGGGCGAGTTCGCCGCCGGACGAGACCTCGACACCGTCCACGTGGGGTGCGAGGGTCCGCAGGATCTCGGCGTCGGGATTGGCCTTGGCCGCGTAGAAGAGCTCCGCCGGGCCGAGGGCGGCGCGGATGGCCTTGACGTGCGATTCCAGGCCGGCGAGGTCGTAGATGTAGGCCGGGTAGCGGTCGAGGTTGAGGGCGTGTTCCTTCATAGCGGTCGGGGCGCGGCGAGCGGGTTGGGGACGCTGACATAGGTCGCGCCGCGGTCGGCCGAACGGGACCAGCGGGTCCGGAGGTTCGCCTTCGCCGGCAGCGGCACCCCCGCCAGCAGGGCCCTCATCTGAGGGTGGCGTTCATGGACGGTGAAATGTTTTCTCACCCGCTGCCAAAGCGTTTTCTCCAGTGGCGGATGCAGGTCGGCTATCGCGGCCGCGATCTCGGTCAGATGGTTGACGAAAAGGCAGTAGACGACGCGGTTCCAGCCCCGGTCGGGCGCGTAGGTGAGGCTTTCGGCGACGCGGCGCGGAAGGTGCGTCAGGTCCCAGCGGCCCCCGGTGAGCTTCGTGCCCTCCAGATCGCGGAACGCGGTGTGGATGGGCATGCCGTCGCCGTCCACGCAGACGAGGACGTTCTGAAGATGGGGTTCCAAGACGATCCCGTGGTCGAGGTAGGCGCTCAGGACCGGTGGTGCCACGTGGGCCACGTAGGCGTCCCACCAGGCTTGGGCGCTGTCCGGGGTCGATAGGGCGGGCAGATCCGCGAGGAATGTGCTGTAGGGGTCGGCTAGGGCGCCCGCAAGGAGTGGCGTTCCGGGAAGGGAAGCGATGCCCTCGCGGAGGATCACCCCAAAGCCCTCGTACAGGCGGCGGTCCGCGAGATTGAGGCTGCGGTAGGCGGGCTCTGCGAGAAGTGTCGAGTTCAGCTTTCTGAAGATGGGCGGTAGGAGATCGTTCAGGGCTATCGCGCCTGCGAGCTCGTACCAGGCGTTCTTGCGAACGCAGTTGGTGATGCGCACGTCCAGGCTGAACTTGCAGAACACGTCGGCGTCCGGCAGGTAGGCGGTACGGACGGACGACGTCGGCACCGCCTCCGCATCGGACGGACCGAGATTGAGCACCAACCCCCGCGCCAGCGCCCTTTGCAGGACGGGATTGTCCGCCAGCAGGGAGAACTGCCACGGATGGACGGGAATCAGCTTCCGCCCCTGCGGAATGCGAGGCCCGTAGGTCTCCAGAGCCGTGAACGCCTCTGGAGTTCCCTCTTCGGCGACGAGATGCTCAGGGACGGCCAGCCACAGCGGACGAAACCGGGACCTGGCCTCTGGCGCGTACTGCAACCAGTCGTTCGGCGAGCCCTGGCGGGACTTCGGTGACGGGTGGAAACGGTGACCCGCCACCAGGGATTGTTCTGAGTCGATGTAGGGGTCGATGTAGGGATCGTACGAAGGTTCGCCTCGCGCGGAGATGATCGCTTCCAGGGCGGTGTGGCTGTCGTCCACCTGGACGAGGAATTCGGGGTTCGGACGGCCCGTCGCCAGTTCCAGCTCACCCGCCACCAGATTCGCCAGCCTGTTCCAGGAGAGCGGGATCCAGCCGTCCCCACGCTGCTCCTCGTACGGCGGCACCAGCCGGTAGGTCGCCCCCACCGGGGGACGCGCCAGGCCCATGCGCAGCACGACTCCCGCGCGGGGCAGGCGTGCGACGAGCCGGTCGCCGTCCGGCCAGACCTGCTCCTCGGGCGCGCACACCTCACGGACCAGGCAGTTGAGCAGCGCGGTCGAGGTGGCGTCGCCGGCGGTGATGGCGGAGACGGTGGAGACGGCGGAGACGGCGGTGGGTGCGGTTCCGATCAGGGGCAAGTCGCGTCCAGGAGATAGTTGGGGCCCGGCGGGCCGTAGTGCTTGTTGATGTCGGCGGCGCCTGTCCTGGCCTTGTCGACGAGGGTTCCGGCGGTGACCATGGCCTTGCCCGGCAGGGCGTCGGCGTCCAGCGTGCGGGAACGCAGGAACGCGTCGCCCGGGCCGAGCGCCTCGTCCAGCCGTTCGCGGATGAGCGTGCGGCCCGTGCGCCAGGGGAGCAGCCCGCGCTCGGCCAGGCCGAAGGCGGGCGCCGCGGCGCACAGGTGCAGCGTGATGGTGACGAAGACGCGCGCGAGGGCCTCGTCGTCGCTGGTCGTCATGCGGCGGTCGATGAGGTCGCGCGGGTCCGCGCCAGGGGACGGCGTGAGCCGTTCCCGGAGCCTGGAGGTGTTGACGAGCGCCCCGTCGTTGTCCTTGACGAGAAGCCGGGGCGGGGCGTCGTCGTCCAGGACCAGCGACACGTTCTGCTGATGCGCCTCTAGCGCGATGCCGTAGCGGAACAGCGTGACGTTCCAGGAGAACAGTGCCGACAGATATGCGTCGAAGAGAGCCTCGACGCCCCACCGTTCGATCACGTAGCCCCCGTCGGGAGCCTCCGCCAGTAGCGCGGCTATGGGGACGACGTGCGCACGCGCGATTTCAGGTGGGAAACGCCGCACGAGGTACCCGAGGAGAGGGTCTCGCGCGTGGCCGTACGTCTGCTCATCGGCGAGGAGGACGGGAAGCGCCGGTTCCCGCCGCAGGACGTCGCGCAGGAGACGCTCGACGAGCGCGCCGTCCGGGAGCGTGCCGGGCGTGATCGTGCGCCGGTTGCGCAGGCCCAGCGTGGCGGTCGGCAACGGCATCTTCAGATGGTCGAGCGGCGCGGCGGCGACGGTCCGCATCGAGAGGGTGGGGGTGACCTGGAGATACGGGTCGGGGGCGAGGGTCGCCCCGGGGTGCGCGCGCACCTGCCGCACCGCCAGCGGATGGACGGGGAACAGCGCGCCACTCCGCGCGTCCAGCCCGACGTCGGACGGGCTCGGCCACCAGCCGGGCGGCGACCCCGCGAGCTCCGGATTCCGCACCGCCGCCCACCGCAGCGGGAACGACGGCGCGAACTCGGGCGCGTAGCGGCTCAGATCGGCCATGGAGAGCCCGGCGCGGCTCCGCCCGGCCGGATGTACCGGATGGTCGTTGTAGGCGGCGAGCGTCTCGTAGAACGTCCCGGGGCCGGTGCGCAGATCGTCGGGCAGGCGTGCCAGCCGCCGGTGCACCGCCGGGCGCGCGTCGAGGTGGAGCTTGATCGTCGCGAGCGCGTCCCGGCATTCCCGCTCGAACGCGTCCGTGTCGTCCCGCGGGTCGGCCACGGCGTGGACGGCGGTGAAGACGTCGCTCAGCCTGAGGTCCTGCGCCGGGTCGACGACGAACTCCGACAGGAACGCCGGCCGCGCGCGCTGGAGGCGCACGGAACGATGGGGCAGCCGCAGGGCACTCTGCTCGATGAAGCGACGTAGGCCCGCGTAGTTCTCGCGCAGGAGCGCGTCCAGGACTCTGGCCGCCAATGAGGTCTCGATGTCATCGGCGTTCACGTGATCGTCCAGTCGTGGGCGGCGCGGAAGCGGGCCAAGGCGGCGTTCACCTCGTCCGGCCCGGGGCCGATGGCGCGGACGGTGCCGAGGTAGTCGCGGTTCGTCCGGCTGACGGCCACGGCATCACCCACCGCACGCTGCGGGCGATAGGAGAGCCGCACCGGGCCGTCGTCCAGTTGCAGAGCGCTGGGAGCGGCCGTCAGCGTGCCGGAGCGCTCTGCAATGACCGGCTCCGCGATGGCGTGCCGGTGGTTCGGGCCTTCCCAGCCGCCGAGAGACCCGCCCAGGTGAACGGTCAGGATCTGCTCGAACAGCGGCACGCCCAGCAGGTCCGCTAAGAGGAAGTCACAGTGGTCGCCGATCAGCCTGTAGTTGACCTCGATGATGTGCGCGCGTCCCTCATGGACGACGAATTCCGTGTGGCAGGCCCCGAAACCGATGCCCAGCGCGTCGAGCTGCTCAAGGACCTGTGCGGTTTCGGGTGGCGGCGCGGCCCACTCCAGGCGTTCCTCCACGAAGTAGGGCGGGGGAGAGAGCGTCGTCCGGAATGAGCCCAGGACGCGCAGTTCTCGCCCATCCCCGAGCGTTTCGAGCGTGTGGAGACGCCCGGGAAGGTATTCCTCGGCCACCAGCGGGTCGTCCCGGCGCGCTGCGATTTCGTCCACACGCGCGGACAGTTCCAGGGCGTCCCGCACGAGGAACACGTCCTCGCTGGCGACGCCCTCGCGCGGTTTCACGACGAGTGGATAGGGCGCGTCCTCCGGCACATGGCGGGCGTCCGCCGAGAAGACCGGATCGACGGTCGCCAGATGGCGCCGCATGAGGGCCTTGTTCTTCGCACGCGTCGCGGCACGCCAGTCCTTGGCCGGAAGCCCGAAATAGGCAGCCGCCAGCGCAGTGGACGCTTGCAGAAAGTCGCTGTTGGTGAAGATGGCCGCGGGCTCACCATCCATCGAGGCAACCGTAGCGACGATTTCCCGGAAATCGAACACGTCGCATCGGACGATCCGCCCGCCGTGCGTCCCGGCATGGGCGGCAGGACGGTCGGTGAGAAGCGTCACGTCCAGGCCCAGACGCGCGGCGGCGGGCAGGAAGCCGTGCGTCACCGAGTCGGTCGTCTTCCCGGCGGCCAGGTAGAGAGACGCGGCCAAGGATCGGCCTTTCCAGTGCTTGAGCCACAACGGTCGGTGAGGTAAGGCTTGCCTAAGTTTCAGGGAACCATAGTGGCGTTGCCCGTCCGCATGGGCAAGGAAGCCGGGCTCGCGTGTCCCGGCCCCCACGCCGACCCGACGGCACGCCGATCGGACAGGATGGGGCCATGGATCTCGTCGACCGGTGGGTCGCGCTCGCGGGGCCTCACACCCGGCATATCGGGACGGAGCTGAACAACCGCTACGGCGAGCCGCATCGCCGCTACCACACGCGCGAGCACCTCGCCGCCGTCCTCGACCTCGTGGACGAGCTCGCCCCCCACGCCGCCGCCCCCGGCACCGTCCGCCTCGCGGCCTGGTTCCACGACGCCGTCTACGACCCCGAGCGCGCCGACAACGAGGAGCGCAGCGCCCGCCTCGCCGCCCGCATGCTCGCCGACACCGACCTCCCCGCACCGGACGTCGAGCAGGTCGTCCGCCTCGTCAAGCTGACCGCCACGCACGCGCCAGCGGACGACGACCCCGACGGCCAGGTCCTGTGCGACGCCGACCTCGCCATCCTCGGCTCTGACCCGGCCCAGTACGCCGCCTATGCCGCCGCGGTCCGCGAGGAGTACGCGTTCGTCCCCGAGGAATTCTTCCGCGCCGGACGGGCCGAACTGCTCCACGGGCTCCTCGCCCTGCCGCGGCTTTTCCACACGCCCACGGCCCGCGAACGCTACGAACGGCGCGCACGGAACAACATCCGCACGGAACTGATGCTCCTGAACGGCTAAGCAGGATCGGGGCGGCTCCGCGACCCGGGCAACGGGATCCTTTACTGTGAGTTTCTCGTCTCCTGGAGGCCCGCACACGCGGCGCTATCGGGAGCCCCGCCAAGAAGCAACACCCCGCCCGAAAAGCACCAACCCGTCCGGAGGAAACACCCCCGGACGTTAGAAGCGACCCGCCCGGAGCAACCCCCCGGACGGGACAGACTCTGCCTGACGGTACGACATGCGAAGGGGCATGCAGGTGAACGACGTTGTGGCGTACATCCAGACCGGCAGGGACCGGTTCGTCGCGGACCTCAAGGAGTGGCTGGCGATCCCGTCCATCTCCGCGGACCCGGCGCACGCCGCGGACGTCCAACGGTCGGCCGGATGGCTCGCCGACCACCTGCGCGGCCAAGGTTTCCCGACCGTAGAGATCTGGGAGACCCCAGGCCTCCCCACCGTGTACGCCGAATGGCCCGCCGAAGACCCGGACGCCCCAACCGTCCTCGTCTACGGGCACCACGACGTCCAGCCCGTCGAGCCGCTCGACGAATGGAACACAGACCCCTTCACACCCGTGGAAGAGGGCGACCGGCTCATCGGGCGCGGCACGTCCGACGACAAGGGGCAGATCCTCTTCCACACGCTCGGGCTCCGCGCGGGGCTCGCCGCGTCCGGCCGCCAGGCCCCGCCCGTCACGATCAAACTGCTGGTCGAGGGCGAGGAGGAGACGGGGTCGCTGCATTTCCCGGAACTGCTCCGCACCCACCGGGAGCGGCTCGCCTGCGACGCCATCGTCATCAGCGACACGACCATGTGGGACGCGGACGTCCCGTCGATGTGCACCGGCATGCGCGGGCTCACCGAGGTCGAGATCACGCTGCGCGGCCCGTCGCACGACCTGCACTCCGGCTCGTTCGGCGGCGCGGTGCCGAACCCGCTCCACGCGATGGCGGACCTGCTCTCCGCGCTGCACGACGCGGACGGCCGCGTCACCCTCCCCGGCTTCTACGACGACGTCGTCCCGCTGACGGACGAGGAACGCGAACTCTTCACCCGCCTCCCCTTCGACGAGAAGGAATGGCTCCGCACCGCCGGAGAAAGCCGCGCGGCATACGGCGAGAAGGGCTACACCACCCTCGAACGTATCTGGGCGCGGCCCACCGCCGAGATCAACGGCATGTGGGGCGGGCACACCGGACCCGGCCGCAAGACCATCGTCCCCAGCGAGGCCCACGCGAAGATCTCGTTCCGGCTGGTCGCGGGCCAGGATCCGCGCAAGGTACAGATGGCGTTCGAGGCGTGGGCCGCCGAGCAGGTCCCGCCCGGCATCGAGGCAGAGGTGCATGCCCCGGGCGGCAACGTCCGGCCGTGCTTCTCGCCGATCGATTCCGTCGGCGTCTCGGCCGCGCGCCGCGCCATGGAGCGCGCCTTCGGCACCGACGTGCTGTTCACGCGCGAGGGCGGCAGCGGCCCCGAGGCCGACCTCGCCGACATCCTGGAGGCGCCGCTGGTGTTCGTCGCCGTCGGCCTGAACGGCGACCGCATCCACGCCCCGAACGAGAAGGTCGAGATCCCGCTGCTCCTCAAGGGCGCCGAAGCCATCGCCTACCTGTGGGAAGAATTCGCGACCGCGCTGCGCTGAAGGCCACGCCGAAACGGGTTGCCGGACAAGGCCGGGGTGGACGATGCTCCCTGGAACGGCCAGTGACGACGAGTGAATCGGGGACGTGGCGGATGGTGGACGACAGGCCCCTGGAGTGGCTGGCGCTCGCGCGCGGAACCCTCGACCGGGTCGCGCTGAACCGCCGCGACGACGCGTGGGTCGACGCCGCCTGGGCCGACCCGGGGACGCGTGTCGTCGTCGTCCAGGACGGCCGGTCGCTCGTGACGTACGAGCCGAGCCCCGCGCTCGTCCTCCTCCCGCCCGAGCAGGCCCCGGACGGCGACCGCTGGCTCCTCGGCGAGGACGAGTCCGGCACCGTGTACTTCGGGACGTCCGGCCCGCTGCCCGCCATCGAGGGCGCGCGGCCGGCCGGGCTCCGCCGTGTCGGCGCGCTCCTCGGCGACCGCGACTCCGGCCTGATCACGCACGCCGTGGCGCTGGAGAACTGGCACAGCACCCACCGGCACTGCCCGCGCTGCGGGGCCGGGACGCGGGTGGCGTCCGCCGGGCACGTGCGCGTCTGCCCCGAGGACGGCTCGCAGCACTTCCCCCGCGTCGACCCCGCCGTGATCATGCTGGTGACCGACGACGCCGACCGGATCCTGCTCGCCCGCGGCCCGCAGTGGCCCGCCGACCGCCGCTCGATCCTCGCGGGCTTCGTCGAACCGGGCGAGTCCCTCGAACAGGCCGTCGCGCGGGAGGTGCAGGAGGAGGTCGGGCTGCCCGTCCGGGACGTCCGCTACCTGGGCAGCCAGCCCTGGCCGCTGCCGCAGAGCCTCATGCTCGGCTTCATCGCCAGAACGGACGGCGACGTCCCGCTACGTCCCGACCCGGAGGAGATCCAGGACGCCGCCTGGTACACCCGGGAAGAACTCCGCGCCGCCATGGACACCGGTGACCTGGTAGCCCCGGGCCCGTTGTCGATAGCCGCCCAGCTGATCATGCGCTGGTACGGCGACACCCTCCCGAACATGCCGCAGTTCTAGCGGCTCCGCGGTGTCAGGCCAGCGACGCGAGCTTCGCCTTGACGGCCTTGGCGCTGGGGTTGGTGGCGGCCGTACCGTCCGGGTAGAGGATGGTCGGCACGGTCTGATTGCCGCCGTTGACGCTCATCACGAAGTCGGCGGCGGCCGGGTCGCGCTCGATGTCGATCTCCAGCATCTCGATGCCGTCGCGGGCGAGTTGCCGCTTGAGCCGCCGGCAGAAACCGCACCAGGTCGTCGTGTACATGGTGAGCTGGCCGGTCGGGTCCTTGGCCCGGTCGGTCGTCGGCGTCGCCATCGCTGCGTTCGTCTCCCTCTGTCGCTGCTCCGATCCGCTTATCGCAGAACAGTAGGCGGGCGTTCCGCATTCCGGCTCGTCCACAGGTGGCGGCCGGGGTGTTACGGGTGGGACGGGCTGCGAGTATGGGGGGATGTCGACTGAGGCGGTGCTGGAGGGACTCGACCCCGAACAGCGGGCGGTCGCCGAGGCGGTGCAGGGGCCGGTGTGCGTGCTCGCGGGCGCCGGGACGGGCAAGACCAGGGCCATCACGCACCGCATCGCGTACGCGACGCTGACCGGCGTCGTGTCCCCGCAGCGGGTGCTGGCCGTGACGTTCACCACGCGGGCCGCGGGCGAGTTGCGGAGCCGGCTGCGGCTGCTCGGCGCGCCGGGCGTCCAGGCGCGGACGTTCCACGCGGCGGCGCTGCGCCAGCTCACCTACTTCTGGCCGCGCGTCGTCGGCGGCGAACCACCCAAGATCATCGAGTCGAAGATCGGGCTGGTGGCGGACGCGGCGCGGGCGTGCCGGCTCTCGCTCGGCCGGACGGAGCTGCGCGACATCGCGAGCGAGATCGAATGGGCGAAGGTCACCCAGCACCGCCCCGAAGACTATCCGGCCGCCGTCGCCAAGGCCGGGCGGCGGGCGCCCGCCGAGGTCGTCGACATCGCCCGCGTCTACGCGATGTACGAGCAGCTCAGGCGCGAGCGCAACCTCCTCGACTTCGAGGGGATGCTGGAGCTGACCGCGGCGGTGCTGACCGAGCACCGGGAGGTCGCGAACCAGGTCCGCGAGCAGTACCGGCACTTCGTCGTCGACGAGTTCCAGGACGTCAACCCCCTGCAGAAGATGCTCCTCGACACCTGGCTCGGCGACCGCGACGACCTCTGCGTCGTCGGCGACCCGAACCAGACGATCTATTCCTTCACCGGCGCGTCCCCCTCGCACCTGCTCGACTTCACCCGCGAGCATCCGGACGCGAAGGTCGTCCGGCTCGTCCGCGACTACCGGTCGACGCCGCAGGTCGTCGGGCTGGCGAACGGGGTGATGGAGCAGGCGAAGAGCGGGCGGCACCGGCTGGAGCTGGTCGCGCAGCGCGCGCCGGGGCCCGAGCCGGTGTTCAACGAGTACGACGACGAGGTCGCCGAGGCCGACGACGCGGCCCGGCGGGCCCGCAAGCTGATCGACGAGGGCGTCCCGGCGCGGGAGATCGCGATCCTGTACCGGATCAACGCGCAGTCGGAGACCTACGAGGCGGCGCTGGCGGCGGCGGGCGTCCCGTACGTCCTGCGCGGCGCGGAACGGTTCTTCGAGCGGCCCGAGGTGCGGCAGGCGGTGATCATGCTGCGCGCCGCGACCCGGGCGGGCGCCGACGCCGAGACCGACGGGACGGGGTTGATACTGACCGTCCGGCACGTCCTGTCCGGCGCCGGGTTCTCCGACCAGCCGCCCGAGGGCGCGGGCGCGGCGCGCGCGCGGTGGGAGTCGCTGGCCGCGCTGGCGCAGCTCGCCGAAGACATGGCCGCCGACGACCCCAAGGCCGCCCTCACCGATTTCGTCGCCGAACTGGAGGAACGCGCCGCCGCGCAGCACGCGCCCCCGCTGGAGGGCGTCACGCTTGCCTCGCTGCACGCCGCCAAAGGTCTGGAGTGGGACGCGGTGTTCCTCGTCGGCCTCGTCGACGGGACGCTGCCGATCATCTACGCGGAGACGCCCGCGCAGATCGAGGAGGAGCGGCGGCTGCTGTACGTCGGGGTCACGCGGGCGCGCGTCCACCTGTCGCTGTCGTGGGCGCTGTCACGGTCGCCGGGCGGGTCGCGGCACCGCCGCCCGTCCCGCTTCCTGAGCGGCCTGACGGGCAAGACCGCCACGCACACCCCCGTCCGCGCCGACCGGACCAAGCGCCGCGCCGCCAAGGGCCCGCAGCCGTGCCGGGTGTGCGGGCGCCCGCTGACCGCCGCCGTCGAACGCAAACTCGGCCGCTGCGAGGACTGCCCGTCCGAGCTGAACGAGGAGCTGCTGATCGCGCTGAAGGAGTGGCGCGCCCAGGTGTCGGCGGAGCAGAAGGTCCCCGCCTACGTCGTGTTCACCGACGCGACGCTCCAGGCCATCGCCGAGCACAGCCCCGAGTCGATGGAAGATCTCGCCCGCATCCCCGGCGTCGGCAAGGTGAAGCTCGACCGCTACGGCGACGCCGTCCTGACCCTGTGCGGCTGCTGAGCCCCCAGGGCCGGGATCCTGATCACGCGAACGGATAGGGAAGACTGGCCGCCGTGAAGGAATCGCTGAAGGCGCTGCTGGACCTGCTCGATCTCGAACAGATCGAGAACGACATCTTCCGCGGCCGCACGTCCGACGAGCGCCGCCAGCGGGTCTTCGGAGGGCAGGTCGCGGCGCAGGCGCTCGTCGCGGCCGGGCGCACCGTCCCGCTGAACCGGCCCGTGCACTCGCTGCACGCCTACTTCATCCGGCCGGGCGACCCGCTCGTCCCGATCGTCTACACCGTCGACCGCGTGCGCGACGGGCGGTCCTTCACCACGCGGCGCGTCGTGGCCGTCCAGCACGGCAAGGCGATCTTCACGCTGTCGGCGTCGTTCCAGATCGTCGAGGACGGGCCCGCCCACCAGGCCGCGATGCCCGACGCGCCCGACCCCGAGACCCTCCCCGACGGCCTGACCCGCATGACGCCGCTGTTCGGCGAGGTCGGCGCGCGCGAGTTCGTCACCCGGCGGCCGTTCGACATCCGGCACGCGTCGCCGCTGTCCTGGGAGGCGGCGCGGGATCCGTCGCTCGTCACCTCCGAGTCGAAGGTCTGGCTGAAGGTGGACGGCGACCTGCCCGCCGACCCGCTGCTGCACGTGTGCCTGATGACCTACGCCTCGGACATGACGCTGCTCGACACCGTCCTGCTCAACCACGGGCTGACCTGGGGCGACAAGGGGACGATGGGCGCCAGCCTCGACCACGCGATGTGGTTCCACCGGCCGTTCCGCGCCGACGAATGGCTGCTGTACTACCAGGACACGCCGTTCGCCGGCGGGGCCCGCGGCCTCGCCCGCGGCCAGGTGTTCACCCGCTCCGGAGAGCTGGTCGTCTCCGTCATGCAGGAGGGCCTCATCCGCGTGTCCGACCGGGAGCGCGAAGGCGCGCCGGCACCTCGCCCGGACGCGTAGGCCGGCCTCTTCTCGGAGGCCGGCGCGAGCTGGTGCTGTTCGTCGGCGGCCTCATCCCGCCGTCCCGGCCCGTCGACTTCCGCGACCGCGACATCCGCGTCGACCTGCTCGGCGTGGCCTCGCCCCACGACCCCGAGGTCCGGGAGGCGCTGCTCGCCGTCGCCGGACGGACAACGCTCCGGCTGCACCCAGAACGATCATGCGGGTCCAGATCGCGCGCACCGAGCCACGATGACGGCGGCGGTCCAGGCCGGTGGCTGACCGGAACAGGACAGGCCCAGCTCAGGCGGCGGACCGCGCCGCCGCGCCCCCGCCGTCCCGCGCGACGGGCGCCGGGCCTGCCGAACCAGCGATCACGGCGCGCGTCAATCCCTCTCGGGGCGGATCTCCGCGCACGGATGAATGGTCCAGCGATGGATCACGCGGCGAGCGGCGCGGCACCAAGATCAGGAGTCCATTCCGCCGTGTGCGCGGGATGACACCGATCCCCCCAGAAGGGAAGCGCATGCGCCTGAGAATCAGGATTCTCGCCGCGGGTGCCGCCGCGGCGCTCGTGCCCGCCCTGGCCGGCACCGCTCTCGCCGACCCCGGGACCCCCGGCGCCGGGGGCCGGGCCGCGCTCGCCGCCGACACGACGAGCCCGGCCGAGAAGAAGCGCGTGGACAGCGTGCCCACACCGAAGCTCGGCTGGTACCCGTGCTACGGCTCCGCCGAGTGCGCGACCGTCCGGGTGCCGCTGGACTACGACGCACCCAAGGGCGCGACCACCGAGATCGCCGTCCTGCGGCTGAAGGCCCGCGACGCCAAGAAGCGGATCGGCAGCCTGTTCGTGAACCCCGGCGGGCCGGGCGGGCAGGGCACCGCCATGGCCTTCCAGGCGGACGGCTTCCTCGCCCCGGACGTTCTCGACCGCTTCGACATCGTCGGCTTCGACCCGCGCGGCATCGGCTTCAGCGACAACGTCGCCTGCTTCAAGTCCGCCAAGGACCAGACGCTCGCGCTGGCCGGGCTCGGCGTGGCGTTCCCCATCGGCGCCAAGCAGGAGGCGGCCTTCATCAAGTCCGCGAAGGCGCTCGGCAACGGCTGCTCCACCACCGGCAAGAAGCTGGCGGGCGCGATGTCCACCGCGGAGGTCGCGCGGGACATGGAGGTCCTGCGCCGCGCGGTCGGTGACAAGAAGCTCACCTACCTGGGCTTCAGCTACGGCTCGGCGCTCGGCCAGTACTACGCCAACCTGTTCCCCGACCGGGTGCGCGCTGTGGCCGTGGACGGCATCCTCAACCCGGTCTCGTGGGCGGGCACCAAGAAGACCGGGAACCAGATCGTCGACGACCGGCTGCGGTCCGCCGACGGTGCCTGGAGGGCGTTGAAGGAGATCCTCGTCCGCTGCGGCGAGGCGGGGAAGGCGGCGTGCACGTTCGCCGAGTTCGGCGACCCCGTCAAGAACTTCGGCGTCCTCGCCGAGCGGCTGAAGGCCAAGCCGGCCGACCTCGACGGCGACAAGGTCACCTACGCCGACCTCGTCAGCGGCGCGCTCGGCGAGCTGTACTACCCGGACGGCTACATCTACATCAACACGGCGCTCACCCAGCTGTGGCAGGCGACCACGCCCACCACGACGGCCGCACAGGCCGCCAAGGCGGCCACCGCGCGCAAGGCGCTCGCCGCACGCATCGCCGAACGCCGCGCCAAGGTCCGGCAGCGGCAGGACGCCGCCGGGAAGATGCTCGCCAAGGGCTTCCCCTACGAGAACGGCCTCGACGCGTTCAGCAGCGTCGTCTGCACCGACGGCCGGCACCCGAAGAAGGCCGGGGACTGGCCCGCGCTGACGGCGGCGTCCGACAAGCGCGCGCCCTACTTCGGGCGTGCGTGGGGCTGGGGCAGCGTCCAGTGCGCCGGTGACTCGTGGAAGGTCCGCGACGAGGACGCCTACACCGGCCCCTTCAACCGGCGGACGACCGCTCCCGTCCTGATCGTCGGGAACTACTACGACCCGGCCACGAACTACGACGACGCGGTGTCCTCCAGCAAGCTGCTGCCCGGCAGCCGGCTGCTGTCCAGCAACAGCTGGGGCCACACCGCCTACGGCAGCTCCGCGTGCGTGACGGACGCCGTCAGCGGTTACCTCACCGGCGGCGCCCTGCCGCCCGCGGGCACGGTGTGCATCGGCGACATCCAGCCGTTCGCGCCGCAGCCCGACCGCGCGCTCGCCACCAGGGGACCGGCCGACGCCGGTGCGATGGCGGCCCGTCCTGCCGCCGCCGGGCTGCCGCCGGTGGCGACACGGGTCCCGACGTCCATCCTGCTCGGTACCCGGTGACCTGAGCGACCGTGAGACCCCGTCGCCGGGTGGGCCCCGCCGCCATGGCCCGCCCGGCGACGGCCCGGCCCGGCGCGGGCTGTGACGGCGCAGGCGGCCGGATCCGGCCCGGCGCGCTGCGGTGCCGGCGACCCCCGCCCAGGTAGAATGATCATCTGCTAGGGGCTCCCGAGAGTCCGCGACGCTCGCCAGGCGCCGCAGGTTCCCCGGGAAAAGGGTGAAGTCACCCACAAAACCGCAGGTCAAAAATACCTTGCTTGATTCTGCGAAACCCCCGTACGCTCGATCGCGAGCAATCAACCGGCCCGCCGGTGCGGATCACGATCCGCCGGTGCGGCCCGAGGAGCCAGGAAGGTGGTGTGCAGTCCGGTGAGCAACACGTTGAGCAAATCCGCGTCGTCCTGGACCGCCGCCTGCTCTGGAGCCTCGATCAGTGGCGCTTCGGCCGCCTATGCGGACGCGCTCGGTGCGCGCCCGCGCGACCTGCGACCGCGTGACCTGCGCGGCCCCAATCAGCGTGATCTGCGCGAACTGAGCGATCTGCGCGTCGACCAGCGATTCCAGGACCAGGGACGCAGTGTCTTCGACCACCTTCTCGAGGACATGACCGTCCAGGCTCCGGCCACGGCCCACGTGGGCGTCACCATCACGGGTGACCTGTCGGGTCCGTACCCCTGGAGGCAACCGGTTTAGCACCACACCGGCAAGCCCCCAGGCCGCGGATCCAGACACCGGATCCGCGGCCTTCTTCTTTGTCCAGGACAACCCACCGACACACCCGTTGAGATCCAACGAGAGGAACAAGGGTGACTGTGATGCAGGGGGCACTCGCAGTAAGCGAGGAGGACCTCACTCTTCCGTGCCGGACCGACCCGGAGCTGTTCTTCGCCGAGGCTCCCGCCGACGTCGAGCTCGCCAAGGCCCTGTGCCTTGAGTGCCCGCTCCTGAAGGAGTGCCTCGCCGGGGCGCTCGAGCGCAAGGAGCCCTGGGGCGTCTGGGGCGGCGAGCTGTTCGTCCGCGGTGTGATCGTGCCGCGCAAGCGGCCGCGTGGCCGCCCGCGCAAGCACCCGCGGCCCGACGAAGTGACCGTCTGATGCCGGTTCCGCCGGCTCCCGTCGACCCCGGAGGCGCGGCCCCCGCACAGGGACCGCGCCTCCGGGCCGCCGGAGCGAACCCGTCCGTCCGAACCCGCGACCTGTCCGGCCAACCCGGTGAACTGCCCGGCGAGCTGGCCGTCCGCGTGCGTGCGCTGAGGCGTGCGCGCCGCGACGCGCAGACGAGGGCTTCGCGCGTGCGGCGCGTCCTGCTCGCGCCGTCCGCCGGCACCGTGCACGCCGACACGTACACGCAGACCACGAAACCGCATTGGAACTGAAACCGCCGACCTTCTAGGGGCCGCCCGCATCGGTAGCAGGCCGCCGTCCGCCCTTCTTGGATGGTTTGGCGGACGAGCGCCTCCCGGCGGGCGCCTGGAGCGCGTCCCGGTGGCCCACTCACCGGACGCGCGAAAGCGGGGCCCCGCGCATCTCATCAATGCGCGGGGCCCCGCTAAGCCTTTTCCGCCCTTCCGCCGGCTCCTTCGCTCAGCCGGAGATGAGCTCGCCGTCCTCGTCGTCGGCGAAGCCCGGGACCCACTTCAGCGACTCGGCGCGGGCCGGGATCTCGCAGTCCAGCTGGCACAGCACGCCGGTGCCCGCCGACAGCACCCGGTGGATGATCACGTACTCGGGCGGCAGGTTGAGCTGCCGGACCACGTTGCCCGGACGCAGATCCGTCACCCGCGCGGCCATGTCGCGCAGCCATTCGCGGTTGAACGCGAACGTCTCGGTGACGAACGGCTCGGTGATCGGCGCGAGGAACCCCTGCAGCGCCTCGGTGTCGATCTCCACGCCCTCGCGGATGAAGTCCTCGCGGCGCAGCGCCTCCTCGATCTCGCCGATGTCGGCCATCGTGCCGATCCGCAGCAGCAGGCCGAGCCGCCGCTGGAAGCCGCCGGGGATGCGGTCGACGGCGCCGAAGTCGAGGACGCCGAGCCGCCCGTCCTCCAGCAGCCGGAAGTTGCCGGGATGCGGGTCGCCGTGCAGCATCCCGCACCGCTTCGGCCCGGAGAGCAGGAAGCGGCAGTACAGCAGGGCGGCGTGGTTCCGCGTCTCCTGATCGCCATCGCTGATGATCTTCGAGAGGAGGGTGCCGTCCATCCACTCGCTGATCAGGATGTCGCCGTTCTGCGCGATGACCTCGGGAACGTAGAAGTCGGGGTCGTTGTCGTAGGCGTCCCGGAAGATCGTCTGGGACTCGGCCTCGATCGTGTAGTCGAGCTCCTCGGCCACCCGCTCCTTCAGCTCCGCGAGCATCGACTTGACGTCCAGCCCCGGCATCAGCACGCCGAACAGCCGGCCGAGCCGCGCGAGTTGGTTGAAGTCGCTGATCAGCGCCTTCCCGGCGCCCGGGTACTGCACCTTGACCGCGACCGGGCGGCCGTCGTGCCAGACGGCGCGATGCACCTGCCCGATGGACGCCGCCGCGGCCGGCTGGTCGTCGAACGACTCGAAGTAGTCGCGCCAGTCGTCCCCGAGGAACTCGGCGAGCACCTTGTGGACGGTCGCCGCGGGCAGCGGGGGAGCGGCCTCCTGCAGCTTGGTCAGCGTGGCGCGGTAGGGCCCGGCGATCTCCGGCGGCAGCGCCGCCTCGAAGATCGACAGCATCTGGCCGAGCTTCATCGCCCCGCCCTTGAGCTCGCCGAGCACCTTGAACAGCTGCTCGGCGGTCCGCGTCTGGATCTCCAGCGCCACGGTCTCGGCCGGGCGGCCGAACGTCCGCTTCCCCACCCCGAGCGCGGTGCGTCCCGCGAAGCCGATGGGGAGGGACGCCAGCTTTGCTGACCGCGTCACCGCGCGGCGGGGAAGATCGCTCACGCCGACCATTGTCGGTGATCGGCCCTCGGTCACGCCATAACCATCCGCAAGTATCGCCGGAGTCAAGCTCGGCGGACCGATCTGACCTGCGACGATGCGGTAAGTGTGCGCTTTCTCACGCCCCGGCGGGCCGGCGCGCAGCCCGCGATCGGGGACCTGCGCGGCGGTTCCGTGACCGGATGGCGGCCTGCCGCGGCCTGGAACCGTCCAAGGGCATGCCGGAAGGGCGCGCGGCCCGGCGGGAAGGGCGCGTCCCGCGGTTCACCCGCAACTGAACGCCCTCCAAAAACATGGCCTCTGACCTGCGAGGACTTCAAACACCCCCTTTGGGGCGCGCAAATTTTCGAGTACGGTTCAGGCGTGCCCCCTAACGTTGAGGTCCGTCGTAGCGCGAGGCGCCGGCGAACCGTGTCCGCCTACCGCGACGGCGACAAGGTGGTGGTGATGGTTCCGTCCAGGCTGAGCAAGGCCGAAGAGGAACAGTGGATCGCGACCATCCTTGAGCGGCTCGAAGAGAGGGAACGCCGCCGTCGCCCGAGCGACGCAGACCTTCAGTCGCGGGCCAGGGAGCTCTCCCGCCGCTACCTGGACGGCCGCGCCGACCCCGTCAGCGTCCGCTGGGTCGCGAACCAGCGCACCCGCTGGGGCTCGTGCACCCCCGACGACGGAACGATCCGGCTCTCCACCCGCCTGCGGGGCATGCCGGGATGGGTCGTCGACTACGTCCTCGTCCACGAGCTGGCGCACCTCCTCATCCCGGGGCACGGCGCCGACTTCTGGGAGCTGGTCGGCAACTACCCGAAGGCCGACCGGGCCCGCGGCTACCTGGAGGGCGTCGCCGCCGCCGCGCACCTGCCCCTTGAGGCCGACGCGCCGGACGACGAGACCGCCGACGACGGTGTCCACGGCGACGACTTCCCGCACGAGGTCGCCGGGTGACCGACCCGCCCGACCCGTCCGACCGGCCCGGCCGCACGGGTGCTTCGGCACGGTTCGCCGCGGTGCTGTCCCGGCCCGGCCGCCCACCGGCCGTCCCGCCGGGCATCGATCCCCGCGAGTTCCGGCTCGCGCTGCTCGAAGACACCTACGAGGTCGTCGCCGGGCTCGAGCTGGTGACCTCCGCGCTCGTCCTCGACCCGCCCGACCAGCCCGACGCCGAGGCCGTGACCTGGCCCGGGACGCCGATCATCCGGGAACCGACGCTCGCGAGCGCGTTCGCGGCGCTGCACGCGCTCGGCGCCGGCGCCGCCGCGCTCGTCGCGCCGGACGCCCCCGACCTGCCCCCGCTGCTGATCGGCAAGCTGTTCCGCGCCCTCGGCCACGCCCCGGCCGCCGCCTGCGCCGCCCAGCCGGACGACCGGGGCGGCCCGCACGACCAGGGCGCCCGCGGCGGGCTCGTCGCGCTCGCCGCCCGGCTGCCGCTGCCCGGCTGGCTCGCGGCCGTCCTCGACGACGTCGACCTCGACACGCCGGACGCGCTGGCCCGGCTGCGCGCCGCCGCGCCGCGTCCCGGGCTCGTCCCGCAGGGGCCCGGCTGGCACCGCCTCCGCACCGCCGGTGACCTGCGGTTCCTCGACCCGGGCCTGGAGGGCTGGGAGAACACCCGCGCCCTCCTCGAAGGTCATCCGCTGAGCTCCTGACAGCGCGCCACGAGCCGCCGGACGGCGTCGTCGGTGAGCTCGGGCAGGCCGTCCACCGGGAACCAGGCGAGGTCGTCGGACTCCTCGCTCACCGTGTGCCGCGCGTGCGCCGGTGCGATCGCCGCGTACTGGACGTCCAGATGCCACGTCCCGCCCGGATGGCAGCGGACCGCGTGCCGGTCGAGCTGGACGGGCCCCGGCAGCAGCCGCAAACCGCCGATGCCCGACTCCTCCGTCGCCTCCCGCAGCGCCACGCCCGCGAGCGTGGCGTCGCCCGGCTCGCAGTGCCCGCCGAGCTGGAACCACTGCTTGAACTTCGCGTGCAGGGTCAGCAGGACGCGGCCACGGGACGCGTCGAGAACGGCGGTGCTGGCGGTGATGTGCCCCGCCGCGCAGTCCCGCCACATCCCGTCCGCCGGGTGCTGCTCCAGATGGCGCAGGAAACCGAGCCGGACGTCCTCCTGCCCGGCGTCGGGCGCCGCCCACGACGACAGCACCCGCACGGCGTCCTGATACAGGGCGCCCGGTGGATCGCCTTGCGTCACGTGCGTCCCACGCGCGGGTAACGGGAGTTGACGGGATGGCGCCGCCGGCGCTCCTGGTCGACGGGCCGTTGCCAGCACAGGCTCGCCCGCGCGACGCGACGCCGGATCGCGTTCGTGGACGACGCCGGCGCGTACCGGCAGCCGTTCACCCGTGACACCGGCGACCCGTGTGACTCACGCGACAGGCTCATGCGCGAGACCCGCCGTCGTCCGGGCCCTCGCCCGGCCCGCCGTCATCGTCCCCGCCGTCCGGCTTCTCGTCGGGCTTCTTCGCCTCGTCCTCGTCCGGCGCCTTGGTGAGCCTGGAGAGGTCCAGGTCGGACAGGCCCTCGATCTCGTCGCGGCCGTGGACGAACCCCTCCGGGTCGTCGAGATCGTCGGACGTGGGGAGCAGGTCGGGGTGGTCCCAGATCGCGTCGCGGCCTTGCGTGCCGCGCACTTCGGTGAGCGTCCGCCACAGCGCGGCCGCCTCGCGCAGCCGCCGCGGCCGCAGCTCCAGGCCGACGAGCGTCGCGAACGTCCGCTCCGCGGGTCCGCCGGTCGCGCGGCGGCGCCGGACCGCCTCGGCCAGCTTCACCGAACCGGGCAGCCGCCCTTCCGCCGCCTCGTTGACGACCGTGTCGACCCAGCCCTCGACCAGCGCGAGCGTCGTCTCCAGCCGGGCGAGCGCCGCCTTCTGCCGCGGCGTCTCCTCCGGCTGGAGCTGCAGCTCGCCGCCGAGCGCCTCCTGGATCGCCTCCGGGTTGGACAGATCGAGGCCCTGGACGGCCTGCTCGATGCCCGAAAGATCGACCGTGATGCCCCGCGCGTACTCCTCGACCGCGCCCAGCAGATGCGAGCGAAGCCACGGGACGTGCGCGAAGAGCCGCTGGTGGGCGGCCTCCCGGAGCGCCAGATACAGCCGGACCTCGTCGCCGGAGACCTCCAGGCCCGACCCGAACGCCTCGACGCCCGCGGGCAGCAGCGCGCCGACGCCGTCCGGCGCGAGCGGCAGGCCCACGTCGGAGGAGCCGGTCACCTCGCGAGCCAGCGCGCCGAGCGCCTGCCCCGCCTGGCCGCCGACCATCGCGCCCGCCATCTGCTTGACCATCCCGATCAGCGGGCCGGCCATCGCCTGCATGTCGGCGGGGATGTCGCCGCCGGGGCCGCCGAGCGCCCCGCCCATCGACTCGACCATGCGCGCCGCGACCGGATCGCAGACCTTCGCCCACACCGGGAGCGTCTGCTCGATCCACTCGGACCGGCTCCACGCCTGCGGCGTGCGGATCCCCGCGGGCAGCGTCGTCTTCTCGTCGAGCCACAGGTCGGCCAGACGCAGCGCCTCCTCGACCTGGCGCCGCTCGCTGTCGACGACCGAGGGGTCGCCCTGCTCCACCACCTGGTGCCGCGCTATGTTCTTGGCCAGATCCCAGTTCAGGGGCCCGCCGGCGCCACCGCCCGCACCCTGGCCGCCGATCATGTCGGCGAACCGGTGCAGCATGTCGGCGAACTGCGCCATGTCGCCGCCCATGCCCTTGAATGGATCCTGGGGCCGGTCGTCGTCGTCGCCGTCGCCTGGACGGTTGAAGCCGAACGGAGTGTCACTCATCGGTTTGCCCCTGGGATGCATGATGGGCTCATATCCGCAACGTTAGCCGGTCCCGGCAAGGTCGCGTACACAAGGAAGGGGGCACCCCCGTGGCAACGGGCAAGGTTCGCCCTCGGCGTAGCAAGGGCCCGGTCGTCGCCGTCACCGGCGCCGCCTCCGGTGCGGGGCGGCTGCTGGCCGCCCGGCTCGCCGAACGGCAGGAGATCCGCAAGGTCGTCGCCATCGACGGGCAGCGCGGCGACGTGCCCGGGGTCACATGGCGTGTCGTCGACATCCGCGACCCGCTGCTGTCCAACCGGCTGTCGGACGTCGACGTGCTCGTCAACCTGGACGTCGAGCACTCCCCGGACGTCGACCCCCGCGACCGCCGCACCCACAACGTCCGCGGCGCCCAGACCGCCGTCACCGCGGCGGCCGCCGCCCGGGTCCGCCGGGTGGTCCTCGTCACGTCCGCGATGGTGTACGGGGCCGAGCCCGGGAACGAGGTCCCGCTGCACGAGGACGCGCCGCTGCTCGCAGAGGCCAGCACCTCCATCGCGGGGGACTACCTGGAGATGGAGGAGCTGGCAGCGACCGCGCCCGTCACCCACCCGGGACTGGACGTCACCGTCGTCCGGCCCGCCGCGCTCGCCGGGCCCGGCATCGACACCGTGATCACCCGGCACTTCGAGGCGCCCCGGCTGCTGTCGGTCAAGGGCAGCACGCCCGGCTGGCAGTTCTGCCACATCGAAGACCTGGCGTCCGCGCTGGACGTCGTCGTCACCGAGAACGTCACCGGCCCCCTCGCCGTCGGCTGCGAGGGCTGGCTCGGCCCCGACGAGGTCACCGAGATCACCGGGAAGCGGAGCTTCGAGCTGCCCGCCGCGCTCACCTTCGGGATGGCGCAGCGGCTGCACCGGCTCGGCATGACGCCCGCGCCCGCCACCGACCTGCACTACGTCGCCTACCCGTGGGTCGTCGACTGCGCCCGGCTCCGCGCCGCCGGCTGGAAGCCGCTGTACGACAACGCCGCCGCGCTGCGCGCCGTGATGGAGGAGACCGCCGGGCGGCACGCCGTCGTCGGGCGCCGCGTCGGCGGCAAGGAGGCCACGATGGCGACCGCCGCGGGCGCCACCGTCGCCGCGATCGGCGCGGCCGCCGCCATCCGCCGCGCCCGCAAACGCCGCCGCTGACCCGCCCGGCCGCCGGGCGGGCCCCGGGACCCCGCCCCGGCTCAGCTTGTGGAGGGCGTGGCGGGCGGCGACCCGGACGGGCTCGGTGAACCGGGCGGCGCCCCGGTCGGGCTGGGCGACGGGCTCGGCCGCGCCGCCGGGCCCTGGCTCGCCGACCACAGCGCCGCCTCCGCCGCCTTGAGCTTCTTCCAGGCCTCGCCCATCGCCGCGTAGTCGCCCTTCTTCTGGGCGGCCTCGAACTCCTGCAGCGCCGTCCGCAGATCGGCGCGCGCCTTCAGCAGCTCAGGGCTGAGCTGCCCGCCCGCGGGCGGCGTTCCCTCCGGTGGCGGCGTCGTGCCCGTGCCCGTGCCCGTCTCGCCGAGGATCTGCGCCAGCGCGTCCTTCAGCGTGTCCGCGGCGACGATGCTGCTGCCGTACCGGACCAGGATCTTGCCGAGGATCGGGTACGGCTGGTTCTCCTTGCCGCCCGCCGCCTTGGTGTACATCGGCTCGACGTACAGCAGGCTGCCGCCGAACGGGATCGTCAGCAGGTTGCCCGGCACGGTCTTCGTCCCGCCCTGCCGCAACGCGAACAGGGCGGCCTTCACCTTCTCGTCGGTCTCGAACGAGTTCTGCACCTGGCCCGGACCCGCCGGCTGCGCGTTGCGCGGCATCTGCAGGATCTGGATCTGCCCGTAGTCGCGTCCCGGCGTCGATCCGACCGCCATGAACGCGGCGAGTTGCGGGTTGCCGCGGGTGGTGTTGCCGCCGGGCGTGAACACCGTCGTCAGCGAGAACGACGAGGTGTCCTGGCCCGGCATCCGGAGGCTCTGGTAGTACGGCGGCTGCCGCTTCTCCTTCGCGGCAGGGTCTTCCGGCACCTCCCAGAAGCCCTCGCCGTTGTAGAACGCCCCCGGGTCCGTCACGTGGTACTGGGTGAGGATCTTCCGCTGCACCTTGAACAGGTCCTGCGGGTAGCGGAAGTGGGCCTCCAGCTCCGGCGGGATCGACGACCGCGGCTGGACGGTGTCGTCGAACACCTTCATCCACGTCTTGGTGATCGGGTCGTTCTCGTCCCACTGGTACAGGTGCACGGAGCCGTCATAGGCGTCCACCGTCGCCTTGACCGAGTTCCGCATGTAGTTGATGTGGTCGTCGGCCTGCCGCGCCACCGCCGACCGCGTGTCGGTGATGGTGTCGCGGGTCGCGTCGCCGAGGCTCATCTCCTCCGAGTACGGGTAGCTGTTGGACGTGGTGTAGCCGTCCACGATCCACAGGATCCGGCCGTTCACCACCGCCGGGTACGGGTCGCCGTCCAGCGTCAGCCAGGGCGCCGCCTTCTGCACCATCTGCCGCGGCGACCGGTCGTAGAGGATCTTCGCGTTCTTGTTGATCGCGCCGGACAGCAGGAGGTTCTTGTCCTGGAACTTCGCCGAGTACAGCAGCTTGTTCAGGAACGAGTCGATGGGGACGCCGCCGTCCCCGTCGTAGGTGTTGCTCTGCTGGCCCTTTTCGCTGTTGTCCGGATAGTTCAGCTCCTGCTGGCCCTGCCCCCCGACCACCGAGTACCTCGGCGACCGCTCCCCGAAGTAGATCTCCGGCTTCTCCACCCTGATCTTCTGGTCGGGGGAGACCGGCATGTTCTTGGTGATGAACTCGGGCACGTCGTCGGCGAACCGGTCCCCGTACGCGGACACGAATCCGTAGCCGTGCGTGTAGACCATGTGGTCCTTGACCCAGCTGCGCTGCTCCCGCGGCGCCCCGGACAGCTCCCGCAGCGCGACGATCGTGTCGATCGACCTGCCGTCCACCTGGTAGCGGTCCACGTCCAGCGTGTCGGGGAACTGGTAGAACGGCCTGATCTGCTGGAACTGCCGGAACGTCTCGCCGACCACCGCCGGGTCGAGGACGCGCACCCCGCCGAGCGTGTCGCGCTCCTCCTGCAGCTTCTTCTTGTCGGTCACCGGCTGCGACCCGTACGGGACGACCTTCGCGCCGTCCACGCCGTACGCCTGCCGGGTGAACTCGATGTTGCGCTGGATGTAGGCGCGCTCCTTGGCCAGCTCGTCCGGCTTCACCTGGAACTGCTGGATCAGCAGCGGATACACCCCGCCGAGCAGGATCGCCGACAGCACCAGCAGCGTGAACCCGACGCCCGGCAGCATCATCCCGCGCCGCAGCAGGTTGCTGAAGAACATCGCCGCGCACAGCAACGCGATGATCATGAGGATGGTCTTGGCCGGCAACAGCGCGTTGACGTCCGCATACGAGGCGCCCGTCCGGACGCCCCGCTCCGAATGCACCAAGCCGTACCGGTCGAACCAGTAGGCGACGGCCTTCAATAGGATGAACAGCCCGAACAGCACCGACAGATGGGCGCGCGCGGGCGGGGACGCCTTGTCACCGGGCCCCTGCAGCCGCAGCCCGCCGTACAGGTAGTGGACCATCACCGCGGCGAGGATCGACAGGATCACCGTTGCGAAGATCACACCGATGATGAGCCGCAGGAACGGATAGGTGAAGACGTAGAACGACACGTCCTTGTGGAACTGCGGGTCCTTCACGCCGAACTTCGTCCGGTTCAGGAACGCCAGCCACACCGGCCACTGGCCCGCCGCCGACGAGCCCGTCAGCACCCCGAGCAGCCCCAGCAGCGACCACGCGATCAGCCGCCGGCGCGGATCGATCACCGTCCGGTACCGCTCCAGGCCCTGCTGCTCCACCGACAGCGGCCGGTAGGCGGGGCGCAGCCGGTAGGCCACCGCCACGTTCGCGCCCACCACCAGCACCATCAGCAGCCCCGCCCCGAAGAACAGCGCCACCTTCGCCTTGATCTGCGTCGTGTAGACCTTCTGGAAGCCGATGGAGTCGTACCAGAGCAGGTTCGTGTACGTCGCCGTGAACACCATGAACACGATCAGGAGCACGGCCAAGGTCACCAGCGCGGGCAGCACCAGCCGCGTCCGCCCGGTACCGAGCCGGCGCCCGAAGCCGGGAGTCCGGAAGGTCACTGACCCCTCCGATCGAGATCTCGCCACCGGCGGAACCGCCGGTGCTGTAGAAGCAACTTACCGACTGGCACGGGGGTTCCCGCATGTCCATGCGGCGAAAGAGGGAAAGATGGGCCCCGTGAACCATCTGGAAGAAGTCGTACTCGACCTAGAACGTCATTCGGCCGAGAAGGGCTGGGACGCCGCGCCGAGCCTCTACGCCCTCGTCCGCAGCGGCGCGCTCCGCCAGGCCGAACCCGGGATCGCCGACCAGCTCCCCACCGATCTCGACGCCCTCGTCCCCGTCGAGCAGGACGCCCTCCCCGAACTGCACGACCTCGAAAAGGCCCTCACCGGGATCGTCTGGCCCGAGACCGTCGACGGCTGCGCCCTCGTCATCGAACGGGTCATCCTCCCCGCCGACATCGAGGCCGAGGTTCCCGCGGACCCCGCCGAAGCCGAAGCCTTCGTCGGGAACCACCCCGCACGCGAGGACGTGCGCATGGTCATCGGCGTCCTGCGCGACGGAGCCAGGCTCTCCGCCATCCGGATGCGCAGCCACGACAGCGACGACGCGGTCCTCACCGGTGCCGAACTCGTCCGCGATCTCCCCGAGGCCCTCGCCGCCACCTTCGAACCGGACGAGCCGGGCGAGCCGGGCGACGCGGCCGGCGGGTAACCTGCGGGACGTGAGCCACGACAGCGTGATCAGGCTGATCGGCGTCCGCGCCGAGCCCCTCTCCGTGGACGAGGTCCTCGCCGCCGTCACCGCACCCGGCGCCGGCGGCATCGCCGTCTTCATCGGCACCGTCCGCGATCACGATCACGCCCGGACCGTCACCGGCCTCGACTACAGCGCCCACCCCAGCGCCGAACAGCAGCTCCGCGCCGTCATGGAGAAGGTCGCCGCCGACCATCCCGTGCAGGGGCTCGCCGCCGTCCACCGCGTCGGTGACCTGCGCGTCGGCGACCTCGCCGTCATCGCCGCCGCGTCCGGCGCACACCGCGCCGAAGCGTTCGCCGCCTGCCGCCGCCTCATCGACGACCTCAAGGCGAACGTGCCGATCTGGAAACACCAGACCTTCGCCGACGGCGGCGACGAATGGGTCGGCGCGTGTTGAGCGCCCCGACCGCATAGAGTTTCGGACATGTCCCGTCGTGCCGCCACGCTCACCGCAGCGAGCGTGATAGTCATCGTGCTCGCCATCATCGGCTCCGCCATGCCGGTCCCGTACGTCGCGCTGATGCCCGGTCCGACGAGCAACACCCTCGGCACCAACGACAAGGGCCAGCCCCTCATCAAGATCGACGGCCGCCCGACCTACCCCGATTCCGGCCACCTCAACTTCACCACCGTCACCTACCGCGGCGGCCCCGGCGGCCGAATCGACCTCTTCACCGCCCTGCGCGGCTGGATCGCCGGCGACACCGCCATCGTCCCCGAAGAGACGATCTTCCCCGAGGACGAGTCGCCCAAGAAGGTCGACGAAGAGAACACCCGCCAGATGCAGGACTCCCAGCAGAGCGCCGAAGCCGCCGCCCTGCACGAGCTCGGCATCCCCGTGACCACGCGCGTCGTCGTCGACGGCATCCAGAAGGGCCGCCCCGCCGACGGCGTCCTCAAGACCGGCGACGAGATCACCAGCGTCGACGGCGCCAAGGTCACCAACGTCGCCGAGGTCACCGGCAGGATGGCCAAACACAAGATCGGCGACAGCGTCACCCTCGGCTACACCCGCGCCGGCAAGGCAGCCACCACCACCCTCAAGACCGTCGCCACCCCCAACGGAGACCGCGCCGCCGTCGGCGTCGTCATCTCCGACCAGTACAAGTTCCCGTTCAAGATCGACATCAGCGTCGGCGACATCGGCGGCCCCTCCGCCGGACTCATGTTCTCCCTCGCCATCGTCGACAAGCTCACCCCCGGATCCCTCACCCAGGGCGCCTTCATCGCCGGCACCGGCACCATCACCGCCAAAGGCGAAGTCGGCCCCATCGGCGGCATCCAGCAGAAGATGATCGCCGCCCGCAAGGCCGGCGCCACCGTCTTCCTCACCCCCAAGGACAACTGCCCCGACGCCGCCGCCTCCCGCCCCGACGGCCTCCGCCTCGTCCGCGCCGACACCCTCCACGGCACCGTCCAGGCCATCAACGCCCTCACCAGCGGCAAAGGCGACATCCCCGGCTGCGAATGACCCGTCCCGTCCCCAGCACCCCGCCCCATGCCATAGACTTGAACCATCACCGCGGGGTGGAGCAGTTCGGTAGCTCGCTGGGCTCATAACCCAGAGGTCGCAGGTTCAAATCCTGCCCCCGCTACGGATCTGGGTCCGTGTGGTCGGCGCTTTGCGCCTTCCGTGCGGACCCTTCGCCTTTTCCCGGGGGGACGACCCCCCGGAGCCCCCCGTGCCTCCGCCATCCCCCGCCCGCCCG